>NZ_JABXKH010000118.1 GCF_017115105.1 Nostoc sp. NMS2
GTTTCTGTTTTGGCTGCGGCTCTCCCAAACTCAGACCCTCTGCCATAATCCCTCTGTCAATAGGGTTTGAGACGCGCTAACCCTGGCTTTTTACCATAGCTTAGGCATCCCCTTGTCACCCGCCCTTTTTTTGTTTTGGGGCGAAGAATATCTGATATAGCCGCGAGTGAAAGTTGGAACGCTTGGGAACACTCTTGACCAAAATAGATAAGGGCGCTTGCCAGATAAAACTATTACCGTGGCACTCAACCAAACGCCAGCCAGTAAGCTCCACACTATTCCTACCCCAAACATAATCGCTATGATGAAGCCCACGCCAAACATAAATAAGGCGACTGCAAATTGAAAGCCAGTAAAAATGCCTATTGTTGCATTTTGACCAAGTGACTGATTGACCCGTTTGATGGGCGATTTATTATACTCGCTCATAACTAGCAAGCGGCTGTAACGCCGTTAAATAATATGCTTTGAGCAATCCACAAAACCAGGATTATGAAAAACACGCCTACGGGCTGTTGAACCATCTGGGTTACTTCCTGTCCTTCACCAATGCCGTTGGCAACTTTCAGCCCGGAAGCCACAAAGTATACAAACAAAAGCACTGTGATGGTTGCGTTAATAACTGCGGGAAGTGCTTTAATGGCGGCAGTAGCAGCCGCCGCGCCGCCAGCGCCACCAATACCGCCAGCGCCGCCGAACATACAAGTCATCGCCGTTTGAGCCGAATCAAACAAGCCCCACCCATAAGAGGGCATCGACTGCATGACAATGATTGTCGCTGTACCCGCCGCGTAAACGTGATGCTGATATTTGCGCCCAATCACCGCGATCGCCTTAGCCAGAACTTGAGATTGTGTTCTTCGCACAGAATTATTAGATGCCAAGAGAATTGCTCCTTTACTTCATAAACATAAAAATTACTTTTTCGAGCCTCTTTGAAGAAACTCATTCTCTATATCAGCTAAAGTATGCTCTCTAGCTAGTGAGCGAATTTCTTGAAGGGGAGCAATATGATACTTGTATAGCTTGCTCATGCCATTTAGACCACCTGTTTTTTTGTTGGTGAATTTCTTGAACTCTGGCAAGCACTTCCGAGCGATATTTAAATATGCTTGCAGTTGCCTTGCAGAAACCTTTGGCTTTAACATCGCCGCTACTTCTGGTCTTGTTAGTTCTTCATTTTGCCAAGCATTCCCCCCTATCCCCATGATTCTGAGAACTTCTTGTCACTTCTAACTACATATAAAAATACCCGCCTTTTTCGTGGCGGGGAAGGGGACATTTTACCCAGTTCGGAAATATTTATAGGTAAAAAGCAACTATTTTTTTTCCTTCGCGTTCCCACTTCTCATTCAAAAGCCAGCAAGTTGTATGAACAACCTTCATTGGATTTCGATGCTTCTTTCCACACCTGAACCAGCTTCGGACAGTATCGTAACTTTCGTATCCTAATACGAACGCCATCTCTTGATAAGTTAATTTCCACTTCTTCTTAAACTCTATTGGGTGCATAGTATTTAATTGATACTTGCATGATGAACTTATTTAATATTTATAGCATAATTAGTTAGTCAATTCTTTATATTTTTTTTGGGAATATAAATCAGTTTTTTATATTTGTTTGTCTTAATTTTTGATAAAAAATATTAACTATTGTCGGATCTTTCCTCCTTATTTATAATAGAGATATTCCCTTTTAATCAATCAAATTTATGTCAAATACAGATGCTCATTTTCACCAATATTTCAACCCAAAAGTCAAGTTAATAAATATGACGAAAATCCAGTGCTATTAGCCAATCGACTGACTCCAACTGATGACCAAATTAGAGATTGGCTACAATCACCACAAATCAAACAGTGGCTTACAAAACTACTAATGGGCATACCGAATAATCTCAAGATAGAAGCAATAAATACCATAATCAAAAATGTTATACAAAACCCAGACAAAGACTGCCGAGTACAATTCGGTAGTGCGGCCATTGGAGTTGATGTTTTACGGTGGCAACTTTGGGCATCTTATCGACTACCTTACGCCAGTGGAATCAAAGCTCCAGATTGCCCCTACACGTTGAAAAAATATTTGGATGCTCCCGACTAACTTACCGGATGATATAACCCCGTATTTTCGTTAAATTCCCACCCCATACCTGCTCTATCCTTCCCCTTACACCATGCTACAAAAAGCGGTGGATGCAGATTAATTCGCTCCTTGCGTACAGTTTCTTGACTTACACCAAGTCTAGAAGCTAAACCTTCTTCAGTTAGCGGTTGCATTCGCGGACTTTGCCCACGATAAGATGAATTATTGTAGTACGATTTGTTGCCCCGCCCTTGTTGGTTGTTGAGGTAGTTTTGAATTTTGATAATTGCCTCAGCCAACTGTGTCATTCGGGCTGTTATCTGTTCAATTTTTTCTGATAAATCGGTGAGATTATCGATTGCTGTGGTTTCGTTGCTTTTAGATTCACTCTTTAACTGTGACTCGAGTTTATCAAGTCGTGAGCAAATATCTAATATCGTTTCATTGGTCGAACTGGGGTGAATATTATTACTAGTAACTAAGTATTCCTCAACGCTTGCCTTAATCTTAGAGTCCAAGCGTTTATCTAAATCATTGCCACCAATTCCATCAAGGTTATCACGGTCATCATCTAAGTAGAGTTCGATAAATTGGGTGAGCGTGGCTGTTGCCGTCGTCCCTTTGGAGTTGCAACGGGCGATAAACTGCTCCCACATCTTTTGGTCACAGTTGAAAGATGCTAGCTTTTTCTTACGCCCTGTATTGCTCATCTCTACGTATCATCTAGGTAAACTGGGACTGTCCACGCTTATTAAATCGTGTAATTCATCATGATGAATTACCTTGATAGTATCATCGCCAAATGTGTCAGCGCATTCTTCAAGCGATGGCTTTTGTAAAGAGATGCTACTGCCAACGGCTACCATTGGCGATCAAAAATTATCTCAGGCTTAAACACTTGCAGGATTGCCTTATCTAATTTTTGCTCATCGAAACAGTGCTGAGTACCTAGTTAGATTGCTGAGTAAGAAAGCAATAATTGCATTCAGTACAGTAAGTCTGTACCCCTACTCAAAAGTTAGCTACGCGTAGCATCTCTAAAAGTTGCCCCTGCTTTTAAGCCCTGGAAAAAAATAAATATTTATTTCGAGATTATTGCACGAGAAATAATGCATTCATCCTTGCTTCAATCCCCTAAGATAAATCTTACGGTTACTCAGCACTCTTTAACTTAAAACTGTTTTGTTCTGATCGCTGATAGGATGATTAACTATCGGGGGTTCGGGGCTGTGAAAATTGACCGTCACGGGAAGGCAAAGGTTTTGTCGGCAGAAGAAATCCAGCGTCTGTTTACTTTGGGGTTAACCACAGAACGAGACAGAACCCTAATAGGCGTGATGCTGTACACGGGTTGCCGCGTCAATGAAGCAGTTACCCTAAAAATTAAAGATGTTTATAACAGTAAGGGACGGATCAGAGCAGAGCTGATCATCCGTAAAGGGAATACAAAGGGAAAGTTAGCTACCCGCAGCATTCCGATTTTGTCAGAACTAAGGAACTTCTTAGCTAGTTACAAACCGACAAACTCCCGTGACGGTTTTTTGTTTCCTGGTAGATGGGGGCGCGGTCACTTGCACTCAGAATATGCAAGCCTAATCTTCCGACAAGCTTGCGAACGTGCGGATATCGAAGGAGCAAGCACACACAGTTGCCGCAGAACTGCACTTACTTTCATGAGCAATGCCCGAATTCCTCTGAGAGTCATCCAAGAAATCAGTGGACATCGCAGCTTAGAGCAACTGCAAAATTATCTGGAGGTGGAACCATCCCAAGTCCGGGGTGCGATCGCGGCGTTGTCGATGTTATCACCGCCATCGATGAGCAGCAACAATCAAGACATGCAAAATGCGGATAACACGAAGTTATCATCGGAGTGATAGATCAGGAAATACTTTTTAGTTGATCTAGACAGGATCATTCACTAATAAAGCTTAAAGTGATTTTTCCCAAAAAGCCATTTACAATTTTATCGGCAACACCTCAAGCCATAGCCAATGATAAAAATGAGGCACAGATTGCTCTTTATTTACGTAGCTGAGTCAAGGCTTTGCCCGCCTTCGACATCGCCGACTTTATCCTTCCACAGGCAACACATCTTCATTCAGTAAGGCGTAAAATTCCGGGACTTGATCCTCGACAAGTCGCAGTTCACTCGCCGCGATCGCTTCAAGTTCCAGCACCGTTTCCCAGCGCAAATCACTCTGCCATCGCTTGAGAATGCCTTTAATTGCATCCACTCCACGAGAAATACCAGAGCGAAGTATTTCTACGCAGTGGAGTAGCGTAATGCGACCGGTCGGAGGCGACTCAAATTCGGTAGTATCCTCCCCTTGGCAATGGGAGTTCCCTATAGCATTAAGGGGGGGTGTGGATACGGCCTGCTGATTCGGGTTTACATTATACGCAGCAGGGGTTTGAGCAGCAGAATAGGTTCGATTTTCTTTTTGATTACGTTTCGTGTCACGATGAGCAATTACATGCATTGCAAATTCCAGTTGCTCTTTAGATAAAGAGAAAAGTTTCACCTGTTGACCCCGTTTACCCTGCTTACGGAAGGTCAGTTTTAGCCCCAGCTGCTCGACTAAAGTTCCTAGCAACCAAATAGGCTTACAGTCGCTGGGGATAGTAAACCCAAGAATTGCTTTGACGTGAGCAGCACAATGTATAGCAATCTCCGTCATCTTGAGTAAGGTGGAATCATCGGCAGTAAATTCATCACCAGCAATTAGGCGCTTAAGAATCTGATGCAGCCCCAGGTTAAATCTAGCCAGCCAGCGTGCCGAGTAATTACCCCAGTCGATGCACAAAGGTAGATTGTCGCGTTCGGTGCGGTCTTTTTGAGTGACAATTGTTGGTGGCGTAGGATAACTTTGCCCAGTTTTGGGGTCAACAATTGATTCTTCGGCTGGTGCTAAAATTGCCTCAAGTCCAGCTAGCGATCTTATTAAGCGACCACCTTTATCCATTTCTACGAGTGATTCAGTTACTTCGATGCCGTAAGAATCAGAAATGCGGAACTTTTCACATTCAAAAATTTCATTAGGGTCAAGGTAATCTTTGCTCTGACGGGCGCGGTACTCACTCAAGGTAATATTGTTAGCCTTGGCAACAGCCGAAGTGTGGGCACTGTCCAAAGCTTGTGCTGCTGCTTTTAGACTTTCTCTTGCTTGGTCATCATCATCACTGCCCACACATATAAATGTATTGCCCATTTCGGTGAGGAGCGATCGCAGATCATCGCGGAGATTATTGAGAGAATAGTGACGGTTGGCGAGAGTCTGGCAGTAAGCCTCAAGCGCCCAATCTTTCTCGGCTCCCCGCTTGCCTGTTTGACGGTCGATCCGCAACAGAAAAGCAGTCATTTCATTGGTTTGGAGGAGGCGTTCTTTAATCTT
This sequence comes from Nostoc sp. NMS2, assembly GCF_017115105.1. Lineage (GTDB taxonomy): Bacteria > Cyanobacteriota > Cyanobacteriia > Cyanobacteriales > Nostocaceae > Nostoc. The sequence goes on from NZ_JABXKH010000118.1 coordinate 5,482, forward strand.
GGCGGCGTTAGTATCTTGGTAGCCGAAAGGAGGGCGCGGGGCCACCCAAATATGAAAGGGGATTTTTGGACGATAGCGGTACAGTTGTTGAGCGCACTCAGTAGCAGTTTGAGAAACGCCGTGAAATACACCAAACACCAAATCAAAATGATACTCCGAAATATCGACACCAGTACCGAGACTGGGAGAGGTGAACAAGGCATCGAAGTTTTTGACGGCGTTGGTGATATCTTTGATGAAAGCGACATTCTCATCACTGCCAGAATTGTCTGAATGAATAGACCAAATCCGCCATTTTTGTGGTGTATGGGATTGGTCAGAGTTAGATTCTGAGTACTTGATAGCAAAAGACTTGTCGAGTTTCTTGATGAAACGCTTGGAGTCGCTGGCTACCATAATTTTCTCACCAAGCATCAGCGCTGCCGAGATTTGGGCGACTAAGGCGCTAGAATTATCCCCCTCGTACCAATAAATTGTGCGTGAACCGTTTCGCCACTCGTTTTTGATAATGTACGGGACTTCCTCTTTTGGTCGCATTGCAAGAAAGAAGTCCACTGTCAGGTCATCCATGTGTGCATCAGCGATGACGACCAGTGGCGCATTGTATACTATATATTCCAAGACTTCTAGGATTGCTGCACGATGCTGTTTGCAAGTATTACTGTGTAGTAGGTGGGTGAGGTATTGGCAGGCTTCATCAATAAATATACAGCCGTAGGTGAGAGACTGAGTATTCAACTTATGCAAGCTGTCAATAGTAATACTAAGGGCTGGGGCCTGAGCTAAACCTGTGTAACCCAAGTCTGAATACATCGCCGTCTGCAAGCGTTCGGCAAGATTTTTCAACAAGTTAACCCGATGTCCATTGTTGAGAAATCTGGCATTAGGATTTTGGTCACGCCACCAGCGCATAAGTTCAGTTTTGCCTGTACCCATATCGCTCCACAAGACTACTAGCCCTTTTTTTGGAAAACGGAAAGATTTTTTGGGGTAAGGGGTAAGGGGTAAGGGGGAAAGGGAGTCAGAATCTATTAACTCTTGTTTTTCTTCTCCTTCCCCACAGTTTGTAGGGCTAACACTTGGGGTGAACAATTGCTCTTGTGCAATATCATAAAGTGGCGGTACAGATGAACATTTTTCTGATAAGTCAGGAATGCAGAGTGCTTGGGTCAAATATTTAATATTGACTGTGACATCCGGTTTGTACTTACTTAGTCCCCATTTTTTAGCCCGATACGAGCGTTGGTAATCTTTGAGTGATTTGGCATCGTTTATAATTGCAGTCAGCAGGGCATTCGCATCTTTGCCCCTTTCCACTACGAAATCATCAATACCTTTCTCTGGGCCTGGTAACAGCGCAACTTCACATTCACAACCAGCAGACTCAATTGCCTTTGCAGTGCGAACAGTGGCTTGGTAAACTGACCACCTGGTTTTAGCTTTAGTTTCGTGGTCAAAAAGAATTATGAACTTGCGCCCCGCCTGAGCCATTGGTAATAAGTCAGGATGCAACCGTTCATCAAAATCTTGTTTGCCCACGCGCCCGTTCCAAATTCCCGGAAGTGCGATCGCTACAAACCCTAAACTAAGCAAGCAAGCGGCTTTCTTCTCCCCTTCGCATAATATTATCGGAATCTCTGGATGCTGTTTCACCCACTCCCAAAATATTAGTGGATTGAGTTGATCCAGCAAGCGCAATGCTAAAAGTGAATGATAGCGCTTAATTAAATAACGCTTTGCAACTTTGTCCCAGATGGGGTTAGCGACATCAAAGTAGGTAACGCGGTTGGGGGTTTTGGGGGGTGACTCGTACTTAACTGGCTTGCCTTTTTCCCAATCAATGCGGGGGAAGTTGGGCTTAATCCGCCCCCAGTCCATTGGTTGCCAGTTTTTAAACGGGTCAAGAGATTGAATCCATGTTCCCCCCAGTAATAGATGCTGATACATTTTGATGTATGCATCTGTGACTCGACCTGCATTTTTCCGAGGGATTTTATTAGAGATGAACAGGTAGTCGTAAATTGATTCTCCTTCAATATGGAAGAAGTTGCGCTCAATCAACGCTGGATGAATGGCACTACCAACTGTTAGCTCATGGTATTCAGCAGCCGTGAGGTTGTTTGGGTATTCAATTGGAGAGGCAACGCCAGGGTCAAGGGAAAGGGGTAAGGGGGAAGGGGAGGAAGAATTTGTTAACTCTGACCCTAACCTTTTCCCTTTTCCCTTTAACCTTTGCCCCCTAATATTCGGGGTATGGTTCATTGGCTCTCCCCTTGGAATTCCTTGGAGAAAGCTGTATCTAATCTCAAAGTAATATCGGTGCCCAAACTTTTCCCACTCGCCAACACGATACCCAAAAGCAACGCTGGAGAAATCAGCAGCAACAAATCTGTTGCTCTAGTAGTTAGCCAAGTTTCCTTGGCTGGGTAAAGATAAAGGGGTAAAGGGGAAAGGTATTTTATCCCTTTCCCTTTTAACCTTTCCCCAATCCTCACCCAGCATTTTTGAGTTGGTAGACCACTAGGCAGGATATTCCTGAAATTACCCGACGCTACAGCACAAAGTTGCCGTACAAAAGCTGCACTTTCTGATCCCAAGGACTGAACTACTGCGCTCTTGGGTTTGCTATTTATCACAATATTTTCCCCTGATAACTCGGTTTACAAGCTTCAGAGGGGGTTGCATCAGTTATCAGTCAACAGTCAACAGTTATTAGTTATCAAAGACTCTGACTGATAACTGGTAACTGGTAACTGTTATTCGCGCTGCTACTGCTTTTAGCTACAAAATTCGGGATATTTCTTAATCAAACTTAACCCTATTTAAATCTTTTGAATTTCAACAGCAAAAACTGCCACACGAAACTGGTGCTTTTCGTGTGGCTTCTCGTATAATACAAGAAGCAGCGTGGACTCAATCTCTTTTTACCAGTCAGTGGAAACAAGTCGCCAAACTTTAACTACCACTGCTTTGGTTGCTTTGAGATAACCCCGCTCTGAAATTATTCGGTTTTTTGAGCCTTGGACAAAGCGCCTACTCTTTAGTGGCATTTTGTCCTTTAAATTTTTGGTGTTGTTGTGTATCTCCCTCCATTTGTTGTTCGTTTTGATCTTACAGAACTTCTGGTCGTCTGGTATCTAGCGTCGTTTTGATTTTTACTTGTGACCTCCATATTTGCTAAGGATTGCTTTAGGGGTAATCGAGGGTTGGTAGCACCTCTTTCTGTGTAGGGTGGATTACCCTGGCTCAAGCAGTACCAGGCGTGGCTGTTGCTTCTGGTTTAGGCTTGCTGCGCTGAAAAACTTACTTGTATATTATTAGGTTTATCCAATACGAACCTGTTGTCTGTTTGCTGACCGAGTTGAAGAGTGATTGTTGCTATACATTGGGGGCAATTACTAGCAGCGTCAGTCAATTTCTTCCAAACTTTGGGTTTTATAACTGAAATGATTCGTCCGTCACAGTCAATATCAAATTGCTGCCAGCTATTCTCCAGTATCTTGGCTTGAGGAAGTTCGTTGATTTTTGTGGTAATCTCTAGTTTTCCTGTAATCATGGATACCTCTGTTATGATGCGATTGGGAAATTGGATGAAGCTTTGGATGTGTATACCCACCCTTGTGGATCTGTTTTAATATACTTTTTCACCACTGGTTCTAAATTAAAGCTGATTTCTTCTGTAATAGGGTCTTTAATAGTTTCAATTAATGAGTGTTTTTCAAGTATCTCTAATGCCTTAATTAGCTCAAATTTTGAAACTGAGGTTTGCGGTTCACGATTCATGTCATTTAATAGTTTAGCAAAGCCAACGTATTGTGAATTTAAAGTTACTTCTTCTGTTAAATAAATCATAATTCGCTTCTGAATTTTGCTCAATAATTGACTAAATACATGATTCAGCATTTCTTGAAACTGGTCACTAACTAATGTAGTTGGGTTTTCAAAAAACTTTTCGGTGCTACCTCCAAAGAAGTGATGAATTCGATTAATTACTGCTTTTAATTCTGAAGGATTACCTCTATAAGTTTTGATTAAATCATTGCATTTTTCTTGATCTATTAATCCTTTGCTAGATAAAAGCTGTAACGCAGCGTCTGCCTCTAACCCTTCAATTCTAAGAAAATCGATAGGTAATTCAGCTGCTATTAGACTCTCAATCTCATCAGGAAAAACTCGACTAGTTATGATTACGCAGCTTTGACACAGCTCCTCTGTTAAGCGACGAAAAAATAATCCATAGTCTCGTCGATACTGAAAGTTACTTGTTTGAAATAAAGCTTCAGATGCATCCAATACGAGCAAGCAGCGACGTGATTGCAACTGCTTGATCAATATCGAAATCATGGACTGTGTATGCTCAGGCAAGCTTGAAGACATTTCTGTGGGTTGGATTAACTCTATCAAATCACCTACTAAGTCTTGAACTAATGGTGCGTGGGCCACCGATTTCCAGATTAAACAATCGAATCTAGGTTGAGACTCCAAACCAAGTTCTTCTAATAGTTTTGCTGCTAATGCGCTTTTGCCAATTCCTGCTGCCCCTACTAGCAATATGCATCTCTGCTTAATCGCTAACTCTTTTAAATGTATTAGTTCTTGTACACGACCATAAAAACTGGACACATCAGGTGATTTACTCCCAATCACTTGTATCCGATTCTTAGCAGGGTATGTTTGTTCTTCACGTATGGCATCTGGAAACTGATACTTTTTTGCTACTCGCTCTAAAAAATACCGCAAGCTTTGTTTTTCAACTCGTTCGCCATCTCCAATAGTTGTTGAAAGCATATTCCACAGGGGAGAGGCTACTCGTCGTTGCAAGTAGTTAAGACTGTAAGTCGAATTGCTTGCTACATCCTTATACTCCTTTCCATCCCAAGCTGCTTTAATAACAAGAATCTCAGGCGGAGACAAGCGTTTGCGTCTTTCGGTTAACACTAAGTTGTCTACTACAGCCAAGGCATCTTCAAAAGTTACATCTGCTGAAAATCTTTGCCCTAAAACTTTCTGTTCTTTCACAAGAACAGAGGAAGCGTTAGTAGACTTAAGTCTTGATTCAGCACTAAAATCCATATCTTTATAATTTTTGTTGGTGTATTAAATATCTATGAGGATTTTTTATTGTAGATTAAAGCTAGCTCAAGTAAAAAGTATACTGCATCTCTAAAACTATACTGCACTTCTATGATACTTGATCGTTGTTCATAATTGTTCACATTACACACTTATCATAATATTTTCTAATAAAACCACTTAGACCTTCAAAGAGGTCAACAACCCTTAGTTTCTTGCCGAGGTCTTTAGCTCGGATTTATCACTCGTTTTCTCAAAGCCTTACATAACATAGATTCAGGCGTTTCACACTGGATAAAAATTTTTAGCTGTCAGAAATGACTGAAAGATATTTTGGGTAGAGGTTACGATGAATCTGATGCCTGCGGCAAGCGTAGCCATTGTGGGACTTATGAGAAATGTGGGTTCAGGCAACTAATGTTTAAGTCTTAGCTGACCAGACTACTAAATACTACATAAAGCTGACGATTATGAATACACATGTACAAAATAAATATTTACTAGGTAACTCTTCATGTTTTAAACCCGGAGGAGGAAGGCGCGAGGAAGTTTTGTGAGTTACTGTATCAATCCCCTATGCTCTCACCGTCAAAATCCAGACAACGTTGAAAAGTGTGTATCGTGTGGTACTTCACTACTGATTAATAACCGTATCCGTCTAGTCAAACCATTAAAAGCGCTTACTGATAATCCATACAACTACTTTGATGTTTTTGAAGTAGATGACACTGGTACTAAGTGGCATCCAGTTCGTGAACAACGAGTCATGAAAGTTCTAAAATGGAATACACCTAAGCTTGTAGAGTTAATTGAGCGGGAATCTCTCACTTTACAACTAATTCGACACCCAAAAATTCCTCGCAGTACTTTAGATGACTATTTTACTTTTGTTCCAAACAATAGTCTTCTAACATTACATTGCTTAGTTATGGATAAATTTGAGGGACAAAACTTGGAGGAATGGATAGAATTTAATGGGAAAATTTCACAATCTTTAGCATTAGAATGGCTTAAGCAGTTAGTTGAAATTCTTGATACAGTACACCGCTCTAATTTTTTTCATCGAGATATCAAACCTTCTAATATAGTTCTTCAGGTAAATGGTCAACTGGCATTAGTTGATTTTGGTACTGCACGGCGAGTAACTGACACCTACCTGGCGAAAGTTAGTGGAAGTGGGGGAACTAGTGCAGGCAGGGGAGGAGTATATGAAATTACAGCCGTTGTCACACCTCGTTATACCCCTTTGGAGCAGATAAATGGACAAGCAGTACCTCAATCAGATTTTTATGCTTTAGGGCGAACCCTTGTACATTTAGTTAGTGGTATGTCACTGATGCGTCTGCCAACAGATAAGAGTACAGGAAATTTAATTTGGCGAGACAAGGCTTTACAGATAGACAGACCTTTCGCTGATTTTATAGAAGATTTAATGGCTCCCTTGCCAGGGCAACGCCCGCAAACTACAGGAGTAATTTTGCAGCGTTTAGAGCGTTTACCATTTAAATCAAAACTTAATCGACTAATTAAATCGAGGTCATTTAGAGTTGGTGTAGGCGTATTAGGTTTTTTAAGCATCGTTAGTTTGATATATGCGTCCCTACCTTTAGTAGCAAATTATTATCTAAATGAAGGCAAAAAAGCTCAACAAGAAAATAGATTTAATGAAGCAAAAAGTTATTTTCAAAAAGCAGTTAATTTGAATTATAAGTTAAATTTTATAGTAGCAACCTCTTTTTTAGAACAAGGGGAAAAATCACATAAAGAAAATCGTATTATAGATGCTGAAAAAGACTTTGAAGCAGCAGTCAAATACAATCCTAATTTAACTTATTCAATCTCTAAGTTCTACTTTGAGCAGGCTGAACGGCGCGGAATAGCTCCTGGAATTGCTAAAAAATACTATGGACTAGCTATCAAATTTAATCCTAAAGATGTAGTCATTTACAATAACTTGGCTTTAGTATGTCAAGATTTAGGTGATGACAAGTGCGTTAACGATAGTTATGAAACCCTGTTTAAATTAAAACCTAATGCTTGGGAAGGGCATTACGGATTGGGAAGTTTTTACGATGAACGAGGCGAATACACATTAGCGGAAATCCAATATAAATTGGCTATACAAAATAGCAACAAAGATGCACAACCCCTTAATAATCTATCAAGATTAAAGAATATAACTGGGGATTATAATGCAGCAGTTGGTTTAGCTCTAGAAGGCTTACAAAAAACTAAAGATCCTGAAAGACAAGCTACTTTGTACAAGAATTTAGGGTGGGCGAAATTAGGGCAAAAGAAATATGGCGAGGCGAAGGAATATTTAGAAAAAGCGATTAAATTAGACTCCAAAAGAACAGATGCTTACTGCCTGCTAGCACAAGTACATGAAGCTTTGGGTGAAATTAATCATGCCAGGATATCCTGGGAAGTCTGCTTGGTTGCTGAGTCTAACCAGTTAGAGGTTCAGAAATGGAGAAAGCAAGTATTAAAGCGGTTATTGGGAGATATTGTACCGGGATCTTTACCATAGGCTTTTTTTGTCCTCTAATCCCGTTATGCTACTAAAAAAGAAAATAAGTAGAAAAAATTTTTCAATGCCCAATCCAGCCACACCCAACTCAACAAACGAAATAGGGAAAAAAGTCTCTAAAGTTCAAGTTTTAACAATTGCATTAATAATGCTGCTATCAAACTCTGGCGACGCATTGGCTCAACCTAAACTACTAGCAAGGCGTGTGTGCATTAATGAACTTGGTCGAATTGTCAGTTTAGGCGATCGCTATCTAGCAGTCGGAAGCGAGATTTGTCTAGGAGATAAGATTAACCCAATTAATGGAAGTACGGTTAAGGCTGTGTGCTATTCGAGTCGCCAGGTTTTAGAATTTCAGCAAGGTGCTGTTTTCGGTGTCTCAGGTATATGTACGCCGCAACAGGTTCAAGCAGAACGACGGCAATGTACACCTCTAAATCGGAATGTCTGTCCGAAGATGAAAGGGCCAAGTGAAGATCAAGATTCACTAAAGCTGATTACTCCCTACGGAAATATACTTTTAAATACCCGACCGACAATTTCTTGGCATCCTGTGAAGAATGCTACCAGCTATACAGTAGAGATCACTAGTTACGAATTTCACTGGGAAGCAGAAGTAAAAGATACTATACTGCCCTATCCAAAAAAACGAAAAGAATTGGAGTACAGTGCTGCGTATACAATTACAGTAACTGCAAATAAAGGTGACTCTCCTATTAATTCTCCTGGGAAGTTAGTAGTCCATGTATTGCCTGAAAGTGATGTTAAACAGGTTGTAGAGCAGGTAAATGTAATTAACAAATTAGGCTTATCTGCCGACGAAGCTGCTCTTCTCGAGCTAGATATTATATATATGTCAAAAGGGTTTTTAAATGAAACAATTAATTCATTAAAAGCAAGAGTGGCAGCAGGTAGTAAAAATCCGACTCTGTTTAGAGTACTAGGTGTAGCGAACTGCAAACATCCAGCGATAAAACTGCAAACAAGGCGATTTTGAAACCACATTCTGGTTCTTGTCAGCTTTTGGTGATGATGAAAGGTTACGCGCTTTAAGGCAGAAGGC
>NZ_JABXKH010000088.1 GCF_017115105.1 Nostoc sp. NMS2
CGTGGAAGAAATTCCGCCGAAATCTTTTCCGCCTTCAAAAGCGCGTGTACAAAGCTGTTCAAGTTGGAGACAAGCGGAAAGCTCGGTTACTCCAAAAGCTTATTCTAAAATCAACCTCTGCTCGATTTCTTGCAATAAGACAAGTATCTCAGCTAAACGCTGGTAAAAAGACGGCTGGTATTGATGGTAAGAAATCCCTCTCATTTGAAGAACGCTGTTAGGAACGAAGTATAAAGGTGAACTTTTTTTGACTTTTATACGTAAGCTGGGAGTGATGCTAATAAACAAAGCATTAATAGTCCCTGAAAAAGTTCGTTTTTTGTCCCTTTCAAACCAAATTTTTCAGCATAAATGCTTATTGACATAGGAAGTTTGAGCTTAACTTGACACCTATGGCGCTCTGCCCACGATGCACAACGGCATATTTTCAACAACCTACACTCAAACAGCAACGGAATAGAAAAAAGAGTGATAGAACTCGACATCGAGAAGTGCGTGCGCCGTGACAGTTAACGCGGTATCCCCAATCAAATTGGGAGAGATTAAGAAGAACATCTCTAAGTCAACCAACTTACCTAGAGTCGAAAGACAAAAGGAACAACCGGATGTTGGTAAAGCCGGAAATAGAGAGAAGGCGTTAAAAAACTAGAGTCCGGCAAGACTTGTGTGACAGGGTGAAGGTTAAACTACCTGAAGCCTAATTCTGACGGTATATTCGATTGCCTATTCCTACAACGCCTAACAGGAATAATCGTTTGTGTGTAGTTTTAAACATTTGAACCACACAACTTCTTCAAACGGAGTCAGCCAGCGATGAGATGGCTTAACGAATGAATGGGACACCTAAATCACACTACTACGTATCGAGTTAATAAAGCGCGGGATGACCTACGGGGGGCGACCCCTATGGTTACAGAGTTCTCATAGTAGTCCGAGAGCGGGAAAGCCGCTCACATGGCAAAGGAGAACAGGTATTCTTCACACTTGTATCGGGAGGTACGCGAGATGCGAAACGCCGAAACGGTTTTAAGTGTAATTCGAGACAGAGGGAATCGTGGTTTACCTCTGGATGATGTCTACAGGCAACTTTTCAATCCTAAATGGTTTATTGAAGGAGATATCCGTGGTTGTTTTGACAATATAGATCAGAAAATCTTAATGTCAATTCTCCGTGAGAAAATCCAAGATAATCGATTTTTGAGATTGATTGAAACCTTATTAACGGCAGGTTACTGTGAGCAATGGAGATACCATTCTACACTGAGTGGAACGCCACAAGGGTCGATTGTATCACCCATACTCGCAAATATTTACCTTGATAAGCTAGATAATTTTGTCGAACAGACAGTCATTCCAGAATATACACGAGGTAAATGTCGGGCAGAAAATCGAGAGTATTCAAGGCTCGTAAAACTTGCTTGGTATTACAGGAAAAATGGACAATTCGATAAAGCGCGTCAACTGGAGATTAAATACCAGAAAATGCCCTCTAAAGATGTCCGTGACCCAGGATACAGAAGGCTAAATTACGTCCGCTATGCTGATGATTTTCTACTTGGTTTCATTGGTTCACTTCAAGAAGCAAAAGAAATTAAGGAAAAACTAAAGACATTCCTAGCCGACAATCTTCAGTTAGAAATGTCAGCAGAAAAGACCTTAATTACTAATGCCAGAAATGAAGCAGCGAACTTCTTAGGTTACGAAATCTTAGTTCAATATTCCGACAATAAGCATACCAATGGTAAACGCTCACTTAATGGAATCACTGCACTAAGAATCCCTGCAAGTTTTGTAGAAGGAAAATGCGCTCTTTATATGAGGAATGGCAAACCCATTCATCGTCCTGAGCTAATAAATGACGATGATTTTACTATCATTAACATTTACCAATCAGAACTCAGAGGCTACGTACAATTCTACAGCCTTGCTCAAAACATTGCATGGCTCCGTAAACTCCAATGGATTATGTGGAGTTCGTTAATGAAAACCCTTGCCTGTAAACACAAAACTAGCGTAGCCAAAATCTGCGCCAAGTACCAGAAGACGGTAAAACTTCCACAAGGAAGGAGAAAATGTGTTGAAATAACCGTCCCAGTAGAAGGTAAGAAACCCTTGGTAACTCGTTTCGGGGGCATACAATTAAAACGCAACCTAAAAGCAACCATAGAAGATTTGCCACGAGTGCGAAAACCCGCGTTCAGAAATGAACTGATTAAACGGCTTCTTGCTTCGGAATGTGAGATTTGCGGGGCAACAGGTGATATTGAAGTTCACCATATTCATGCCCTTAAAGACCTCAAAATCAAAGGCAAGAAAGAAAAACCGCAATGGATGCAAATTATGTCCGCACGTAGAAGGAAAACTCTCATGGTTTGCCCTCAATGCCATGATGCAATACACGCTGGTAAACCAATATCTCAACGAGTATCGAGATAACAGAGTACTGGAGAGCCGTGTACCTGGAAACTCGTAAGCACGGTTCGGAGGGGGCTAGTTAGAAAAAGAGCCAAGGCTTGGAAACCTCGCTAGCTAGCTACCCACTTTCGACAAGATTGACCACAAATTTTTGATGCAATCTGTCCAACTACCAAAGGCAGCAAAACAAGGAGTCTTTCGGGCAATAAAAGCCGGAGTTAGGGGAGAATTCCCTTCGTCAGAATCTGGTACGCCCCAAGGGGGAGTTATTAGCCCATTACTAGCAAATCTAGTCCTTCACGGATTAGAAAATGTAGGTCATGAGGTCAGATTAAAAATCAGAAATAGCGGAAGATATATAGACACTATTAATGGATTTCGTTATGCGGATGACGTTGTGTTTATTCTGAAACCAGGAGATGACTCCAAACTCCTCCGAGAATACATTGATAACTTCTTGGAAACAAGAGGATTAAAAGTCAAAGAAGCCAAAACCAAAGTTGCACATAGTACAGATGGTTTCGACTTCCTTGGGTGGAACTTCGCAGTTAAACCCAATGGTAAATTCATTTCAACACCAAGTCAAAAAGCTACAGATAGCATTAAGACAAAAGTTAAAGAAGTGATGAAAGATAGTCGTTTCACTCTAGAGCATCGCATCAACAAATGTGGTTCGATGATAAGAGGGTGGAGAAATTACCACAGATTCTGCGATATGAGTCAACATGACCTATGGGCACTGCGCTACTGGTTATGGAAATTCATTCGGAAACAAGGAAGATACAACCGTTATGAAACCAATAAGGTTATAAAAAGAGCAATTCCTTCGGTCAGTTGGTCAGCTTGCAAGTTTGTCATTGTCAAAGGAGATAAATCACCCTATGATGGCGACTTTGTTTATTGGTCTAAACGCGAGAATGCTAACTACGATGGTATAACGGCACGACTTCTCAAGAAACAGAATTACAAATGTACAGACTGTAATCTATCGTTCATTTCAGGTGATATTGCGGAATTACACCACATTGACGGCAACCATGATAATTGGAAACCGTTAAATTTGGAAGTCCTGCACCGAGAATGTCACCAGCATCAGACCATTCATGGTCGGGTGAGAGTCCGAACAGCGGGATAGACCCGACTTATTAGGTGTCAGACTAGGAGCCGGATGCAGTCAAAGCTGCACGTCCGCGTTCTGAAGGAGAGGTGTCTCCTGGTAACAGGAGCATCGACTCTAATTAACTGAGAGGTGCGGGGAATAATATCCCCCATCGACTCAACCATCACAGTAGGCTATGATGCAGGCAAAAAAATTAAGGGACGCAAAAGATTTATGACGGTGGATACCTTGGGGTTAGTCTTGCGGGTATTGGTAACATCTGCCAGTGTGGGTGAGCGAGAAGGGGGAAAAAAAGTTCTCAACCGAGTGAAACAGTTTCCACAGCAGGCATCTCGTTTAACAACTATCTGGGTAGATGGGGGTTTTGACGGTGAGCTTTTCATGCAATGGGTCATGGATTTTTTGCGTTGGATTGTGCAGGTAGTTCTGCGATCGGAACAAACCAAGGGCTTTGTCTTACTCAAAAAACGTTGAGTAGTGGAGCGCACTTACGGTTGGTTGATGGGCTGTCGGCGATTAGTCAGCAGACGTTGAGTTATTGCCCGAAACATCTGAGACTTTTATCTACCTTGCCATGATCCGTATTATGGTGAGGCGACTGGCTTAATTTTTGACCCCCTAAAACTTTTCAAACACCCTCTAAATAGATTGATCGTCGAACAAGATTTCTGGGACACAATGGAAACGAGCAAATGTCCCTCAAGTCATTGCTCATAGCTCTGCTTACCTCAACCACTCATACACAGCAAAAGCACCCATAGATACCTGAAGATATTGTAGAGTTTAGCCCCCTTAATTAATTGCATTGGTATAGGTACAGGAATAACAGCTTCTGGGGGGAAGGCATAAAATTCCCCATCGTGGATAAAATAGTCTGTCCAACCGTTGTTCTCACACCATGTTTGAATTTGCTTCTCAATTAATCTAATCATTGTAATTATTTGGTTAGCTGACGGGGCAGGGCAAACGCATTATGTCAACAAGACTCTTTGATTATCAATAAGCTAAAATTAGTCGCATTAATTGCTGCTTATTGACAAAGATTTTGGCGTAGGCGTAGCTCGTCGTAGACATCGCTTTGGTCTTGGAAAACAAATCAAACGAGAAATGCTGATTTTCTCGTTGGTTTTTAAGATTGGTCGTGATTGCGTTTGCCCTGCTTTAGTTTTGGAAACATCAAACAGCAACCCTAAAATCTCAAAAATTGGTTTTTGTCTCAGGTAAACTAGACATAAGCATATTCCTTCTTTGGGTGACATCTCTGGTTTACGCCCGCCTCCAGAAGCGATAATCCGAATTTTCTTTTTTTCAATTTCTGCCTGTTTTTTTATATGCCTTTGCTCTGCCAATGCAACCAATGTTAAAAACTGGTCATATAGCGTTTCTCAGTCTAGTGAAGTACAGTAACAACAGTGGGTAAACCAATTATAAATATCATTTAAAGAGACTTTGTTAAAAGCAGTTTCAATCGCCTTTGCTAAATCTGGATAACTTCTAGCACCAATAGAACGTAGTATGTTCTTAACCTTTGACCAACAATTTTCAATTGGTGAAAAATCAGGAGAATATGGTGGTAAATAAATCAACTTAGCTCCAGCAGCCTTAATTAATTCCTCAATCTCTCCACCTTTATGAATTGAGCAATTATCCCTGATTACATAATCACCTTCCTCAAGTTTCGGAACTAATTTTTGAGAAATATAAGCCTCAAATGTCAGACCATCAGTTGCACCTAAAATGCTGTATTGGCTAATCACGCCCTTGAGACCAATTGCACCAATTATTGAGACATTTTTACTACGTTTTTGAGGTCGAGAACTGTGCGCTCTTTTACCTTTTTGGGCGCGAGCAGAGTGTCTTATCAAAGATATATTAGCTCCTGCTTCGTCAAGGAATATAAGCTTCTCAGTCGGTATTCCCGGAATTTGTAGCCAGAACTGTATTCTTAATAATTGAACTCTTTCAGTCTCTTTTTCTGAGGCATATAATGTTTTTTTTTAAGCTGATTTCCATTTTTTGTAACATTCTATCTACTGTAGAAATACCAATCGTGATTCCCGCTTTTTCTTGAAGTTGCTCACGAATTTCTTTCAAGGTGGCATCATTGTGAGCTTCTACTATTTCAAAAAGAACATTAAGTTGTTGTTCGTTTAGCTTCGGTGGAGTTTGTTTCGTCCTAATTTTAGGCGCGATACTTCCTGTTTCTCTATATTGTTTAAGTAATTTCTCAATAAAACCTAAAGTTACACAAAATCTTTTTGCTAACTGACGTTGTGATATTCCACCTGTCTTATATGTATCAAGTATTTTTCGACGTAAGTCGAGGGAATATGCTTTCATTTTTACCCTGAAGAGGATGCACAGCTTTATTTGATTAAGTGTACTTCATTAGACCGGGAAACGCTATAACTAATTCCAATTAGGCGTTTAGCTTCATGAGGATGCGATTCAATTCTTGCCAAAAGACTTGTCATATTCTTTCCACATAATTTCTACTTCAGCTTTTTATTATCTCATGTTATTTATATTAAGGATAAGTCTTTTCAAATTCAATTGGAACTGGTAAAGCATTCGCCAGAGCTTCTAAACTGACTTTTTTAATCGATTGCAGCACATTAATCAAAATTTGCAGTAAGAGATATTCTGCAAGACTCAGTTGACTTTTGAGATGTGTTTGGTAAAATTTAGGTAATATTATCAATAAATAGGTCTTCTTGACAAAACTATACCTATCCTTTTCTACCAATGTATTGACCGTGAATACTGACCATATAAGGAACAAAATAAGTCAAACTTCCAGAAATCCAACGCTCAGATGTCATGTGACCAGTCAAAAGTGCCCAACCATGATTGATTGTGAACAGGAGAGATCCTATAAATAGCGCTACTTTAAAAGCAGTTGGCATTAATTGACGATCAAATAAGCTCGATATGTATTGTCTTAGAATGTTCCTATGCATCATTCTGTAACTTTCCTTGAAGTAGTAATTAGCAGCACTGGAAGATATTCACAATAATGTTGTTGTATTGTGAATAACTCATTAAACTTTTCTAAGTATAGGAGCATTTAAATAAGCTTGAGGATTTTCAGGATCAAATTCCAAACCATTAAAAAACTTCTCTACACCTCGTGATGTACTTGGTGGAATCGCTTTCTCCTGACCGATCAATTTTGCGGCTTCTCGCCACAAATCTTCCCGATTTACAGCCTCAATTAAAGGTTTAGTCTGAAATTCTGGGGAACGATACCCCCATCGCATATCTTCAATCAAAAACCACAGATCATGGCTTTTGTAAGGGTAGGAAGCATTTTCGCGCCAAAACTTAATCGCATGAGGACTATTTTCCACGACGCGGCCGTTTCCATAATCAAATTTGCCTAGTAAGCGATCGCGAAGTAAATCACTTTTGACTCCCATCCACTGGCGCTGTGAGAGAATCTGAAACATTTCCTCCTTATTTTCAGGGCGATCGCACCACATCTGAGCTTCTAAGACAGCAGCCAGCATTGCCTTAGCCGCCTTGGGATGCTTATCCACCCAATCACCACGCATGGAGAAGGCTTTTTCAGGGTGATTGTTCCACAACTCCCCGCTAGTCACAGTCGAGTAACCAAGCTTTTGTTTAATCAAACGATGATGCCAAGGATCGACCACACAAAAACCATCCATCGTCCCACCGCGCATATTAGCTACCATTTGCGGCGGTGGGACAACAGTCAGCGATACGTCCTTTTCTGGATCGATACCACCGTAAGCTAGCCACCAGCGCATGAAAAAATCTCCTGTTACCCGTCGATAGGGAATAGCAAAGCGGGAGATTTCTCCAGTCAACGCTTTGTTAGCCAAAGCTGATTTGAGAGCAAAGCTGTCCAAACCAAGGTTTAACTTTTTATAGACATTGGCAAGTGAAATCCCTTGTCCATTCACATTCATCCGAGCCAGGATGTACATCGGGATTTTACGACCATAGGTAATCTCTCCCGTAGCCATCAGGTATGTCATGGGAAAGAGTAAATGGGCACCATCCAAGCCACCATTGGCGGAACCTAACATTAGTTTGTCACGGATAACAGCCCAAGAAGGCTGCTTATTTACCTGGACATCAGGCATACCATACTTAGCAAAAAAGCCTTTAGCTTTGGCGATGATTAAAGGAGAGCAGCTACTCACAGCAACGAAGCCCAATGTAGCGGTTTTAACCTCGGGAGTATCACTAGCACTAGCATACACACCTGAACTCAACTGGTTAAGAGTGGAGCCAGAAGTGGCACGATGGGTGATGGTTTGAGTCAGTAGTGCTGCTGCACCTGTCGTTGCTAAAAATTTGCGTCTGGAAAGCTTTGTCATATTGATATCTCTTGAAAGATATATACTTTGGTGGGTTCTTTTTGAGCGTTATCTTAGAGCAAATGCGATCGCACGGCTCACTGCTATGCATCTATAGCGCCCTTATGAATGTCTACACTAAAAACTGAGCCAAGGTTATGTAACAGGTCTAAACTGCAACTTGGCTTTCTATATATTTAACTTGCTGCTGTCTGTACAGAAATTGCATCATTTCATGCCGGAGTGCATGATATTTAGTGCTATCCATAATCTCCGTCGGAAACCGAGGATATACAAAAGGCACTTCCAAAACTTGATCGATGGTTGCACCAGGGCCGTTTTTTAACATCACCACGCGATTAGAGAGCAATAGTGCCTCATCTACATCATGAGTAACCATCATTGCAGTGATATCGTTTGTATTACAAATATGCATCAACTCAGTTTGTAGGGAACTACGAGTTAGAGCATCTAAAGCTCCAAACGGTTCATCCAAAAGTAGTAGCTTGGGCTTAATCGCTAAGGCTCGTGCCAGGGCCACTCGTTGCTTCATTCCCCCAGATAGTTGTGTTGGTTTTTTGCGAATGGCATCTTTCAACCCCACCATTTCTAGAGAATGAGCAATTAGCTGATGGCGTTCTTTCTTGGATTTATAGTGCATTACCTTATTAACAGCTAAAGCAACATTTTCCCAAGCGGTTAACCAAGGTAAGAGGGAATAGTTCTGAAACACCATCATCCGATCAGAACCAGGTCTGCGTACTAATTGACCATCAACTTGCACATAGCCTTGTGTTGCTTTTTCTAATCCAGCCACAATATTCAGTAAAGTAGACTTACCACAACCAGAATGACCGATGAGAGAAACAAAATCTCCTGGCATGATTTTCAGATTGATGTCTTGGAGGACAATATTTTTGCTACCATCCGACAGTTTAAATTCCTTTTCGATCCCTTGAATTTCAACAAAACTAGACATATTTATATTCCTCTTATGTGCTCAAGCTTGGAAGTTTTTTCTGCAAGTAGGTTATTCTTGTGGAGTTATTTTGAAGGATATATAAGCCATTATTTTGTCTAAAATTAGACCAACCCCACCCAAGTAAATAATTGCTAAGATGATTTCACTAATGTTTGAGTTGTTGTATGCATCTATGATAAAAAAGCCAATTCCGTCGTAAGAAAGCAACATCTCTGCTGCAACAACGGCTAACCAAGATAGACCGAGTGCAATCCTTAATCCTGTAAAAATGTAGGGAAGTGTAGCAGGTAGTAGGATTTTAAAAAAGTTCTCAAAAATTGTGAGTCCTAAAATCTTGGAGACGTTGCTGTAATCTCTAGGAATCAGCTGCACACCCAAAGCAGTATTCAGGATAATCGGCCAAATTGCCGTGATAAAGATGACAAAGATGGCAGAGGGATCGGGTTTGAGGAAAATAGCCTGAGCCAGAGGTAGCCAAGCAAGAGGGGCAACCGGACGCAATAGCTGAATGATCGGGTCGATCGCTTCTCTGCTAAATTTGTTCAGACTAATGATAAAACCAACAGAAATGCCTACTATTATAGCTAATGAGTAACCAAAAGCCACTCTTTCAATGCTAGCAAGAATCAGCCAGAAGAAGCCTTTATTATTGCCTCCCTTATTGAAAAAGGGGTCTCTAATCAAGTCCCAGTTCTCAGTTATCACCTTCAAAGGAGAAGGCAGCGATGTTCCAGCATTTAAGCTGAGTAGATGCCATCCAATTAACAGAATTGTAATCCCAAAAACAGGTGGAAAAATGTGCTTAACCTGCTTGTGGAAAATCAAATTTTTAGTGTTGATAAACATTTGGGGTAATCCTCTCACCTAAAAGTGATTGCATATTGAGCTACTTTGAACGCAAGCAGAGAGAAAAGCGATCGCTCTCACCTTCAACCTAAACTGAAGACTAAAATCATTATTCAGCTAGCTTTTGGCTGTTGCGATCGCTTAAATATCAGTGGGTAGACAGCTTCAAGTAAAAAAGCAGGGGAGCTTTCACTCACGAGGGTTGATGTTTGTAACTTTTTCTGCCCTCTGCCTTTTTTAAAATCAAAAGAAGTGACTTCGATCTATCTTTTACCATGCTTCACTTTAGAACTTTTCGACAATTTCCTTTCTAAGACTGTTGACAAATGCCAGTACTTCTGATGTTTCTTTTAATTTAACATTGTGTTTATTCAGGGCTAGCACTATAGCATTCACAAAAGCATTAAATTCATTGTTCGTGATCCCTCCATGCATTCCACTATGAACAACCTTCATAGTCTGTCCTGTATAAATACAAGGGCCACCCGTCACTTGACAGAATTGATTTACCACTCCCTGACGGAACTTCTGTCTTGAGTCGGTACTCAAGTGAGACCAATATTGATTGATTGCTGGGTCTTGCAATGCGAATTGTGTCATATCGTCAACGATAGTAGCGATCGCGTTGTAGCCTCCTAATCTCCTGTAGAGATACCTTGTTTCTGAACTTTGTGGATCATACTCAGCTATAGTGACTTTTGCTGCTGATAGTTGTGCTGGTGGTGCTGTCGTGGGACGAGCCAAACTAGGACTTAATCTGAAAATAGTCAGAACCATAACTGTGATACAAACAAATATTAACCAGAAAGCCTTTGTAAATACACTTTGTATTTTCATTGTGAAAACTCCTCTCTTTAAGTTGGATGGTGAATGAGTTTTGTGACTTTATATCCTCTGGCTAAAAATGTTAATTCATTAGATTTTAATTGATGGAGCAAATTGTATTTTGTGAAAAAAGTTGCATATTCACAATCGGACTTTGTCCCGCTTCGCTAACGCCCGCAAGTGGCGCGAAAAAAAAGCGATCGCCACAGCCAAAAACTAGCTGAATATGCGTTAAAGGTGAGAGCGATCGCTTAAATATCAGTGGATAGACGGCTTCAAATCAAAAGAATAAGTTATGCAATGCCTACAGCAGCTTCTTGAAAACGCTGATCGAGCATTTGCGAGACTTTCAAAATAAATCCGTTGTCGAATTGAGATAACATCGACGATGGTTTGTCGTAAGCGATATGAGTCTTACCGTCATAATCTTCATACACCAGCAATCTTGGTGGAACGTAAAGACCAACCGCAGGATTTTGTTCAATCATCTGGTTTGCTATTAGTGGGTTGCCAATTAGGTAGAGTTTGACATTCTTGGGTTTACCCATGAGGGATAAAAGCGCACCCAAATCAAACATGCCCATTTTCATGAAACCACTTTGACCTAACATTGATTCAACGACATTTTTAACCTGCTCAAAGGGAGCTTTTGCCGCAACAAGTTCTTCAAAGACGCTGTACTTCCCGTCACCAACTACAGACTCGATCGCATCGATCACTTCTTGAAATGGCTTGTCTGAGGAGACAATCACGCGTGTAACTGTATAATTAATAGTCTGCACACGCTCATCTGAAATTTTTACATCAGCAGTTGTCATACATTTCTCCTGAATTTTCTTAGTAGAGAATTTTGAATTAATCGGCGTTGCATACTTGCAGTGAAAAACTTATCTTTGCCCTTTCATCTAAAAGCGGACATTTTTGTATTTTTTCGTTGCGTCTATACTCCTCCAGTTAAAAGCGAATACAAATTTTGCCGAAGTGTGTGCCACTTGCTTTCTATACCAAGGCTTCGCATATTTCCTCAAAAGCCAAGATTTGTCCACTATCGGTCACATTTTATGCCAGGCGATGCCAACTCTTGGAGACGCTACGCATAGCTTGCTTCCCCGTAGGAGTACGGCGGGCTTTGCCTACGCTCTTTTTAGCGTTAATTATTCCGAGCGACTGTAATCTCACTTGTATCAACCCAATTCTGTAGCCTTGATTGATACCGATAACTCTTGAACTCTTCGCGTCTATTAGCAACGATACTATTTGAGGGCTGACCAATTAGCTTCAGTTTGTGCATTAATTCTGCGATCGCCATTACTACCCCTGTCAACAGCAGACGTACAATTTGGAAAATGTTGCGGGGTCTTAGCAAGCCTATTAGACCAAATCCCTTCCATTGCAACATGATAAACCAAATTACTATATAAAAACAGTAGGCTCTGAGTCCTGCAAAAACATTAAGTTTCCCAGGCTCTAATTTCGCATTTTCCAGAAAATTATCAAAGAATTTATCTGGATGATAACCCCTGATTAACTGATCGGCTCGCAGCTGATCCATAAATCCGATGTTTGTCCTGCGTTCAGCCAAATAACTCAGCTGTTTGAAAGTATCTACCCAAAAACTACTATTAATTTTGAAAAATATCAGAGCCAGACGAGAAAACAGTAAGTCTAAGTGCCACTTACCAACATATATTGGTAGTAATGTGTTAAACCACACCATATAGTTCCCATAGAGCCGCCAACTCATGATACTGGCGTTACCAACTTGCTTTTCCTGACTGCTAACAGCAAGGTTCAGAAAGCGAGCAAGGGCAAGATTAAAACGATGGTAAGCCTCGCGTTTCTTTTCAGCATCTTTTTCATTTCCCAGCTTGGCACGAATAATCTCAGTTACAGACTCAATCGCTATGCAAGACATTGTTGTTCCAGTGCTGTAGAGCGCGTCAAAGTTGCTGGCTGCATCTCCTATGACATACCAATTGTCAGCAGAAAACAGCTTTTTACTTGTATGAGCGATCTTAGGCCAGTAATTAAATTCAACATGCTCACCACTCTTGAGGAGTTGGTAAAGTATATTATGGTTGGCTTTGAGGAAGGCATAAAACTTTTCTTTCGTGTTGACCAATTCAGATGGAATAACGTCTGGATGATGAATCAGTCCAACTGATAACTCTTTTGTTTGGGTGTCAACGGGAATCATCCATAACCAGTGACCTTTTCCCATCCAATGATTGGTAGCATAGTAACGACTTTCCAAGGACTCTGTGGAATACACACTGTTGTCAAAAATAGTGCGGTCTACATTCTTGACTAACACCCACCCCGAACTTGGTTTAATATTAACAGGTAGCTCTTTCGGATTCAATAAGAGGTTATCAGTTTTACGCCCAATGATAAACTTGCGACCTGCTGCATCAATTAAGTGTTTTGATTTTAACTGTATATAATCATTGTGGAGTTTAACCTCAACAGTATTGAGTTCATCTCCTGGAGTTAAGTCTACATCAACAACACGACCATTATAGAAATGCGCTCCCATCTGCTTGTTCATCTCTAGCACATCTAGATCAAACTTCAAGCGATTCAAATGAAAAGATGGAATTGTTAGTTGTCGGTTAACCCAGATGTTGTAATAGTCATCCAATGATTCTGTTTTTTCTACATCTTTTGGCCAATGCCAGTTAAGGCCTGCTTTATGGGTATGCTGTTCCAGTAGATAATCATGGAGACCTAACTCGCTAAAGAGAAACATAGACGCCGCTTCCAAGGTTGATTCACCTGGTCTGTGGTCTAGTTTAGATGGATTTTCGGAACGTGGATCAACTATGGCAATTAGGATATTGGGGATTTTGAGCAATAAATGACGAGCTTGGCAGACACCTGCATACCCTGCTCCCATAATTACGACATCGTATTCAAGTGTTTGGTCAATAGTTTTCATTGGTGTTGTCTTGCTAGCTCAAAAGTTGAGAATTCTTAAATCAAAAATCTAATTACAGATGAGATATGCTCGATAGTTCCGCCATAGAGACTCAACTGGTGTTGCGCCAATATTCGATAGTTTTTCCGAAAGTAAGTCTGTACTCTCTGCCGCATTAGCAACTAATTCCGGTTCTTGTCAGCTTTTGGTGATGATGAAAGGTTACGCGCTTTAAGGCAGAAGGC
>NZ_JABXKH010000134.1 GCF_017115105.1 Nostoc sp. NMS2
AGTTCAATCTCGGTCGTCAGTCAATTCGTCAATCGCCACCTTATATCCCGCCACTAATTTTGAGTACAAAATTCAGTGGGGGACTTACGGTGTAATAGTTAAAACCCCTAGCCAATAGCTGAATTACACAGCGATTAACTAGGGGTTTTGACCATTAGGAAACTAGCAAAAGTCTAAATTGAATAAGACACTGGGAAGGATTTCGCATCCTTTGGCTTGACATATACACGCTGTTTCGGTTCTAACTCTAAGTCATTAAAGCGATCGCGTGTTAAATGGGCCATCACCACTTGCCCGTCGTCGAAAGTTAATTCCACCTGAATTTCCCAACCCAAATGGATCAATCGGCTCACTGTCGCAGCCGTGGTAGTACCGTTAGCAACCTTTTCTAAAATCACATCTTGCGGGCGCAAAAATACTTGCGGGTGTGGCGCATCAAACCCGCTACTTTGAAAAATCTTTGAGGTGCTGGGTAATACATTTACCGGGCCGATGAAGCTCATTACAAATGCGGTGGCAGGATGATCGTAAATTTCCGATGGTGTCCCCACTTGTTCCACGCGCCCTTTATTCATAACCACAACTTCATCGGAAACTTCCATAGCTTCCTCTTGGTCGTGGGTGACAAAAACTGTGGTAACATGAACCTCATCATGGAGGCGGCGTAACCATGCCCGTAAATCTTTGCGGACTTTTGCATCAAGTGCGCCAAAGGGTTCATCTAGGAGTAACACTTCAGGTTCTACTGCCAGTGCCCTTGCTAATGCTACCCGTTGTCTTTGACCACCAGAAAGTTGTGATGGATAGCGATCGCCTAATCCACTCAATTGCACCAACTCTAGTAATTGTTCTACCTTTCCCTTAATCTTTTTTGGCTGTGCCTTGCGAATTTCTAAGCCAAAAGCAATATTCTGTCTGACGGTTAAATGCTTGAATAGAGCATAGTGCTGAAATACAAAGCCAATATTGCGCTGCTGCACGCTTTGGTATGTAGCATCCTTCCCGGTAAGCAGGATTTTGCCGCTATCTGGCATTTCTAAACCTGAAATTAACCGTAGTAGCGTCGATTTACCCGATCCTGATGGCCCAAGCAACGCAACTAGCGAACCACTCTTAATTTCCAGGCTAACCTCATCAACTGCCTTGAAACTCCCGAATTGTTTGGAGACATTCTCAACTACTATGCCCACTGCTGCTATACCTCTGCAACTAAATCTACAGATCCTTGGTAGGATTACTGTGTCTTACATATACCATACATAATTATCTAGGGGAATGGGGAATGGGGAATGGGGAATGGGGAATGGGAGCAGGGGAATGGGGAATGGGGAATGGGGAATGGGAGCAGGGGAAGAATAACTATTGGTTATTGAGCAATGCCCAATTCCCAATGCCCAATTCCCAATGCCCAATTCCCAATGCCCAATTCGTATCGAAACATTAAGGAATATTGCATTTCACGAGAAACCTAGAGGAAAAGCGCCAAATCACTAGAAAGACCGTGGTAGTATGCTCTCGGTAAATGTGAAGATTGGGAGAAAGACCTTTGACACTACGGGTTGCTGTTATTGGGTCAGGCCCTGCTGGTTCATCTGCCGCAGAAACACTGGCAGCCTCTGGGATTGAAACCTACCTGTTTGAGCGGAAGCTAGACAATGCAAAGCCTTGTGGGGGTGCAATTCCCCTCTGTATGGTGAGTGAATTTGACTTACCACCAGAGATTATTGATCGCCGCGTCAGGAAGATGAAAATGATTTCGCCTTCCAATCGTGAGGTTGATATCAATTTGGTAAATGAAGATGAATATATAGGAATGTGCCGCCGGGAAGTGCTAGATGGCTTTTTGCGCGATCGCGCGGCAAAAGTAGGCGCAAATTTAATTAATGCCACTGTTCATAAACTTGATATACCAGGAAACAATACCGATCCCTATACCATCCATTATGTTGACCATACGGAAGGTATATCACAGGGGATTGCTAAAACCCTGAAGGTGGATTTAATCATTGGGGCGGATGGGGCTAACTCTCGCGTTGCTAAAGAAATGGACGCTGGGGATTACAATTATGCGATCGCTTTCCAAGAGCGGATTCGCTTACCCGAAGACAAAATGGCCTACTACAACGACCTTGCCGAAATGTATGTCGGTGATGACGTTTCTACTGACTTCTACGCTTGGGTTTTCCCCAAATATGACCACGTAGCTGTCGGTACTGGCACAATGCACGTCAATAAAGCCAGCATCAAACAGTTACAAGCTGGTATCCGTGCCCGTGCTTCCGAGAAACTGGCAGGCGGTAAAATTATCAAAGTAGAAGCCCACCCCATTCCTGAACATCCCCGTCCCCGTCGTGTTGTCGGTCGCATCGCGTTGGTGGGAGATGCTGCTGGTTACGTTACCAAGTCTTCTGGTGAAGGGATTTATTTTGCCGCCAAATCTGGGCGGATGTGTGCGGAAACCATTGTAGAAGCATCTAATAGTGGTAGCCGTATTCCTACAGAAGGCGACCTCAAAATTTACCTGAAGCGTTGGGATAAAAGATACGGACTCACTTACAAGGTGCTGGACATTCTGCAAAGTGTGTTCTATCGTTCCGACGCTACCCGCGAGGCGTTTGTGGAAATGTGTGATGACCTCGATGTACAACGGCTAACATTCGATAGCTATCTGTACAAAACGGTTGTCCCAGCTAATCCTATCACCCAATTGAAGATTACTGCCAAAACTATTGGTAGTCTAATTCGCGGTAATGCCCTTGCACCTTAACTGAGGGCAAAGGACTGGGAATTACAACAAATAAATTACTCAATTTTGTGGGGTGGATATCTTGTATGCTTATTAATCAGGGCGGGCAAGATGCCCACCCCACAATGTATATTTTTATCATTCGATAGTAAATAGACCCATGTTGTAGGGGCGATTCATGTAGACGCATTCAGGGAGCGTCTCGTAGAGAAGCGGCTACCCGCAGGGTATTACTCCTAAGACATAGTTTTTCACAGACCACTACGGGAAATCAAGGCTTTGATTAATGTTTAAAATCGCTGACCTATGCCTAAATAAACCTGTATCCAAAATTGCAACTACATCTTTTTGTAGCTGGCTTTGACTGGTTTCTCCACCCACCTGGGTTTTAATGACTTTACGAATAATCTCCTGCAATTCTTGATTGGCTCCCACTATCTGTATGTGTGTAGCTGTGACTACTAAATCGCTAGTAGGAGATGAGGGGGAGATGAAGGGGAATGTTACGGGAGAATTACCCTTGTCTGCCGAGTTTAAGATTACTGGGGAATTTTTGCTTGCACCTGTTTGTGCGGCGACGGGATTTTGAGAAAATTGTTGTGCAACTATAGTTTCTGGGGAAGCAATTGTCTCTATCCGTGTAAAAGTGTCTTCAATTATTGGCACTACTAAGTTACCAGCTTTTGCAGTTGGAGTAACGGTTTTAGCTGGTGCAGCCGTTGCTTGCTGAGTGACATTGGCAGCAACTAAAGTAGCTAAAGTAAAAATTGCAGTAGCAGAAACTCGCATAATTCGATTTTGGATTTTGGATTTTAGATTTTAGATTAAAAGACTTGATTAAAAAGCTGTTCTAAGAATTTTAAACAATACATCCTTTGAGAATTTGATGTTAAACCTCATCTAAGTTGAGAACCATAGTTTTTGCTCTCACCCTAAATCCCTCTCCCAGATATGGGAGAGGGACTTTGAAATTTTAGCTCCCCGAATCCCAGATATGGGGGATAGGTTGGGGGATGAGGGCAAATCCTTATTCATTAGAGTTGAACTACAGGTTTCAAGATAGACGTGGTTTAGTTGTAGGAAAGCAAAGAAATAGCGATAATACTAACTTCCAGCTTCTTCGCCGATTTCCCTATTTATACCTCTTACCCAAACGACAGGTAATTTTGATATTTTGTTTCTATGAGTAATGTATCTCGGTCATCTCTAGCTTCTAACTCCCAAGCTGCAACTTCTCGTTTACGGTTACTTGTATTAAGTAATGGTCATGGGGAAGATGTCATTGCAGTTCGGATTTTGCAAGAACTCCAACAACAATCAAACCCACCAGAGATATTTGCTTTACCTCTGGTGGGTGAAGGACGTGCTTACCAACAGTTGGATATCCCTCTCATTGGTTCAGTCCGCACTATGCCTTCTGGCGGTTTTATTTATATGGATAACCGCCAGTTGGCGCGGGATGTACGGGGTGGTTTATTGCAACTTACTCTCAGCCAGATTAAAGCTGTCCGCCGATGGGTGAGTTCCCAAAAAAAATTAGGTAATAAAAGAGCGATTTTAGCTGTGGGAGATATTGTCCCTCTGTTGTTTGCAACTTTTAGTGGCGCTAATTATGCTTTTGTAGGTACGGCGAAATCTGAATATTATGTGCGGGATGAAGCTGGATTATTACCACGCAAATCCAAAGATGCGCGTTGGGAAAACTTTTCTGGTTCAGTTTACCATCCTTGGGAACGTTGGTTGATGAGTCGTCGCCGTTGTAAGGCGGTGTTCCCCAGAGATGCACTGACGACGGAAACATTAAAACAATGGCCAATTCCCGCTTTTAATTTGGGTAATCCCATGATGGATGGTCTACAACCAACCTTTTCACGCCAACAATTTTATAGTCGGGATAGTCACCAACAAGAAATAGTTAGACCTTTAATGGTGACTCTTCTTCCTGGTTCCCATCCGCCAGAGGCATACACCAACTGGGAAAAAATTATGATTGCTGTATCTGCGCTGATGACAAGTTTCCAGGAGCGAGATTCGGTGTTTTACACTTCTGGCACAGTAATGTTTTTAGGTGCGATCGCACCAGGTTTAGACTCTAATATTTTATCCCAAAGTGTGCAATCTCAAGGCTGGCGCACAGAATCAGTATGTCCTATCAAACTTCCCGATCCAAATATCTTGACATTTAAACAAAGAAATGCATATCTACTGCTAACTCAAAAAGCCTATAATGACTGCTTGCATTTGGGAGATTTTGCGATCGCAATGGCAGGTACAGCCACAGAACAGTTTATCGGTTTAGGGAAACCTGCGATCGCTATTCCCGGCAATGGTCCCCAATACAACCCTATCTTTGCTGAAGCTCAAAGTCGTCATTTAGGCTCATCTTTAATTTTAGTCGAGCAGCCAGCAGAAGTTGCCGAGATTGTCCAGTCTCTATTTAAAGATCCTGATATTTTGCAAATTATTGCCGAAAATGGCCTGCGACGCATGGGTAAACCAGGAGCCGCACTACGTATTGCAGAATGTTTACAGGAACGGTTTTGAATGGGCATTGGGCACTTGTACTGAGCGACTTGTGCCGAGCCTGTCCTGAGCGTAGCCGAAGGGCGAAGCCGAGGTAAGTCGAAGTATTGGGAATTGGGCATTGGTTATTAATTCTTCTCCCTCATCTCCCGGTTGGTGAGCGAAGTCGAACCACATCTCCCTTATCCCTTAGGCCACCAACCCAGAACGTAAGGCCCTAACGGCAGCTTGGGTACGGTCATCAGCACATAATTTATTTAGAATATTACGAACATGAGTCTTTACGGTACCAACTGTAATATAGAGTTTTTCGGCAATTTGCCCATTGCTACACCCAGCTACAATCAATTCTAAAATTTCTAATTCCCGTTGAGTCAAAGGGTATGTTTCTAAAACTTGCTCATATTCTGACGCTAATGCCTCAATTTTTACAGTCTTCGGCTTATCAGAACTTTGGCTTTCTCCAGGAATACCTTGGCGCATTTTCCGCAATACCACATTGGCAATTGCCGGATCGATCCAAGAGTTACCGCCGTGAGTTGCTTGAATAGCCTCAGTTAATTTACTGATACTTGTTTCTTTCATGTAATAAGAATCAGCACCCGCCGCAAAAGCCGCAAGTACAGCATCTTCAGTATGATCCATTGTTAGGATCAAAATCTTCGTTGTCGTTTGCCCAGTCTCAGCTTGATGGCGTTTGAATTTACGGGTGAGTTCAATGCCGTCCATGTCAGGTAAACCGATGTCTACAACAGCTACATCTGGCTTTGCCGTTTCCAAAAGTTTTAGTCCCTGAGTCGCATTTGCTGCTTCGCCTATTACTTTCAAGGCGCTGTGAGACTGTAATGCCGCTCTTAGCCCCATTCGTGTTAAGTCATGATCTTCAATTAAAATAATGCTAATTTCATTCATTGCTATATTCGCTCTTACGCTGTTTACATCTTTCAAAGTATTACCTTTCGTTAGCGTCTTTCTGTTAGTTCTCCAAACCAAAGATAGATGATATTTTAACCAGTTTGCATCCATCCCTGGAAATAATAAATTTCCTATTTTTTGATATTTAGATAGATAACATATCTAGCTGTAGATATATAGATACTTGTACAAAAAGTATGAAATATTGAGACGAATGCCAAATTGTTCTCCCTTGCTCAGAATTCAGCTTTTAGTTACCATCTTCCATTAGTTATTTTTTATTATCTTGTACAAAGCTTACAAAAATGGACGAAGTTCTGACTTTTAAAGGAATCTGGAAAACCTCACTTGCATTCCTCTCTCCTACAAGTAAAAAGGTAAATTCTCCCCCAACCCTACAAGGTTTGGGGGCTAGAAGCTTAGGTTTCGCCTCTTCTTTTGCTCATAACGTGAAAAGTCTGGCTCGATGGTGGACAATCTCAAAAGGAATTAAACCACACCTGCACAGGGTAATTACTCGTGCATCCAGATGGTGTGAGACTTACGGCTCAAAAGTTAAATCCTTCAGCAGTCAAAATGGGCGAGTAATATTTTTAATGCCAAAAGGCTTAGAAAAGCTTGGTATACTTCCTAAAGTTTCTGAGGAGGTGTTGGAAATTTTACAAACTGTGAAAGTTTGCGATCGTTAAGAAAATTGTTGAAATTCCAGGAGGTAGGATTACTTTTGACTCACAAATAGGTATGAGAAGCACTTTCTTATTTACCCGTTCTAACCAATCTAATGGTTAAAACTGCTCAAGCTTATGGTACACGATCATCGTATGCAACTCTCACCAATGGCTGACGACGGCCGCTTGCTCACTCATTTACAATTGATTTAAGCTTAGTAAAGTATTTTATTTTACTTTATATCAGTTTGTCTGTTTCTCCAGAGCAATATTTTTCGGTTTATTAATTGCTAGTTTTTGAAAGCCATTGATAGTTTGCTAGGAGTTTAATTTCAATAGTTTGGCACATTAACCAGATTAAGGGTACAACAGACTAAATTTAACGCAAATGAAAAGGAGTCAGAATCAAGGAATCAGCATACCTCAAGCAATCAAGTCAGGGCTAACTTTGTCAAACAATTTTGGATTTTAGATACTTCGACTGCGCTCAGTACAAGTTTGCGATTTTGGATTTGTTTCACTTAACTTCGGGTGGGGCATAAACCGAAATAATCTAAAATCTCAAATTCTTAGTCAATCAAGTTACAGATTTTAAATGTCCGAAAATATTATATTTTTTTTAATTGGATAATCTCAAAAGAGAAATGTTATACATCAACATCTGTTTGGCGGCAAAAATAAAAAACGATGGAAGAGACGCTGAAAATTTTGATTGTAGACGATGACGAACTAGACAGGATGGTAGTTTGTCAAGCACTGACGATAGCAGGTATTCAGATGGAACTGTCTGAAGTGAGCGATGGCAATGATGCATTTTATGCCTTAAGCAGTACTGCTTATGATTGTGTTTTCCTCGACTATGATTTACCAAACCAGGATGGACTAAGCTTGATTCAACGGCTACGTTCTTCGGAAATTAAAGTTCCTTTAGTCGTCTTGACTGGTCAAGGAAATGAAGAAATGTCTGTTCAATTAATTGAAGCTGGTGCTACAGACTATCTCTCTAAGTCTAGGATATCCCCAGAAAACTTGGCACAGGTCTTGCGGAGTGCGATTCGGATTTATCGGGCTGAAATGCAGGCAGTTTTGGCAAATGAGCAGCTTAGAGAAAGTCATGAAAAACTCATTCGTAAGAACCAAGAATTCGAGAGACAACAAGAACAGATTCAAATGCAAAACTTTAAGTTATTGGAGGCATCACGGTTAAAATCACATTTTTTGGCCACTATGTCTCACGAACTCAGAACGCCGATGAATGCGATTATTGGTTTTTCGCAAATACTGTTGCGTCCTAAGTTTGGTCAACTAACTCCCCAGCAATCAGATATGATTGAGCGCATCTTGAATAATGGGAAGCATTTACTGATGTTACTTAATGAAGTTCTGGACTTTTCTAAGCTGGAGGTAGGACGATTAGACTTAAAGGCGGAAAAATTTGATGTATCAAAGGTCATAAATCTCGCTGTAGGTGAAATACGTTCTTTAGCTGATGCTAAAAAGCTGTCATTGTTAGTGCAAACCGATTTGCAAAATCCTCTGGTATTTAATGATCCTGTTCGGATCAAACAAATTTTAACTAACCTCCTCTCCAATGCGATTAAGTTCACAGAGTCTGGTGAGATTTGGGTTGAGGTTAAGGAACTACCTACAAATCAAGTGTTAATTATTGTTCGGGATACAGGTATTGGTATAGCATCCAGAGATTTTAAACGTATTTTTGAAGCATTTCGCCAAGTCGATCAAACTATCACTCGCAAATATTCCGGGACTGGTCTAGGTTTGGCAATTGTAGATTCATTGGTGCGAATGATGGGTGGCAAAATTTTTCTAGAGAGCAAATTGGGCATTGGTTCAATGTTTAAAATTGAATTGCCGCGTCAAATCACATTACCAAATGTGGCAGATGATCCTCCCACTTTACAATTAGATAGCGACGGATTTTTTGGCAG
This sequence comes from Nostoc sp. NMS2, assembly GCF_017115105.1. Lineage (GTDB taxonomy): Bacteria > Cyanobacteriota > Cyanobacteriia > Cyanobacteriales > Nostocaceae > Nostoc. Next base: position 8,802 of record NZ_JABXKH010000134.1, read on the forward strand.
AACAAAAAATCCCCATCAGTCATCTTCTCAAGCTAGGCAAGCACCAATAGGATATCCTAAATTTAAACTATAAATTACTTCCACAAGAAACTGATAAAAATTTATAAATTATGTCTGTAATTGAAAATAATAAAATTTATCGGATTCTCGCAGTTGATGATACTCCAGATAATCTAATTTTGGTTCAAGCAATTTTAGAAAGTGAGGGATATGAAATTGATTTGGTTTCAGATGGAATCAAGGCTTTGCGGCAAGTAGAACAATCTCCACCCGATCTGATTCTGTTAGATGTAATGATGCCGGGGATAGATGGTTATGAAGTCACACGTCGGATTCGCAATAACCCAGCAATTAGTTATATTCCAATTCTGCTAATTACTGCCTTTCATGAATCTAGCGTTGTCGAAGGTTTAGATGCTGGTGCTGACGATTTTATTCGTAAACCATTTGATACTGATGAACTACTGGCAAGAGTGCGATCGCTATTACGTCTCAAGCACAGTCTGGATGAACAACAAAAAATGACCCGCCAACGGGAAGATTTTGTTTCCCGTCTGACTCATGATTTGCGAACTCCGCTAGTAGCCGCCGATCGGATGTTGAATTTGTTTGAGATGGAAACATTCTGCAAAATATCGCCGGAAATGAAACAGGCGATCGCAGTTATGGTTCGCAGTAACCAAAATTTGATGGAAATGGTAAACACTCTCCTAGAAGTCTATCGCTTCGAGGCAGGTAAAAAAACGTTGAATTGGGAAATATGCGATTTACGTGAGATATCTCAAGAAGTAGTGAGCGAACTCAGTCCTCTAACGAATGAAAAAGGTTTGACTCTGACAGTAGACACCAGTAAATTAGCTCCACTGAGTAAAAATGCCGGGATTCTCATGGGCGATCGCTTAGAACTACGCCGGGTGCTAAACAATTTGATTGCCAATGCGATCAAATTTACAGATACAGGAGGAATCGCAATTCGCATTTTTGAAATATCACCTCCTTCAGGAAATCAAGATTCGGTAACAATTGAAGTACAAGATACAGGATATGGAATTGCGCCCGAAGATCGGGCAACAATTTTCGAGCGATTTCGCCAAGGCAAAAATAAACGTTCAGGTAGTGGCTTAGGGCTACATCTATCCCACAGGATTGTAGAAGGGCACGCAGGAAGTATCCAAGTTGCCTCTGAACTAGGTAAAGGTACTTTGTTCACCGTGCAACTGCCTAAGAACATTTAAGTTCTTCACGGGGATATTTTTCTGCTGAATTCCTAATCCTGACAAAGTTCAAAAGCTGAGTAAGGGGAGAATTTTCCCCCCAATACACGGCGAATTATAGCCTCTAAGTCTTCAATCATATAGGGTTTGCTGATATAATCATCAAATCCCGCCTTGAAGATCCGCTCTCGATCCTCCCTGGTAGCTAAAGCTGTAACTGCGATCGCTGGAATTGTGCAAGTTAAGGGTTCTTGCTTTAGATGACGCACAACATCAATACCGCTAAGACCTGGTAACAAAATATCCAACAAAATTAAATCAGGTTGATATTCTTTAGCCACCAGCACTGTTGCAGAACAATCAGTTTGACAAATAAATCTACAACCCATTGACTCAAGAGCATAACTAATCAGTAAAAGACTATCATCATGGTCTTCTACTACCAAAATCAAAGGCTGGTGAGAGTTTTGCTGCTTTTCATCACTCATGAATGAATGTGCCAAATACATCTCTTCTCCAGAAGATTTTATTAGAATTCATCGCCTGTCTCTATTAGGTAGATACAGACCAGGCTTCGCGCGAGTACTCGGTCAGAATTAGCTAATGTGTTTTACTTTCGCCTATTTGACAATTCTTACCCACACAAAAATTGCTGAGGTAAGAAAACCTCAAGCTGAGAGGCTTAACAGATACTTTTCGATTATACGCAAAATTACAGAATATTTTCTTAATAAGTTCACCATAACTTTATATAAAAAGATCAGATGATTATTTATAACAGTATCGGCTTGAACTATGTATGTTTTGAGATTTTAAAGATACTAAATAAACAAGTAATTCAAGCTATTAACTGTTAAATTCTGTACTGTAGTTTGCGTACTTAATATAATTTAGACAAACTCTTGATTGGTTGTACAGATGCGATTGAATAGGTTTTTACAAGTAACCAAACCAAGAGATTATTTTTGATATGTTCCTGAAAAGAAGCAGCTTCTCATCTTTTGTCTAAGGCTATCTACTACTTTACTATAGCGCGATGTCTACGACGGGCTACACATCTGCATAAATTTGTTTCTAGATTATTGAGATTTTCGGCGTTGCTGATTAGATATATAAATCTTGGTGTAGAGACGTTGCAATGCAACGTCTCTACAAGGGTTTTGAAATCACGCAAAATCATTTTCATACCTGAATTCAGCAACTTCTCTGGTTTGTTGGGTTTCACTTCGTACCCCTGCGGGGATCTTGCTACAACCCAAGTGTATTGTCTTATGAGTTACATTCATTCAATCTTAGCTCTGTTTTTATACCCTAAATGAAAGTTATTTACCTAATTAATATAGAACTAATATTTGATTTCTGAAAAAGCTCGGTACAACTCGAAAAGCCTAATTCCCTACTCCCCACTCCCAGCCTACGTAGATAATTATGGCTACGCCACGCTGCGCGAACAAAAATCAAATACGATTCCTATAAATGCATATAATTTATTACTAGCCATTTTTGAAGTTTAATGCAACCAAAAACTTGAGACTAACTCTGTTTAAGCTTTGTTAAATTAGACCATTAATACATATTAATTTTATCTGTGATAAATTTTATTTTTAATCCCATCAATTGAAATATTTATCTATCTAAAGGAGGTTGAACTACTTGCCATATTATCATTATAGCTTGCTATCAGATTTTATAATTATTGTATACATCCTAGAGGAAGATGACCAGAATTTAGAGTAGCTCTAAATTAATTCTGGTGTGTCGAATAACTGCTTTCAATTAAGGTTTAGCACTCAGCTAAACCTTTTTTCATGCCTACTGTTATGGTATGTCAACACACTTTAGACAGATGAACTGAAATCAAAGTAATTATAAATTAGCAAGGTATGGTAAACACTTGGTATATATAGGGCGTGGCTTTTAGCCATGCCTTTTTTGTGAGTGACACTAACCAACTGAAACATAGAACATATTTCAAGTTAGTGAGGTACAAAATAGCCCACATGCGCTATTGCGCACCCTCTCCAAGGCATCGGGGAGGATCTAAAAATATTTGATAAATCAATAGAAATTACGCAAAAAGGCAATGAAAGCTTTTATTTACCGTAGGGGCAATTCATGTAGAAGCGTACTACTAGGTCGAGGCAAGCTACGCAGAGCGTCTCCAAGAGTTGCGGCTACTGTACGAGTTCTTCAACGGAGTACTTGCAGGATATTGACCCTAGATTTTGTATTTGATGTATAAGTACTAATCAAGAATAACTTTCAAAATATCCTCTAACTTCCTATTAATAAGACATAGATATCATATTAAACTATGTTTAACACTATCTAAAGGAATAGAAAATGTCATTAAAACATATTTGGTTAGTGTTATTAAATACTATCTATCAATAGAACAAGCAACAAAAAACTATCAGTACCATATATGGAGCAATATTCGTATCATTCTATGGATAGTAGAAATAACTATTTTACAAAGTTATTATTCAGCCTGTTAATGCCTGAAAAACGTGTATGTACCCTGGAATAATATCCAGGGTCTTTTTTTAGAAAAACTCAGATAAGTAAAAGATAGACTTTCGTTAGAGTAGAAGTAACTTGATGGGCGATATTTTTATCCACTGGATTTATTAGAAAAAATAAAGACGTGATCTATCAGAATCTACCTTGGTGATTGGAATTTTTGGGCTAATCCAGAAATCTTTCAACAGGATTAACTTTAGGTAGATTTTTTGTGTATTTTTTAAAAAAATAGTTAATATTTTTACCAAGTTATGAAGTACTAAATTTCTGAATATTTATACACATCCTCTAGGATGATGAACTGTAATACAGAGTAGAACTAAATTAATTTAGTACGTTGTTAAGCACAGCAATTATTGAGGTTTGGTTCACAGCCAAACCTTTTTTTTAAACGAGTAACCAGGAAATGTGTTATCAGATTTCAGAATATTTGAATACAGCCTATAGGAAGATGAACTAAAGTAATAGTCAGTCTAAATTAATCTTGGTGTAGTAAATGCTTGGTATATATAGAGGCTTGGTTTAACCAAGCCTTTTATTATGAGTGATCGGGTAATTGTGTATCAGTCTTCAGGAAATTTGGATACAGTCTATAGGAAGATGAACTGCTAGAAAAATCAGTCTAAATTAATTTGAGATGTCTGCTTAAGCACTAAATATATAGGTTTAGCACTGAGCTAAACCTCTTTTCTGATTGAGTGAAGGGAAAGAAGCGAAGCTTTAGCGAATCTTCTCCCTTGGCGGTAGCTTCTCCCTTTGGGAGCTATGGTGTACACACAAATCTTCTAACATTGCCCCACAAGCTTTTGATCCCCCCAACCCCCCTTAAAAAGCAGGGCTGATTCATTCCACAAGGGCAATAAGTTTGTCAATATCATGAGATAGAAATCTGTGAGCAATTGCCCAATCATTGAATTTTTTTGCCAGCTTATCAAACTCTACTCCCATCACTACACGCCGGATAGTTGAATAAGATGGAACTCCATGTTTTTGGATACCAAATTTCTTTATTA
>NZ_JABXKH010000052.1 GCF_017115105.1 Nostoc sp. NMS2
TGGGCGTTAGGAACTAGCGCTTCTGCCCTTGGAGGGGATGTAAGACCAAAGTCTTCAGGACGTAAAAAATCCATGAAGTCCGAGGCAATCCCCGTTGAATTGGGAAGCCTACACTGTACCGTAAGGTCAGTGTAGGTAGTTCACTAATGCAAATTTCGGGACTGTGGTTGAATAGGAAAAGGAGAGCGAGAAGGTACTTTATCGCGCCTCAAGAGCAAAGGAATGCTGAAAAATCCTAAAATAATTACGACTCCAGTCATGATCCAAACCATTAACCTATTTGGTCTATAGTCGCCTTGTTCAATTTGCCAGAAAACCTGGTTGTATCGCCATGCAGCTAACCCAATAGTCGAAATTCCAAAAATTACCAAAGCAACACCCAAATTTTCCGAGTTGGATAAGGGATTTACCGGAGGTTCTTGTTGAGTAATAGCAATATTCAACTGGCGCAAAAATATACCAAATCGCGCGATCGCAAAACCAAAGCCAATCAATGCAATTGAAGTGCGTAGCCAAGCCAGAAATGTACGTTCATTCGCTTGATGCTCCCTTTGACGGTCAATTTTTGGTATTTTATCCATGAGTACTTTTAACAACTGTTTACCCTTGAAAAGTATTCATAACGATGAATAGCATGAACTAGCGCCACAAGCTCAACACAATCCGGTGAGGATTTTGAGAAAACCCCAAGCGATCGCCAGAATCTTTACAATAGAAAATAAGGTAAAGATATATATCAGAGTCAAAATCAATGGCACTATTCGGATTTGGCAAAAAGTCAGTTATGCCCACACCTGAAGAAGCTTTGTCAGGAAGGGCACAATCTATGTCAGTACCCGCCGCTCATTATGTCAACAAGAATCCCTTACAACCTCCTTATCCTGATGGATTAGAGAAGGCAATTTTTGGCTTGGGCTGTTTTTGGGGTGCAGAACGCAAATTTTGGCAACTTAAAGGAGTTTACACCACCGCAGTGGGTTACGCTGCTGGGTTAACACCCAACCCCACCTACGAAGAGGTATGTAGTGGACGAACCGGTCACAATGAAGTGGTGCTGGTTGTGTTTGATCCCAAAGTAATTAGTTATTCAGAATTGCTCAAAGTCTTTTGGGAAAGCCACAATCCTACCCAAGGGATGCGCCAAGGTAATGATGCTGGCACTCAATACCGTTCGGGAATTTATGTATATTCCGAAAACCAAAAGCAACTAGCAGAAGCATCGCGGGAAGCTTATCAGCAAGCCCTCAACGATGCAGGTTATGGCAAAATAACCACCGAAATCTTGGATGCACCGGAATTCTATTACGCAGAAGCCTACCATCAGCAATACCTGGCTAAAAATCCTAATGGGTATTGTGGTTTAGGAGGGACAAATGTTTCTTGTCCCGTGGGTGTAGTTGAATCGCAAGTTAGCGGTTAGAAATGGAGTTGGTGGGGTAGTCAACGACGAATATCTCCCTGCCTTAAACTTTAGTTCAAGTCTGTCCCTCTCCGACTCGGAGAGGGACAGTCTACCACTTCTTCTAAGATACAAGGTTGGGTTTCACTGCCGTTAAACCCAACCTACATTGATAGATTTTATGATAAGTAATTACCCGAACTTGATTTCAGACGTTGTTGGAAAGGCTAGGGCTGTTACTGTAACGTCTTTGATAAAGAATTGCTCCCAAATTAGTGACCAAACACGTGATTGCTAGCCACAGCAAGATATAAGTAGGAGCCATCACCACGCCAATCATGAACCAAGTATATACGTGCAGAATCATTACAGAAGCAAAAAAGCTAGCAATTCCAGCAGATTGCCACACTTGATGTGATGGGCGACGTAAGGCTACCAGACCTATTGTTAAAATTGTTACAAGCAGGTTCGCTGGTACGAGAAATGCACAAATACCTATGCAGTTGCCACGAGAGAACTCTACTAAGGTGTTAAAATCGAGCATTAATTTTGTTGGGACAGATGTTAGCTTTTTAAGAACTTAATTTATTTTAAAATAACTAAATTTACATTAACAGATGAGTGATTAATCACTATTGCAAACATAACATAAATTAAAATATTAAGTTGCGTTTTGATACTACTCAATAGTTAGATAATTATAAAGATTTTGGATAACTAGGGTGGAAAACACCCACCCTAGCTGAATTAACCCGGTAAAATCACTGTATCGATAACGTGTACCACGCCATTATCAGCTTCGATATCTGCTGCTAAAACTGTGGCATTTTTAACTTCAAAACCATCTGAAGAATCAATTTTAATGGGTGAACCTTCCACAGAATTAACCGTGCCGAGTTCTGCCAAATCAGCCTGTAGCAGCTTTCCGGGAACGACATGATACTTTAAAATCCGTGTTAGCTGGGGAATATTCTGCAACAGAGTTTGGATAGTTCCCGGTGGTAATTTGGCAAAAGCATCGTCATTTGGCGCAAAGACAGTGAACGGGCCAGGACTTTTTAATGTTTCTACTAAACCAGCAGCTTGTACAGCCGCCACTAGTGTTTTGAAAGACTCAGCCGTAACAGCAATATCAACAATATCAGCCATATACATTACCTAAATTTTTGCAAAAGATTTTAAAAAATAATAAACCTATTTGAAGTTTTATTAAATAGAGAGCAGGGAAAAGAGGCAGGGGAGCAGGGGGAGATGTGGTTCGACTTCGCTCACCAACCGGGAGATGTGGTTCGACTTCGCTCACCAACCGGGAGATGGGGAACTCTTAGCAGGGAGCAAGGGAGAAGAGTTTTCCCCCCGCCCCCCGCCCCTCTGCCTCTTTTCCATGCCCAATGCCCATTAATTCTGATTAGCTTTCCAGCTTGCTAGATCGGTTAAAGAGCGATCGCGGTAACGTCCATAACGCTCTGGTTTACTTTTGATTTTCATTCCTAAATCGGGAAAAATCCCAAAATTAGGCGGCATTGGTTGGAAATGTTTCGGCGAAGCGGAACTAATAAATTCTAATAACGCACCCATCATTGTTGTTGCTGGCAAAACTAAAGGTTCTTTACCCAAAGCTAGCCGTGCTGCATTAATTCCCGCCAAGCAGCCACCCGCAGCCGCAGCAGTGTAGCCTTCAGTACCAATTAACTGTCCAGCAGCTAACAATGTTGGACGCTCTTTAAATTGCAGAGTTGGATACATTAGCTGGGGAGCATTAATAAAAGTGTTGCGGTGCATCACTCCCAACCGCACAAACTCCGCCTTTTCCAAACTGGGAATTAGCTGAAATATACGCTTTTGCTCACCCCAACGCAGATTAGTTTGGAATCCTACCATGTTCCACAGTTGACCGGCTTTGTCTTCTTGTCGCAACTGCACCACGGCATAAAGACGTTCTCCTGTGCGAGTATCTGACAATCCTACTGGCTTTAGGGGGCCGTAGCGCATGGTATCTTCCCCACGCTGTGCTAGTTCTTCAATGGGTAAACAGGCTTCAAAAAATTTCGCCGTTTCCCGTTCAAAACCCTTGAGTTCTGTTTGTTCCGCTTTGCAAAGTTCTTCTCTAAAGTGCAAATACTGCTCTTTATTCATTGGGCAGTTGAGATAAGCGGCTTCACCTTTGTCATAACGTGATGCCATAAAAGCAACGTCACGGTTAATCGATTCTCCGACAATTATTGGACTAGCGGCATCGAAAAAGCTGAGGTATTCCATCCCCGTAAAGCGTTGCAAATCTTCGGCTAAGTCGGGACTGGTTAAAGGCCCAGTTGCCAAAACCACAATTCCTTCAGGAATCGCAGACACTTCACCCCGGCGAAATTCAATTAAAGGATGATGTGCTAAAGTTTCAGTCAAGTCTTGGCCAAATTGTCCCCTGTCTACCGCTAGCGCCCCACCCGCAGGTACAGCGTGTTCATCAGCTTTGGAGATGACAATAGAACCAAGTTGACGTAATTCTTCGTGCAATAAACCCGCCGCGCGATCGCTTGCCATTGCGCCAAAGGAATTACTACACACTAATTCTGCCAAATGTTCTGTATGATGAGCAGGGCTGAAGCGTTTTGGACGCATTTCATGGAGAATTACCGGCACTCCAGCTTGGGCTATTTGCCATGCTGCCTCAGTTCCAGCTAATCCACCTCCAATTACTTGTATCGGTTGTATTTCCATAGTTAAATTTTTAATTCCCATATCATTAAGTATCCACCAGCATCAGCACTAGGACGCATCAACAAGTAGGGTATTTTAGACATAACCAGTAGCGACAGCATAACGCTCCATAAACAGCAGCAATTACAAATTATCTGTGTCAATTCCCTGTTCTTGGAGTTTAGCTAACAATTCTTGATAGCGATCGCGCTCTTTTTCTAATTCTTGTAAAGCTGCTTCTTTTGCTTGACATTCTTGCTCTGCACGTTGACATTCCTGCTCTGCACGTTGACATTCCTGCTCTGCACGTTGACATTCCTGCTCTGCACGTTGACGTTCCTGCTCTGCACGTTGACGTTCCTGCTCTGCACGTTGACGTTCTTGTTCACGTAACTGGTCAATTTCTACCGTGGTCAAAAACTTTTGTCCAGAAGGGGAAAAAATTTCCAGGGTATCAGATGTTAGTTGAAAACGGATTCCCAAACGCGGACTTACCCAGCCATTCATCTCTTCAATGACTTCAAAACTATCCTCAGAACGGAGCAAGCCATTTAAATCGTTCTTATCAGGATCATAAATATAATATTCTTCCACACCGTAACGCTGGTAAAACTGCAATTTTTTGGTCATTTCTTTGAGGGTGTTACCTGGTGAGAGAATTTCAAATACTACCTGTGGGGGTATATTATCTTCATTCCACTGTAAATAAGAACCTCGTTTTCCTTTTGGTCTGCCAAAGACTACCAGCGTATCGGGCGCTTGTTTAATATTAGGATTTCCTTTAACTGGATACCAAAATAAATCGCCGGCGATAAATACATCCTCTGGCAATGGAAATAAGATTTCTAAATTTTCTTTAATTTTGACAATCCATGCAAATTGTTCTGTATTATCCGCCATTGGCTGTCCATCGCTTTCCGGGTAGATGACTTCGATTGTGGTTTCTGGTGTGACTTGTTGTACCATTGCTGCACCTCCAAGTATGGGGTTTTTAGCTAATATTTCTAGTTTAGATAAGGTTGGATGCGTAGATGCAAAGCAGCTTGTCGCCAGACATTGCTTCTCTGAACTTATTCATTTAGAGGCGTTTCCTGTACTGCTTGCTGGACTTGTGCAATATCCAAATCTAACGCCTGTGCTATCTGTTCCACACTTAAACCCAGTGCTAGCAGTTTAGGTACAGCTTCTAATTTTGCCTCAAAACGACCTTCTTCTTTACCTTCTTTTTTACCTTCTTCTTTACCTTCTTGTTTAGCTTCTTGATAAACCCGTGTTTGCTTCAACTCACTTAACCCAAACATCGCCTCTATCTCCTTTCGACTTAAGTTAGGCAATTTATAAACCAGAATTGTCTCTATTAATTCTAGTAATTGTTTTTGTGGCAGTTGCAAATTTACCGCTTGTTTTGTATGGTTAATTAATTCTCTGGCAGTGAGAATAGTTGTATCCTCATTTTCAATTACTAATTTGATGGTAGCAATACCTATTGGTAGTGATGCAGCTTCGCCTAGTTCATCTAAGTAAATTATCCTAATGCGATTGCTGTTGAAGAATTCGTGGCAATCTTGTCGTTCACCAGTATCTATATTCCTTCTGGGATAAATCACCACTCCTCGCCAAGAATTTTTAGATTTATTTTGCCGCAAATAGAGAAATGCTTCCGAAACTAGGCGCAAATAAATATCTGAGTCTGGTTGAAATTGAACTTCAACGAAATAAATCGGATTTTCTTCGTCTTGAGTGGGAAGAAAGACACCATCTATTCTAAAGGCAGTTTGTTTGATTTCAACTGAAGAAAATTGATAGGTATTTGCAGTTTCGGGAGGATTGCCAATCAGTTCAAAGAAGATACTGGGGAATTCTTGAAATAAGCGATAAAATATACTGTCAGTTTTCACTCTGAATGTTGTAGCACAGTTTTGAACTTTAGCAATTTTATAATGTGCTGCTCTCTGATTGCATAAATTATGCCAGATGGAAAACTAGCTATTTGGCAGCTTCTTGTATTTTTTGATCATAAATTCCATGTTTATGGAAATTTCCGATCGCGCACTTCTAAAGCATAATCTTGCACAGCCTTGGTAATCGTCTCTCGCAAGTTGGTGTAAACCTTGGCAAATGGTGGATGCTTCTCGGCAAGTCCGATTACATCTGAGGTAACTAAAACCTGTCCATCACAATGAGTTCCTGCACCGATACCGATTGTCGGAATGCTAAGTTTTTGTGTAATCTGCATTGCCAAATCTGCGGGTATATGCTCTAAAACTAGAGAAAATACACCTGCTTGTTCGAGAGCGATCGCTTCAAGTAAAATTCTCTCACTGGCTTCTTGGGTTTTTCCTTGTTGTCGCAAACCCAGTTGATGTATAGATTGCGGTGTCAAACCTACATGACCCATTACCGGAATTCCGGCTTCTACCAAACGAGCAATAGTTTCTGCGATCGCTGGATAGCCACCTTCCAATTTTACCGCTTGAGCGCCCGTTTCTTTCAGTATCCGTCCAGCTGAGTGCATTGCTTGTTGGAGACTTTCTTGATACGTCAAAAATGGTAAATCTACAACTACTAATGCCCGTTTAACCCCACGGCGCACAGATTTGGCATGATATATCATCTCATCCAAAGTTATGGGCAGTGTTGTTTCATACCCTAGAACTACTGCCATAGAGTCACCCACGAGGATTAAGTCTACACCAGCTGCATCGATGAGTTGAGCGATCGCATAATCCCAGGCGGTCAACGCCACAATTGCACGTCCCTGTTGTTTCCATTGAATTAATTGCTGGGTAGTGATTGCCATTGCCAATTTTAGATTTTGGATTTTGGATTTTGGATTTTTTGTCCTTTGTCATTAGTCATTAGTCATTTGCTAAGGACAGAAAACAAAGGACAAATGACTAATCATTTAACAGCGCGACTGAAAGCAATATGAGTTTTTGCACTATCCGTTTTGGGCATTAACCAAGCCAGACCTTCACTAGTACCAATCCATAATTTATTGCTGATATCAGGTACAAGGGCAAGAACCCGACTAGAAGGAAGTCCAGCAACTTCTGCATCTAACACAGCGCCTGTATTTGGATTTAATCGTAACAAACCATTGCTAGTCCCAACCCAGACACTACCATCTTTCGCAAAACGTACCGCCGTCACATCACGCCCACGCAGGCGAGTTACAGACCGCAATACTGCACCAGTTTTTGGGTTAATGACTAGTAAATTATTCGGCATTCCCGCCCAAATTAATCCTTCTGGACTGATAGCTAAAGCTTGAACAGTCGTCCCTGGTAAATCGGCAATCCGCTTCATAATCGCAGCGCTAGCGGTATTTACCCGCACTAATCCATCAAGAGTGCCAACCCACAGTTGACCTTCAGCATCTAAAGTTAGAGTGTTGGCGCTGACACCAGGCAGATTTTTTACTGTTGTCATAATCAAACCTTGGTCAGGACTAATTAGGGCTAAACCACTATCAGTTCCAGTCCACAAATAACCCCGTTTGTCAAGTAACAGTGACAAAACCCGTTTAGAAGGCAAAAATAAATTCTGCGCGGTGATTTCATTAGTGCGGGGGTCTACTCGAACTAGTCCGCCATAACTTCCCACCCACAAACGTCCTACTTTGTCTTGGGCTAAAGCACCAATAGCAACATTCGGTAAGCTAACACGAGAAATAATCTTGCCAGTTTTAGGATCAATCCGCGATAATCCCCGCCAAGAACCTACCCAAAGATTGCCTGTAACATCTGGCAGTAAGTTACCAACGCGATAATCAGTTTCTGGCGAATTTTCTTGCACTCCGCGCTCATCAGGCAAGGATTCTACTCGCGGTGGCGGTGCAGAAGGTGGGTAAGCAGGGGTTAAATCAGATGATTTAATGTCAGGGGTTTTTTGTGCCCATCCCATACTGGGCACAGCTATCAACCCAAACAAGATAGAAGTAATCAATAAACTAGTACGCTTGCAAAACAATACCACGGTGACATTTCCTTTGGAGACAGTACCCATAGTCATTACCTAAACTGGCTTTGGGTTAATTTCAGTGTTCCCCTACCTGGTATTTTTTAAACGTCATCTGCAATTTTTCTCAAATTTTATAGGGATTGGGCATGGAAAAGAGGCAGAGGGGCGGGGGGCAGGGGGCAGGGGGAAAACTCTTCTCCCTTGCTCCCTGCTCCCTGCTCCCCATCTCCCTCATCTCCCGGTTGGTGAGCGAAGTCGAACCACATCTCCCTCATCTCCCCCAGTCCCCAGAACCTTCCCTACGGTTATTTATGACACGTTGTAAAGCATCTGTAATAAAATGTTAAATCTTTATGTAATAACAAAATTAAATATATAAGTTAAAAACTTTGAAAGAATAACTTATCGAATTCTTGATATATTGTGAAATAAGTTACAAATTACGTGGTGTGCAATTTTTATCTTTAAGCTCACCACTCTGCTAAATCTCTGTCAAGTAAATTCTTTTATGGTATCTTTTCCATCAACGGAGAAGATATAGGGAGTATAAAGGCAAGAATGTGTGCTAGTCAGCCCAATCCCCTGAATACCCCGATTTGTAGGGAAATTATCTAAATGCTACCCGCGAAAAGCGGAAGTTTTGGTGAAATTGAGAAGGTTTAGTTGGGTGCGAAGAAGAGGTAAAAAAGAATTTTGATTCGTAGCAAGAGGGAACAGTAGAAGCGCTAGGTCGTGTACCCCTAGAAGGGGATAACACTGGTGAGGAGGGCTACCACTGCTACCAAAGTGTCCGCCGCAAAAAAACTGCTAACTTTTGTCAAAGACAACCCCTAACAAAAATTGTTCCTGAATCTTCCTCTCGCTCAAGGGGGGAAACATCTGGGTGAGGGGAAGTTGCACAAAACGTGATTTGATAATTAACAAGAGTGATTTCAGGGAAGGATAAAATATGTCTTACGCTCAAACGAAGACTCAGAGCAAGTCTGGGTATCAAGCCGGGGTTAAAGATTACAGACTAACTTATTACACACCCGATTACACACCAAAAGATACCGATCTTCTAGCTGCGTTCCGCATGACACCCCAGCCTGGTGTTCCTCCCGAAGAAGCAGGTGCGGCTGTAGCGGCTGAGTCTTCTACAGGTACTTGGACAACTGTGTGGACAGACTTGCTCACCGACCTCGATCGCTACAAGGGTCGTTGTTATGACATCGAACCAGTTCCCGGTGAAGACAACCAGTACATCTGCTACGTTGCCTATCCTTTGGACTTGTTTGAAGAAGGTTCTGTAACCAACGTATTAACCTCAATTGTAGGTAACGTATTTGGTTTCAAAGCTCTGCGGGCACTACGTCTAGAAGATATCCGCTTTCCAGTAGCTTATATCAAGACCTTCCAAGGGCCTCCTCATGGTATCCAAGTTGAGCGCGATAAGTTAAACAAATACGGTCGTCCTTTGTTGGGTTGTACCATTAAGCCCAAATTGGGTCTTTCCGCTAAGAACTACGGACGCGCTGTATACGAGTGCTTACGCGGTGGTTTGGACTTCACCAAAGACGACGAAAACATCAACTCCGCACCATTCCAAAGATGGCGCGATCGCTTTTTGTTCGTTGCTGAAGCTATCAGCAAAGCCCAAGCTGAAACCGGTGAAATCAAAGGTCACTACCTCAACGTCACCGCCCCCACCTGTGAACAAATGTTGCAACGGGCTGAGTACGCTAAAGAACTCAAACAGCCCATCATCATGCACGACTACCTCACCGCAGGTTTCACCGCCAACACCACATTGGCTCGTTGGTGTCGTGATAACGGTATCTTGCTACACATTCACCGTGCTATGCACGCCGTAATTGACCGTCAAAAGAACCACGGTATCCACTTCCGTGTATTGGCTAAAGCCCTACGTTTGTCTGGTGGCGATCACATCCACACCGGTACAGTAGTTGGTAAGTTGGAAGGTGAGCGCGGCATCACAATGGGCTTCGTTGACCTGTTGCGTGAAAACTACATTGAGCAAGACAAGTCTCGTGGTATTTACTTTACCCAAGACTGGGCTTCTCTACCTGGTGTAATGGCAGTTGCTTCTGGTGGTATCCACGTATGGCACATGCCTGCGCTGGTAGAGATCTTTGGTGATGACTCCGTACTGCAATTCGGTGGTGGTACTCTGGGACACCCTTGGGGTAACGCTCCTGGTGCAACCGCTAACCGCGTCGCCTTGGAAGCCGTTGTTCAAGCTCGTAATGAAGGCCGTAACTTGGCTCGTGAAGGTAACGACATCATCCGTGAAGCTGCTAAGTGGTCTCCTGAACTAGCTGTTGCTTGCGAACTGTGGAAAGAAATCAAGTTCGAGTTTGAAGCAATGGATACCGTCTGATCCTCAAGTTAAAAGTTAAAAGGTAAAAGGTAAAAGAAAATAGTTGTTTCCTCTTTTTACTTTTTACTTTTTACTTTTTACTTTTTTAGGCTGGGGTCAAGCATGAATCTTAAGCAAATTGCGAAAGACACAGCCAAGACTCTCCAAAGTTACCTGACTTATCAGGCGCTAAAGACAGTATTGGCACAGCTAGGCGAAACGAATCCTCCATTAGAACTTTGGTTGCATAACTTTTCGTCTGGGAAAATTCAGAATGGTGAGTCATACATCGAGCAACTGTTGCAAGAAAAACCAGATTTGGCATTGCGAATCATGACTGTCAGAGAACACATTGCCGAAGAAATCACAGAATTTTTACCGGAAATGGTTTGCACTGGCATTCAGCAAGCCAACATGGAACAGCGCCGCCAGCATCTAGAACGCATAACACGAATAGACACATCTAACCCCAGTCTGCAACCAGAACAGCAAGCAACTTTAGATCAGAATTTGGATAACTTATCCAGTTAGTTTGCTCAACCTAGTAGTAAAAATCGCAACCCATAATCAAAAGCTATGCAAACTTTACCAAAAGAGCGTCGTTACGAAACCCTTTCTTATCTGCCCCCTTTGACTGACGCTCAAATTGCCAAGCAAATCCAGTACATTTTAAATCAAGGTTACATTCCAGCGATCGAGTTTAACGAAACTTCTGAGCCAACAGAATTGTATTGGACAATGTGGAAGCTGCCTTTATTCGGTGCTAAATCCACTCAAGAAGTATTGAGCGAAGTTCAAGCGTGCCGTTCTCAATTCAACACCAGCTATATCCGTGTTGTGGGTTTTGACAACATTAAACAGTGCCAAATTCTCAGCTTTCTTGTTCACAAACCCAACAAAGCCAACAGATACTAAAGCTAGCAAGCTTTAAATAATTAGTTTATCCCCATAGGAGAGGTAGAATTATCTGCCTCTCCTATTTACTAGATTTTTTTTGAAACGCAAAGGGGCGCAGAGGTTTACGCAAAGGGGCGCGGAGTTATTCTCTGCGTTACTCTGCGCTTTCCTTAGCGTTTTTTAAGAGATTAATAAATAAAATTAAAGCATCTACCAGAAATGAGAATTTGTTTTGTTGGTGACTCTTTTGTTAACGGCACTGGCGATCTAGAATGTCTTGGTTGGACAGGGAGAGTATGTGTTAATGCTAATAAAAAAGGTTTTGACATTACTTACTATAATTTAGGAATTAGGCGTGATACGAGTAGTGATATAGCAAAGCGTTGGTTACAGGAAGTATCACTGCGATTACCCAAAGAATATGATGGCAGAATTGTGTTTTCTTTTGGATTAAATGATACAACACTAGAAAATGGTAAAACTCGCGTGGATTTGGCAGATTCTATCAAAAATGCCCGTGAAATTTTAAGTGAAGCTCAAAAGTTATATCCTGTTTTGATGGTTGGCCCCGCACCATACGCAGAACAAGAAGATCCTCAAAGAAAGCAGAGAACTATAGATTTATCTAACCAATATGCTTTGATTTGTAAAGAATTAAATGTACCTTATTTAGACGTTTTTTCGATATTAGAAAAATCAAACATCTGGATTAATGAAGCAAGAGCTAATGATGGTGTTCATCCTCAAGCAGGTGGTTATGCGGAATTTGCCCAAATAGTAGAAAATTGGGAAGCTTGGTTAAATTGGTTTCCTCTGATTTAATCGAGTATTCAAAGTTAGGATAGTGGTAGCACCTAATTTTTATATCTAAAGGTGGTAACTATGCAACAAATTACTCTAGCTGAAGCATCTCAAAACTTACCTGACTTAATTGAAGCAGCACTCGGTGGTGAAGAAATTATCATTATCAAAGATAATCAACCTTTGGTTAAATTAACTCCTGTGTCGCCACTTAAACACCGTCCTAAGTATGGTAGTGCCAAGGGACTTGTGACAATATCTGATGACTTTGATGAACCACTGGAAGATTTTAAGAAATATATGTAATGAGGCAGCTACTGGACACTCATATTTTTATTTGGTTTGTGATGGGTGATCCAAGAATCAGCATTACCTTGCGATCGCAAATTGAAAATAATGAGAATCTACTGAGTATTGCTAGTGTTTGGGAAATGGCAATCAAGCACAGCATTCGTAAACTCAACTTTGGTCTGGCTTTTGACGAGTTTATCGAACAGCAAATAATTAGAAATGGTATTGAATTACTGCCAATCACCATAGATCATATTACTGTTGTTGCTACACTACCTTTACATCACCGCGATCCATTCGACCGAATTTTAATTGCACAATCGATAGTGGAAGATATACCTTTACTGAGTGCCGATAAAATTTTTGATGCTTATCCAATTGAGCGTTTGTGGTAAGTAGCGCTCCGTTTCTACCAAAAGATAAATAAACAGTTATCACCAAAAAAACTTAACATTACTTTAAGCAGTGCTAGGCAAAGATAATTTTATGGGTTATTACATCGCTCCCCGCTTTTTGGACAAACTGGCTGTCCACATCACTAAAAACTTTCTAAAGCTTCCTGGCGTGCGAGTTCCCGTGATTTTAGGTATTCACGGACGCAAAGGAGAAGGCAAAACATTTCAATGTCAATTAGTCTTCGAGAAAATGGGTATCGAGGTAACTCATGTATCTGGCGGCGAATTAGAAAGTCCAGATGCAGGAGATCCAGCGCGGTTGATTCGGCTGCGCTATCGGGAGACAGCAGAACTGATCAAAGTACGCGGCAAAATGTGTGTACTGATGATTAACGATTTAGATGCGGGGGCTGGACGCTTTGATGAAGGCACTCAATATACTGTAAATACGCAGTTGGTGAATGCCACACTGATGAATATTGCTGATAATCCCACAGATGTACAGTTGCCTGGAAGTTATGATTCCACGCCTTTACATCGTGTACCGATTATTGTCACAGGTAATGATTTCTCTACTCTCTATGCACCGTTAATTCGGGATGGACGGATGGAGAAATTCTACTGGGAACCAGACAGAGACGACAAAGTGGGAATTGTTAAGGGGATTTTTGAACCGGATGGACTCTCACAAAAGGAAGTTGAACAGTTAGTTGATACTTTTGTCAATCAGTCCATTGACTTTTTTAGCGCTTTGCGATCGCGCATTTATGACGAACAAATCCGCAACTACATTCATAAAGTAGGTTTTGAGCAAGTATCCTTGAGTGTGGTTAACAGCACTGAAGGGCCACCAGAATTCAAAAAGCCAGATTTCAGGCTGTCTCATTTAATCGAGTCTGGTAACTTCCTCGTTGGCGAACAAAAACGGGTGGAAAATTCCCATTTGGTTGATGATTACAATCGACTCAATCGAGGTAGAAATTCTCAATCTGCACCACCTGCTGCGATACCAATTAATCAGCCGTCAAAGAATGGTGCAACTCAAGAAGCAAAAACTAATGGATTCCAAAAACAGGAAGTAGCGAGTCCATATTTGAGCATAGATACACAAGCTCAAATTAGGCAACTATTGTCTCAAGGTTACAAAATCAGCATTGAACACGTAGATGAGCGCCGCTTCCGCACAGGTTCATGGCAAACTTGTGTTCATAGCCATATTGATGCAGAGTCTGATGCAATATCAAACTTAGAAGCAACTCTGGCAGAATATAGCGGTGAGTACGTGCGCTTAGTAGGTATCGATCCGAAAGCCAAGCGGCGGGTAGTGGAGACGATTATTCAGCGTCCAGATGGGAAAAATTAGGAATAGATAATTGAGAAAGATAAGAAAGAGCGATGTCTACGACGGTCACTGAGCGAAGTCGAAGTGCGGGCTACGCCTACGCTTTTGTCAATCTCAAACAACTGGAAAAAATATGCTTCCTCAATTTCAGGACTTACGCAAAAAATAGCCCAAACCTTGATTTACCAGTAGTTTTACGTAAGTCCTAAATTTGATAGCTGAATCCTTATACCTTAACTACAGGTAGCAGCTGAAGCCGAGTTAACCCTTGTTAAATCGCCAGTGAATACTGCTGTATATATATAAGGTGATGCACCAGAGCAAGTCATGGAGTTGGTATTAGTGCGGCGGGGAGTCCACCATGACTTTGCTTGCACAGTTAAATTTGTGCCATCCCATGATAGGCTTCTGACAACTAAAGAGTTTGTATTTCCATTATCCGCCTTTTTAGCAGTTAAAAATGTAGCATAGTAAACCTCGCCATTGGCTGGATTAATCCGGGCTATAACTGCGACTTTTGGCCCGCCTCCACTACCATAGCTAGACAACCAACGCCCAGTTGCAAAGCGGCGAAAATCACTACCGGTCTGACTGCCAGTGGCAGAGTAAACGCCATATAAAACATTCCCCCCACTCCAATACAATCCGTAGCCTGTACCGTCGTCATTTGTTGTTTCGTAATCAGTCCTACACCATGTTTTAATCCCATTATTAAAACGGATAGTTATAGGATTTTTGTTATTAGATGAGACTTGCTGATAACCAATGTAAAAGGCTGAACTTCCATTAACTACTCTGGGGCCATTTTTAGCTTTGATTGTCGCTTCACTATCATTACAACTGAATGTTACAGCACTACCGATAGATGAATTTACCGTTTCGGCAAAAGCTGGAGGGACTTTTTGGGTGATGACTAAATCAGCTACTAGTAATGCAGATAAAGATAAACCTGCCAAATACTTCTGCAATTTTTGAGAATAAATCATGATATAAATCTGCCGAGAAATTGTAAGGGAAAAACACCGTATTACTATAAACTCTAATGAGAGTTTAGACAAGTAAAATTGTTGAAAGTCGCAGATAGCAGCATTTTCAGCATGACAAAAAATGATGCTAGACTACAAAATGCATAACATAATATGCATTAAATTGCATGGTATTAACTGTATATAAACCTTTCTTATCGAAAGAGCATCATTGAATAGATTGATTCTGAATTCAGAATCTAGATGCTCTCTTAAAGATTAGTATTTGTTCCTTTTCCATCTCTCTGATTAGAAGCTTGAATCCATTGCTTTGAGTCGAGCCGATCTCAAGTCAGGTCTTTATAGAATATGTGATGTACGTTTTGGACGGGACATAGATATATTCCTTAAATAGCGTTCTAAAGTTAGTTTGGCTTAGTCAAGCTGTTTTCTGGTTCAGTAAAAATCGTGAATAATTTTATTTCTAATAAAACTAATACATTAATCTGGGTAATTTCTCTTAATTCAGATATTGAATCTGGTTTTTTGGGCAATTGCTTATTAGTGATGAATATCACGATATTGGCTCGATTTCCTCTTATTTTTTCGATGCAGAGCGCGGGAATAACTGATTAGAGGCTCTGCCTCAAGCGATACATTGAGGCATCAACCTATATGAATGCATTCCCATACGGAGTATGGGAACGAGCAAAACAGCAAAACTTCATCAAGCTAGGTTTTTAGGACTTGTGTATACACCGTAGCCTTCTAAACGCTATGGAACAACTCCAATACGGTTCAGTTAAGGCTAAAACTCTGCGATCGAAGTCAATTTTTTAACGAACCGCCAAGGCGCAGAGTCCGCAGAGAGAAAAAAGAAATGCTTAACCCAAGCGGATTGGGAACAACTCTACAAAACTTGTGTGTACACCTTAGTTGACAAGGAGAGGGTGCGCGACAGCACGGGTGGGGTATTTTCGGCTATTCTGTATTGGACTCAACCCAGAAGCGCTAGAAATGCTGCTTCACCACGTCTAAGGGTGAACAATTCCAATAATCGATATGGGAGACAATCAAACCATCAGAGTTGAGACCTAATTCACTCCAACCAGGAATAGAAATCCGTGGCTTCCAGGGGAGAGGAGTATTCCAACTGAGTGTCCACTCAGTTTTGATTGTGTCTCCTAAACGTTGAATATTATGTAAGTCCATCTTGGGATCTAAAAACCAAGTTTGGATAAAATTAATCATTTTTTGATAACGTTTAACACCACGAAATTTATTCAGTGGGTCTTGAAAATAAACGTCTGGAGCGTAAATGCTGTAAGTTTGATTGACTGGGAATCTTTGATAGTCTTCTTTGAGGATTTCAATGATATCCATAATAATCGCTTTATATTCGATGTCCTGGCTGATACAATAGGGTTCGGTTAAGGTTTTTTGATGAAAATTCTAGATCGCATCTTTGCGATAAATCATCACAAAGACGCGATAAATCGCCGTCTCTACAATAATCAGTCTTTCGTCTTGACGGCGATTTATCGCGTCTCTTGCTTTAACTATACGAACAAAACCCGCCTGCGCGGGTTAAAAAACCTTAATTTCCTCTAGTCTGCGGAGGCGGACTTTGTTTCTGTAACTGTAAATTTCGTTCGCTTGGGCTTTTTGTTAACGCCAATGTTGGGGTATGTTCAGATTTTCCGGTAAGATTGTTGTGCGATCGCCAAATGCCTGTTCAATCTGCTGTAATTCTAGGTTCTCACATCCGCTCAAGTTTGCCCTAAAGAGATTAGTTTCTTGGAGGTTGGCATCTTGCAGATTAGCTGTACTCAGTAACACGCCTTCTAAGTTGGCTCCAGCAAGTTTTGCGTTTTGCAGGTTACTGCCAATCAGGTTTGCATCTTGGAGGTTGCTACCCTCGAAGTTGACTTCAAAGAGGTTGGCATCACAAAGAATTGCTCCTTCCAAGTTGGCATCACAAAGAGTTGCCCCTTCCAAGTTGGCATCACAAAGAATTGTCCCTTCCAAGTTGGCATCATAAAGAATTGCCTTTGATAGATTTGCTTTTCTGAGAATTACGCCTTGCAAATTGGCTTCTGAAAGGGTTGCCTTAGAGAGATTTGCTTCATAGAAGACTGACCCACAAAGATTGGTTACTGATAGGTCTGCCTCCGAGAGATTTGCTTGTGTAAAATTCACCCATTGTAAGTTGGCTCCTACGAAAATCGCCCTAGAGAGGTTAGCTTCGGTTAAGTCTGCATTACTGAGGTCTGTATTACGTAAATCTAGTTTTTGATTTACCGGATCTTTATGTGAATCGCGTCGCCCAATGACAGTTATCGCTGTTTGAATATCTGTAGGAAGTTTTGATGATACCTGTGACTCGTCCTCATATTTTTGATTTACCGGAGCATTTTCGCGGATAAAAGCAGCGAGAATTTCCATAATTGTCCAATGGTCTTTCGGAGAATCTTTGGCAATTCGTTCTAAAGCATAAATTGCGGCAAACCGCGTTTCAATTTTTTCATTTCCTAGTTGTTCGATTGCTTTAGAAAAGCGTTCGGGAACAATTTCTTGTGGAGTTGGTTGCTTGTAATTGATACTAGTTACTATGTTGTTATCCCAAGCTAGTGTCCCAGCAAGGATTTGCGTTAACAGGCTCTGATTCTCATCCAAAGATAGTCTGGATGTATAGTAAGCATTAATAATTAATGCTAGTCCTCCAATAATTATCGCAATAGTTGTTAAAGCTTGAGTGATATATTCTATTTTTTCATTATTTGAAAATCCTTGAATATTTTCAAATAATGAAAAAATTAGAGTTAAGGAAAAAATAAATATAACTGAGATAAATACCAACAAAATCGTGAGTCCATTTGTCTTTATGAAAGACATGTTATAAGTCTTCATATTTGACTCCTTACGGAAATAAATTTAGGTTGATTTTAAGAGCATCCGTAAATATCTGATAGCGTACAAACACGGAACTACTTAACATATCCTTAAATGTACTCCATAGAAATTATCTATAAAATCTCTGATAACTTATTTTGCAAACATCCTCTGAACTGCGGGGCTTTTTTGGCTTGTTTGCGATCGCAAAGACGCGATAAATCGCCGTCAAGACAAAAGACTGATTATTGTAAAGACGGCGATTTATCGCGTTTTCCCTTAATTCCGCAATATGTTAACGCAAACCTAAAATTTCGGAAATCGCCGCTACAATATCTAGATAAAAGTTGCCTTTTACAGCGCGAAATAACTCAAATTTAGAGTCAGGGGCACCAAAAAACGGTCTGAGAAACCATCCTAACTGCATACCAACAAAGGCATATAGCAATAACCAGGATCTTAAAATAGTGGTGCGCGTTTTTTTGCCGACTTCATCTTGTTGAGAAAGTAATTGCATTCCTTCATACAGGAATTTCACACCAAAGATGCCTGTAATACCAAAAATTAATACATTCAACAGTTTGAAAAATTGATAAGAATCGGGTGTAGTGATCAGAAAAAATAGCGTAACTGGTGCCAAGCTAAATAAAAGTACGCTAATCACTGATACAGATGTGAGTAATACAACGAAATGCTGTAAAATACTGCTCCGAGAACCAAACAAAACATTAAAAAAGAACAACGTCGGGAAACAAATAATCAGTGTGATTAAATAGAATACCGGAAGTTTAATAGCACCGGATAATGCCTGTGCCCAACTGTGGGATGCACCGATAATTGCTCCATAAAGAGCAAAGAAGATAGAACTAGATACAAACAAAGAACTGATTTTATTTTGTAATCTTATTCCCATCCGAATCTCTTCCAAGAAAGACTGGCGATCGCGCAATAAATTAACCAAAACACCAAATTGTTGAATTCCGCGATTTTTCTTATCAAGCATAAATTTGTATGTTCTATATTTTGCTGAATTACTAATGACTAATTATTCATTGATGGTACATAGCAAGCAGATTTATCCGTGGGCTAAATCCAAAATCCAAAATCCAAAATTATCTGACTAATTACGGATTCCAAAAAGATAGCCAATAGCTTGAATAACGCTCAAATAGAAATTACCTTCTCTTTCGCGGAATAGCTCAAAGGTAGAACCCGGTGTGCCAAAAAACGGTCTGAGAGTCCATCCTAACTGACTACCTACGAAAGCGTAAAGAAATAGCCAAAATTGTAAAATTTTCTGGCGTGTCTTGCTACCTTCATTATCTTGTTCTAAAACTAAACTCGTGGCCTGATATAAAGACGAAACACCAATAAATCCAGTTAATGCGAATATGAATACATTTAACAGAATTAAAAATTGGTAATTATTCGTGGTAATCAAGAAAAACAGTGTAATTGGTGCAAAGCTAAATAAAAGTACGCTTGTGACTGAAACCGCAGTCAATACTAATGCTAAATGCTGTCCAAAAGTCCGCTTGGAACCAAAAATAATATTAGCAAAAAACAACGTTGGGATACAAATTAGGAGTGTGATTAAATAAAGGGCTGGGAGTTTAATGGCGGAAGACAAAGCTTGCATCCAGCTATGGTATGCACCAATGATTCCGCCATACGCGGCGAGAAATAAGGAACTGCAAACCAGCAGAGAAATGATTTTAGTTGGTAATCTCGTACCTTGGCGAACTTCCTCTAGAAAACCTGGGCGATCGCGCAGGAATCCAATCAGCACTGCAAAGTATTTGATTCCTAATGATTTCCGTTCAATCATGTTATCCTCACACAAGTAAAATTCTAAGTTTCATCTGAGTAATCACCGCCAGAACCATACTTCCAGGCATCAACCAAACGATGCCAATAATATTGTTGTTCATTTGGTTGATTCTTAATCCATGTTTCTAACATTGGATTTAGCCAAAACAAGGCAGTATATACACCTAAATTACCGTAATGCACCATCCAATCTAACAAACTTCCTAAACCTACTTGCGGAATGATCTTGGCAACTATTCCCGGATGAGATAAACCAGTTTTTAACAGTGTTTGTGTTAGTGCTGAAAACTGCACTATATCCTGTAAAAATGGCTTTAACACTGGTGTACCCAACTGTTGCATTTCCTGAAATACCGCCGAGAGGAGTTGGTTAATTTGATCTGAGGCAATTTTTTGATTTATACCAACACTCATCGCCCTTTGAAACAACCAAGTAACACTTAGACTCGGCTGATAGGGTTGCAGCAGCGCTAAAGCTTTTGCAGATAATTGTTCTGTTTCTAGCGCTTCGTAAATGCCATAAGTTAAACGCTTCAGGTGACGCACCATTGCCCAAAAACCACCAAAACTCAAGGGAGACTGACTACCACTGCTGTCTCCGGCTGGTAGAATGCGATTCCAAGGGGTTTTGAGAGGACTTTGACGATAGGTAGGAAAAAAGCCAAATAACGCCCGTTGAAATTTTAGTTTGCTCAATTCCACTCCCTGATATTCTGGTAGGAGACGCAGATATTCTTCAAATAGAGCTTCTAAACTCAAACGTTGGGGATGTGCATCCATGTAGGTAAACAAGTAAGTAGTTCTGCCATCCCTGGCTGGGAAGGCTTCCCAGAAGTACTGACATTGATTTTGCAAAGGTGTAAATGATAATAACAAGTCGCCTGAGCTATTTTCCGCAAAACCTTGGGCACAACTTCCCACAACCAAGCACAGCGCGTCTGGTTTTTTGCCTTGGCGTGCTTGTTGGGTGATGGGTGAAAGATGTCCCATCGCGTCAATTAATAACCGAGTTTTGAATTGGTTATTTACCATCACCCCATCTGGATGAACCACCGCTTCAGTAAAGGGTGTATTTTCTAACAACTTTCCACCCAATGCGAGAAATCGCGTTTTCAAGGTAGCCAGTAGATAAACTGGATCTACGCCGATATTCAAGACATCTTCTACCCAAACTTCTGTACCGCCATCAAAACTAACTCGCGCCGGGTTATATTGAGTTGCGATCGCAGTTTCTAATTCATCCTCAGTCAGCAAGTTTAATTCCACAAATACATCTAATTCTTTCCGAGAGATATTCCACTCTTGTTCCCTCCCCCGTAAAATACCCCGTTCCATCAATGCTACCCGCAGTCCTTTCACCGCCAAGGCGCAACCAATTAAAATACCTAAAGTGCCACCACAGATCAGCACATCGAAATCGACAACGCCTAAAGGCTGTTGACTTTCTTTAACTAACGTTGGCACAGGTGCGGTGTTTTCTCTCAAAGATGTGAGGATGCGATCGCCTTGACGCAACCCTCCTAAAACATCACCTGGTAATTGGGAAAGAATTTCTTCAGTTAAAGACATCGGGTTTGATTCCAGCAAAGTTACTAGTATTGATCGTATCTTTGCTGGAGCAACGCCTTATCCCAAACCGAATAATTTTGCGATCGCAGGCAATAATTTATTACCAGCTTCAACCAGCGATGCGATCGCAGGTAAGCCTGTAAATATCCCTTTCAACATGGTGATAGCTGTCTTCGCCGTCTTTTGCTTAGTCGATTCTTGGGGGTTTTTTTAACCTTAGTGGTTGTTTGAAAAGTATTTCGCTGTGACTATAAACACTTTTAGCTCCCCCCTAACCCAATACGGTTCGGATAAGGTTTTTTGATGACACGCCCTAGATCGCAAAGACGCGATAAATCGCCATCTTTACAATAATCAATCCTTTGTCTTGACGGCGATTTATCGCGTTTCTTGCCTTAACCGAACCGTATTGTCCCCTAACCTCCCTTAAAAAGATAGGAATCGGAATCAAAGTCCCCCTTTTTAAGAGAAATTTAGAGGGATCTAAAACTTTTGATACTGACAAGAAGACCTTTCAAGCATCCTCTAAATTTGACTATGCCCTTACCAAGGTATTTGTATCATTATGACAGTGAAACTGTATTAGCAAATTCCATAAGACTCTTGCTTAATAAATAGGGGGTAAAACCCCTCAAGCCTTAACTTTTTACCTCTGCTAAAGCAAAAAAATACCCAAATTAGAAAATTTAAAAACCTGCCAAAATGGCAACCACATTGTGATTACCCAAGTTAAATTGTACAAAGATAAACGACTTCAAGGGTTTTTTATCAGGGACTACCATACAAGCAAATCCATTTTGTAAAATACTATTTATTTACTAAGTGATTTACAAAAAACTATCTCTACTAAATTATTTGCAGAGTATTTTTATCAGCAGATAAATATCAATAATCAGGTTTGGCATTTGCTGCAACAGGAATATTAAATACGTATGGACGTTGTTGTTGAGATACGCATTAGCCCCTAAATAACGGGCAACGTCTGTATACATTCCTGTTCACTTCAGCAGCAAATGGCAGAGTGGGAGTTTGAAAGCTAACTGATATGCTTCCTCCCACTCTCTTTTTATTTATAGGAGTAGGGCGTGTTTTTAAAGTCTTAAATACCCCCAACCCCTTTTTTTAAGCTACGGTGTACACACAAGTTTTTGAGAGTTGCCTCACAGCGTTTAGATCCCCCCTAACCCACGCCAGTCGCTCCACTACAGCGCTTCGCGCATCCTGCGGCGGGGGAGACCCCAAGACCGCGCTGGCTCCCCTTAAAAAAGGGGGGAATAGGAGTCAAAGTCCTCCAATTTATCGGAGGATTTAGGAGGATCTATAACATTTTGGTTTTGTAGAGAGATGTGTGTACACCGTACCCTTTTTAAGGACGGACAAAAACCCCTCATCCCCCTTTTTAAGGGGGATTGAGGGGGATCTAATTTAGGGACAAAAACCTCTCAAAGTCCCCCTTTTTAAGGGGAATTTAGGGGGATCTAATTCTATGTTTACTTAGAAGTTGTAGCCAAGTCCTAATAGTAGCCCTACGTCAGTTTGATCCATAAAAGCAGCGTTTACAGAACCCGTCACCGTAAATCGAGAACCGAGAGGAACGTCTACACCACCAGTTAGCAGTAATCCAAAATCAGTATCGTTATTAACTTCAATGGCTACACCAGCACCGATAAAAGGAGATATAGAGAAGGTTTCGCTACCTACCTCACCGGCTGCGCGAGGTCTAAAATCCAAAGTCAAGGGAACCAGAAACTCTGTATTGTCCCCAAACAGCACTGATGGTCGGACTGAGATATTGCGTGTCAGACCAATTTTACTGATTACTGCAAAGTTACCATCGCTCAACGCTGTATCGTTGCCGCTCAAACCAATGTTACCAG
The DNA here is from genome assembly GCF_017115105.1 of Nostoc sp. NMS2. Taxonomy (GTDB): domain Bacteria; phylum Cyanobacteriota; class Cyanobacteriia; order Cyanobacteriales; family Nostocaceae; genus Nostoc. Next base: position 23,275 of record NZ_JABXKH010000052.1, read on the forward strand.
CAACCCCTATATAGCTAGGGCCACCAAGAGTAGTTCTACCTGGTGTAACAGCAGGCGTTGTCCCATCTGCATTTCCTGTTGGTGGTTGATTTAACTGACTGATATTAACATCAGGTGGGACAAGGACTTGGTTAATTGCATGGATAACCCCATTGCTAGCTTTAACATCCGCCTGGATAACTCTGGCATTATTCACCGAGATTTGATTGCTAGCGCGATCGATCTGAATATTTACAGGTTTTTCTTCAGCAGTTTTCAATTCCCCAGCCGTGAGTTGACTAGAAGTGACTGCACCAGGAACGACATGGTATGTCAAAATCTTAATCAATGCTTGTCTGTTTTCTGGTTGCTGTAACTGCTGTAAGGTAGCAGCAGGTAAAGCAGCAAATGCTTGATCGGTGGGAGCGAAGACTGTATAAGGGCCTGGCTGTTGAAGAACATCTGTTAAGCCAGCTGTCTTTAATAAAGAAGTCAGAGTTGTTAGAGAACTACTGGATGAAGCAAGAGTCACAATATCGCTACCGGTTTGAGTTCCACCGACAACATACTGACTAGCTGGAAGATTGCTAGCAATGGGTTGCACTCGTCCCTGTTTAGCCAAAGCTTGATATAAGAGTGCCGCAGCTTCAGCACGAGTTAGAGGTTGTTGGGGATTGAGTTGTTTTACATCTGGATAATTAACAACAATATTGGATTGGGTTGCACTAGTAACACTAGCAACCGCATACTGCGGAATACTTGAAGCGTCGGTGTAGTAGGTGTTGAGGTCAGTACTGGTTCCAGTGCTGCTAGCAGTTAAGCCCAAACCACTCGTTAAAGCAACGAGCGCCTGTACCTTGGGTATTTGTTGATTTGGCGAAAACACGTTCCCAGGATAGCCTGCCAAAAATCCAGTTTCGTAGGCGTACTGAATTACAGAAGATGCCCAATAGCCAGCAGGAACATCACGAAATCCACCTGCGCTTAATTGCCGAATTCGGTTTTGGTTAGGGAAAGCTTTTTGAATCAGGGCGGCAAATTCAGCACGAGTAACGGCTTGATTTGGTCTGAAGCTGCCATCAGGAAAGCCAGCAATCACGTTATTGTCAGCTAGGGCTTGAATGAAGGGACGCGCCCAATAATCTGAGGAAACATCAGATAAGTTAACTGTTGAAGTTGGTGATGGTGTTGCAGATGGTGTTGCAGGAGATGGTGTTGCAGGGGATGGTGTGTCAGATGGAACGGTACTTTGAGATGAAGCTGGGGTAGAAATTACGATGGGAGTTATTGTAGCAGCTGTCATTCCCACAACTAGTAAAGCAACCCTTGCTGATGGCCAACGAAAAAAACTAAACATGGAAATATCCTCTTTTGAAATTCTTGGATTGACTATTGGAAAATACTGGATGCAAGGTTAAGTTAATACAAATATCCAGATGATTGCTTAGTTTACATCGCTATGGATGGGAACCACAAATACAACCGTTAACTCTGGAAAATCCAAATGTTGGACATTATGAGTAGCTGCTCTGACATCTCATCACATTTATCCAAATGTTCACCACAAATAGTATTATATTCCTATTTGATTTTTAAAGAACCGCAGATAACACTAATAATGATAAGCAGTGATTCTGTGGTAATATACTAAGTTGCAACAATAAAGATAATTAGTGCGAGTAGGCGATTTTATCACTTCTAAAATCGCAGTCAAGCAGTAAGAAAGTTGGCTTTTAATAGCCGTTTCTTTATAATTGCCGACGAGGGTCAATACCGTCAAGCTCAATGCATCACGATCTTTAACAAGATTTAAGAAATAGCAATGGGTGTTGGCGATATGATGTATTATTAGTCTTTTATCGTAATTATACAACTAACTAATGGCTGGATTCTGATAAAAAACTTTCACTCTTTAGATAGTTGTCGTTGAGAGAAAAAATTCCAATACTAGACTGAAAATTAGCGATCGCAATCCCAAATTTGGGGCATGATTGCGCCAAGATTTTTACCTCGGAATTATTCTTTTACAAAAGACAATTTTATGAAAATCAATCCAAGGATAAACTAGGATTTTTGATAGGACTCATGCAAACCTACACGCAGTAGGGCAATTGATGAATTGCTCCTACCTGAAAATAAAGGTTTTGGCTAAAGTTTTGCGTAAGTCCTGTTGGAATTTCATAGAAGTGCAACGTCTCTTCGCATTTTGAGCCAGTCAGAAGCGTTACTTATCTTTGCCCTAGCAAATCTGCAATTGAGGTTATTAATTCAGTTGGTTGTACTGGTTTGGCAAGATGTTTCTGAAAACCAGCTGCTAAAACTCGATCGCGATCGCTTTCTCCCGCATAAGCCGTAAGAGCGATCGCCGGAATTTCCCCTCCCTCTTTCTTTGGCATAGCCCTCAGCAGCCTAATCAGGCTGTAGCCATCCATCTCTGGCATTCCTAAATCACTGATTAATACATCAGGTATGGTCTTGACTATGACAGCCAGCGCCTCAGTTACCGATGCTGCAACAGTTGTTATTGCCCCATTCTGTTGTAGCAAAAAGTGCAAAAACTCCCGTGTGTCAGCATCATCATCAACAATCAATATCCGTAGTCCGGCGATCGCTAACGAGTTAAATTTTTGCCCGCCTCCCCCAGTTTCCTCATCTCCCCTACTCTCTTTCATCACAGGCAGTCTCACAGTAAAAATTGCTCCCTGTCCTTCTCCTGGACTAGCTGCTGTTATAGTTCCACCATGCAACTCTACCAGGTGGCGAACTATTGCCAATCCCAATCCCAGCCCACCAAATTTTTTGGTTGTACTGCTATCGGCTTGACGAAAATATTCAAATACGTGGGGTAAGAATTCAGGGGAAATCCCTTGTCCAGTGTCTTTAACTTGAATCAGTGCTGAGTGAGAAGTCAATTCCCCACTTGATGAGAGGCTGACTTCCACAGATCCATGAGAGGGAGTGAACTTGACAGCGTTCGAGAGTAAATTTCCTACAACTTGCTGTAAGCGATAATAATCGCCTGACACTTTACCAACATTAGGGTCAAGCTGTATTTTTATCTGGATGGATTTGCTTTCTGCTATTAACCGGACTGTTTCTAATGCAGCATCAATTACAGATGCTAGGTTAACAGTGGCAAAAGTCAGGTTCAACTTACCGCGAATAATTCGGGATACATCCAGCAACTCATCAATTAATTGAATCTGCAATTGAGTATTTCTTTCGATGGTTTCTAAGGCGCGATTGGTAGTAGCTTCATCAAATTTGCGGCTTTTGAGTAGCGATGACCAACCTAAAATGGGGTTGAGTGGCGATCGCAATTCGTGGGAGAGAATGGCGAGAAACTCATCTTTGTTTCGGTTTGCCTGTTTGAGTTCCTCTGCTTGTTGTCTAAGTGTCTTTTCTAATTGCTTCCTTGGGGTTAAGTCCAGAATAAAACAGATCCAAGATGGCGGATTTTTCTCTACCAAAGCACCACCAATTAGTATAGGAATGCGCGAACCATCTTTGCGGATGTATTCTTTTTCAAAAGGATTACATACTCCAACCGTTAAAAGTTGCTCTATCCCCTGCCGATCAAGAGCGTGATATTCCGGTGGAGTCATCTGTTTTCTGCGTACTTTACCTGCTAATAGTTCCTCTCGCGTATAACCCACCATTTCTAAAAAAGCCTCGTTCGCCTCAGTAATATAGTCAGGTGTGGCGAACATAATGCCAATAATATTGGAATCAACTAAGCGCCTTAATTGAGTTTCACGCTGGCGCAAATTATTTTCTATCTCTTTGCGCCCAGTAATATCCTGAGAAGTACCCATCATCCGAACTGGCTGATCGTCGGCATTGTAAAAAACACGACCTTTAGCAGCAATCCAATGAATGCTACCATCAGACCAAAGGCTGCGGTATTCAATGTCATACTCAACCTTTTCCTGAAAACAGCGAGCGATCGCTTCATTCAGGCCTTGACGATCTTCTGGATGTATGCAGTTGAGGAAAAGCTCATAGTCCATTTCGACTTCTGGGGCTAGTCCAAATAGCTCCTTACATTTCTCTGTCCAAACTAACTCGTTGGTGGTAATATCCCAAAACCACATACCCAGTTCCGCAGCAGTAGTGGCTAACCGAATCCGTTCTTCACTCTCGCGCAGGTTTGTTTCAATTTGCTGGCGTTCGCGTAGCGCAGCTTGCTGTTTGGTAATATCAGTACTAGCACCAACTACCCTAACTACCTGACCATTTGCATCCCGAACAGCAAACCCCTGGTCTTGCACCCATAAATAGCGGCCATCTTTGTGACGGATTCGATACTCAATGCTATAACGGTTGCCATTGGCCATATTAGCCATGAACTGGTCGTTAACTCTTTGTTGGTCATCGGGGTGGATGAGTTGTTGCCACCACTCGAAGGTAGGTTCAGCTTCTTGTTGTGTGTAGCCAAAAACCTGAGTTAAACCCTGAGTTCTTTCCACACTACTTCTGTGAATTTCCCAGTCATAGATTAGACAATTAACCGCCGCAGCTACTAGCTCAAACCTTTCGTTACTTTGCCGCAGCGAAATTTCTATGTGTCGTCGCTCTGTAATATCAAAAGCAATGCCTAAAAGATATTTTGGGAATCCCTCAACAGTTCTGCTATATACAGTGTCATAGCTACAAAACCAACGCCACTCTCCATTAGCGTGTCGAATTCGGTACTCAAAGCTGAAGACTTCGCCCTGACGGGCAGAATTAAATCTTTCAAAATAAGCAGGGAGTTGAGCCAAATCTTCAGGGTGTAGAAGTTGGGTAAATAAATCCTTTCCCATTGCCTGGATTTCTGCTGGTGTGTAGCCCCAACCTTGAGCAATTTCGTAATTAACATAAGAATTTCGCTGCTCAATGAGGTCATATATGTAAAGTATCCCCGGAAGAGTACCAGCAATTTGTTGGAACAAACGTTGACTATCCCACAGTATCTGAGATTCATTTGCATCAACTTGTTGAGTATCTTCATCAAGTTGTGCCTGCTTAAATTCTGTAATCTCCGAAAAAGTTGTGACGATCGCAAAGGGAGTGTTTACTCCCGCTTGGAACAGAGGTTGTGAAGATAATAATAGCCAGACTAGCTCACCATTTGGCTTATAAAAGCCACACACCACATTTAAACAAGGTTTACCTGTTTTCTGAGCAGCGATCGCTGGGTGAGTTTCATTAGCTAAAGGAGAGCCATCTTCATGAAGAAATTGCCACTTGGGATCTAGCAAATTTTGCCCTACCAGATGTTCTGCGGTTAATCCCAAAATGCGATCGCAAGCTGCATTGCAAGCCTGGATAGTACCATCCGCCAACTGAAGCAACATTCCCTCTTCTCCACTGGCTAAGAGCGAATAATTTGCTTTTTTACTAACTTGCCGATGCAGCAGCTTTTCATTAGCCAGCTGGTTTCGGGACTTTTCCGCGTCTGGCATTCTGTAAAGTTAAATAAATTTAAAGTTAATTTAAGATTCAGAGGCTTATACTCACATAGATTTTAGCCCTATTTCTTCCATTTTTAGGCAAAAATATTACTATCTAGTCGGCTTTCGCATTTGCCGATAAGTCTAATTTAGTTAAACTTAAATTTTTTGTGATATATTTCTGTAATCTACAATACCCGTGATGTAGATAATATTGTCGTAGATTTTAAAATTTAATATTATGTCTAGTCAAGAGCCAAAGTCTAATCAAGCATTTCAGCAAACCCAGGCTACCGGAACAAAGAAGAAGAAACTACAACCTCCCCCAGACATCAAAAAACCAAAGAAAACCGAATAAAAATATATTTCCTAATCATACAAAATACATCATAGTCCCCTCCTCGCTTGAGGGGAGTAGGGTGTTTCATAGAGAAAAACTAAAACTGGGTTTCAAAGCCTCTCTCCGCTTCGGGGAGAGGTTTGGAGAGGGGTAAAAAGCTATGCCACAAAACGAGAAATCAAGACTTATGTCTTTTTCTTTTTCTTTTTTTGTATGAAACTACCCTGTTTCCCCGAAGCGAGAACCGCTATAAAGATTTAAATTAAGTCTCTACAATTGTCATAAAATCGAAGAAGAATTCTGAATTCAGAATCAATACTTCGGCTTACCTCGACTCCGCTCGGCACGAGTCGCTCAGTAGCCATCAGTCAGGGATTCAGCTCCGCGACTGAATTGTTGTACCACCAAATTTTCTTGTTTGGTAGGGGTGGAAAAACGCCTATTATTCATCCGCCAGTCGTACAAAATATTCAACTGAATTCTGTTCGCGGAGCGTGCCGGAGGCATTATTCTGACTCCTGACTCCTGACTCCTGAATTCTGTTCGATAAAACAAGGAGCTTAAGCCCCTTGCTCTATGCAACCTCAAAAATAATCGATATTATTTATTTTTCGCTTGAGTCTTTGCCTGTTCTAAAGCTATTTCTTTAATAGCCTGATATGAATTAACATTTGAACTACCTTCAATAGCTTTAACTGCCAAATCCTGAACTTGCTTGAGAGCAGATTCAAGTTGTTTAGAAAGATTTTGAATCCGCGTCTCTTGATTATTAATAGTTTGTTCTAGAGATTGCAGTCTTTGTTCATAAAAACGCTTTTGCCCTTCCACTTCCTTAGAATATAAATCTGATTTTACTTTCGCCTGGTAGTGGGCGATGCCTTTGCCTTCTTCTATAGCTTTTTTGATAGCTGCTTCTTTATCTTTCGGGAAAGCCTCTACCTTAGCTTTTAATTCTTCAAATTGTTTCTCTCTTTCAGAAATTGCTTTCTCTCGTTCAGCCCACTGTTTCTCTGTCTCTTGTAATAATTCTTCTAGTTGTTTATATAGTGCTTTCTGCTCTTGTTCGTATTCGTCACTTTGCAGTTGTCGTTGGAGTTCTAAATTATACTTATACTCTGATGCATCGCGTTGCCGAGTTTTATTCAAGTTTTCATTTCGTTCTTTTATCGCCTGTTGCTGTTCCTCCTGTTCTTTTCCCCAAGTATTTCTTTGCTCTAGTATTTCTTGGAATAACACTTCATAACGCTGGCTATATTCTTCCTGATAAGCTTTCGTATTATCTTCATAAGCTTGGATGAGAGTATCCAAGATATCATCAGAAATTTCTAAATTGTGCAGCTGTGTTAATTGTTGGATTTCTTCTTCTAAATTTCGCCTGATTTCTTCCAACTTAGAGGCTTTTGTGGTTAGCTGTTCCGATAATTCATTAGCAGCACTGCCAAAACCTAATTGAATCTTTGCCAAGCTTTCAATTGTATTGTTCATCTTCTGTTGGACACTAGAAAGCTGATTCATAGCTGTTTTTTGTTCTAATTTAGGCTGTTCTTTAGTTCCAGATTGGTTTTCTTTAGCAACTTTTTCAAGTTCCGATTTCAGTGCTGCTTTTTCTTTAACTAACTCCTCATACGCCTGAAGAATTTCTACTTTAGTATTCTTATCAGTCGGCTTTTTCACCACCACGACAAACCTCCTCTTCAGGAATTAAAAATGGTTAAGATGCTACAGACTCGTAACTATTTAGGGTTAGAACTACCAAAAGCCCTCATAGCTAAGTCTTGTGCTTGTTTTAATGCAGTTTGCAATTGAGCAGAGATACCTTCTATTTGCTCAGACTGTTTCTTAATTGTTTCTTCCAGAGATTGAATTTTTTGTTCATAACTCTGTTTGTTAGATTCCCATTCTCTCTCAAATAAATCAGCCTCAATTTTAGCTTTTTGGCTTGTTTCTTTAATTGCTTCTTCTCTAGCTTTCTTAACGGCTTCTTCCAGTTCGTTAGGAAATGTAGTTACCTTTTGTTCATAGTCTGCAAACAAGGGTTGGCGTTCAGCAAATATCTTTTCTCGTTGTGCCCAATCTTTCTCTTTCTTTTGAGAATTCTCTTGTATTTCTCTTTGCTGTTGGCGCTTTATTGCTTCGTAGCTATCGGTATTGAGTTTACGAGTAGTTTCTAACTTATACTGAGATTCTTCTTGTTCTTGCTGACGATCCTTGGCTAATAAATCGTTATATTCTTGGAGTTTTTCTTCATACTCACCTTGCTCTTTTTGCCATTCTTTTCGCCTAATTGTAATTTCTTTTTCTAGTGCTTCCCTTTTGCTGATAGTATCTTGTTCTAGGGTTTTTAATTTTTCTTGGTGTTCTTGACTTAAAATGTCTAGAGTATCCGCTACAACTCTGATTTGTTGAAGTTCTTGTAAACGTTGAGTTTCAATTTCTATAGCTCGGTTTAATTCATCTAACTTAGAATTTTCCTGAGCTAGTTTTTCAGATAATGCATTGAGAATACTGCCAAACTCCAATTGTAAATCAGCTAAACCTTTGACAATACTATCAACGGTATATGCAGAAGCTGCTTGCAGAATTTCTTGACTTTTTGCCTTGTCTGCTTCCTCTTGTTTGGTTGCTATTTTAGATTCCAGCTTTTTTCTTTGGATAATAATTTGTTGAAATGCTTGCATTAGTTGTTGTTTGCTGTCCTTGACTCCAACTGTAGTCATCTTCCAACTCCCTTCAATAGGCAAATGATTTATTGGGTAGCAAGCCATACCAATGACTACCCTATGCAGACATCAGAGTAGCCTTTAAATCAACATTTTTAACGCAGTGGAAATACTGAAATCATCGATATAGGATACTTAAGTGGTACGAATTTTCCACAGATATGTCCTTCTATTTTTCAGGTATAGTTTTCCCTTTGAGACTTTATAGTAATTTTGTACTACAATAAATATACCTAACCTCATCTCTTCTTGTCAAGATAATGCTTTATATAATTACGCCACACAACAAAGCATTAAAAGCTGGCAGTCACAGTGATTTAGAAGGGTGATGTGATGTGTGTTACTTTTTGTAAAGAAAATCTAAAAGAATTAACCCTAGCAGAAGTGCCGTTGCACTAAGGCGAGATAATAGGTTTAATCATGCTAATTGATACAGCCACAGTCCCAGACTTTTGTGATATCAATGTATACCACTGAATCGACCAAATATTCTGCCAGAACGGACATTGGACAAACCAGCCGTATTCTAGTAGTAGAAGATGAAGAATTAATCCAGGAAATGCTAGCTGTAGCCCTGGAAGAGGAAGGTTACGGGGTGATAACTGCACGCGATGGCCGATCTGCTGTAGAATATCTCAAAAGTTTTGAAACAAACTCAGGGGAAGTTCCCTTTGATTTGATCATTCTTGATTTGATGCTGCCGCAAATCAATGGGCTAGATATATGCCGTTTGCTGCGTCATCAAGGAAACCCAGTACCGATTTTAATGCTCAGTGCTAAAGGTAGTGAAACTGACCGCGTTTTGGGGTTGGAGGTGGGAGCAGATGACTACCTAACCAAACCTTTTAGTATGCGTGAGTTAGTAGCTCGTTGTCGCGCTTTACTCCGCCGCCAACGTCTAAGTAATTTACCACAACTACCAGTATTAAAATTCAAGGATGTCAGCTTGAACCCTCAAGAATGTCGGGTGCTGGTTCGTGGGCAAGAGGTGAGTCTTTCACCTAAAGAGTTCCGCTTGCTGGAATTGTTTATGAGTTATGCCCGGAGGGTATGGTCGCGGGAACAATTATTAGATCAGGTTTGGGGGCCGGATTTCGTTGGTGATAGTAAAACCGTAGACGTTCATATTCGGTGGTTGCGCGAAAAATTAGAGCAAGACCCCAGTCATCCCGAATATATTGTGACTGTACGAGGTTTTGGCTATAGGTTTGGATAATTAGTTTAGATAGTTGTTAGTTTTTAGTAGTCACCAACAAACTAACAACTCAAATGCTTTTATTGGGATTTTTTCTGGGTTTAGCGGTAGGCATTGGGTTTTGGATTTGGCAACAGGTTCGACTTAACCGCTACCTGGGGCGCTTATTCCGACCGTTAACCTCGCATTCTGACAAGATGGGACTGCTGCTGATTCCTGGGTTATGGCAGGAAATAGCAATGGTGAAACAGCAACGGCAAGATTTGCAGCAGTCATTGCAAACTTACCAAGACTTGCTAGATTTTGCACCAGTAGGATATTTGCAGGTAGATGAGGAAAATCAGCTGCTGTGGTGTAATCGGCAGGCGCAGGAAATTTTGTATCTGCAAAGGTGGCAACCAGAAGAAATACGCTTACTACTAGAGTTAGTACGGTCTTACGAACTTGACCATTTAATTGAGCAAACTCGCGATCGCCAAAAACCACAGATGGGAGAATGGATATTTCATCCATCTTGTGATGATGCAGCAGAGATGCCAACAATAAAATCTCTGGCTTTGCGGGCATCTAGTTTGCCTTTACCCAATGGACAAGTAGGAGTATTTTTAGAAAATCGTCAACCCCTATTAGACATAAATCAAATACGCGATCGCTCTTTTTCTGATTTAGCCCACGAACTCAGAACGCCCTTGACCTCGATTCGCTTGGTTGTGGAAACTTTACAAATCCGCTTGGAACCACCTCTAAATCGCTGGGTTAACCGTTTAATGCAGGAAGTTGATCGGCTGATTAACTTAGTGCAAAGCTGGTTAGACCTGACCCAAATGGAAGCAAACCCAACCATGCAATTGCAAGCCAAAGCTGTAGAATTGCGATCGCTAATTACATCTGTTTGGGAAACACTAGAACCGCTAGCACAGCGCCAACATCTATCTCTTTCTTATTCTGGCCCAGAAAATCTCTGGATTAAAGCAGATCAAGCCCGGATTTTCCAAGTTTTTCTCAACTTGCTAGACAACAGTATTAAATACAGTCCTCCTTCTACAAATATTCGCGTTGAAGCGAAAATCTTATCAACAAAAGATAATGATGCTACTTCTCCAATTTTGGAAATAAATCTTATTGATTCTGGAGTTGGGTTTTCTGAGGCAGATTTACCCCACGTTTTTGAGCGATTTTATCGAGGAGATAAGGCGCGAACCCATTCCCCACAAGATAGTAACTCCATTGGGGCGATCGTTGGCAATGGATTAGGATTAGCGATCGTTGAGCAAATTCTAATCGCCCACGGTGGCTCAATCAAAGCAATGAACCATCCAGAAAGCGGTGGTGCGTGGATGCAACTTCAATTTCCTGAAGTTATGGCAAACTCTTTAAGCCAAGACTATAGTTAGTAATATCTTCACCTTTAAGACAACAAGTGTGAAAGCTGTCCATTATGGTTCCAATCCTCAAAGACCCGAACTCGCACGCGCCATTAGGCGCTTAGAACGGGACGTATTACGCATGGGTGCTTTGGTAGAACAATCATTTCGCCTCAGCCACCAAGCGTTATTTGCTCGTAACTTAACAGCAGCTGAGGAACTTCCTCTATTAGATAAAAAAATTGATCGCTTTTATCGGCAAATCGAATCAGACTGTACGGCGATTATGACGCTGCAAGCGCCTACAGCTCAAGATTTGCGCTGCTTGAGTGCCTTTATGCAACTGGTGCGAGATTTAGAGCGCATTGGCGATTATGCTGAGGATTTAGCTGAAATTGCGATTAAAATTTTTCCTTATGCGCCTCATCCGTGTTTATCTGAAATTGAAGCCATGTCCCTTCACGCGCAGGCGATGCTAGCAACTAGCTTGAAAGCTTTGGGAGATTTCGATGAAGGCGGTGGTCGCCGTTTAAAGCGCCTAGATGATACTGTAGATGATGCTTATGATCGCGTTTATCAAACTTTAGCCCAACAACGGGATGTCCCTGGTGTAGTCGAGCCAATTGTGCTGCTAGCACTGGCAATTCGTTGTCTGGAACGGATGGCAGATCATGCAACTAATATCGGCCAGAGGGTAGCATATATTGTCACCGGTCAACGCTCTTAATTGACGGTTCATCAGTCCACAGGCTAAAGCCACTACCTCTAGGGACTGACAAATAAAAAAACATCCCAAATTTTCTTGTGGGATGGGTATCCGCACTACGTGCCGCTACGCGAACACCCGTCCTATATTTAGGGCGGCACGATGCCATTGGTGTCAACTTAACCTGAAACCCTCGCAATGACGTTATATTAAACCTACTCAATTACCAATTAAGTCGTCGGAACCCCACCCCGCTTTTGTCTAGCGACAAAATCTCCCCTCCCCGTGAACGGGGAGGGGATTAAGGGGAGCCAGTGCGGGAACAGGGGTTTCCCCCGCCGCAGGATGCGCGTAAAGCCTTCTCTACGAGACGCTGCGCGAACGGCATAGCTTCGCTTAACGCAAAGCGTCTCCAAGAGTTGCGCTGTAGTGGAGCATCTGGCGTGTGGGGTAAAATGACCGTGGAATAAGCTTTCTGACTTAAGTTGACACCAATGGCTTTTCGGCCCACCCCACAAGATGGATAATTTATTTCTTGTCAGTCTCCTAGCTCAGAAGAATCATAAATCTATATGAGCAGGTAGAAAAACTATTTACTGTTTAATTATAAAAATAGTAGCTTTTGATTCAGTTTTGCCGCGACTTTTTTAGAGCTTGGATATCACTTGCAAGCCAAAATATAATTAGTGCTAAGGTTGGTACAACCGTTAAAAAATCGCACAGTCGGATACCTCGTAGTAGATAGTTAAAAACAGTACTGCTAGTACAGAAGACTATGCTAGTAATCACGAATCTTTTTGAATTAGAATCTATGTTTAAAGCTACGACTGCCAGCAGCACAGAGGAATACCAAGAGCAATACCAAGGAGCAGCAAACAAAAATAATATTAAGGTAATCCATCCTATATTTATACTAAAAGTAGTTGTAGAATATGTTTTTTTCAAATATGGTTTTACCAGAATAATCAAATAAGAAACTACAAATATAGAAAAGATTATAGGTTTAGATATTGAGACTACAGTTTCTTGGAAAATTACAGGAAGGTGTAGAATTTTTATACTCAGTACATTCTTAATCAAAGAATATAATGAACCGCCTACTCTTTCTTTAACGCCAGGATTGAAAAGGCTTATCCAAGCATCGACTGAAGGTAAAGCTATCAGATAAGTTGCAAAAATTATAGCTACAGAGATACAAATAGCACTAAATAAAATTTTCCAACGTTGTTGTTTAATCAAATAAACAAAAATTAAGGGCAACCAAACAATTGGTAATGTTTTAATTAGAAAACCAATCCAAGCTGTAACAATCGCAGCTAGATAATTATAGTTTTTCAGGCATATTATTAAAATAATTAAAATGGTAGAAATTAAGACATCTATATGGGCATTTGTAACCTGCTCATACAGAAGCAATGGGCTAACTAAATATGCAGTTGTTACATTAATTTTATGAGGAGAGTTTTTTAAATGTCCCCAAATTAAGTAACTATTTAATATATGGAATAAAAGACATATTAATTTAAATGCATAAATTCCTAAACTAGGAATAATTGCAACGAAAAGAGCGGAAAACATAAAAAAGAGTTGAGATATAGGCCCATAAGTAGAAGTCTGTTTCCAAACCAGAAATGGAGACAATTCTGAGGTAAATGTGCTTGCAGGATTAATAAAAGGGTTAATTCCATTTAAATACATTAAACCATAATGGATGTACAAATTGATATCAGTAGTTATGGGATAAGCTATGAAGGAAATTAATAGAAAAAACGAACTATTTCTTAATATTTTTATAAAGGTTACATCTGTTTTTTTATTCTTGTTTATTATTAGCCACAGAACATATATGATATTTAAACAAAGGTATTCTATACCTGTTCTTATTTGGTCAAAATGTTTAGGAAAATCAGGTAAATATCGACCTGTAGAATTACCTAAAGCATCAAGATAAAAAGAATAAGCTCTAATTGCTAATTCTCCACATAATATTAATGAGAAAAATATGGCTAACCCTAACAATATTTGGTTCTTTTTACTGTTAGATATGTTTGCGTTTAGCATAAGCATAAAAATTAAATCCCAACTTAAACTGATAGCTATATGTTGAGCTTGCAGGTCTGAAATACCTCAATTTACCATCAAATTTTCACTTGTATTATCATTATCCATAATGATAATTATTCGCCATTGAAGAATCTTACACGATTAAATACATCCCAATCAATAGTACTATAAAGTTACGTAGCAAAACTGAACATCTTTAATGATTACTCGCAAAACTCAAAAAAATAATATGGTAATCTTAAATCATTCGTGAGATGTATAGCAATTTTAGACCATTTCTGATAAGATACAATACTGAAAAAGCATTAAAGTTATGTTTGCGACTAAGTACAAGTTGTATCATGTGGATAGAATCAATAACAAAGTTTATTGAAAACAGCCAATATAATGGTGAAATTAAACGCGCAAATGCAGTTAATATACTGCTCTTGGTATACAACCATGAGGCAACAATGCCAACACTGGGTGTTTCGAGTTATTTCATCAGTAAATGGAAAAAATCATTTTTTCAAAGGGGAACTGAAGGTTTAAAGCTTGCTGCACATAAAGGAAGTTATGGACTTCTGAATATATAAAACGCGCAGAGATAATAGACAAGGGTTTTAAACCCACCTCCGTTCAGAAGGCAGCAGGCAGATGTCAAACTTTTCAGAACATCTAACTGTAACAATAACCAGGTTCAGTCAATAAAGTGCGCAGATGTTCAAATCTATTTCCTTTAGTCTTTACAGATAAATGTGAAATTATGAATAAAAACTCATCCAACTCGCTGTTACCAGTACCAACAGGCCCACTAAAGATTTCAGAGTTACCCCCTCATAGTGTGGGTATAAATGGTGAATCTATCCATCTATCTCTAGTAATTCCTACTTATAAAGAGCGTGACAACATCCAAAATGTGGTCAGTATATTGAGTCGGTTGCTCGATGAATCAATTCCAGGAAACTATGAACTAATTGTGGTAGACGATAATAGCCCAGACCGAACTTGGGAGATAGCACAATCCCTGACAACAGAATACCCTCAGCTGCGGGTGATGCGACGCGAACAAGAACGGGGGCTGTCTTCGGCAGTGATTCGTGGGTGGCAAGCAGCAACGGGAAGTGTGTTAGGGGTGATTGATGGAGATTTGCAGCATCCGCCAGAGGTGCTGATGCAACTGTTGCGTAATGTTGAGCAGGGGGCGGATTTGGCAGTAGCTAGTCGTCATGTCGATGGAGGCGGTGTTAGTAGCTGGAGTGTTATCAGGCGTTTATTGTCTCGTGGCGCTCAATTATTAGGCTTGGTTATTTTACCGGGAGTATTGGGCAGAGTTTCCGATCCCATGAGTGGTTATTTTATGGTGCGCCGAAGTGCGATCGCTAATGCAACACTCAATCCGGTAGGATACAAAATTCTCTTAGAAGTAATCGGACGGGGACAGGTAGATGAAGTTGCCGAAGTTGGATATGTATTTTGTGAGCGCAAAGAGGGTGAAAGCAAAGTTACATGGAAACAATACATAGATTACATTCACCACTTAGTAAGGTTACGGCTATCGGGAGGTAATAAAAAACAAAAACTCACTCAACAAACGGGTTTCCCCATTGGTCGATTTCTCCGCTTTGGCTTAGTAGGACTGAGTGGGGTATTTGTGGATATGACAATTCTTTATTTACTCAGCGATCCCACTACCTTGGCTTGGCCCCTGACACGTAGTAAAATTATCGCTGGTGAAATTGCGATTTTAAATAATTTCTTCTGGAATGACGCTTGGACATTTGCTGATATCAGCGCCAGACAGCAAGAATGGCATCAACGCCTGAAGCGGTTTTTGAAGTTCAACGCTATTTGCCTTGCTGGATTGGTATTGAATGTACTGGTATTAAATTTGGTATTCAATTTTCTTATTCATAACCGTTATATTGCCAACTTTATTGCGATCGCAGTTGCTACTATCTGGAATTTCTGGATTAATTTGAAACTTAGCTGGCGCGTCACCGAAGTAAAATAATCACAACGAGATTTTGATTTTTGCCTTTAGAACGAACTTAAATCTCAGCATAGCCTCAACTCAAGCGTATTAGCTTATAGGCATTGACAAGAAATAAATTATCGATCTTGTGGGGTGGGCATCCTGCCCGCCCTGAATATGGGACGGGTATTCGCGTAGCGGCACTTAGTGCAGACAACTATCCTACAAGAAAATTGGGAATGTTTTTTTATTTGTCAGTCCCATAAAAGGGGGAAATCAGAAATCTCTTTCCCTCCCCAGTACATACCTACGGTGTACACACAAGTCTTAAATGCCTAGCTCGATCAGGCTTTGCTTGTTCCCGCACGGAGTATGGAAACGAGAGAAACCCACCTTTTTGGTTGAAAACTTGCTCAATAAAAATAAGTTAACTAAATATTTTACTAAAAGCTTACCTGTTCTTAAACTTGCACAATTAAAGTAACAGATAAACAAACGAAAAGAATTAGGATCTACTTAACTCATAGATACCTAAAGCTAGAAGTTGTTATCAATAAAAAAGATTTTGGGCTAGTCTGTAGCTCTCATTGGGAAGAATACACCTATTAAATACACAGATAGATTTTGATTAATACAAATTATTAGAGTTTCTTAAGCATTTTAAATATCAAGATTCCCTGATAATTATGTAGTTACGGTTAATGATATATTCCACAACTCCTACTTCAAACTCTTCTGCTGTATTAAATAACTCTGCTTTAAGCGGACAATTACCCCAGCAGATATTTACCCGTAGGGAAGTAATTCCACTTCAAAATGACGTACTTTGGCGTATTGAATACGGTGCAGTTCGTACCTTAACGTGGGGTGAAGACGGAACATTCATCACTCTCGGTTATTGGGGATTAGGGGATCTGATTGGCTATCCTTTATCTAGAGTCAAGCCCTACCAAATTGAATGTCTCACAGGCGTAGAAGTAAGCATTGTACCGCCTCATTTATGGCATCAGGATATTAATGCTTTGTTGTCCCATATTCAACAGGCAGAGGATCTATTAAGTATTGTGCATCGAAAACCAATTTCGCTACGCTTATGGCAATTTTTGGTGTGGTTAAGTGAAAAATTTGGACGTGATGTAGATAAGGGCAAGCTAATTGATTTAAATGTTACCCATCAAGATATTGCTGAAGTATTAAATACCACGCGAGTAACAGTTACCCGGCTCTTACAGCAATTGGAGGAAGAAGGAACAGTTTTACGTCACAAACGCCGCATTATTTTGCGTTTACCAAATAAACTAATTAAAAATTATGGTTCAGCAGTATGTTAGCTGAATTGCTTGTAAAATTCACAGAATGTAATGTATAATCGTGTCTGTGATTATGTGTAGAATCCCCGAAAGTAAAGTGTTATAAGCGTTTTACAGTGGTCGGGTTATTTAGGTGTGAGTGAGAGTAAAAACATGGCAAAACGATTCTGGAATCTTTTTAAGGTTAGTCCATTTGTTGTAGCAGCAACATTTTTGGTTGCTAATAGCGCTCTAGCTGCTGAAGTAAACGAACAAGTAACAAATGTTGGCCAGTTATCTGAAGCTCAAGACTCTAATGAGATGAGTCAGGTAACATCAGTTTCGCAATTTTCAGATGTGCAACCCACAGATTGGGCATTCCAAGCTTTACAATCCTTAGTTGAGCGCTACGGCTGTATTGCAGGTTATCCCAACAGTACCTATCGTGGGAACCGTGCTTTGACCCGTTATGAATTTGCCGCAGGTTTGAATGCCTGTTTAGATCGGGTTAACGAACTGATTGCCACAGCTACTGCCGATTTGGTCAGCAAACAAGATTTAGCTACTTTACAGCGCTTACAAGAAGAATATTCTGCTGAACTAGCAACTCTGCGCGGTCGTGTGGATGGATTAGAAGCCCGCACTTCTGAACTTGAAGCCAATCAGTTCTCCACTACCACCAAATTGGTTGGGGAAGCAATTTTCAACGTGTCTGATGTTTTTGGTGGAAATAGGGCTGATACGGATGCCAACCCTAATAATAATCCCGACTTAAACAGCAACACTGTTTTCTCTGACCGGGTGCGTTTGAACTTGTACAGCAGTTTCACTGGTAAAGACCAACTGCAAATCCGGTTGACTGCTGGAAATATCGTCAATAATAGTGGTGTGACCGGTACTAACATGACCCGCTTGGGCTATGATGTGGGTACTGCGGACAACAGCGTTAGCATAGATAAAATCAACTATGCTTTCAACTTTACTGACGCAGTGCGTGTCAAAATTGACGCTAGTGGAGGTGAGTTATGGGAGAACGTCAACGCCTTCAACCCCGACTTTAGCAGTTCTGGTAAGGGCGCTCTCTCTCGTTATGGACGTTTCAGCCCCATCTACCGTCAAGGTCAAAATGGTGCTGGCTTGACTGTTACTTTCAATCCTAACGAAGCTATTAGCTTGACTGGTGCTTATTTAGCACCTTCAACTGGTAATGGTGTTTTTGGTGCTAATAATCCCGGCCTTAGCAACGGTCTGTTTGATGGTGATAATACCATCTTCGGTCAATTGACTTTCAAACCCACCAAAGCCTTCAATATTGGTCTGACCTACGCCCGTAGTTACTTCGCAGGCAATGCTGCCAACAGCCTCTTCCAAGGTACAGGTAGCGCCTTTGCCAATAATCCCTTTGGGACTGGTACTCGGACTGAATCTAACAACTACGGTGTAGAAGCGACATTCCAACTTGGCTCTAAGTTGGCTATTAGTGGTTGGGGAGGTTACACAACTGCTGATGCTAGAAGTGGTGCTAATATTGGTAGAGATGCAGACCTTTGGTACTGGGCTGGAGCGCTAGCTCTGAAAGATTTCGGTGGAGAAGGCAACGTCTTAGGTGTTATCTTTGGTCAACCACCTAAAGTTACTGGTGGCAGCATCAAAACAGTTAATAACTTAGACACCGATACCTCTTATCACTTAGAGGGGCTTTACAAGTTCAAGGTTTCCGATAATATTCAGGTCACGCCTGGCTTGTTGGTAATCTTCAATCCTGAACACAACGACGCTAACGATACCATCTATGTAGGTACTCTGCGTACTACCTTCACCTTCTAAAATTGGCGATCGCAAATAAAGCTCAGAATTAGATAAATAAAAGCCCGCCTTGAGGTGGGCTTTTGTTCAGGAAAAAAATCAGCTATGTAGGATTATAATCTGGCTGATTGGATATATCTTTATCTTTAGGGGGGCGATCGCTACTCCAAGCCCACCACACAGTACCACAGTGGCAATAATAGAACTCTTGCCACTTGCGACGACGGTCTTCTGTAAGTACAGGCGATCGCCGATTTAGCCAAACTTTTTCAGCTTCTCGGCTAGTTGAGTGACAATTAGGACAGCAAAATTCATAAGCGTGTATTGCCTGATTCGTCCATTCAGGCGGGAGGATAGCAAAAGCGTCCATGTGGTTACAGTAATATCAATGGTTATCCAAAACTTTGAGGTTTTGAACTTGGGGGCAAACGGATACTATAAAATCCCGCCACACTATCGAACTGCTTAATCAATATTCTTATGGCTTTGTCTGAACTATTTATAAATAGCCATTTACAGATATTTTCATTAATAGAATAACCATTTAGAAAGACTGGGATAGCATCTCACAAATCAAAGGTTAACACAAATGGTAACTAAAATAATTACTATGCACATTATGGCTAATAATTAAATTTATGGAGCCAAATGTTGAAATTCGCCGTTTATTAGATGTAATGCCTGCTTCTGGTCGGATGACGACAAAAATCGTTAGCAAACCGGAACAGGCAAAAGTGATTGATGCGTCCTTTCCCCAACCCTGGAATCAGACGCGACCGATATATATTAATTTCGATTTGTGGCATCGCCTAGCAAAGCCGCAACGAGACTTACTGATGTTACAGATGGTTAGCTGGTTGACGGGGGTGAAGTGGTTTAAACCCGATATTTATCAAGGCGTGGTGCTGGTGGGGATGTTAGGCGGCTTATTAGAAGCATCGCAGTCAGATGTGGTAGGTGTAGCCATAGCTGGGGGATTAAGTGCGATCGCTGCTTTTCGGATCTGGCGCACTAATAAATCTCAAGAGTCAGAGTTAAATGCCGATGCAGCAGCAATTCGCATCGCACAACGGCGCGGTTATTCAGAATCTGAAGCAGCGCAGCACCTGTTATCTGCCATTGAAGGGGTAGCAAAAATTGAAGGGGGTTCTGGTTTAAATTTTACTGAGTTGATTCGTTGCCAAAATCTCAGAGTGATCGCAGGTTTATCACCAGTGGGTATACCAGAAAGCTATGATAAGTAGAATAAATGTCTCTGCTACCCATTTGTAGCAATATATGGGTTTTTGACCGCGATCGCTCCCACAACATCTAAAATTAGATGAGATTTTGGTCTTATCTAAGCTTAATTTATACTTTTTTATCAAGTGCTTACCTAGTACCGCTTCGCGTAATTCGTAATTCGTAATTCGTAATTCGTAATTACCGTTGCGTAAGGGTTTTAGACATTTCAAATGGTCTGTTTATTTCCGCCGTACTGTACTAGTGTGGTAAAACTTAACTTAAATTCTGTCAGTTACTAACGGAGTTGATAGGAATGGGTACTTTAATTGTTATTGGCTTGATAGGGGTTTACGGAGGTGGCGTTTGGAAGTTTTGGAATGGGTTTGGACGGACTAATTTTAATCCAACTTTGACCAATCGCATTGGTTTATCTTTGCTATGGCCAGCTTTGTTTATTACGAATCAATCCTATCGTCGAAACTTTAGAAAAGCGTTGAAGGGTTAGAGTTCACTATTAAGTCTAACGTTATCTAAATCTGACGGTGGCATATATCCAATATAAATCTAACCCACCAACCCCCTTTCCCTAGAGTGGGGAAAGGGGGTTGTATTTGCTCATCCTGAAAAAATAGGAATTAGGGGAGGAATAATTTCGTAGTGTTTACAAGTGAAACCTGTTAACAATTGGAAAGTATCTTCGCTGATGAATTTGCGAATTATTTGCCATTGGTGAGTAGATGGATTGCTGCACCTACAGCTGCACCATCAACAGCATTCCCAAGAGTATCTCTACTATCGCCAGTCACTACGCCAGTCACTGCGCTAGCACCTGCACCGACTCCGACATCTTGACCAATGTTCCGGTGACGGCGATTGCGAGTCTTTCTCAGACCATTTGCCCCATTGACGGCTGCACCGGTGACACCACCTTTGACAGCATTGCCTAATACACTACCATTTCCCCTAACGGCTCCGGTGACGACGTTGGTGACAGCACCAATACCTGCATCTCTTAGTACTTGGTCATCAGCAGCAGCCGGTTTAGCAGGAACCAAAGTTACACCAGCTAAACTTGCAGCCATGAGGCTGGGTAGAAGTGTGCGTTTTAGGATTTTATTCATTGTGTTACCTTCTCAAAACATCAAACAATCAATTGGCTAAAAACCAAAGTTACTAGTGGAGGATAAAATCAGATTTTTTATCTTAACAACACAGCAACTATTTATTGTTCGAGAACATATATATAGTCGCATTTATCAAGTCATAACTGCATCTACTGAAAGCATGAATATATACTAAGCCCTGAGAGGGTCTTGCTAATTTATTAGCTGATACTAGAGATTACACATTGACAAAATTAATCAAAGATGTATTTCAGATTTTTTGGATGTAAAGTTTTATTTTTCCATTACTAGCAAGTGATTTTTGACGAGCAGCCGCATAGGGTTTACCCTATCTATCTAAAGGTAGTTGCCAAAATAATCAAACTAATTCGTCGGGGTTAATATTTAATTCTCTCAGTTTAGTAGCCAAGTGTTGCGATCGCACTAAAATCCTAAATCTACAGCAATCCGGTGGGCGCAAGCAAACCCAGAGAAAGCTACTGCATTCAATCCCTGACCAGGAAAGGTACTATCCCCAACACAATAAAGTCCTGGAATGGCTGTGCGATTAAAGGGCATCTTCAATAACCCCCGCAACTTACGCCGAGGAATTGGCCCATAAGTGCCATCCTGACGACCCAAAAAGCGGCGATGGGTGCGGGGTGTGCCTACCTCTAGATAATCTAACCCGGCATCTAAACCTGGAAAAATCTTCTCTAGGCGATCAATAATTCGCCCAGCCGCCTCTTCTTTCTTCGCTTCGTACTCACTCGGAGAAAGTTCTTGCCAATCATCAATCCAATGAGGCGTGAAGGCATGAATGATGTGATATCCACTTGGTGCTAAATCTGGGTCAAGCAATGTGGGAATCGAAACAAAAATTGTCCCTTCTGCTGCTGTCATCTTTTCCCAACCTTCCAGCAAAATATGGTGGCACTCTGTCCCCGCAGGTAAAACTGACTCTTTTACCCCTATATGTAAACTCAAGAAGCTTGGAGATTTTTGATAATTTTGTTGCCAATTTTTCTCATTAAGTGGCATTTCTTCTGCTGGTAGTAGTTGCTCGAACGTATCCCAGCGTGTGGCATTAGAAACTATGCGTTTACCCCGATATACTTTACCATTAGCCAGTTGCACACCTACCGCTTTTCCCTTTTCTGTGAGGATTTTCGTGACTCTAGCTTGGTACTGAATCTTACCCCCAGCTTTCTCTAGACCTTCTACCAGTTTTTGGGCAATTTGTCCCACTCCACCTTTTGGATAGTTAACTCCGCCATAATGCCTGTCAGAAAAGACCATCCCAGCATTAATCATTGGTGTCATGTCTGACGGAACCACCGACCAGCAATAACATTCCATATCGATAAATTTCAATAGTTCGGAATCTTTGATGTAGCGTCTGGCAAAATCCCCGGCATTTTGGGGCAGATACTTAACTAAACCGAGACACGCCAAAGGACGCTGGAAAAATACCCGCAGTAAATACCGAGGTTCTTCCAGCGACAGTAAATCCATGCTGTTAAGACACTTAAATACTTTTTGGCATTCGTCATAAAAGCGACGAATCCCTTTTTCTTCATGGGGAAAATGAGCAATAAGATTTTGCAAAAATTTTTCATAAACCCGGTCAACCTTCAGGTCTAAGCCTTGGGGTAGATGATAGTGAATCTGTACTGGATCTGCGATCGCATTTTGGCTAACATTCACAGCTGCCAAAGCGCGGGTGAGTAAGTTTGTAGTGCCGTTTTGTCCCAGCCCAAAAATCATCGATGCGCCAACATCAAATCGATAGCCTTGGCGTTCAAAATAACCAGCGCTGCCACCTGGAATCAAATAACGTTCCAGCACCAGCACTTTCGCTCCCTTCGCCGCTAGTTGGGTCGCTGTTACTAACCCGCCAATACCAGATCCAATCACGATCGCATCAATATCTTCCATTTTTGTCCTTTGTCATTTGTCCCTTGTCATTTGTCCCTTGTTCTTTGCCTAGAGTCAATCAATATTTAACGCGGTGTGCAACTTTCTCTCAAACCTAACCCCCAACCCCAACCCTTGTAGCGTTGGGGAGCAAGACTTAAAGCCTCTCCCCGAAGCGGAGAGAGGAATGGAAGCGGGGTTTTAAGAATAAGTTGCACATCGCATTATTTACCAATGACCAATACTTCGACTTACCTCGACTTCGCTCGGCACAAGTCGCTCAGTACAAGTGACCAATGACCAATACTTCGACTACGCTCAGTACAAGTGACCAATCAAAAAAAAGAGGGACGAGCCTGCTACTGCTGACTAATCCCGTCTGCCGATCCTTAAAAGAGAGGAGAACACTGGATAATAATATAGCCTTGATTGAGAATAGATGTCAACTACTAATGAAAAACTTTATCAATAAATTTGAGAGGATTAATTTTAGCTGTCAACGAAGAGGAAAAAGGGCAGGAAGCTTTCTAGCAAGGGGGAGAACCTCATTAATAAGTTTAGGGTCTTGAAATCAGGACGTATAAACCCCGTGCGTTGCGTCTGGTAGACGCGTAGCGGCTTCTCGGAGAGTAATATAGCGGTTCTCGTTTGTATGCAATACACTTTGACCTCTCTCCAAACCTCTCTCCTAAAAGGAGAGAGGCTTTGAATCTTACTCCCCTTCCCTACAAGGGAAGGGGCTGGGGGTTAGGTCTGTATTGGACTCAACTGAGAAGCGCTATAAATGTTTGTGTTTTGAGCATAAATAAATTTAGAGGATTGAAACCCTTGATTGCTGGGGAATTCCAGACTTTTTCCCCCCTGCCCCCTGCCCCCTGCTCCCCTGCCTTTTGGTCAGCCGGATGCAGGAAAGAGTATTATGGTGTTTCAGTTCTTGTACAATAAAAAGTCGCCTATTTCTGGCTATGACGCTACAATTGCGCGTTTATGTTCCACCCCATCCCCTGATCAAACACTGGCTGGCAGTCGCCCGTGATGCAGGCACGCCTTCAGTATTATTTCGCAGCGCCATGACTGAGTTGGGAAGATGGCTGACTTATGAAGCTGCGCGAGACTGGTTGCCGACCCAAGAAACAGCAGTGCAGACTCCTTTGGATACCTGTCAAGCAACTGTGATCGATCCGCAAATACCAGTAGCAGTAGTACCGATTCTGCGGGCTGGACTAGGATTACTTGAAGGAGCGCAGACTTTATTACCTTTGGCATCGATTTACCATCTTGGCTTGGCGCGAGATGAAGAAACACTGCAACCTCATTGTTATCTGAACAAGTTGCCAGAAAAATTTGCCCCTCAAACACGAGTGTTAATTACCGATCCCATGTTGGCAACAGGAGGGTCGATTATGGCTACAATGGCAGAATTAACACAACGGGGCGCTGACCCGTCCCTGACCCGGATTGTTTGCGTAGTGGCGGCTCCACCAGCTTTGCAAAAATTGAGTGAAGCTTATCCAGGTTTAATAGTTTACACCGCTACTATTGACGAAAAACTGGACAGTAAGGGGTTTATTGTACCGGGATTAGGAGATGCAGGCGATCGCACATTTGGGACTTAAGCTAGTATGCAGCTAGGGCGGATGAAGATAGCATAACTACTGTAAAAGTTGCAAGGTTTGTTGAAGGCGGTAAAGATATGAGTCAACGAGATGGTTTTAGCAGTGGTTTTTTAGCAGGGGCCTTTGTCGGTGGCGTATTTGGCGGTGTTATCGGCGCACTAATTGCTTCTCGACGCAATTCCGAATTGGTAGCAGACGACGAGGTAGAACTGACAGATAGCCAAGTCGAAGCTAGGAAAATAGCAGCAAAGCGCCGTCAGATGAAAGCCTCAGAGAGTGACAGCATCGGCATAGAAACGGCTAGGCGATCGCTAGAAGATAAAATTGCCCAGCTAAATGCCACAATTGATGATGTGCGAAAGCAACTCGGAAATGTTAGCGATTCACCCCAAGCAACCAATGACCGCGCCCTGACTAAAGATTCGTGAGGTTTGTTCAGGCGTGGTGAAAGTGTCAAGTGTGGTAAATGTGAAATACGCAAACACTTTTGACTTTGGACTAAATTAAAATTAAAAGATAGACCGCGTTTGACACTTAGTAGGAAACCAACAAATCCATGTACCTTCTGATTAACACTCTGGCCAGTTTCATCCAGATTTATACCGTTTTGCTAATTATTCGGGTTTTATTGACCTGGTTCCCCAATATCAACTGGTACAACCAACCCTTTACCACTTTGAGCCAGATAACCGATCCTTATCTTAATCTGTTCCGCTCAATCATTCCCCCTTTAGGCGGTATGGATTTTTCCGCAATGCTAGCGATCATACTGCTTCAAGTAGTAGGTGGTGGTCTGCAATCCATCTGATAACACAGAATTTGCAGTTTGCTCCATGTTTAACTAATGAATTTTAGGTCTGGGCTAACCAGCTCAGACTTATATAAAGTCAAGGCTAATAAGGATAATCATGGATGCGATAATTGAAAACTGACGCTATATTCTACGATATATTTCAAGAATTTCCTAGTATTTTATTTGATCTTATTGGTCAATCTAATACTAATACCAATGCTTATAAGTTTATTGCACCAGAAATTAAACAACGTTCTTTTCGTTTAGATGGAGTATTTTCTCCTCTAGAAGGATTTGGTAATGAACCGCTTTATTTTGTAGAAGTTCAATTTTACAAAGATGAAGAATTTTATGACCGTCTATTTACAAGTATTTTCCTTTACTTTTCTCAATATAAACCAGTCACTTCTGAGTGGTATGCAATAGTTATTTATGATAAGCACAGTAATGAAATATCCTGTCCTTTGCGTTATCACGCCTTGTTAGAGCCTCATTTACGCTGCTTTTATTTGGATGAACTTGAGGTAGTAGCCGAAGAATCTCTGGGTGTAGGAATTGTACGATTGGTTGTAGAAACTAACAATAAAGCCCCAGAACTTGCTAAACAGTTAATTGACAAAGCTAGATTGGAATTAGCCGATGTTCTCACCCAAAGAAAAGTTTTAGAATTTATAGAAGAGATTATTGTTTACAAGTTTCCCAATTCTAACAGAGAGGAGATAGAAACTATGCTGAATTTAAATTTGCTAAAACAAACCAGAGTTTATCAAGAAGCAAAAGAAGAAGCAAAAGAAGAAGTAAAACAAGAAGCAAAAGAAGAAGTAAAGCTAGAGCTAGTAACTAAATTAGTACAAAAAGGGCTAAGTATTCAGGAAATAGCAGAATTATTAGAATTAGACGTTGAAATCATCAGGAAATCTCTTAATTAGAGAACTTCTCCTAAGAGGATGTTTGAAAAGTCTTTTTCTCGGTAGCAAATACTTTGAGATCCCCCTAAATCCACGCCACTTGCTTCACTACAGCGCAACTCTTGGAGACGCTTTGCGTTAAGCGAATCTATGCCGTACCACTTCGTGGAAGCAAGCTAGCAAGAGCGTCTCTAAGAGTTGGCTTTACGCGCATCCTGCGGCGGGGGAGACCCCTGTTCCCGCAGTGGCTCCCCTTAAAGAAGGGGGACTTTGACTCTTCCCCCTTTCTTAAGGGGGGCTAGGGGGGATCAATAAGTGCCTAAAATCACAGCCAACCACTTTTCAAACAACCTCTAAAGTAGTATTTTACTAATGGAAGGAGCATCGCTACACACTACATTCTGTGAAGGGACTATTTTTATTTGTCCACTATTCATCCCGACACTGAATCTTTGGATAAAGTGCGGAACTTATAGAGGGAAAAGTTAAAGTTTATTACCTACGCACTTGACCACTAAAACCAGCAGCCTTAAACTGCTTCAGCTTCAACGGAGTAGGTTGATTTGCAGGTACAGTAATTCTCAGTTCAAAATCGCTAATACCTGTTGGTACTTCAGGAATAGAACCTAAGCGAGTCCGGTTTTGCATCACTGAGTCATTGTTGGCATCGTAGATACGTCCAAAAATATCTGCGTCGTAGACTGTTTTATTAGTGCTATTTTCTGCTTTGCCAATGACCATAAAACAATTAGCAGCCGCACTACCACTACTGATAACAGCCCCTTGTGCAAGTTCTGGTGGACAATCTTTATAAGAAACATCAAATAATCTAATCTGTGTCAACGCTATAGCAGGGGGAGTAATCACCCACGATAGAAAGGCGATGAGACAGGAAATAAAAACGACCGTGAGTGACCGCAACCGCATACAATACCCCGTGACTTAATCCAAAAATATGTAACTTATAACCTCAGCTTACCTGAATTTAACTACAACGAGATTGAAGACTTTAGAAGAGGTAGAATTCATGGGATATCCGCAGAGGAATCGTCAAAACTCCCCTACCCACTCTAGAAAGGTAATAATTAGGGAAATAAACCCTCAATTGCGATTAACTTATGACTCCAGATGAGATTGAAGCATCTATGCTCGCAGCCTTTAATGATTGTGATGCAGCAAGCTGTCCTCTCACTGACACGCAGAAAAAGATATTACTGCAAGTGGTCGAGCAAATTCAGGGAAATTCTACCTCTAGGGCATCAGATATTGCTAATCCTTTAGACGAACTTACACCAGAGGAGTTAGAAGCATTTTTACAGTTTGTTAAGGATGAAGAACAACGCAACCGCACTTGGAAAGTACAATTGCTCAACGACTGGCTGCGAGAAAATGACTCTGGAACAGTACAATTTATCCGAGAACGCTATGGTTTACAGTGGTTGAATCGTGTTGAGTCATGCCATTTTGATAAGTATTCTTATTTTGAGGATGCACTAAAGTTAAGAGTAGGCGATCGCATTGAAGTTTCCAATGCACTATGGGAATGGGTGCAAAAAGATGGGCCTTGTAAGCGCGAATGGTTTCCTTGTATGGTGATTAAGGTCGAGGAAATTAGCAACGGTGATGATTCCTCTACTAACTGCGTCGTCCGCTTCTTTAACGGCGCTGAGTATGAAATTCAAGGAATCTACGAATGGAATCGCTATAACTGGCGTTGGCCGCAGAAATAGTGAGAGTTTGGAGAAACGCGATTAATCGCGTCTGTACAGGAGTTGGGAATAAATCTAATTGAGCCTTTATGCTCTGATTGCTGCTATATCAATACGGTTCGGTTAAGCCAAGAGATGCGATAAATCGCCGTCAAGACGAAGGATTGATTATTGTAGAGACGGCGATTTATCGCGTCTTTGTGATTTAGAATTTTCATCAAAAAACCCTAACCGAACCCTATTGGCTGCTGTATGTTGATGAAATTATTGCTTAAACAACGCCCAAGCCAAAAACCTCTCGGTATGATACAACGCTAATTGATTGCTCACACCATTGAAAACTGCATCAAAAGCGTGTTCTGCCCAAGGAATTTGTAAAAAAACCGCAGTATTACCAGAGTTATGTAAACTTTCGTACATCTGTCTGCCAAATCGCGCTTCCACCAAATGGTCACGACTGCCGTAAATTAATAAAGTTGGTGGTAAAGGGTGCGTTAAATAATTTATCGGTGAAGCAATTTGATACTGATTAGGCAATTCTTGTAATGAACCACCGAGAAATGCTTTTAAAACAGCGCGGGTGTTGATAGGATCGGGAATTGGTGGCGTTTTGTATCCCTCAGTCAAGTTAACAGGCCCGTAATAGTTAATTACAGCCCGAATGGGCGGTGCATCTGGTTGATAAACCGCTAGCATTGCTAGATGCGCTCCCGCAGAACGTCCTATAATTACCATGCGTTCTGGATCGGCTTCATAAGTTGCTGCATTTTTGCGAATAAAATTTAAGGCTGTACGCACGTCATCTAACTGAGTTGGAAACTGATATTTAGGTGCGTGTCGATAGTCGATGGAAAATACCGTATATCCCTGATGAGCGATATATTGATTAAACTCAGAATTGGCATGAGGGTTTCCATATTGCCAAGCTCCACCATAAATTATTACCACTGCTGGATATTTCCCTACCTGTGGGGGTTGGTAAACTTCCATTTTTAAAGGCACTCCCGCAGGAGAAGCAAAAAGAATATCTTTTTGATAACGGGTTTTACCTAATGCAATACCCCGAAAGAAATTAACTAAATCAAAGGGATGGGTTTGCATTTTAGCCCTTACTTGGACTGGAATTTGCTCTAGATAGTCTGTTCCCAAACCTTGCTTCATTGCTTTATCCATCTGCATTTGAGTTAATGGGATATTCGTTAGCACCCATGCACAAAGTAGCAATCCTATTGAACTGAAAATGGAAGATAAACGCCGTATTTTATAGCGACGGATGCAGAAAAAAGAAAGCAATAAAGAGAGTGAATTTAATAACAATAACCAAGGACTGACTTCTGGCGCTCCCACTGCTAGGGTGAGTAAAGACATATTTGGAGCCGGAAGAATAATCCAAGAACTAAGAAATAGACTTGCAAAACTTAGTAATAATACAAACCATGAAAAAACTATTTTGGGTTTGGGAAACATAAATCAAAATGCTATCAATAAAGACAATCTCAGTAAGTCGGTACTAATATTTTCAGCTATGTTAAGAAATTTGGCGTTGCATATTTGCGGGATAGGCAACATGAGCGTCCCTTGTATTTCCGGGCGGGCAGGATGCCCACCCCACAAGAATCATCCCTTAATTCAGCAACGCCAAAAATTTAAATGTAGGGTGTGTTGTCGCCAAGCGCCGCACCGCCAGTAATCTAAGGTGCGTTAACCTACGGCATAACACACCCTACAGCTAATTTATATTTCTTCATCTATATTGAATTTTCTCGCCGACTTACTTAGCTCAAGGTAATTATTTTTCTATCAACTTAAACCCAAATGCTTTTGCAAAGCTTGGCGCATCACTTCTACAGGTATATTTTCCTGCTGTAACCAAATTTTTAATGCTGCTACCCCTTGTTGGACTAGCATTTCTAAGCCATCGATCGCAATTGCACCTTGTTTTTGAGCTTGCTCTAGAAATTGCGTCGGTTTAGGTATATATATTAAATCGTAAGCGATCGCACCTGTTGGTAAATTCGCTATTTCCTCTCCACTCAAAGGCGACTCATCAACCTTGGGATACATCCCTATGGGGGTTGTGTTTACCAGTAGATTAGCTTGGGGAATTAGCTTTGAAAGTTCCTCCCATTGATGAACTTGCAAATTTTCAGCTATGGGTGAATTGCTCCAACTATCGCGGAATTCTTGTAATCTCTGCACATTCCGCCCAACAACATGAATTTTCGCAAAACCTAGTTGGTGACAACCTACTACAACTGCCCTAGCTGCGCCACCATTGCCTAAAATTACTGCTACCTTCTGACTCCAATCTTGCTTATAGGTTGTCTGCAATGGGGCGATAAATCCTTCTATATCTGTGTTTGTCCCCACCCATTGATTATTTTGGCGGCTAACTGTATTGACTGCCCCTATAGTTTGAGCAAGAGGGGTAATTTCTGAGAGCAGGGGCATGATTGCCTGTTTGTGGGGGATTGTAACATTAAAGCCGACAACACCAATAGCGGCAAAGCCTGCGATCGCTACTTCTAAATTCTCTGGTGCGATGGGAAAGGGAAGATAAACATAATCTAATCCTAAATTCGCGATGTCTACGACGAGTTGCGCTAACGCAGCATTATGCATTGCTGGCGACAGCGAATGTTCCACCGGATGTCCAATTACCCCTAGCAGTTTGGTTTTACCCGTAATCAATTTGTCATTTGCCATTTGTCAATAAATCAGTAGTGATTTTTCCCTGCTCAATTCTTCTAAAGCAAGGATTCCAGTTTTTATTATCACTACATATTTACCCAATTCTCACACATCACGGGCTTTGAAAAAATTGTAAATGGCAAGTGCAATAGCTATAAGTAATACTGCATGAATTAAATTTCCAGCAATATGAAGTACTAATCCTAATGCCCAAAAAGCAACCAGTACAACAACAATACCCCAAAGTATACCTAACATATATTTACTTTTAGTAAGGTGATTTTTATTTGTTCAGATATTATATCGTCTAACTTGAGTTTTATCCTATTTGCCTTAAGATAGATTCGGAAATTTAAATCATCTTTCTTAAGAAGTAATTTGAAAGCATTTATTATTTTTGAATAGCTAGATTTATATACTTATGCCATACAGGAGCAGCACTTTCAAAATTCAAACTTCAAAATTACAATCCCCTTGAACAAGAATTCAGAAGTCAGAATTCACCAATCTTTTAGTGGGGGATTCAGACCCGCCACTTTCTTGTTGACCACCAAATTGAAAATTTGGTTGGGGTCTTAAACCCGTTTATTCAGACGCTCTCTACGAGACGCTAAAAGCGAACGAATACTCGCTCTAAGCGAAGCCATGCCGTTGGCGCAGCCTCTCGAAGAGAAGGCTTTACGCTACGCTATCCGCCAGTCGCACAAAATTCATACTGAATTCTGACTCCTGAATTCTGTTTAATAAATAATTTTAGAGGCTTGTATCCTTTTCTTCTCAGGTCAAGGCTCAAGGGTCAAAAGCTAACCCTCTGCTCTACACTACAATTATTAAAGCTACTTAACAATTCTTTGAATCATGCAGGCAACTACAGCCCCCTCTACAACCACAATTCCTGGTAAATATTGGCAGTGGCGCGGGCACAACGTTTACTATGTGCGTGCGGGAAACAAGCAATCGCAACGTCCGCCGTTGCTTTTGGTACATGGATTTGGTGCTTCCACAGACCACTGGCGCAAGAATATCACAGGATTGTGTCAAGATTTTGAAGTATTTGCGATCGATCTTTTGGGATTTGGGCGATCGGCAAAACCAAAATTGCAGTACAGTGGCGACTTGTGGCGCGACCAACTCCATGATTTTATTAGTGAAGTAATTGGTCAAAAAGCAGTATTAGCGGGTAATTCTCTTGGTGGTTACGCTGGCTTGTGTGTTGCAGCACAACGTCCTGACAGTGCGGCTGGTTTAGTCTTACTCAATAGTGCTGGGCCTTTTAGCGAAAGCCAGCCGACATCTGAGCCTGAAGCTTTACAATCAGAAATTCAGGCTCCAAAACAAACGGCTACTTTGCAAAAACTTCTTGGTGATGGCACTAAGTGGATTTTTCAACAACCTTTAGCCCAGTTTTTGTTATTTCAGTACGTGCGTCAACGTTGGGTAATTCGCCAAACTCTAGAAAAAGTTTATCTTGATAAGAGTGCTATTACAGACCAATTAATAGAAGAAATTTCTCGCCCTGCTTACGATCCTGGTGCGTTGGATGTGTTTGTTTCAGTCTTTAGCACTCCTCAAGGGGAAAAAGTTGATGTGCTACTAAAGCAATTAACTTGTCCTCTATTAATGTTGTGGGGAGAAGCTGACCCTTGGATGAATGCTAGAGAACGTTCCCAAAAATTTCGTCAATATTATCCTGAACTCACAGAACACTTCTTAACAGCCGGTCATTGTCCCCATGATGAAGTACCCGATAGAGTAAATCAACTTTTTGGCGATTGGGTTTTGTCTATCAACAATTAATATTAACCTCTCACTGTCTTGAACTTTATATAGCGGTTTTCGTTTGGATGCAATACAGTTTGACCTCTCTCCAAACCTCTCTCCTAAGAGGAGAGAGGCTTTGAATCTTGCTCCCCAACGCTAGTAGGGAAGGGGCTGGGGGTTAGGTCTGTATTGCACTCAACTGAGAACCGCTATAAAGGTCTGTCCCTCTCCGACTTGGAGAAGGATAGATTTTGGATAGTCAAACCAGGGAGAGGTCTTTTTATATTTGGGAAAGTTTGCAACGAAATGGCTGCTTTTCTTCTTTGTTTAAAACAATCCCTCCGATTCAGCGAATTTACGCAGACGCGATATACACTGGCGCTGATAAAAACTGCTTAATGTCGGAATTGACAAGTCAAACTCCTCAGATAATTCTTTCCAGCTAACTTCCGGGGGTAGGCGTTTAAGAATTAACACCTGACAATTTACATCTGGTCGCCCTTTAATACAAGTACGGCGCAGTTCTCCGTCAGAATCTGTCTTAGCCCATGTCTCCAATTCTTCTAGAATAGGAGGTGCCTGGGGGCTAGCTGGGAGGTTATCTACAGGATCAATTGTTTCACTTGTTCCACCCGATGTAGACTGACGAACCCGAAGAGGCATTGTTGTGGCTTGTTCTCGGTTCTGGTTAATGTAAAAGTCTTGTAGTCTCCGTTTTAGGTAAGCATTTAGCCAGGTGATGATGCTCCCATAGTTGGGGTCATAGATTTGACCAGTCAAGCCATCACAAACATTGCGGCAGAAATACAACCAAGTTTGTTGTAGTGCATCTTGATAGTAGGGAGTATTTTCCCTCCAGAGTCTATTTGCTGTCAAGCGAATAATTTGCGTGAGCAGCTTCTGACGCTGAGGACTTCCAAGTGGGTGTCCACAGGCTTCGGTAACTAAGCGGCGTAGCTGTTCATCGAATTGAACCATGACAATCTTGAGGCAGAAAGCAAGAATATCTTAGTATTGCGTATAACAACGCCACAAAAAATTACCTTTCGTCAAGATATTGGGAACTGGGGATTGGGCATGGGGCATTGGGCATTGGGCATTGGGCATTGGGCATTGGGCATTGGGCATGGGGAATTGGGCTTCGCGGTTCCTGAGCGTAGTCGAAGGGCAGTACAAGTGCCCCATGCCCACTTTCCTCAATATAATCCGAGCCAAGAAAATAAATTTTCCCACCAGGAATATGTCAGATTGCCAACGCTCAGTTTCATTTTGTTGCGAATGTCTTGAATCTTCCAGTTAGTGAGTTTAGCCAGAGTTTGCGCCTCTTGTTCAAAACGCTTGGGCAAAGACTGCTTATATTTTCTACCCGCCTGACATTTTAGTTCTCCTTGGAACGGATGTTGCAAAACATAACGCCCTTGGAAAAATTCACTGTTAGCAGTTTGTTGGAATATCAAGTCTTCAGGAAATTTGTCGCGGGTGTAGCGGACATGCAATCGGGAGATGAAGACGCTATTTCTCGGAAAGGGACGACGAAAGCTTGGAGATACTGGCACATTACTTTCAGAATTATCATCTAGCCAAAATACGCCTGCTTGCTTAAGCTCATCTGGGGTTAGAGGATCGGCAGAACAGGGATCGCAACTACCCATATTCCAAGCGTATTCTAAAAAACCAACTTTCTTGTCTTCTTTGGTGTAGGCAGTTTGAAACATTGATTTGTAGAAGTCACCAAATTCATCTTTGACAAACAAGGGAACGTTTGTGTCGGAGGGGATTTTCACTGTCCGATAGTTAGTGATTTCTGCCTGTCCTTGGGGTGAGAGGATGTAGACAATCAAATCCTGCTCTGTCGTGGCATTAATCATGCCTAAACGAATTGGCAGCATGAACTTGGGTGACTTATAGGAAATTTGTAGCGGACGAAGGAACTGGTAGCCAGATTTCTCGAATTTATCTAAGTTGACTTTGGCAACAAAGAATTTCATTGAGGAGCGGATGTAGGGTTTTAGTAACTGTTTCGCACCTCTGGGGATTTTGTAGCCATTGCGTTTGAGCCAAGTTTCTAGTCCGCCAGATTCTTTAGCACTAAGGATCAGGATGTCGTATTCGCCGACGTTGAAACGTGCTTCGACTGTTACACCCAAACTAGCATCGCCCCTTGCTCTCCTCGCCTCACTTATCGCTCCTGCTGGCGCTGGTGCTGCATCCATCTCAGCGCTATTATTTATTGCCAGACAAGGATCTGGATCAAAATATTCTACCAATCGCGGCGCACTAAAGGCATCTAAGCGTTCAATAATCTTGGTTTCAGTGACGCGGACTTGTTCTTTTTGCAGCACCGTTGGTACTGGTACTACCATTGCAAAATCTTTGACTTCGCCTTGAAAATCGTTTGCCATTGTTAGGACGGTGCGATCGCTATCTCGCGCTATCACCACCTGAGAAGCTTTGTTATACAGTTTTGTATCAGCTTTAGCTACATAAAATCCACAAAATGCCCAAGCTGCTGGTGCAAAGCACAAAACAGCTACAATTGCCAACAATAATGGCGTTAAAAGTCGAAAAAACTTCATTATTTTATACCTCTATTTTTTTAGTAATGAGACGCGATTAATCGCGTCTCTACTCCTGCTTCCCCTACTCCCTCATCCCCCTCTTGCCAAACAAACCTTGGCGCTAACCAGAAAACATCTATTAGGATGGTCAATGGCGCAAGGGCAAACAGCGCCCAGAAAACTGCTGTGGAAATAAAGAAATAATTCCGCAGGATAAAAGTTAATCCGGCGATGCAGATTGCCCAAACTACACGCCCAATTCGAGAATTGGGGATCGATCGCGGATCTGTAATCATAAATAGGGCGAACAGCAGCAAAGACCCGCTCATCAATCGATGCCAGTAAACATCCCAAGTCCAACCCAGCCAGAGATTGCGAATCGCCTCTAGCAAGGAGTAGGAACCTAAAAAAGCTGCTGTGGTGTCCCAGCGACCAACGCGCTGTAAAATCATGCCGCCAGTGCCGGCAAATAATAGCCCATACCACCACTCTTCACCCCACTGTCCCGGCGAAACCCAAGCATCGGGGGTCAAAATCAAGGCAGATATGATGCCAAAATTGGTGGGGTTAAAGAAATGCTTATCGCCGACTTGGAAGATAAATTTGCTTGCGATCGCAATTGCTGCGGCTATTGCCATTGTCGTCCAATGATCAGCCCGCAATAGCAGTCCCAGTCCTAGAGAGGTAATTAAAGCACTGCGGAGATTTGCCATTTGTTCTTTGCCAGTAACTAATGACAATATCCATTGGGTTGCGAGACTTGTGGCGATCGCTACCCCAATGAACTCTGGTCGCAGCGTCCAATCTCTTGTACCGATTCCCAATACTAAGAACAAGCCGAGAAATAGAATTTGATAATCTCGTATATCTTTGAGCAACATTAATCCTTCAATTCCGGGATTACCCGTAGATTTCTCATCAATCTAGACGAGTGTTAGCTCAAATAGTAATGCTGTTACAGATTTTGTTACAAAGACTGACTTACCAGATGTAAATTACCATTTAAGAACTTATTGTTGATTGCCAGAAGTGCAGATATCGCAGTTTCGCAAGCAAATCTATCAAAAATTGTCAGCAGCAGATAAACGCAAATGCAGCTAGCTCCTCTGTTCCCAATTTTCTATCGCATTCTCCAACCGAGTTTTCCCAATTGCCTTTGGGGTGGAAATCCCCATACTAAAGCGATCGCACTCACCTTTGATGATGGGCCCCATCCTCAATACACACCCGAAGTTTTGGCAGTATTGGATCGCTACAACATTACAGCCAGTTTTTTTTGGTTGGGTGTTTGCG
Organism: Nostoc sp. NMS2; assembly: GCF_017115105.1. GTDB lineage: Bacteria > Cyanobacteriota > Cyanobacteriia > Cyanobacteriales > Nostocaceae > Nostoc. The sequence continues at coordinate 59,700 of NZ_JABXKH010000052.1, forward strand.
TTAACCGTTCACCAGCGATCGCCAAAGCTGTTAGCGATCGCGGCCACTGGATCGGATTGCATGGCTACGATCATCGCTCTTTTCCCATGCTTTCCCTCAATGAATTGAAGGACAGTTTAGAAAAAACCCAAGTTGCCATCTACAATGCCTGCAACCTACAACCTGAACAAGTGCGGGATGTCCGTCCCCCCAATGGTTTATTTACACCTGCTACTTTAAAAATTTTTTCTCAGTGGAATTACCGTTCAGTTATGTGGAGCGTTGTACCAGAAGATTGGGTACGACCAGGTATAACCACTGTAGTACAGCGAATTATGCAGCAGGTCAAAAATGGTTCACTAATTGTCTTGCATGATGGTGCTTGTGGTGGACAAGATGTTGCTGCCACAATTCAAATTCTCATTCCGCAACTGCTACAACAAGGTTATGAGTTTGTGACTGTTGATACTCTGTGGCAGCAAACTAAGACTAACCATTCATTGTTAGACATTTAAGGATAGATAAAGTTAATAATTAGCTCTAAATCAGGCTTTTTCATAAATTATGAAAACACTTTTTTTAGCTTGGCAAGATCCTAAAAGTCGGGCTTGGCTTCCCATTGGTCGCTTAACATTTGACGGTAAAAAATATCAATTTGTGTATACGCATGGTGCTGTAAAAGCTCAAGTTCAGCACAGGTTTCAGCTATTGTATTCTTTCCCAGACTTGAACAAGGTATACACATCGGTTGAACTTTTCCCTTTATTTTCTAATCGGTTAATGCGACGCTCTCGCCCTGATTACAAAAATTATATTGAATATTTAAATATTCCTGAAGGTGAAGACGATCCAGTTACCATCCTTTCTCAGAGTGGTGGACGCAAGGTAACGGATAATTTTGAAGTTTTTCCCTGTCCAGAACCAGATGAAAATAGTTTATACCATATCCATTTTTTTGCACACGGAGTGCGACACTTTCCCGCTTGTGCAATAGAACGGATTAGTCAATTACAAATGGGTGAACTTTTATATTTAGCTAACGAATTTCAAAATCCCCATGATCCGCGTGCATTGCTTTTATGTACTGAGGATCATCACATCGTAGGTTATTGTCCTCGGTATATTGTGGATGATGTTTTTAAACTCAAGAGCAAAAATCCTGAACTTGTAAAAGTACATGTTGAGCGCGTTAATCCAGCACCGACTCCTCTCCAACTACGTTTATTGTGCAATATGACCGCAGAATGGCATAATAATTTTCGTCCATTTTCTAGCCCGGAGTATCAGCCTTTAGTAGCTGATATTCCTGCTAGTTATGCTAGTTCCTAGAGTTGATGTGAGGCTAGAAAAGCTTCAACTTCAACAGTTGTTGGTTGAGAAGCGATCGCACCTGGTTTAATAGTAGTCAGTGCCCCAACAGCACTGGCATAAGTGACGATGCGTTTTGCGGTTTCAGCATCCCGCAAGCTGTGGATGCCGTACTGACTCAACTGGTGGATGAATCCTGCCAAAAAGCTATCCCCTGCACCAGTGGTATCAACTACCGGGATGGAAAAGGCAGGTAATTTGCCTTCGTTTTCGCCCAGACAGTATGTACAACCGTTTTCGCCATCTGTTACGAGTACTCCTTCAATTGAAGCCAAGCGGTAAGTAATGGCTCCCGGATCTGCGGTTTCAAATAACCATTCAGCTTCTTCTTTGGAGAGTTTGAGAAAATCGACTCGCTTAAATAATTCTGGAATTTTTTGATGAGCGATGTTTGGCTCGTCCCAAAATACAGGCCGCCAATTGACATCTAAGACAATCTTCAGATCGTAATGTTCTGCTAACTCTAGGGCGCGGTAAATTGCCTGTTCACTTTCAGGATAGGCTAATTCCAAAGTACCCAAAACCAGAAAATCTGCCTCTTGAAACAGCGCATCTGGTAATTGTTTGGCTTGCAGGCGAGTATCGGCAAATTCTGCGGTGTCATACTGACCAAATCCGGCGAAGGTGCGATCGCCAGCCAGATCCCGTGTAACATAAACTTGCCGCGTTGGTGCTGTGGGATGGCGTTGTATCCCCGTCGTCTCTACACCTACATCTTGTAATAGCTTGACCAGTGCATTTCCTGCTTCATCTTCACCAACGGCTCCGATAAATCCTGCTGTCGTCCCCAGCTTCACTAAAGCACAGGCTACGTTAGCCGGTGCCCCTCCTGGGTAGGGAGTCCAGGATTTCACTTCTTCCAGCTTTAACCCTAATTGATCGGCTAAACAATCAAACAAAATTTCACCGAGGCACAAAACACGGGAATTGCTCATTTCATTTTAGATTTTAGATTTCGATTTTGGATTAGGAATTTACAGTATAAAATCTACAACAATTTTTGCTAATTTGTCGCCAGTCCTTCATAGAATTAAATAGCAATTTTTACTACTCCATAACATCTATATGCTTCTAATCATCGCCAAAATTATCTAAACATTTATACTAAGTTATAGACAAAAAGAAGTGTTGTATAATACTTATATATTGTCGTGATTTATATTATTGCCAACTTGAAATCCAAAGAAAATATTGACAATAGTATTACTGCTAACACTTGAAACCCCTACTAACAAAAGAATCTTCTAGAATTAGAAAGAGCGATTAAGTACATATACCAAAGGAGGATAGAAATAGTCATGGCTGGTGGCAAGTCTGAGACCCCCGTTAGTCTGTCAGACAGAGAACTGCAAATTATCGACCTAGTGGCCGCTGGCTTAACTAACCAAGAGATTGCAGGAAAACTGGAGATTAGCAAACGTACAGTTGATAACCATATCAGTAATATTCTGACCAAGACCGAGACCGAAAATCGAGTAGCTCTTGTCCGTTGGGCCTTACAGTGGGGCAAAGTCTGTTTAAATGATGTCAATTGCTGTCTTCTGCCTAACCAGATCGAATAAACAATTTACTAGTAGCAACGTAATTGCTCTGGTCTGGTAAAATTGCAAGCCAATTTTGAGGTTAACTAATTGTTTCCCTCCTCACGCCTAAGTTTTCAGTGTGAACACTCTACCAAAAGTTCCGAGTCCTTCACTCAGCCGGAGTTTATGTTAGTGGAGCCAGCTGACCCTCGGACTCGGAAACTATAACAAAGAATTCCTTTCCAAATTGACTGGGGATTGGCCAAACAGGGCATGAAGAAGAGACAAGGGAGACAAGGAAGAGGGGGGAGACAAGGGAGAGACTTGTTTAATAATTCCTCCTTGTCCCCTTGTCCCCCTTGTCCCCCTGCTCCCTCATCTCCCCCCGCCCCTCTGCCTCCCCCATGCCCAATGCCCCATGCCCAAACTCAACAATTAACCACAAAAATTAGCAACAATTCAGTGGTGCAAGCGTTACATTTGAGAGAAATCTATATTGCTCCATCGGCTTGGAGAGTGGTGTTCCAATGAATACTTCTGCTTCTTTTCAAGGTGGCTCGTCTCCCTTTGAATTTTTTAACTTTGATCTTACGACACCTGTATCTGAGAAAGTTCCGAACCCAGAATACCGTCCCCTAGACTTTCCGCAACCCACACAAGATGCTGACCTACTCAGGCAGCTATCATTTATTCCAGGGTTGAAAGAAATTTTGATGATTCGGCAGGTTCACGCCTTAGAACACGCTACTGTTTGGGTTCTTAGCGAATCAAAAAGTGGCCATCCTGCTCAAGGAGAAGCTAGTAACGTTCAACTAGATAACGAACTATTAGGCGGTTTATCTACTGAGCATGGATTTTACCTTTATGGTGAAGTAAATATTAGTGATTTGCGGCGTGCGGTAACACTTGCTCGACATCGCCTTACCAATGGAGAATGGGATTTAGCTGTACATCCCCGTTGCGGCACAAATTTATCAGTAGCAATGCTCTTAACAGCTGGACTAGCAGTTGGTGTACATCTGTTACTACCATTTCGACCAATCGAGCAACTTATTGGTTTGGGGTTAGCAGCGACGACAGCAGCTGAACTCGCACCTGATTTAGGTTCTATGGCCCAGCGTTACCTAACAACAGCCATTCCTTTTAACCTAGCAATTGAAAATATTACCCGTACACGCGACGTTTGGGGGCGTGAGGCACATTTTGTTAAAGTGGGCTGGCAAGAGTAATCTTATGGAATCAAAACCACGCACCTTCAAAGAAACCGCTAAAGAAACAACTCTACTGTTTGCAGGGGGCGCTGGCGCTGGACTAATCATCTTTGCCCTGTTCGGCGGCTTATGGCACGTCACTCACTTTTGGTGGGTGATGGCAGCAACTACAATGTTCTGCGGTTTATTAGCCGTAGTATTCCGTCAAAACTTCCAGAAGATGTTAGATGCTTTGATGGATAATGCTCCCTGGATGTAAGAACATAAGGTTAAATATCTCCTTAAAAATTATGAGAAAACTTTACTTCTTACTCCCCGGTACAGATGGCAAATTTGCTTGTGGTGGTCTTTGGGCTGAATTAAAAGCACTTAATCTGGTTCAGCAGTTCTGTAGTGCAGATGTTGTAACTTACCGTCAACAGGAAAAAGGTAAGCTTTTTCTTGATGATTTGCTAAAAGATAAAAATTTAAGTGATGTAGTTTTTGTCATTAGTTGGGGATTTGATGTAGCTCAACTCGTGGCTAAACTTAACCAGTACAATGTTGTTTACCATGCACATAGTGCAGGTTATCCATTTACCCTACCCGCAAGTATTCCGATCATCACTGTTAGCCGCTATACAATGGGATATTGGGGTGAAAAATCGCCTAATTCTCTCATTTATTATTTGCCGAATCAAATTTCTGATGAGTTTAAAAATTTAGGTCTGGAACGGGATATTGATGTTTTAGTCCAGGCTCGAAAATCTTCTGAGTATTTAATTAAAGAATTGATTCCAGCGTTGCAAAAACGTTGTAAAGTATTGGTTGTTGATTCATACATAGAGGATTTACCTGGACTATTTAACCGAGCTAAGGTTTACCTCTATGATTCGGCTGAGTACTGGGCACAACAGGGGGTTAGTGAAGGATTTGGTCTACAACCAATGGAAGCTCTTGCTTGTGGTTGTCAAGTATTTTCTAGTGTTAACGGGGGACTGGCAGATTACTTAGATCCTGGATTTAATTGCTATAAAATTGCTGGATATTCTCAAGAATATGATGTGCAACGTATTCTGAAAGTGATTGATTCTTCAGCAGCTTTTAGTTTATCTAAAGATTTTTTCACTGAGCATCGGACTGAAAATATTATTAAGCGTTTCCAAGTTATTCTGGATGAGTTAAATGAGTTTTTTGATCATAAGATTCAACAGCCATCTAATATTAAGAGTTTGACGAAAATACGGATGGCGAAATTACTCGCTCAGAGGATATATGGGAAGCTGAGGAAGAAATATTTTAAGTAATATAAACGAACCGCAGAGGCGCTGAGAAGCCAGTGCGTTGGGCGGGTTCCCCGACTTGTAGCAACTGGCGCAACACAGAGAGAAGAGAGGGAATGGAATGAGTCGGCGGTTATTAGTTACTGGGGGTGCGGGGTTTATTGGGGCGAATTTTGTCCATCACTGGTGTCAGGTTTATCCAGATGATCGGGTGGTGGTGTTGGATGCGCTTACCTACGCGGGGAATCGTCTGAATTTGGCGTTGGTTGAGGGAAGAGAGAGTTTTCGGTTTGTGCAGGGGGATATTTGCGATCGCACCATCATAGACGAGTTATTATCAACGGAAAATATAGATACTATCGCCCATTTTGCTGCTGAATCTCATGTTGACCGTTCAATTCTTGGGCCGGCGGCTTTTGTGCAAACTAATGTGGTGGGAACTTTCACGCTGCTGGAAGCTTTTCGCCAATATTGGGAGGCTAAAGCACAGCCATCTGATTATCGTTTCCTACATGTTTCGACTGATGAAGTCTACGGTAGTTTGGGCGCAGATGATGCAGCTTTTTCTGAAACTACACCTTACGCTCCTAATAGTCCCTATTCAGCTTCAAAAGCTGGTAGCGATCACTTAGTGCGTGCTTATTATCACACTTATAAACTTCCGACAATTATCACAAATTGCTCTAATAATTACGGGCCTTATCAATTTCCCGAAAAGCTAATTCCCCTGATGTGTATCAACACTTTGATAGGTAAATCATTACCTGTTTATGGCGATGGTAAAAATGTGCGTGATTGGCTTTATGTGGGCGATCATTGTCGTGCTTTGGATGTGGTAATCAATCATGGTCAACCAGGGGAAACCTACAATATTGGTGGCAACAATGAGGTGGAAAATCTCAACCTGGTGCAGCTTTTGTGTCAAATGATGGATGAATTAGCACCTGATTTACCAGTGCATCCAGCAAAGGAGTTGATTACTTTTGTCAAGGATAGACAGGGACATGACAGGAGATATGCAATTAATGCGAACAAGATTAAAACTCAGCTTGGTTGGACACCTTCAGTAACAATTGTTGAGGGTTTACGTTTAACTGTTGAATGGTATCTCAATCATCGTGATTGGTGGGAACCTCTGCTGTCTGCGGAATATCAAGTTTACTATCGCAAAAATTATCTGTAGAATGACCTAAAATTGGGCTAACTCTCACGAGTAACGCTCTCAAATTTTTATGAGGAACTAACTCGACTTAAAATTTTTCCTGGTGTTGGTATTCTTGCTGGTACTAGCTTCTGGCTCATATTGCTGTCTCCCCTGCTGCCTTACTTATTCTCACGGCTTTAGGTACTCCTTTTTCAATAAATTCAGGACTTACGCAAACAATAGCCGAAAAGAAAAACTTTCTTGTTAGGGCAATTCATGAATTGCCCTACAGCGTTTGGTTTTGCATAAATCCTAAAATTATCTCGTTCCCACAATTTCTCTAGATAATGACTATCCTTGAATATAAGGGAATTAGATCAGCGTAAACTGCCAGCAGGTGTAAGATGCTGCAACCAGAACAGATATTACAAGATCGTTATCAAATCCAACGTCAACTTGGTGACAATGGGATTCGTCAAACTTGGCAAGCATTGGATTTACAAGCCTCTGATGGCGAAAATTCGACCGTTGTGGTCAAACTTTTAGCCTTTGGCGGTACTGTACAGTGGGATGATTTAAAACTTTTTGAGAGGGAAGCGCAAATTCTTAAACAGTTAAGTCATCCCCGTATTCCTAGATATATAGATTATTTTTGTATCGACGATCGCACACTCTGGTTTGCCTTAATACAAGAATATATCCCTGGTGAGTCGCTTAAAGAAAAACTTGCTGTTGGCAAAAGGTTTACTGAAAAGCGAGCCAGAAAAATCGCCGGTGAGATTTTAAATATTCTCATGTATCTACATGAGTTAAATCCAGGGGTGTTACATAGAGATATTAAACCGAGTAATTTAATCTGGGGCGAAGATAATCGGATTTATTTAGTTGATTTTGGCGCAGTTCAGGATAAAGCGGCAAGGGAAGGCGTTACTTTCACCGTTGTGGGTACTTATGGTTATGCCCCAATGGAACAATTTGGTGGCCGAGCAGTTCCAGCTTCCGACCTCTATGCACTGGGTGCGACTCTGATTCATTTGCTCACTGGGACTTGCCCCTCTGATTTACCTCAGCAGGATTTGCGACTGCAATTTACAGACCGAGTTCATCTCAGTCCTAGTTTTGCCAGTTGGCTACAAAAGTTAATAGAACCCGCTCCCGAACAACGATTTCCTGATGCCCGCCAAGCGCTGAATGCTCTAAAATCTGGTCTGGTTGTGAAATCTGCAAACAGAAATCAGCTTTTACCGCTAACAGAAATAATCAACAATTCTGGATGCGGCATAAGTAATCAGAATGAAATAGTCCCAGAGGAAATTCTCGGTTGGAACTGGGGCGCATTTCTTATGCCTTGGTTGTGGATGTGGCCGAATCAGGTATGGTATGGGCTATTCTGTTTTGTACCACACGGTTGGTGGTTAATGGCGATCGCACTCGGTGCAAAAGGCAATGAATGGGCTTGGAAAAGTAGGCATTGGCGCAGTATTGAACAATTCAAAGCCCATCAAAGAGGCTGGGCGATCGCTGGTATTCTCATTGGAGCGCCTATTAGTATTATGCTGTGGGTTCGAGCGATCGCTTTGCTCAAATCTGCAATGTAAGCTAAGTCTTTTGGGTAAATATCAAGTTAAGAAAAATAGAGTCTTGTCAAGAGGGGCCCACTAATTGGCTCAACTCAACACAAGGGTGCTGAGTTGAGTCATGAGTAAACCACGGAAAAAACAAGGGAATCCAGACTTTCGCCATCGTGTAACGGCACCAGCGCCTGATAGCAAGGAGATTGAATCACGATTATTTGAACTACTTAGTCCAGGCACATTTGCGAATCTCAAAGATGTAAAAGATAAAGAACGTAGCTTACCCTCACAGTATGAGACGTTGGGTTTCTAGTGGTAGATTCATTAATAAAATTCTGCACGTAACTGATTGACAACCCGATCTAATCCCACGGAATGAGCGGCTTTGAATAATAAACGATCGCCTGTTTGCACAAATGTCTTCAACCTAGCCACTAACTCGGCATGAGTTGCAAAGCATTCCGATGGGATACCTTCGGCACTAATAGCCATGGCTTCGGCATCTTCTCCATCCACCAAGACCAACAAACCGTCTAAATTCAACTTTCGTACTGTTTCTCCCACTCGCTGGTGCAATTGCTGCGATCGCTCTCCTAATTCTTTCATTGCCCCCAATACGGCAATTTTCCGCTTTCCGGGTGTGTCTGCCAATAATTGCAACGCTGCAATCATTGCTTCTGGTGCAGCATTATAAGTTTCATCTAAGATTATCACATCATTGGGCAAGGTAAATCGCTGCGATCGTCCCTTGGGCATATCTACCTCCACACCTGCTTTCAGGCTTGCCCAATCGATTCCCAACACCTTTGCCACTGCTAAAGCTGCTAAGAAATTAGTCGCATTGTGACGACCAGGTAGAGGTAGAGGCAGTTGGATTCCTGCAACTTCCACCTGGTCGTTATCAATTAACTGCCCTTGGATATCCCCACCAGAAAAGCCGTAAGTTAAAACTTCTCCTTGCCAAACTTTCGCCGCAGTAGTCATTAATAAAGGATTGTCGTGGTTGAGAATTGCCACACTATCAGCAGACATTTCAGCTAATAACTCACATTTTGCTTCAGCGATCGCTTCTTCGGAACCCAGTAATTCAATATGTGCCGTCCCTACATTGGTAATTACTCCAATTGTTGGACGCGCTATTTGTGTCAGTTCGGCAATTTGTCCCCTACCCCGCATCGCCATTTCAATCACAGCGTAATCGTTTTCTGTGCCAAGTTCTAGGAGAGTTTTCGGAACACCAATTTCGTTGTTGTAATTTCCATAAGTTTTGTGAACTCGTCCCTTTGTTCCTAAAACTGCGGCGATCAATTCTTTGGTTGTAGTTTTACCCACAGAACCTGTTACGCCAATTACAGGAATATTAAAGCGATCGCGCCACCATCTGGCGATTTTCTGATATGCCTGGAGGGTGTCTTTTACCTGTAATACCGGAAAACCGGGATTTTCGTATTCAAAATCTACAATTGCAACTATTGCACCCTTTGCGATCGCAGTTGGCACAAATTCATGTCCATCAAACTTATCGCCTCGCAAAGCGACAAATACTTCATCCGGCTTTAGGGTACGGCTATCTGTTTGTATACCGCAACTTACTTGTGTTAAAGCAGTTTCAGATAAGTTTATCGGACTGGCCAAAAGAACTTCAACCAGTTGGGTTAGAGTGGCAGAACAACGCATAAGTAATTTACAATTTAAAGTTCAAAATTATAAAATCGAATTATGACACAATACTAGATTGAACAACAAGATTTGCGATTTCTCGAAAAAGTCCTAAATTTCAGCCTATTCACAATAACACCAAAAATAGTGCCAAAGAAGCTTAAGTCCTTTGGCACGCCTTTTTTAGAAGCTATTTATAGAAATACTCAGTAAGCATAAAACTCAGTCACAAAGCGTGCTGAGAGTGTCAAATAGTTTAATTAAGCAGATGTTTTATTGTCCTATCCCCGGTTTTTAATTAAGATTACTTCCATTATTTGTACTGCTATCTCACGAGAAACACCTAAAGCTTGATATAGATCATTTAAGAAGCTTTTTTCTTCTTCAGCTACAACACCTTCAGCTAAGACTAAATCAGTGGCTACTGCAAAGGCTGCTTCCCGCAAGTCTTGAGATAGAGAATCCTTGGCTGCATCAAATAAAGCATTAAAACCATCCCCCTGGAGAATGCCCAATATTTGGTCAAACAGCCTGTTCATCATCTCATGAGGATAACCTGTAAAAAGTTTCATCCGAGACAGCACAAAAGTGATAGAATTTGCTTGCTCAACAGAAAGATAACCGTCTGAAGCTGTTGCCGCCAAGACAATAACAGCAAAAGCTTCGGCTGAATTGAGTGCTGTTTGGGTTTGGTTTTCTGTACCCAACACAGCGTCGAATAGACCCATCTGTAGTAACTCCTTGGTTAGAGTCTCAATAGCGGTACAGTTACCTGTATGTTTGGTAGATTTACAGATAAGGCTGTAACGCTGTGAGACTTTCATGCTTTAGTATTCCCAAGATTTATCCACAGCGAACACTTGCACCCAAGGGCTTTTGGCAAGAACTACAATTGCCATTTGTAAACTTAGCGTTCTTCTGCCTTTTCTATTGTTTCAATTACCGCTAAACCTATACCAGAAGCTGCTATTAACAGTACTGCTGATAACAAATAGGCATTAGTCAGCATCCGTAGGGCTTCACCGAAAAAAATGTAGGTGGTCATTGCTTCACCTTTTGAAATTTGTGCTGCTAGTACTTTTTATTTCTCCACACCCTGATAGGTGAATTTCGTTGAAAAACTGCTAGCAATTGCATCTTAACAAAACTTTAGCTCTTTCAGAACCCCATTAAAACTTTTTATTTCTGAAGATTTGATGAACTTGACAAAAAAGTGCATTAAGCATGGGGCATCAGAGGCAGAGCGAAAGACTTACTACAACTTCTCCTCTACTCCCCTAACATCTCAACTCGGCATTGGTTCAGATTGATGAACTGGTATTGCAATCACAAATTTTGTACCATCTCCTAGCGTGGAATCACACCATATCTTGCCATGATGTTTTTCTGTGACTATTTGGTAGCTGATGGATAAGCCCAAACCTGTTCCTTTGCCGATAGCTTTGGTGGTGAAGAAAGGATCAAAAATGCGTGTTCGCACTGTTTCAGTTATCCCCGATCCATTGTCGGCGATCGCAATCTGCACCCAATTATCAGCCGTCACGTGAGTTGAAATCCAAATTTTACTGGGCTGTTTTTGTCCATCGGCTTTTATCTGTTGTCGGTCAGATTCCTGCAAAGCATCGATCGCATTTATCAATAAGTTCATCAATACCTGATTAAGTTGTCCTGGATAGCACTCAACCAAAGGTAATTGACTATAGTCTTTAGCTACTTCAATTACTGGAGACTCTGGTGTTGCCTTAAGGCGATGTTGCAGAATCAGCAGTGTATTCTCAATACCCTCATGAAGATCAACAGCTTTGAATTCAGATTCATCCAGGCGGGAGAAGTTACGGAGAGATAAAACAATTTCCCGAATCCGCTCAGTGCCAATTTTCATCGATTGCAGCACTTTGATCAGGTCTTCATTCAGAAAGTCGAGTTCCACATCATCCAAAGTTGCTTGGAGCGTTTGGGGCGGATTCGGGTAGTGTGCCCGATAGCAGTAAATCAATTTCAGCAGGTCTTGAGTGTAGCTATCAATATGGGTAATATTACCATGAATAAAATTGACAGGATTGTTAATTTCGTGGGCAATTCCAGCAACCAGTTGCCCCAAACTCGACATCTTTTCAGTTTGAACTAGTTGCAGTTGAGTTTTTTGAAGCTGAGTTAAAGCTTGCCGAAGTTCTGTTGAACGTTGCTCTTTTTCAGTCAGCAGTGTTTTGACGCTTTCGATCAGATTATTGAATGCAGTCGCGAGGATGCCTGTTTCATCCTTGGTAATCACGGGAATTTTCAGGTCAAAGTTAGAATTCTGGGTGACTTGCTGCGCCACCTCTGTCACCAATTGCAGTGGTTTGGCAATACTGCTCGAAATTTTCCATCCTAGAATTAATGCCAAAATCACACAACCTAAACTGGTGATAACGATCACAATCATTGTCGGTCGAGCTTGGGCGATCGCCTGATCATACAGCGATGACCACTCTAGAATGACAGCACCATCGACCTGATTTTGTTCACCCTTCAGTGGAATGACAATGAGTTTAATTCCTTGGGGATAATCAACACTGTTTTCCAAAAAGGTTCTGGTCTTGCCATCCTGTATTGTTTGCTGAATTTCGTTGCCTTGGTCATGCTCAAAAATGGTGCCGACATTTTCACGAACGGCATCTGCCAAAATCAGTTTTTGCCGATTGACTACCACAATGTCACGCTTTTGCAGATCGTGCAGCAAATTGGTGTAGTGTTGCAGTTCGTCTGAACGTTCAATAAAAATAGGTTTTTTATCGTAATAAGCATTATGGGCGATTGAAGTAGCAATCACTTGGGCAACGTGTTCAGCTTCTGAGATCGCTAGAGTTTCAGCAATTTTCTGGCTTTGGGCGATCGCAACTGCACCAACAACACTCGTTAATAAGGAAACACCAACAAAGCTTCCTACCAGTTTGTGAGAAATTTTCATAACGATAGGTCAGCCATAACCGCGTCAGTATCTAGTGTTCCCAAATCCTCACAGAGAGTTGAGGCTATTATCCTTGGTAACTGCGATCGCAAGTATCTAAACCTCGTCTACCTTGAGAACCGTAGTTTTGTAGGTTGGGTGCAGCGATAGCGTAACCCAACATAAAATTTGGTGATAATGTTGGGTTGCGTTTCACTCCACCCAACCTACATAAATATATATATCTTTTAAAAAACTCTAGGTTTCAACATAGATGAGGTTTATATCAGGTATTTTGTGAAATGGGATAAACAACAAAAGCTTAAAGTAAACAGGGTTCAATCGTCGCTACAACTGATTGAGAAAGAGTATCAAAATCGTAACCACCTTCTAAGCCAAACAGAATTTTACGAGTTAGCCCTAGACAATAATTAGTAAATAAAGCATAGTCTTCTGGCTGCAAATTGATACTTGCTAGAGGATCTGCGGCATTGCCATCATAACCAGCACTCACAATCAGTAAATCCGCTTGAAAGTTGGCTAAAAACGGTATGACTTGTTTTTCAAATAGTGGCTGATATACTGCAATATCACTACCAGGAGGTACTGGTAAATTTAATACATTATTATGAAAACCGCGTTCTGTGGCTCTCCCGGTACCGGGATAGCATGGATATTGATGTAGGGAACAGTAGGCGATGCGTGCTTGGGTTTCGACGATCGCCTGAGTACCATTACCATGATGCACATCCCAATCGAGGATGGCGACGCGGTTAATTCCGGGTTGTTCGAGGGCAAAGAAAGCAGCGATCGCAGCATTAGAAAATAGGCAAAAGCCCATCCCAGTATTACTTTCTGCATGATGTCCTGGGGGACGTGCTAATACAAAAGCTGGATTAGCCGACTTTAATACAGCCTCGACACCATCCAACCATGCACTGACTGCCAGCAATGCCACATCATAACTACGTGGGGAAACTGGCGTATCTCCATCCAAAGGGCCGCCACCACTAGAAGCGATTTGCCAAAGTTTTTTGATGTAGGCTGGGCTATGAGCTTTAACCAACATAGACATCAGTGATGGCTGTTCTGATGTTGGTGTGGGCGATCGCCAGTCAATTTTATCTGCGAATGTAGCTGCTTTTAGGGCATTAGCGATCGCACTTAAACGTTCTGGTTTTTCGGGATGGTATTTTCCAGTTTTGTGATCTAAAAATTCGTCGGAATAAATGACTGGCAGCATAGGACAATAAATAATTCGTAATTCGTAATTCGTAATTCGTAATTATGTCTTGTGACCGAATTTTAACCCCGACACAAAACAAGCTGTTTATAGAAACGGGGGTATCAACCCTTATTCAATTATGAATTACGAATTATGATGAATGCTATTGTATCGTTACTGGTACTAGAGAGTTGGTCGTTTACTTTCGAGGATTTCTGTTGCTTTCTGTTCAGAAAGTGGGCGGTAGAATAAATAACCCTGTATCTCATCACAGTTAATAGATTTCAAGAACTCCAATTGCTCTTCTGTTTCCACCCCTTCGGCTGTCAACTTCAATCCCAAGCTTTGTCCCAAGGTAACTATGGCCTTGATAATATGAGTTACTTTAGAATCCGGCTGCAAATCTTTCATGAAAGACTGATCTATTTTGAGATTATGGAGTGGCAAAAGCTGTAGGCGCGAGAGCGAAGAATGACCCGTACCAAAGTCATCAATGGAGATGTGAACACCCATCTGCTTTAGCTCCTCTAACACCGTTCTGGTAAAACCTAAGTCCTCAATGGCTGTGGTTTCCATAATTTCTAATTCTAAAAAGTGGGCTTTCAGACCCGTTTCCTCTAAAACTGTGGTTATAATCTCCACCAATTTGGGTTGGCGGAACTGCTTCAGAGAAAGATTAACAGCCATAGTTATAGGTGGCAATCCTGAATCTTGCCAGGTTTTATTTTGTATACAGGCTGTCCGTAGCACCCATTCGCCGATGGCGATAATTAATCCGCTTTCTTCGGCGAGAGGAATGAAAACACTGGGTGCAACCAATCCCATTTCTGGGTGCTGCCAACGCAACAGAGCCTCCATACCAGTAATTTCTCCTGTGGCAATGTTCACACGAGGCTGATAGTACACCGTAAATTCTTCACGTTCTAGGGCATAGCGCAAACTCTTTTCTAAAGTCAGAAGTTCAGGATTCTTGGCGCTCAGAGAAACACTATAAAATTGATAGTTATTTCGCCCTTTGTCTTTGGCGTAGTATAAAGCGGCATCTGCGTGCTGGATTAGTGTTTCGGCATCAGGACTGTTGTTATCAAGCAATGCAATACCGAGGCTGGCAGTCACATAAAGTTCATGCCCTTGGAGATGAAAAGGATCTTCTAAGGTTTGTAAAATTCTGTACGCCACTTGCGTTACTTCTTCAATATCAGTGACTCGCGGCAGTAGGATAGTAAATTCATCGCCTCCCCAACGGGCTATGGTGTCTCCCCCTCTGAGTAAATCTTGTAATCTTTGAGCGACGCTTTTTAACAATTGGTCTCCCAAAGTATGCCCCAGAGTGTCGTTAATAACCTTGAAGCGATCCAGATCGAGGAAGATCACAGCTAAACTTTCGTCATTCCGAGTGGCGTTGGGCAGAGTTTTACTAAGCAGTTCGTTAAATAGTAGGCGATTGGGCAACCCTGTCAACATATCATGGAGAGCTTGATAGCGAATCTTTTCTTCTACTTGCTGACGCTGCCGCGCACCAATGATACTAGCCGCCATTGTCAAAAGGGTAGATTCTTCGTGCTTTGACCAATGACGCTCAAAGGTGCAGTCTGCCAAGCCAAGATATCCCCAGCACTCATTCTCCAACCGGAGAGGCACTAAAAGAAGGGATTGGATGCCATCTCTAATCAGGAATTCTTGTTCGGCGATCGGAAATTTTTGGGTGAGTCCGCTAATTGACTGGCCGCTACAGAGAACAGTATACCAACGGTCTAATCCAGAACCTTGATAAAGCTGATTCTGCCAATGCTGGTGGGTAGATTCAATCAAAGATTGCGTCCATTCAAACCGCAAACTGACTGCTTTTTCCCCTGTAGCAGGATGGGGATGGTTCTGAAAAAGATAAGCCCGATCTGCCTTGGCAGCTTCGCCCAGTACAGCTAAAGCCCGCTCAATACCAGTTTCGTAATTCATTTCCCCCAGCAAATAATTAGCGGCTTCTGCAACTGCTTGCAGCAAGCGATCGCGCTGACGCAATTCGGCTGTAGCTTGTTTTTGCTCTGTAATATCCCTAATAATAAAAGTTCTAATTAAATCACTTTGAGGAAGGTAGAGAACGGATTGTTCAAAAACTTCTGTATCTACTTCCACCTCCCGCACAAAAGAATTATTTTCTAAATTCTTAACTGTACTCAAGAGTCCTGCTAATATTGGGTGTTCTGTCCCAACTTCCCTGAGTTTGGGAAACTTGAGAGCAGCAGCAGGATTGATATAAGTCACTATTCCCTCGAAATCCATCTCAATAATTGGATTGGGGATGAGTTCAGGGAAGGATGCTAGGCGAGCTAAGGCAGACTCACTAGCTGCTTCTAAGCTGGGATCGATCGCTAGGGTTTGAAAAGGATTGGCAGGACTGGCTTGTTCTGATAGGAAACCAGATAAGTCTTCAACATCAAAAGATTCAGAATATGCTTCTTCGGAAATGTTAGAAATAGCATAATATTTAGCCTGAGCTTGATTACTGCCAAAGGAAATGGTATCTCCATTTCTAAGATTATGAGAAATGGATTTAGTACCATTTATAAATAAGCCATTAGTACTTCCTTTACCCTTAAAGTTGCCATCAATAATCTGGAAGCCATATTGGTCAGTCTCTGGAACAGTTACTCGCAACAAAATTGCGTGTTGCATTGATACTGACCGGGAAACCAAGACAATGGTGTTTGCAGGATGCCGCCCCAGAGAATAAGTAGTCTCTCGCAGGGGGACAGTTCTCCGCCCTTGCAGGTCTTTGATGACCAACAGATGGCGTATTTTTTCCCGCTCATTTCCTAGCATGGCTGTTCCTCAAATTCTCATATATTTTTGTCTTAGTCTGAAAAATACAACTCCTAGAAGTGCGCTCTGAAAGTCTTAACTTCTAGGAAAACTTGCTTCATAAAAATTGTCACCACCTCCGTAGGCGTAGCCCGCCGCAGGCATCGCAAAATTGGTGTGAGTTGCAAACGAACCATTCTATTTATGATTGACCTCTTGAATAATATGGCTTATTGTTTAATCAGTTTTTGCGGTATAAGTTTTAGCTGTTTTCTAGACTTATTTGGACTTCCAAAAAATAAATTATCCAGTAGGGTATATTATGGCAAGTAACGTACCACCTACAGATAACAGTTGCGTTACGTTGTCGCAATGACACACCCTACAACCACGATGGTTGGTTGGAAATTTTTTTAACTGGAAGTCCCAAAGATCAGTTATAAGCTTTGTCCCTTCGTCTATTTAGCCAAACCTTGTCTTTCTTAGGATACCCAGAATAAAATCAAACACTGAATAGAATACATAGTATATTTACGGATTTTTATTCTGAGTGGTGGGGAAACTCCGAATTATATAAATAACCGTCTGATTTTTATTTTTTAGTGGCAAAAACCCCCCGTTGGTGTTCGCGTAGCGTCTCGTTAGAGAAGCCTATTGTAGATGAGGCAAGGAGAATAAACTGTTTCTAACACCTAAATTTTAAAAAGGATTATAGAGTAAACTAAAATACAGACCTTTTTCTTGTAATGTTCTTTCATTTGATTCAACTGATATTAAAGGAACGCCCCAATCAAGACGAACAGTGAAGCGATCGCCTTGTGACCAACGCAACCCCAGACCAACAGCAGCTAAAGTATTAGGGTTGGGATTCTCTCTATCCGAACTATTCCAGCCAACACCAAAATCCACAAAGGGAACAACCTGTAACGTGCTATCTATCTTAGGTAAGCGCAGAATTGGTACTTGAACTTCCGCAGAGACAAAAGTGCCATTATCCGTCAGCAGGTAATCTTGACGATAGCCCCGAATACTATCTTGTCCACCTAAGCCAAATTGCTCTAAAGGCAGAAGTGTTCTAGATGCAAGTTGCGTATTTAAACGAAATAACATTAAGGTTTCAGGAGCTAAAAGGCGTACCCACTGCGCTTGCCCTTGCCAAGCAAAAAAACGGCTATCGGGAGCATCTTGATTAATCGTGGGACTCAAGATATCTATACCCAAACTAAATTGAGAGCGGAGGGCGATGACTTGACGGCTGTTACGACTCGTCCATTCTTGAAAAAATCGGAATGCAGATACCTTGGTGCGTCCCTGTTCATCAGCCCCAGGCGAAAGTACAGAGCCGGGAAGCCCTTCTCTCTGTAGAAATGACGAAATATCACTTTCCCGTCGCGAGGCTGTCAACCCAAGGGCAAATTCTTGTGTCGGAGTTTGAACTATTGGCTGGCGGAATGTCAGTTCGTAATAGCGAGAATCTGAGTGGATATCTAAAACGTTGAAAGGAGGTTCAATGACATTGCTTGATGTGATGCCATAGTTGAAGGTAAGTGTCCCATTGCGGGGATTGAGTGGTAATGTATAGTTCGCGTCCAAGGAGTTGCTACCATCGGTATTAGTGTAAGCGACACCTAAAGCGTCTCCCAATCCCAATAAGTTGGCTTCATTTAATTGTAATCGGCGGCGAAAACTGCCAACACTAGGCGATCGCCCATTATCAAGAATTATCTGGCTACTAAAGGTTTTTGCCTCATTCACCTTGACTTCTAAAAGACTCGAACCATTCCGCGAGCCTGCTGAGAGTTCAGCAGACACGTTTTTAATCAAAGGATTCAGTTGCAAAAGTTGCAGTGCTTCTAGTAGACGCTGCCGATTCAGAGGCGCTGATGTCGCTATTGCTAGGCGGCTGCGGATATAATTCGGATTCAACCGCCGAGTTCCAGTTACTTGAATATCTTCTAATTTCCCTTCAACCACCTGAATTTTTACAACACCAGATTTGATTGTTTGGGGTGGGATGTATGCACCAGAGGTAATATAACCATTTCTAACGTATAGATCGGTAATTTTAGAACGTGCTTGATAAACTTGGGTCAGCGAGATCGGTCGTTTGATAAATTCAGCAGTGGCGAGGGCTAACTCTTCGGGACTGAAAACTGTGCTACCAAGAACTTCAAACCGTTCAACAACAATAGTTTGAGGAAAGTTGCCAAGGGGTGGTTCATCAGGTGGGGGAGTTGGGACAGAGGGGGGAAATAGTTCTGCTGGTGGGGGAAGTTGCTGAGGCAGTTCAGGTGACGGAAGTGGCGAAGGTACAGGTGGTTGTAAATCTTGTGGTGGTGGGAGTTGTTGTTGTGAAAGGATGAAAGTACTAGTTGGTAATTGTGTAGTATCAACAGCCTGAGCTTTCAGTGGATTAGAAGATATGCTGCTGAGTAATACAAGCATACTCAGTGGTAAGTGGGACGCTATAGGATTCTGAGGATATTTGTTAATCATCACACTGGACTATTTTTTGTCAGTAACTATGGGATTATACGGAAACTCTCTCAGATGTGAATCTTACTTCATCTTTTGCCGTTAAAGTTGATATCTTGGGCAAATCTCAATTTAAAAGCTTTCAATTTGATTAGTTGGTTGTCATCAAAGCCTTCTAGAAACGCAAAGTTTCGCGTCTCTACAACCCATCAAATGAAAACTTAAAAATAATAGTTTTTACTCCATATCCCTTTGCTGAAACATTCCCATCAATTTACGTTTACGAGCGTGGGTTTGCATCAAGTTTTCCCGATAGCTTAACCATTCAGCTTTTTTCCCAGATTCCAAGTAGGCGGCGCGGACTTTTTTTAACCATTCAACTGCATAGTAGTAATATTCTGCCTTCCCTCCATCCATAATCTTTTCGGCCCGGCGACGCGCATTAGCAATCACCCAAGTAGGATTGTGAGGGATAGCGGCATTCATGACGCGATGAATCAATTCTGAATAATAAGAACTGAGTTCACTAGCGATCGCAATTGCATCATCAATTAGCCCCTCATGCAAGAATATATCTACCTTGGCTGATTCTGTTCCCCAACTACTATAAGAAGTACGAATAATTCTCAGCAGGTCTGTTTTGACAGTTTCCCAGTTTTCCCCAGCCAATTCTGCCATCCTTTCGTAGTCAACAAAAGAAGGCTTGACTTGAAAAGCCGCCTTAATTGCTAATAAAGTAGCTTCACTATTACCCAACTCAACAGCTAAATCACTTGTCCAAATTCCTAATTCGTACTGACAATTACCTGGTAAATTTAACCCACTCTGGGCTATATCTAGTGCTTGCTGTAATGCCCCCTGTTCGCTTAGTGCTTTCGCTAGGGCAAAAGCCTCTTCCATTGAGTTCATCTGGGTTTGAGCAGCATCAATTGCTTCTTCCACTCTGCCCAAACGCCCTAACATTGTGAGATACTGCTGGGTTTGTCCTTCTGCTTCTGCTAAATAGAGGTATTCTTGGTAACGTTCTTGACGTTCAAGAATTTTTAGCCGAATTAGTGCCAAATCATCTGCATAGTCTGGCACGTCTTCTTCCCAAGCTCCCCTTTCGGTAATATTACCTTGGAGAACTTGCACTAGGGGCGGATAATCCCAACCTTGGCGTAAAGCTTCCATAACTAGGCCAAAATCAGCATTCCACTCATCTTGCCAAGCTTCCAAATTTATTTGAATATCAACTTTTTCTTCTGGAGTAAGTTCAGCAGTCAGAATTGCTTCACACCAAGCCTCATTTAATTCCCCAAGAATTTCATCATTTTCAGCGCCGTAGTCTGCGATGTCGTCCCAATTTTTCACACAAGTAAAGGTAATCGCTTCTAAAATAGCGATCGCATTTTCACCTTCTCCTCGTTCACTAAAAGCTACCGCAGTTTGCACCACACTTACCAATTCTTCGGCAATTGGGTCTTCTTCACACCCTTCCTCAAAGAAGCGCACAGCATCCCGGATAATTTGCCGGACTTGCCGCCGAAAAGGAGCCGGATCAATAGTCCGGCGGCGCACAGGTCTTATGATTGTTTCCTCGGCAATAGGATTCGTCATCCAACCTACATGACGGTCAATTGCGTCAATTAGTGGTGGATATTCTTTTACCAACTCTTGCAGCAGCCTTTGAGTTTGGATATGATCCAAGCGATCGAGTAGTTGTTCTAGGGTGGGGCGCTGCTCAATACTTTCTGAATCACGCGCACAGACAAGCATAGTCGCAACAATATGTTTGCACCACCCGTCAAAATTGTAGGCACAGGTGCAGTTTGCTGAGGTTAACCCACTGCTATCGAAACTCAGATTGACATGATAATGTCTTGCTTCAGTACCTGCAACTTCCGCCTGAAGCAGATGACCACGTTGGGTAACAGCATGAACAGCACCAGCCTCATAATATGCCTCGCCGCGTTGGAAAGATTTGGCATTCGCATGACGGCGGATAGTAAATTCAGTAATTTGGGGAATAGACATCGAGCGATCGCCTGTGTAAATCCTCTGGATGAATCCTAAATCCAGCTTAGGTGTTAGGCGATCGTGCTGTAAAGTCATTCATTGGGCATTGATAAAGAGGCAGGGGGCAGGGAGGCAGGGGGCAGGGGGCAGGGGGGCAGGGGGAAACTCTTCTCCCTTGCTCACTGCTCCCTTGCTCCCTTCTCCCTCATCTCCCTCATCCCCTCATCCCCCCATCTCACTTTTAGAGTATAAAAAAAAATAAGTATCTAGATTTGACTATAATTACTTAAAACGTCCATCTTTTCGCCCGAAGTCAGTGAATCATAATTAAAGTTAGCAACACCCGAACGTTAAATCAGTAAATAGTTATCAGGTAGATGGTAGGGGATTTAAATCAGTTCGCAGTTTCCAGTGTTCACTGATAACTAGATGCTGGGGGTTTAAACCCAGCAACAAAACTGACAACTGATAACTGATAACTGTTAAAGGGGTTGCGCTGATTGTCGGTCAAGTTGAGAATAAATAGGCGAAGCAGACGGGGAACCTAACGTGAGTCAAGGATTTGATTACGATTTAGTCATTATCGGCGCTGGTGTAGGCGGACATGGCGCAGCCTTACACGCCGTAAGTTGTGGTTTAAAAACAGCGATTATTGAAGCTGCTGATATGGGAGGAACCTGTGTTAATCGGGGTTGTATTCCTTCTAAAGCGCTGCTGGCGGCATCTGGACGGGTGCGGGAGTTACGCAATGCCCACCACCTCAAATCGCTGGGAATTCAAATTGGTAGTGTGGAATTCGATCGCCAAGCGATCGCTAATCATGCTAATAGTCTCGTCTCGAAAATTCAAGGGGACTTAACCAACAGTCTCAAACGTCTAGGAGTCGATATTATCAGGGGTTGGGGAAAAATCGCTGGGGCACAAAAAGTTGCTGTCACTGGAGATGGTGGTGAAAAAATCATCACAGCCAAAGACATCATCCTTTCCCCTGGTTCAATTCCTTTTGTACCTCCAGGGATTGAAGTAGACGGCAAAACTGTCTTCACCAGCGACCAAGGAGTGAAGTTAGAGTCCTTACCCGACTGGATAGCGATTATTGGCAGTGGTTACATCGGCTTGGAATTTTCTGATATTTACTCAGCTTTGGGTTGTGAAATCACCTTGATTGAAGCCCTAGATCAGTTAATGCCAGGATTTGACCGCGACATTGCCAAACTTGCCGAACGGGTGCTGATTACTCCCCGCGATATTGAAACCAAAGTAGGGATATACGCCAAAAAAGTCACCCCTGGTTCACCAGTGGTAATTGAGTTAGCAGATTTCAAAACCAAAGAAGATGTAGATGTCATCGAAGTAGATGCTTGCTTGGTAGCTACAGGACGCATCCCGGCGACCAAAAATCTCGGTTTGGAGTCTGTGGGTATAGAACTCGATCGGCGGAATTTTATCCCAGTTGACGATCGCATGGCAGTGTTATCAGCTGGTGAAGTAGTGCCAAATGTCTGGGCAATTGGCGATGCTAATGGGAAGATGATGTTAGCACATGCGGCTTCTGCTCAGGGCATCATCGCGGTAGAAAATATAATTGGGAGGGAAAGAATAGTAGACTATCGCAGCATCCCCGCAGCAGCTTTTACCCACCCAGAAGTCAGCTATGTAGGTTTAACAGAAACCGCCGCGAAGGAGTTGGGACAAACCGAAGGGTTTGAAATCGCCACAAGTCGGAGTTACTTCAAAGGGAATTCCAAAGCGTTGGCAGAAAATGAAGCCGACGGTATAGCCAAAGTGATATATCGCAAAGACACAGGAGAAGTCTTAGGCGTTCACATTTTCGGACTGCACGCCTCAGACTTAATTCATGAAGCGTCAGCCGCGATCGCCAACCGTCAATCCGTCCAAAGCCTCGCACATCTAGTTCACGCCCACCCGACACTCTCGGAAGTCCTAGACGAAGCTTATAAACGAGCCATTTAGTCATTTGTCCTCTGTCATTTGTCCTTTGTCAATAAACAAGGACAAATGACCAATGACCAATAATTCGACTTACCTCGGCTTCGCTCGGCACAAGTCGCTCAGTACAAGTGACAAATGACCAATGACAAATGACAAATGACAAATGACTAATTATGCAAATCCGTCGTCGTTCCCCTAACCCAGCTATTGACGTGTCTATATTGCGTTATCAGGCTGCTGTACCTGATTCAGCGCCAAACAACATTTTGGAAGAAATTGTCTGGCAGAAAGAAGTAGAATATGACCTGATGCGGGAAAAGGTTCCTTTGCAAGAATTGCGAAAGCAGGTACTCACTGCGCTTCCAACCCGTGATTTTGTCGCTGCTTTGCGCCAAGGCAAGACTAAACCAGCATTGATTGCCGAAGTTAAAAAAGCTTCACCAAGTAAAGGCGTTTTCCGAGAAGATTTTGACCCAGTAGCGATCGCCCAATCTTATCAGCAAGGTAGTGCTAGTTGTCTTTCGGTGCTAACCGATGTCAAGTTCTTTCAAGGTAGTTTTGAAAACTTAGCCAAGATTCGGGCTGCTGTAGATTTGCCCCTATTATGCAAAGAGTTTATCATTTATGCTTACCAGATATACTTAGCGCGGATTCATGGTGCAGATGCGATTTTATTGATTGCGGCTATCCTGGGCGATCAAGATTTGAAATACTTCCTTAAAATTGCTAACAACCTGAAAATGGCAGCCTTGATTGAAGTCCATAGCTTGGCAGAACTTGACCGTGTGTTAGCCTTGGATGGAGTCTCCTTAGTAGGAATCAACAATCGCAATTTGGAAGATTTCTCTGTTGATCTGCAAACTACTTGCCAACTTTTGGCTGCAAGAGGTAGCCAATTGCAGGAGAAAAACATCCTTGTTGTCAGCGAGTCAGGACTACACAACCCAGATGATTTAAGTTTAGTGCTTACGGCAGGTGCATCTGCCGTACTCATTGGAGAATCTTTGGTAAAACAACCCGATCCCGGCGCTGCGATCGCCAGTATATTACCAAAGAATTTCTAAAATAAACACCTCCCCTGTACCTCTTATTGCAGGGCAACTAATGGGGCACACTATGCGTAGACACGCAGCACTTTGCTGTCAAATATTATCAATATCTTTGCCAAATCTTCATCGCTAATCAAATCAAAGCCATAAGCAACTAGTTATTTAGTATGTAACAATTCATTTACAAGAGATAAAATTTGACTAAGAGAAAATTCCAAATATGAAATCAAAATATAACTTCATGGAGCAAATTCCTCTACCTTCACCTATTCACTACGAACTTATACTTCAACTTTTAGAAAGACAAACTATGTTAGCAGTAAATGATAATCCAGATTTACGACATCAGGTAAATCAACTAATTATTACTCTCCGTAAAGCTGCGGTACAACAAAAACGACTAGAAGAAATTTGCGAATTTTCCTCTGTGACTGTCGATCATCGTTGGTCAATCAACCATCATAACGGTAGCAAAGTTGTTGCCCCCGATTGAAGCTGATAACTTAATATCTCAACCTCAAATTTGGCATCTTTGTTAAGATAATTTACTATTATCATAAAATAAATGTCTCTGTGTATTAAATGTCCAGATCCCCGACTTCTCGAAGAAGTCGGGGATCTAATTTTTCACGAATGATTTAGGATTGCTATATATACTTATTTTCTCTCTAAATCCTAACTCGCTTGTTTACAATTTATACAATCATTAGATTAATACTATAGAAAAAGACTGTCATCTTTCTCAAATTTTTAGATTGCAACAAGTTCATACTGATTTAGCGGAAACTGTAATTCAGCTAAAATATTTATGAGATTCTCTCTCCAATTTGACGAAAGATGAAATATAACAGCATTGATGAACTCTTCAGAAATAATCAGGCTTGGGTTGCGGAGAAATTAGCGATAGATCCAACTTACTTTCAAGAATTATCTAAGGGACAAACACCACCTTTTCTATACATCGGGTGTTCTGATAGTCGTTTACCCTTAACAAACCTGACTCGTACAGAACCAGGAGAATTATTTGTTCATCGTAATATTGCAAATCAAGTTTCTCTAACGGATATTAACTTTTTAGCTGTTTTAGAATACGCAATTTTACATCTTAAGGTGGAACATATTATCGTTTGTGGTCACTACGACTGTGGAGGAATTAAAGCAGCTTTAGAAGGGAGAACCATCGGAATTCTTGATAACTGGGTAAATCCAATTCGGGAACTGTATTTACAAAAACAAGAAGAAATTGATGCTTTGCCAACCAGAGAAGAACGTCTGAATCGTTTGGCAGAAATCAATGTGGTGGCGCAAGTGAAAAATCTGTACCAGACTTCTATCATGCGTCAGGCACTTTATGAGCGAAAAGCGCCTATGGTTCATGGCTGGGTACTAGATATACGCACAGGCTTAATCAAAGATTTGAATATCTCAACTGTGCAATGGCAATTACACATCTGCCCCTTGCTTCTAGAATTTAGACTCTATGCAATGTTAAAAAATGACAGCTAATTCGGGATTGACTGTCACAGAGATTAATACTTTATGAGAAGAATTCAGAACTCAGGAGGCATTATTCTGACTCCTGTTTTATAGACACGATAAATCATGTCTTTAGAGTTTTTTAATTCAAAAAAATATGGTATCTGTGATATATCCGTGCAGACATCAAACTCAAAAATTTTGTAGAGGCAATTAATTAATTGCCTCTGTCGAGATGGTTACACCCAAGCTACTCGTACAAAGAATTATTTCTTAGCAATTATCCATACTGCATGAATAATTCCAGGAATGTAACCGAAAAGCGTCAATACTATATTGATCCAAAAATCTATACCAAAACCTACTTGTAAAAAAACTCCCAAAGGCGGCAAGAAAATGGCACACAGAATCCGAACTAAATCCATTTAGACCTCCTGTTTATCTCACCAAAAAAGCTTGTTAGCGAAGTAATTCACCACTGTTCAAGCATATTTGTACTTCTCAAAGATAACATTCCATTTCTCAATCTAGGTAACAGTTAACATGTGGTAAACCGCACTCAATATTAGCCACCGCTAATTTTGGCTTTATAACCTAGCTTGGTCAAAATCTCGGCAATTTTCTGCTTGTGTTCGCCCTGAATTTCAATTTCGTTATCTTTAAGTGTCCCACCTGTCCCACACTGGGTTTTCAACTGCTTTACCAAATCTGCCAAGGTTTCTGGTTTAGCTTGAAAACCGCTAATCACTGTGACAGTTTTGCCTTTGCGTCCTTTACGGGAAGCTTGTACTTTAAGATTTTGTTGTTGTGGGGGCAGTTCTGGAATTGGTCTTTCTGTGGCGGCGGAGTTGTCGTTACCAAATTCGCGGTAAACGAAGCTTTTGTCAGAAGATTTAGAATTGGAAGAAGACATAAAATAAATGTTTAAGAAAGATTTCAAAGGCAGTGGAAACTTCTACGCGACCATTCTGCTGGGATATCAATTTCAGTAGGTCGGCGCAGTTAAAGCTAACTGGCAAAGGCTGTCATTTGTCATTTGTCACTTGTACTGAGCGTAGTCGAAGTATTGGTTATTAGTAAGGGCTTTAAGTCTCTTTACGTTTTGTAATATAGTACTTGGGTTTTTTCGCGCCAACTTATTTATAGGCTAACATTACAAATCCATTGCGAGGGGTTGGACATTGGGCATTAGGTATAAAGAAGAGACAAGGGAGACAAGGAAGAGGGGGGAGACTTGTTCAATAATTCCCCCTTCCTTGTCCCCCTGCTCCCCTGCTCCCCGGCTTCTTTCCCCAGTCCCTAATCCCCAGATATGCTCCAGACTTTTCTATAATAATTAAGTCATTCCCCTCATGGAAAACAGCCTGTGACTACCACTCCCCTCTCTCCAAGTTCAACTGCTCAGATTCCTGATGCACTAGGTCGCTTTGGACGCTTCGGCGGTAAGTATGTACCTGAAACGCTGATGCCTGCCCTGGCTGAATTAGAAACAGCTTATCAGCAATACCGCAATGACCCTGGTTTTCAAGCAGAATTACAGCAGTTGTTACGAGACTATGTGGGACGCGCCACACCATTGTATTTCGCTGAACGCCTGACTGCTCATTATGCCCGTCCCGATCGCACAGGGCCGCAAATTTACTTAAAGCGCGAAGATTTAAATCATACTGGCGCTCACAAAATCAATAATGCCCTTGGTCAGGTCTTGTTAGCGAAACGCATGGGTAAGCAACGGATTATTGCCGAAACTGGTGCTGGACAACATGGAGTTGCTACAGCCACAGTTTGCGCTCGTTTTGGGCTGGAATGCGTAATTTATATGGGCGTTCATGATATGGAACGCCAATCTTTAAATGTTTTCAGAATGCGGTTGATGGGGGCTGAAGTGCGTCCGGTGGAAGCGGGAACTGGAACCCTGAAAGATGCCACTTCTGAAGCAATCCGCGATTGGGTAACAAATGTGGAAACAACTCATTACATCCTGGGTTCAGTAGCAGGGCCCCATCCCTACCCGATGATGGTACGTGATTTCCATGCAGTCATTGGCCAAGAAACTCGCGCCCAAGCAATGGAAAAGTGGGGCACACTACCTGATATTCTCTTGGCTTGTGTGGGTGGTGGTTCCAATGCAATGGGACTATTCTATGAGTTTATGAATGAGTCTTCTATACGGTTCATTGGGATTGAGGCAGCAGGAGAAGGTGTTAATACCGAAAAACACGCAGCAACCTTGACAAAAGGACGGGTTGGTGTACTGCACGGAGCAATGAGCTATCTATTACAAGATGAGGATGGGCAAATCATTGAGGCGCACTCAATTAGTGCAGGGTTAGATTATCCCGGTGTGGGGCCAGAACATAGCTATTTGAAAGATACTGGTCGCGCTGAATACTATAGTGTGACGGATGCAGAGGCAATGGCTGCATTCCAGCAATTATCGAAATTGGAAGGGATTATCCCAGCATTGGAAACAGCCCATGCGATCGCATATCTCGAAACCTTATGTCCCCAACTAAGCGGCAGTCCCCGAATTGTAATTAACTGTTCTGGACGCGGTGACAAAGATGTACAAACGGTAGCTAAGTTATTAGATCCAGCGTAAATCTACTAAGACAATCCGCAAATCGATAAATTGTTAGCGATCGTCATGGCTAGGTATCTGTGCTGCATCAGCGTCTGGAAAACATTGAAAGATTGCTACAGAGGTATTTTATCGGCTACTGAGATCGAAGCTTACGACCAGATGCAAAAGTAACAAAAAAGCGAGAACAGTGGCGTGCAAAATATATTGCACGGGTGTTACGTGTTGAAGGATTTCTAACTCCTCCACCAAAGCTAGTCGCACAGAGGCTTTAGTGGAGAAATTTATGCTATTTAAACCACGTCTATCTTGAAACCTGTAGTTCAACTCTAATGAATAAGGATTTGC
>NZ_JABXKH010000026.1 GCF_017115105.1 Nostoc sp. NMS2
CGGGAAGGGGGAAAATTCAAAGTCTCTCTCCTTTTAGGAGAGAGATTTAGAGAGAGGTTTTCCAGATACCGTGAAAAGCCAGAACTACAGCACCCGCTTGAAGAAAGTCACTAAATCCTCAATGTTTGGTGTGTGAAGTAAATCTACCACTTCTGTAGCTTTTTCAGAAGGTATATAGTCATCTGGTACATTAATGATTGAAGTTCCCAAATTTTGGGCTAATTGATACCAGAAAGCTAATTTATCATCAGCATTCATTGCAGCGTACTCTTCAGTAGAAATTCCTGTTTCTCCTACTTCATCATCTTGGTTTAGCAACTTACGCAAAGCAAAAAGCTGTTCTGCCTGTGGAAGATTTTGAATTTGTGCAACTAAATTTGCAGTCTTTTCATTTGGTACATTATTGAGACAGAGCGACGGAATTTCATCACAAATTTCAGTATAAAGTAAGGCTAAGACAGTCAAGCGATCATCTGTATCCAAACTCTGAAATTTTGATACACTTTGTTCTAAAAAATTGACGTTTGTAGAAGTCATAAGCACCTCGAAGTAATTAACTACTTAATTAACTAAAAATTGTTAATTGGAAATTATAATTCTGATTTTAATTACTTTTAATAAATTGAGTAGCTTTTACCCAGTGTTTATTTATCAAGAAAAGATGAAAACGCCAGTCATCAAAATTTAGATTTATATTAAGCGACTGGCGGATATAGCAAGCTTCAACAAGATGGTTATACAGAATTTTGCAAGTAAATAAACTTGGTATAAAAGCCATGCTCATTTAGAGAGTAAATAGATAACCTTAAGCAAGCTAAAAATTTAAGAAGTGCTAAATTCCAGCACCTGCTTTTGCTTCAGCACCCATTGGCGAAACATAATCACGGAAAAGAGTCATCTGTTGCTCAAAGGCTAATCCTTGAATTTTGCCAAATAACGCTTTAGATTCTGAGGGAAGTTGATAGTCAGAAGGTACAGGAATGATAGTACCACTATCCATACCTTGAGATAATCGATACCAAAATAGGAGCTTAGTGGTATCACCCAAAGAACCATATTCACGAGAAATTTGGGTATCCACTTTATTAATCAAGTCACGCTGAACTTGTAATTGTTGTTCGTGAGATAATTCTTTTACTTGATTAAACAAACCTTCCGCGATTTCTGGAGAAACAGTACTGGCACCAGGAGCAGCTGGCGTAATTGAGCCACCCATTTCTTTGTAAATGAACCAAAATAAAGCCAGTTGTTGATCCACATCCAACTTTTGCCAAGCTTGAACATGTTCACGAATAGTTGGATCGCTAGTTTGTGTAAATGTCATTATTAACTCCGATTGGAATTTGTGAGTGCTATTAGTAACGTTATCAAATGTACATTCAACGTTTTACCCTACTGAAGACATAGGTATTGAAATCAGAAAGAAGAATAATTATAAACAGAACATAAATCTGACAGAATGTAGTCCTGCATTAGAAGTATTACAGTTGGACGAAAGCCAAATATCAAATGCCAAAATTATGCTTGATAAAGGAAATTTGAAGAATTTAGCAGTTGAAATTTTGTAAATTTATAGAAATATGTTTCGTTAGATAGATGCTGTGATGAATTGGACAGTGATTATAAAAGCACTGCCCAATCCAGCAACATTAATTTATTAACTCCGACAGCCAATTTGTGAATTTACAGGTAAGAACAAAATTTCTGGTTTTATTCTCACCGATCTTGATAATCTTCAGAAGACTTCGGATCTAACTCCCAGCGATCGCCATCACGATCCTCTAAAATATCATTGGTATGGAGAAATTCAGAGTCATCCATTTCTAGCCCCACTGCTGCTTCTAGCTCCTCAGTTACATTTTTATCGGGAGTGGCAGTAGTACCGCCAACAGCTTCATCCCCGACTGCATCTGCATCTTGCCAATAAGCATCAACGTCATCACCAGTGAGTTCAGGACTAGTTTCTATATACTCATGTCTTTCTTCTCTAATTGATCGCCCACCAATATTGTATCCTGGCAACTCTTTCACACCAGTACCGTAGGACTCGGTAATTTCCTGTGGCAAATCATTGGTTTGAATTTCGTCATTATGATTTTTTTCTGCCATGATACTAGCCTTTTTTCTGCATTCTCACAATAACCTTTTCTTGCCACGAAGTTATCTTACTAGAGATGTATAGCTTTAGAAATAAAAGAATCTATCCCCTTGGAACGAAGCTAAACTAGCGATCGCACCATACCATTGGAAATATGAAATCATGGTCAAGCAACTTGTAGTTGAAATTTTTCGTTATGAGTGAAAACTTGTCAAACCGAAATTATTCAGTAGCCAAATTTTCACTCATAACTATTTTTTATTAATAGGAAAAATAAGAAGTTGCCCCATTTTAATTTGAGATTAAGTAAGTTGGCGCGAAAAAACCAAGTATATTACGAAACGTAAATAGGCTTAAAGCCCTCACCAATGACAACTTGCACTGAGCGGAGCCGAAGGGAGGACAAATGACAGCCTTTGCCAGTTAGCTTTAATTGCACCGACCTACTTAATGCTTTTAACTGCCTGAATGCTAAATAACAAAACATTCAAGAATTTTGGGAAGCGGAGGTAGACAGTGGAATATAACGAGTTCATTACACATGTACAAAGCCTTGCTCAATCAGATTCTCGTGAAGAAGCAGAACGTGCCACCCGTGCCACACTAGAAACTCTAAAAGAACGGATGGCAGGTGATGAAGCCGCAGAAATAGCTGCAAAATTGCCTCAACAGCTAGGCGATTATTTGCGAGGCAGAGAAGGAGATAGTGGTCAATCCTTTAACTTGCAGGAATTTATCGCCCGTGCAAGCCAAAAAGAAAAGATTGAACCAACGACTGCTGCAATTCATGTTCGGGCTGTATTTGCTGTATTGCAAAATGCTCTTAGCCCAGAAATGTTTGCTGCACTTCACGCTTATTTCTCTCACGATTATGAAGAACTATTTGCTATTTCACCAACAGGTGAAGTACCTGCATAATAGGCAAGTCGAAAAATTTCCCGTTAAAAATCCAAGATTTTTAACATTAATGAATATTGTCGCTAGTTAAATACTAGAAATAAATTGGTAATAACATCTATGACTGACCATAACAATCATTCCGGTAAGAAAAAAGTTGCCATCCTCATTGAACAAGCAGTAGAAGATGCAGAATTTACAGTTCCTTTTAATGGACTAAAACAAGCTGGAATAGAGGTAGTAGTCCTTGGCTCCCGAATGAATGAAAAATATAAGGGTAAACGCGGCAAACTTAGCATCCAAGCTGATGGTACTACAACAGAAGCGATCGCAGCCCAATTCGACGCAGTGATAATTCCTGGTGGGATGGCCCCCGATAAAATGCGGCGGAACCCTAACACAGTACGTTTTGTCCAAGATGCCATACAACAAGGAAAATTAGTTGCTTCGGTATGCCACGGGCCACAACTTTTGATTGAAGGCGACTTACTCAAAGGTAAACAAGCCACTGGTTTTATTGCTATTGCCAAGGATATGATTAACGCTGGCGCAAATTATCTAGATGAGCCGGTGGTAATTGATGGGAATTTGATTACATCTCGTGAACCTGGCGACTTACCAATTTTCACCACAGCTATATTAAGCCGTTTGGGTTATGGTGGCAAAGATGCTGCATTACCAAATGAAAAAGACACAAGTGCTGAATGGTGGAAGCTAGCTGATGCTTGGGGTGGCTCAACTAAAGGTGATATTAGTAGAGGTTTAAATAATGCCCTTGCTGGTGAGCGTTATTCGCTAGAAGCATTTGAGAATTACTTGGAAAAAGAATCAGATAGTGAAGTCAACTCAGTATTTCAAGAAATAATTGCGAATAAACAGCGCCATATTCAAAAGTTAGAAACCTATCTTCATAATTTGGGCGAAAAACCCTCTTTAGGAGCAAATATTGCTAATCAGTATGCAAAAGTTAAAACTGCCTTAACAGGAAGTGATGACATATATCAGTTACGTTCTGCTTTAGGCGATGTGCAAACTGGTATTGGCGATATTGGTAATCTATGTGCAATGTTTACTGACCCAGGAGCAACTGCCCTTTTCAAAGAAATTTACCACGATTTATTGAAATCCGAACAGCGATTAGCAGAACTATATCGGGCGCGGATAGGTGCTAACATTCAGCCTCCTAAGCCGACTACAGGGGCGGCGGTGTCAATGTAATTCGTAATTCGTAATAGAGCCTCCGGCACGCTACGCGGTTTTCATGCCCAAAGGGCTGTACGTAATTCGTAATTATAAGACGCTTAATAATGATTAAGGACTATGAAAGCAGTCTGCTGGAACGGTGGTGATGATGTGGAGGTAGAGACGTGATTAGAGTCTACATCATGACAGCCGAAAAAGCGATCGCTTTCCCCAACGCCTGAAATGATGGCGAAAAAGTTTGCCAAAGTGAGTGATTAACTACAAAAAAGTTAATGCTGGCAAAGCGTTGAAAGAGATGACTGATGGCCGTAATCTAAAAATAAACACCCGACGGCTATCATATTTTTCAACAAAAAAAAGGATAACTACATCACAGTTGTTCTTAAACCCGAATGCTGAATATTTATTCAGTCTCTTGAATTGTCCACCCAACATAATGGAATTGAGGTTTTTTATGAATCGAGTAATTTCAGGGCTGCGAAATATTCGTATTTCCCAAATTCTTGTAGTTTTTCTAGTAGGATTTATGTTTTTATTGGGTCAGGCTTTTAGCTACGTTAACGTAGCACAAGCTGAGACTGTTAAAACTCCAGAGGGTATTTATTACAAAGGAACACCAAACGAAAGTGAAATTAGAAACGACACCCAAGCAAAAAATACTCAAAACCCATTAAAAAGCGCTGCCAACAATCTCCGCGAAAAGTTAAACCTGGACGAAAAAACCCCTAGAGCTACAAAAGAGTTTTTTGATCCTGCAAAAAACAAAGCCACAGATAAAGAAGGTTATTACCAAAATCCTTCTAGCAAACAACTAAGAGATAGAAGCTAGATTGGTAGCGAATTTTGAGTCTAATTTTTTGACTCATATATAGCGGTTCCCAGTTGAGTGAGGTACAAAAACCCCACCCCCAACCCCCCCTCCCCGCTCTTCGATAGGGGGCTATGAAGTACCTCATTTGATTAGGAAAAGCTTTGAACTGTAACTGAGACGCGGTAATTATCGCGTCTCAAAATAAGTTAATCCGAGTATTTATCTTGATATTAACTATTCAGAAATCATAAATAAGGACTAAATAATATGGTGTCATGTACGGTGAATCCCAGAAGTTATATGTAGTAAACCTCATCTAAGTTGAGAACCGTAGTTTTCGCCCTCACCCTAAATCCCTCTCCCATCTCTGGGAGAGGGACTTTGAAATTCTAGCTCCCCGAATCCCATATCTGGGAGAAGGGGTTGGGAGATGAGGGCAAATCTTTTTCAAAAGAGTTGAAATACAGGTTTCAAGATAGACGTGGTTTAAGCACTTCTCAAAGCCACAATTGGGTCGAGTTTAGCAGCACGACGTGCAGGAACAACACCAAAGAATAAACCAATACCACCAGATACACCAACTGCCATAGTAATCGCTGCGGGAGAAAGACTTGCTTCTAAAGGAGTCAAGGCTCCCACTAATAGAATGCCACTAATACCAACCGCAGTCCCAACTAAACCACCGGCTGCGGAAACTATTACTGCCTCAATGATGAACTGTAACAAAATATCTTGCTCAGTTGCCCCGATCGCTTTTCTCAATCCGATTTCTTGGGTGCGTTCGGTAACGGAGACAAGCATAATATTCATAATGCCAATGCCGCCGACAAATAACGATATCCCCGCGATCGCTGCTAACATAATTGTCAATGCACCAGTGATTTGACCGACAGTTTGCAAAGCATCCTTTTGAGAGCGGATAGTAAAGTCATCTTCACCATTAATTTTGTGCCGTAGACGCAGCAAATTAGCAATTTGAAATTCTGCTGCATCCACGCTCTCTGAATCACGAGCGGCAGCAACGAGATAATCTAAGGCAATACCATAGGGAGAATTCTTTCCCACAAGTCGGTTTGCTGAGGTTGTGATTGGTATTAGCGCAGCATCATCATAATCTGCTCCCACGCTGGAACCTTTAGCTGTTAATGTCCCAATCACCTGAAAGCTGGTATTTCCAATTCGCAATTGCTGACCAATAGCGTTACTATTACCGAATAGTTTTTCTGCCAAATCTCCACCTAAGACAACGACTTGGTTACTTCGCTTGATGTCTACCTCGCTAAAAAATCTGCCTTTAGCAGTTTCAAAATCGCGCACTGATAAGAAGCTGGGAGTTGTACCAATAATGTTGACATCAGTGTTTCGGTTGCTATATATAACTACCTGTCTCCTGTTTAACTCTGGCGCAACTCCGACTACTGTTGGTACTTGAGAAGCGATCGCATCGGCATCTTGTAACACCAGAGTTTTTGGCACTTCAAAGGAGATACGCTGAGTTTCTCGATTACCTGGCAGTATAAACAGTACATTTGGCCCTAATGACTCTAGCTGTTTATTAACGTACTTTTGCCCACCTTCGCCAATGCCAATCATGGCAATCACTGAGGCGTTGCCAATAACTATACCCAACATCGTCAGGGCACTACGCAGCTTATTTGACAGCAGGGTTTTACCCGCCATTTGGACACTTTCTAAAAAATTCATGTCTTACGAATTACGAATTACGAATTACGAATTACAAATTATTCTTTTCTTTTGCTTTTTCGATTTTGTAGTCTTTGGGTGGATTAACAAAAACGCGATCGCCTTCTTTAACTCCCCCTAATATCTGAGTTTGGTCTTGAATTTGTGCCCCAACTGTAATTTCGCGGAACTGGGGTTTATTATTTACATCTGGTACAAGTACACCAGTTTGACCTTTTTCGGTGACAATTGACACCGTTGGTAGCACCAAGGCATTATTGACGCGATCGCCCAAAAAAGTCAGATCCACATTTAAGCCAGAACGCAGTTTATCAGTACCAGTATCAAGAGCAACCCGCACCTGAAAAGATGTCACACCCTGTTCTACCACTGCTTCTGGAGCAATTAGGCGCACATGACCTTTAAAGACTCGATCGGGATAAGCATCAGCGACAATTTCCACCTGCTGTCCCTGTTTAATTCTGCCAATATCGGCTTCAGGAACTTGAGCTAATATTTCTAACCCACGTGCTACGGCAACAATCGAACTAGAAGTTGCCGACGCACTAGTAGAAGCAGAAGTTGTAGGTGTCACAAAAGCACCTGGCTCTGCATACTTTTGCGTCACAATTCCCGAAAGCGGAGCGCGAATAATTGTATCTTCCAGCTGCACTTGCACCCCCTTCAATTGAGCTTCAGCACTGGCAACAGCCGCTTGACGCTGCACAATTTCCTCAGAACGAGTGCCATCTTCTAAGAGTACTAATGCTGCCCGTGCTTCATTAACAGCCGCTTGGCGTTGGTCGATTTCCTCAGTCCGACTCCCACTTTGGACTAACGACAATCGTTTTTTAGCTTCTTCTAAATTGGCTCTAGCACTTTTGTCTTCGCTGATGGCTTGATCGAGTAATTGTTTTTTCTCTGCTCCCTGTTTATATAGGTATTGGTAACGCTTAACCTGTTCATTGGTGTAATTCACCTTTGCTTGAGCCGCATCCACTTGGGATTGAGATTGAGCAATCTCTTGGGGACGATTACCAGCCTTAGCTGCGGCTAGCTGGGCTTGAGCTTGTGCTAACCGCGCCTTTGCTTGAGCAATTTCTTGAGGACGACTACCAGCAACGGCTTCGGCTAATTGTGCTTGACTTTGGGCTAAGTTAGCACGATACTGGCTCCTTTGAGCCTCAATGCTGGCACTATCCATGCGGGCGAGGATTTGCCCTTGTTGAATGCGATCGCCTTGTTCTACATATAATTGCGATAGCACACCGGGGTTCTTCGGACTAATATTTACACTCTGAACTGGTACGACTTTACCACTAGCTGTAATTCTCAAGGTGACGTTTTTCGCCGCCACTGGCACAGTTAATTGAGCAATATCTTCTTTGCTTGTCCCTTGATTCACCAGAGTGTAGGTTGTGATAGTACCAACAACCAAAACACCCCCTGTTATCAGCCCCATCAGCCAGCGAAATGGATGCTTAACTTTACCAATAACAGGAATTTCTATGTGCGTAGCCATATCTAAAAGCCTAATGAATCTTGCTTTATGGGAGTAGCCTGTAGTTAAATGTTAAAATTTTTGGATTAAATCTTTATTAATAAACTAACAACTAAACCCATAATTAGCTTTATAGTTGCTTAATCTTGCTTCATAATAGGTATTACACGTCTGTATGCCTTCACCTGAATGGGTGACTTTATACCATTTCTGTTTAAAAATTGTAGGTTGGGGAGCCACCGCGTTGTAGCAAGTGGCGTTAGAGGCTTTGCGTAACGCAACATTCTGATATATGTTGGGTTGCGCTCCGCTTCACCCAACCTACGTATAATGAACTACTTTAGTCTTGCCACGCCACTACAAAACGAGATTTGAGATAATTAAGTTATTTGTGTTGACACCGTAGCTTTTCTAAGTCGGCATTCATTGTCAGTCAAAACAATGGCATTGTTATTTGAAACAATGTTAAGTTTTGAAACGTTTGATTGTAAGATAAATTAAATAAAGAAAGAATAATAATATTTATGGAAGTTTGTAACGCTCAAAAGTTAATTCGCCAAGCAGAGTATGCAAAAAAATTGCGTCCCCTACTTCCTCCCCAAGCATTTCTCCCAGATGCAAGTAAATTAGTAATTCTATCAATTAATTGGGCAATTTTGATTCTAGGCTGGGCGATCGCATCTTATCTAGATCGTTGGAATTTTTATTTTTTATGGCTTTATTTGCCTTTAGCTATAGTAATGGGTAATAGTATTATCGTCTTGCTATTTAGCTCCCACGATCTGATGCATGGTAGCGTCATTAGAAACTCCCATATAGTCAGAATTATTAGCTTACTAGGGCTAGCGATGTTGTGGATGCCACCCACAATGTGGAAAGCGGTACATAATCGAGAACATCATAATAAAACTAATTCCTTAGCAGATCCCGATCGCAATTACTTATATCAACAGCCGAAAACTTGGGGTAAATGGATTCAAGATGTATGCGTACCTTCTGCGGAGGTTAATCCCATCAGTTTAATAGTGGGAATGGGAACCGCATGGGGCACACATAATCTTCGGAATCTGACTTCTGTGCTATTTTTTAATCGTGAATCTGTAAGTTTTGTTCCTGCTGCTTTTACAGTCAAAACTAAAGAGCGTTGGTTAATCGCAGGTGAACTTGTTGTAATTATCATGATTCATTTGAGTATCTTGATGTATTTACAATTTAATTTCTTAAAAATCGCGTTGAGTTACTTTTTGCCGATTGGAATTGGTTATGCTGGAGCTATGTTTTACATCTATACAAACCACATGCTTTGTCAGATGACAAGTGTCAACGATCCACTGATTAATAGTATTTCTCTGCGTGTTCCTCAAATAGTTGACAAATTGCATTTAAATTTTTCTTATCATACAGAACACCATATTTTTCCAGGAATCAACTCTGACTATTATCCCCTAGTTCAAGAATTATTAAAGATCCACTATCCTGAACGTTTAAATTTATTGGATGCCAAAGATGCTTGGAACTTGCTTATGCAAACACCAAGGCATTACAAAAATGAAGATACCTTTACCGATTGGTCGGGAGAAAAGTCTGTTCCTTGCGCTATTATCGAGAATTACAAAATTAAGTAAGCTCGACTTTATCAAAACAGAATTCAGAAGTCTGGAATCAGAATACCCTTTCAAGGAAGCAAGCTACAGAAGAAATTCTGTCCGATAATTGGTTCTTTTCCCATTCCCCCTGCTCCCTGCTCCCCTGCTGTCTTTACGATGATCTCACAAAATTGCATTGCTCCCACTCCTATATTTCAACGGCGAGTTGCGCTGGAAAATGTCAAAATTAAATGAGTTTTGCGTAGGCGCGTTGGCGTTGGTACAGCTTCTCGCAAAGAAGAGAAGCAACTTTTCACCAGACATCGCCACTTGATTAGTGCAGATTTGAAAAAGAGGCAAGGGAGCAGGGAGCAGGGAGTAGGGGGGACAGAACAGAAAGGGGGACTCGACACTTCGGCTACGCTCAGTGGCCACCCTACCTGAATGAGAACCACTTATAAAAAGTGGGGGACTCAGACCCATGTTCCGCTCTGCTTCACGACTCTCGGTTGGGGTCATTTACCCCTGCCCCCTGCCCCCTGCTCCCTTCCCCCTGCCTCCTCGTTGAGATAACTTAGTTGAAATTTATGGGCAAACAACGTGTTCTTTCTGGAGTTCAACCAACAGGCAATTACCATCTAGGTAACTACTTAGGAGCCATTCGCAACTGGGTAGAAGGTCAGAGTGAATACGAAAATTACCTCTTTGTGGCTGATTTGCACGCGATTACAGTACCACACGACCCAACCCAGTTAGCAGCTGATACCTATACTCTTGCTGCTCTCTATCTAGCTTGTGGTCTTGATTTAAATCACTCCACCATCTTTGTACAATCCCACGTTTCAGCCCACAGTGAACTCACCTGGTTGCTCAACTGCATTACACCTCTAAACTGGCTGCAAGACATGATCCAGTTCAAGGAAAAAGCTGTTAAACAGGGAGAAAATGTGAGTGCAGGTTTGTTGGATTACCCAGTGTTGATGGCGGCTGATATTTTGCTTTACCAAGCGGATAAAGTGCCAGTGGGTGAAGACCAAAAGCAACACTTGGAATTGACAAGGGATATTGCAGCTCGGTTAAATCACCAATTTGGTAAACCAGATCGACCAGTTCTGAAGTTACCAGACCCTTTGATTCGTAAGGAAGGAGCAAGGGTGATGAGTTTAGCGGATGGTACACGCAAAATGTCGAAGTCCGATCCTTCAGAATTAAGTCGAATCAGTTTGCTAGATTCACCAGAACAGATTCAATATAAGATTAAGCGTTGTAAAACCGATCCGATTCGTGGGCTGACTTTCGACGATCCAGCACGTCCAGAGTGTAATAATTTGTTGACGCTGTATACATTGCTTTCTGGGCAGAGAAAGGAAGATGTAGCAGTTGAGTGCCAGGATATGGGCTGGGGACAATTTAAGCCATTGTTGACGGATACAATTATTGAGTCCCTGAAACCAATTCAAGAAAAATATCAGGCGATAACGGCAGACAAAGGCTATTTGGAGTCTGTGTTACGGGATGGAGGGGAAAAAGCTAGAGCGATCGCAAATCAAACTTTATCACAAGTAAAAGCTGCTTTAGGCTACTCACTTCCTCTCTAAGTTTTCGCTTTTAGGTGTGATTTGCTATACCATTTAAGAAATTGAAATTCTTAATTTTATGTATCACACCCATAGCTCCACAGCCTTCCAGAGAGCTGTACAAGCAGGTGAATTTCTAGTTACCGCCGAGGTAGCACCCCCGAAAGGGGGAGATCCAGCGCACATGATTCAAATGGCAGCGACTCTTAAGGGAAGGGTTCATGCTGTCAATGTTACTGATGGTAGCCGCGCAGTGTTACGGATGTCTTCGTTAATCGCGTCGGTGATTTTGTCACAAAATGGTATAGAGCCGATTTGTCAAATTGCTTGCCGCGATCGCAACCGCATTGGTTTACAAGCTGATTTAATGGGCGCTCATGCTTTAGGTATCCGTAATATTTTAGCTTTGACTGGCGACCCCGTAAAAGCAGGCGATCATCCAGATGCCAAAGCAGTGTTTGACTTAGAAGCGGTGCGACTGTTGCAACTAATTCGGAAGATGAATCAAGGCGTTGATTGCAACGAAAAACCCTTGACTGATGGAGCGCTAGATTTATTTGTTGGTGCAGCAGTAGATCCGCAATGTAAAAGTTGGTCGGGTTTGCAAAGTCGATTTGAACGCAAAATCGAAGCCGGAGCGCAATTTTTTCAAAGTCAGTTGATTACCGATTTTGAGCGGCTAGAAAAGTTTATGGATACCATTGCATCTGGCTATAAAAAACCGATTTTGGCAGGAATTTTTCTGTTGAAATCGGCAAAAAATGCTCAGTTTATTAATAGATGTGTTCCAGGTGTAAATATTCCCCAACATATTATTGATAGATTGGCAAAAGCCAAAGACCCTTTTGAGGAAGGGATGAAAATTGCCGCCGAACAAGTGGAAATAGCGCGGCAATTGTGTCAAGGTGTCCATCTGATGGCAGTAAAGCGGGAAGATGCGATCGCACCAATTCTAGATTTGGCTGGGGTTGCTCCAGTTAATCAGTTGGTATCTAAGTAAATGAGATAAACAATCTTTTATTAAAGTATAGCAATCCTATTTGATTTGCTCTCCATCGGGAGGCTCAGATTCCCGACTTCTTGAATAAGTCGGGGATCTTTTCGTTCGCGTTTACAATATTTTGATAAACTTTGAATATCCAATTTCCGCTTGACTAAATACAAGTGCAAACTGACAAAATATTTTATAACTTATTTCAAGCTTTTCCAAGCATATTTTTTGCAATAATTGGCGATAATACTATCAACGTCAACGCTTATGAATTTGTTTCAGTCGAACTAAAACAAACTGCTTTTAGGATTGATGGAGTATTCATTCCTACAAGTGAAACCACAAACCAACCACTCTATTTTGTTGAAGTCCAGTTTCAATTAGACCCGACTTTTTATAGACGCTTCTTTGCCGAAATCTTCCTTTACTTACGTCAAAACGAATCAGTCAATTTTTGGCGTGCTGTCGTCATCTATCCGCAAAGGAGTTTAGATCCGAACGATCGACTACCGTATCAATTACTGCTCAACAGTTCACAAGTGCAACGCATTTATCTAGATGAATTGGATACGGCAGAGAACTCACTTCAAGTTGCGATCGTTAAATTAATTATCGAAAGAGAAGAGACAGCCATTGAAAAAGGTAGAGAATTGATTTTACAAGCAAGACAACAACTAGCAAATGAAGCAACCAGGAAGCAAATTGTAGAATTGATA
This sequence comes from Nostoc sp. NMS2, assembly GCF_017115105.1. Classification (GTDB taxonomy): domain Bacteria; phylum Cyanobacteriota; class Cyanobacteriia; order Cyanobacteriales; family Nostocaceae; genus Nostoc. The sequence continues at coordinate 13,064 of NZ_JABXKH010000026.1, forward strand.
GAGACTATCTTGTTGTACAAATTTACCCGGTTAAGCCGAGAGGAGTTAGCAGAAATGTTGGGTATAGACGACGAATTCAAAAAAACAAGGATGTATCAATCTATCAAAGAAGATGGCTTAGAAGAAGGTCGCCAGGAAGGTCGTCAGGAAGGTCGCCAGGAAGGTCGCCAGGAAGGTAGGCTGCAAGCTAAGTTAGAAGCTATTCCCCGGTTATTGGCTTTGGGGTTAAGTGTGGAACAAGTGGCGGTGGCTCTCGATTTAACAGTGGCGCAAGTACAGCAAGCAGCCCAGAATCAGTCTAGCTGATATTAGACTCTGCTTGCGTTTAATATCAGCTAGTGTGTAGGCGTAGCCTACGCACTTCAAAACTTGGGTTACATCGGGAGCATCCACTTTTGGAAGAAACACCGGGCGATTGGAAATCGCGGCTACACAA
>NZ_JABXKH010000128.1 GCF_017115105.1 Nostoc sp. NMS2
GGAGAGACTTAATTTTAATAATTCCCCCTTGTCCTCCTTGTCCCCCTGCTCCCCCTGCTTCCCCTGCTTCCCCTGCTTCCCCTGCTCCCTGCCCCCTCATCCCCCGCTCCATTCCCCACTCCCTACTCCCAATCCAATGAGTGCAGAAATTATTTGTGTTGGCACCGAACTGCTGTTGGGAGATATCCTCAACGGCAATGCTCAATTTTTAGCGCAACAATTAGCGCAGCTAGGTATTCCCCACTACTATCAAACAGTGGTTGGGGATAATCCAGAACGGTTGAAGCAAGTTATAGAAATTGCTATTTCCAGAGCGCAAATTCTCATTTTCACTGGTGGACTCGGCCCTACACCAGACGATCTCACCTGCGAAACCATCGCCGATTTTTTTAAAACCCCTTTGGTAGAAAACCCAGAAATCATCGAAGATATAACCCAGAAATTCGCGCAACGCGGTCGAGTGATGTCACCAAGTAACCGCAAACAAGCTTTGATTCCCCAAGGTGCAGAAATTCTCCCCAACCCGACAGGAACAGCACCCGGTATCATTTGGCAACCCCGTCCTGAAATCACGATTTTTACCTTTCCCGGTGTTCCCAGTGAAATGTACCCAATGTGGGAAGAAACAGCCGTCCCATTTCTCAAAAATCAAGGTTGGGGTAAAGAAATTATTCACAGTCGGAGTTTAAAGTTTTGGGGTATTGGTGAATCTGCTTTGGCGGAAAAGGTTGCTTCTTATTTGAAGTTGCCCAATCCCACAGTCGCCCCTTATGCAGGTAAGGGGGAAGTAAGATTGCGAGTTTCTGCTAAAGCCACTTCCGAAGCAGCCGCAGAAGCCCTAATTGCGCCCATTGAGAAACAACTTAAAGAAATTGCCGGACTAGATTTTTACGGCGTTAATACTGATACTCCTGCTTCTGTTGTTGGTGAGTTATTGCGGGCATCAAAAGAAACGCTTTCGGTGGCAGAATCTTGCACTGGTGGCGGTTTAGGGCAAATGTTGACTGAGATTTCAGGGAGTTCTGATTACTTTTGGGGTGGAGTAATTTCTTATGACAATTCGGTGAAGGTTAGGCTGCTGGGGGTTAACCAGGAAGATTTAGATAAATTTGGGGCGGTAAGTGCTACTGTTGCAGAGCAAATGGCAATTCGAGTCAAAACTCGCCTTACAACAACTTGGGGATTGAGTATTACTGGTATTGCTGGCCCAACTGGAGGGACAGATACTAAGCCCGTAGGTTTAGTTTACGTTGGTTTAGCTGGGCCAAAGGATGAAGTGACAAGTTTTGAATATCAGTTTGGTACAGTACGAGGACGCGCTCTAATTCGTTATGTCAGTGCGAATGCAGCGTTGGATAATCTGCGAAGGAAGTTGTTGACGAGGTAGGTAACTTATAGAGCGCGTATCCGCGTCTCTATCCTCGTACACATGACCTAATCGGGTTTTGCCATTACTGAGTAACAACATTCAGTGGTTGCGAGACAGTATTGACAAGCACAAATTGGTCAGCAGTAAGAATAACATTGACGTATTCATAGCCTCCAACTAACTTTTGATTGGGTATGGCAATATCAACTGCATAACCTTCAGGATTTTCGTAGCATTCTACAATTCTTCCGAGTGTATTTTTAGGAATCATCTGGTCGGCAAAATCTGGTTGCACTTGTGCCAATGTTTTTATTTGATCGTAAAGTTTAGCTTTCATTAATATTTTAAATAATCCTGTTGATACCTCAACGGGAGCCAACGATCAGGATTTTTACAGATTCCCGATGGGAAATTGGCAAAGAGTTGTTAGATTCAATGACAGGCATTAAAACTGTGTGACTTATGTCCAAAACGTTTAACATAATCATCTTACATTAAAAGCTATGAGCAAAATTCCTATCCTCCAGCCAAATAACTCGTACACTTTCAGAAGCTATTTTGAGATGTTATTTGAGCCAGAAGACATACTGGCTGAATTTGGCTATTCTTTAAAACGTTCCTCTCTCAATCAACAAAAGTCCACCATTGAATTAGACAGACTCGCAAACCTCAAATCTAGGATTGAAGAGAGTTTGCCATATATTAGTTTGACTAGTGAAGCAGCCCGCAGAGAGTTACTAATTGCCCCAATTTTATTGGATATTATTCATTACACTCGCGCCCAACTTAGAATTGAATATCCTTTAATTGTTACAGAACAATTAAAAGGTTCCCTTGATTATTATTTGCACGCAGACCGTAAACTCTTAGTTGTGGAAGCTAAAAATGCCGATTTAGCTAGGGGCTTTACCCAGCTTGCTGTAGAACTGATTGCTATTGATGCGTGGACTGACTCTCAAGAGCAAAATTTACAAGGGGCTGTTTCTACAGGAGATATCTGGCAATTTGCTCTATTGAATCGAGAAAGTAGACAAATAACTCAAGACCTCAATTTATATCGTGTTCCTGCTGACATAGAGGACTTACTTCGGATTTTGGTGGCGATACTGAGCTAAGAATGAAACAGTATTACATTAATATTTTCTATAGTGAAGAAGATAAGGGCTATATTGCTGATATTCCTGATTTGAAACACTGTTCAGCATTTGGTTTAACTGAAGAGGAAGCACTTCGTGTTGCGATCGCTTCATAACAGACTATAGCAGGAGACAAAGTGTATGAAAAAGCACTGGCTTAGATAGCATTTTCAAAATCATTTCCAAACCTCGGTCAAATCTAGGATAAACCCAGGCAATATATCTTCTCCTGACAAGCTTAGGGGATTATCTATAACTTCCACAGACTGGCCTTGCCTATAAATCTCTACCTTTTTGTTTTTTCGGTCAATTAACCAACCTAAACAAGCTCCGTTTTCCATATATTCTTTCATTTTGGCTCGTAGGGGTTTCATATTGTCATTTTTAGAACGCAGTTCCAGTACAAAATCAGGACAAAGAGGGACAAATCCATCTTGCTGTTCTGGAGTGAGTGCGTCCCATCTGTCTTGACCTACCCAAGCTGCATCGGGAGAGCGATCGGCCCCGTTAGGGAGGTGAAAACCTGTCGAAGAGTTAAATGTCTTACCAAGTCTTGTTTGACGGTTCCAAAGCCATAGTTGTCCTTCGATATCTAAATTCCTATTTCCTGTAGTACCTCCAGTTGGAGCCATAACAATTAGCTCTCCTGTCACAGTTCGTTCTAGTTGTAAATCTCGGTTAGCGATCGCCAACTCAACTAACTGCTCATGGGTGACTGTAAGTGTTAGCGTTGGTGGAATATTAACTGCAATGGCTCGAGGTGTTTTGGCTTGTGTCACTGTTTTGTCTCAAACCTACGCTTATCTGGAAGCTCTACACAGATTCTAAAAACCATTTGCATTCATTTCCATAGTTTAAAGTAAATGCGTCACTATGGCGAACTGGCGATCGCACTTTTGTATAGAGGTTGCGATCGCCTTTGCTAAAAAATATTAACACCAATCTTCAGATTACTTGATTGTAGCTAAATCACGGGTTAACTTTTTGTTAATCGTTTCTAACACCTTAGTTTCTTCTGGCGTAATTACTCCATCGAGATGAGCAATTTTTTGGCATTGCGCTAATAAAGGGACAGCAAAATCACTATTAATTTGCTCAAGTAAGGTTTCTAAAGATGGTGGAGATTTGATATTAGCTGCGATCGCATCGATTGAGGCAGAACTAAGATTCGCAGCTTGTAATTCTGACAAAATATCTTCCCAAGATTTATCTGGATTACCTGCTAAGACAATATGAACCAAAATCTGATCCATAATCTTTTCTTGAGAAATAGCGGCTTCGAGAAATTTTCCGCTCTTTAGTTGAGCATCTACTAATGTTGCCTCTAAAGTTGATAGATTCTGCTTTGCTTCATAAAACTGACAAGCTGCATAACCTAATGCGTATATCATTACTGCATTTGAACTAGCACCAATGACGGCTCCCGCTACTGGCAAATTTCGTAGTAAACCCAAACCTGCTTTGATTGCTGTTTTTCCACTTACCCCTAAACCAAAAATTGCTACTGCCTCTGCTCTGCGCTCGGAATCTTTTAAATCCATTCCATAGGCAGCAGCAATTTGATAGACTAACTCCACTGATAATGCAGATGTAGCAGCCCAATCTACTACAAACATTGCAGCTGCTTGTCCGGGCGCAAGACTACTAGCAAGCCCTGTTCCTCCTACTAAAACAGCTTTTTCCAGCATAAGATGATGGGCAATTTGTGCTGGTTGTTGATTTGGATGTTCTTGCTGTAACTTTCTGACGGCAGTCTCAGCTTTAACTAAATCAACTTGTTGAATTAATGGATTTAACCAATCTTGATTTAGAGATTTTATTGCTACTTGCAATTGGGGATTATTACCAACTATTGCTAATGCTTGACCTGCAATTTGTGTTGCCTGAAAAGCTGCACCACCAATTGCACCGCCAATACTTACAGCCGTTCCTGTAACAGCTTGCCCTGCTTGAACAGCAGCACCTCCAATAGTCCCACTGATGCCTATAGCTGCTCCTGTAGCAGCTTGTCCAGCTTGAACAGCAGCACCTCCAACGGCTCCGGCTGTTCCTGTTACTGCTCCAAACAATGAACCCAAAAAAGATGGTTTTTGTACAGTTAATTTATTATCTGTTGTTTTATTAATGACAATTGAAGATTCCACTTCAATATTTGTTTGAGGTGGTAATACAGTTGAATTTATTAGCGCTTCTAACTCAATTTCTTGTTGCCAATCTGGAAAATATTCACCTGTTACTCTTCCGTATATTTTGACACTCTTAAAAGATTGGATATCTAAATTAATTAATCCATCACAAATAATCGGGACTACTAATTGTTGTGCTGGAACTTCAAACGATTCCAGCATTATCTGTAGACAATTTTGTTTGAAACTAGTTTTTGGCGTAATTCCGGGTAAATTTAACCACTGACTTACCAGAGTGTTAATCGCATCTGTATCACCCTGCTTGGCAAGTTCTAGAATATTTAGCTGTATCATACTTAGTAGTGGTGAGAATCTTAGCAATAACTTAGTTCAATTATTCCCACTCACTAGATCAAAAGTAACATTTAACACATTTGACTTCTAACCATCAGCTATCCTACACCTACCTATCAGCACAATTAATCACGGGATCGCTTGCTGTATTCTTCACAGTTTGTTACAAAAGTACAAAGAACTTCTAGAGACTAAAAACCACATGTTCGGCGGACTTACTGGTTTACAAGATCCTAAAGGCACTGATTGGGGAGAGCGGATGCTCAACACGGTCGCCAGCCAAACGATTCGCCACCTGTTTACCCAAAGCGAGTCAGTAGAAGTCTTTGTGCGCTGCTACCCCTCCAGCAAACTGTTGCAAGGCAGCATTGATAGCTTCAAAATGAGCGGTCGTGGCTTGGTGATTCGGAAAGATTTCGCGGTAGAGGAGATGTCTTTTGAAACCGATGCGGTGGCAATTGACTTCGGCTCGGTTTTAAGAGGCAAACTTAGCCTTAAGCAACCTACTCAAGCGATCGCTCAAGTAATTTTATCAGAAGCAGGCATCAACCAAGCCTTTAGTGCGGAACTGGTGAAAAAGCGTCTGCTTAACCTCACCGTACCCTCCCTGACGGCATTATCTGGCGGTGAACCCGTTTCCTTTACGGAAGTTCAGGTACAGCTATTGCCAGAAAATCGGTTACAGCTTGTAGCAAAAGCAGATTTAAACAATGGCGAACTCGTGCCTCTGAGCATGATTTTAAGTATAGGCATTGAAAGGCGGCGGCGAGTTTCTTTCAAAGATCCGAAAATCGAACTTGACCAAGTGCCAGAAGCACAACGGGAAATTTCGCAAACCTTGAGCGTAGCGCTGGTAGAAATTTTAGATAATATGGTTGATTTGGATCGTTTTGACCTCGATGGAGTGAAAATGCGGCTCAACCGATTAGAAACTGAAGGTCAAAAACTTATTTTCAGTGGATATGCTGAGATTGAACGTATTCCAAGTACTTAACATGAAATTAACACGCAAGAAATCAAAGTAAAGTTTTTCTGAGCAGCTTTGTGTAAAATTTTGAGGTTTTTAAGAGATTTCGGAGTTATTGATTATAGGTTACGCCTAGTGGTCTGTCCTATAAGTTTTGCAAGGTTTGAAGTGAGCGATTTATCGCTCAATTTTAAGCACTGAAGTGCTTACTACAAACTTTTACAACCCTGCAAATTTAATGGGACAGACCACTAGCTAAAGACAAATCGAGGAATGACCTAATTATTTATTTCCAATAACCCAGGCGGTGGCGTAATTTCAATGCGATTAGATTTCAAGTCTACTACTGGTGCGATCGCTTCCACAAATGGAATCAAAACAGTCTTTTGCTTTTTGTCATTTGTGATTTGTCCTTTGTCAGTAGCAAAGGATTCATGGAACTTTACTTCTAACAAATCATTGCCGGCGGGGATGATATCTACCACCGTACCCACGAGTTCGCCAGATGCTTGCATGAAGACTTCCACGCCAATCAAATCGAGGACATGATATTCATCTTTGCCTAATTGGGGGCGATCGCTTGCTGGTACCATTAACTTACAACCACGCAACGCCTCCGCTTGATCGCAAGTTTCCACACCAGCTAATTTGATTACATACAAGTTTTTGTTACTGATATAACGTCCTGTTAATAATTCGATTGGTTGTGGTTCTGTACCATCTAAACGCAACAACCAACGTTTTCCCGGCACTTCAAATCTTTCGGGAAAGTCAGATACAGGATAAACCTTTAATTCTCCAGACAATCCTTGAGGGGCAACAATCTTACCAATTTCTAACCAATTATCTAATTTGTCATTTGTCATTTGTCATTGGGCATGGGGCATTGGGCATGGGGCATTGGGCATTGGGCATTGGGCATTGGGCATTGGGGAAAGAATTCTTATAACTCCTAACTTATAACTCCTAACTCCTAACTTATAACTCCCCCCTATTAGGCAGTCACCGCCGCACCTTTATAAGCTTTTTCAGCCACTTTTGCTAAACGTTGCATAGCAGTGACTATCTCTTCATCTGTACCTGTGAGGCTGATGCGGAAACATTGGTGCTTGTGCGCCCACTCTTCCTCTAAACCGGGGAAGAAGGTACTTCCAGGGACAATAATCACGCCTACTTGCTTTAATTGTTGGTAAAAGTCCCAATCACTGATGGGTAAATCCTGTAACCACAACCAAGCAAAAATTGCTCCTTCACCGCGATGGAGAAACCAAGGTAAATCTTTAGGCATCGCTTGTTCTAAGCTGGTTTCTAAAACGGTAAACTTACTTTGGTAAAAGGGACGGATGACAGTATGAGAAATTTCGACCAAAGCACCAGAATCAATTGCAAGAGCTGCGATCGCTTGGCCGTAACGTGAAGAATGAAGGCTCATATTTGCCTGAAAACACTCCAGCACTTCAATCCACTTTTCATCCCCAATAGCTATACCAATCCTTTCACCTGGTAATCCCGCTTTTGATAAACTCATGCAGTGTAAAATATTATCACCAAAAACTGGTGTCATTTCGGTAAAGTTCAATGCTGGGAAGGGAGGCGCATAAGCCGAGTCAATTAACACTGGCAGATTGTAAGGCGCAGCCAGGGCAGCAATTTTCTTCACCTCATCATCAGTGAGGACATTACCAGTGGGATTACAGGGGCGAGAGAAGAGGACACAACCCGTATTTTCTGTAATCGCCAGTTGGCTGAAGTCGGGGCGATATTTAAATCGGTGAGCGGCTGCATCGATATCAAGAGTTGGTTTGTAGGCAATTAAGGCTTTTGGAACTAAGCAGATGCCGCCGTAACCTGTGTAGTCAGGGCTGAGGGGCAAAACTATTTGTTTTAACTCGCCGCTAGAGGTGTAACCACCAAAGCTATTAACAGCGTAGAAATAGAGGCTTTGACTACCGGGTGTGATGAGGATATTGCGATCGCTTAAGTTTAACCCGTAGCGTTTGTTAAAGTCGTTTGCGATCGCTTCAATTAATGGTGCATAGCCCTGACTTGAACCGTAACGACAAACTACCTCACCATATTCTGGACTAGCCAAAAGCTGTGCAGTACAATCCCGCCATAACTGCTCTACTTCTGGCAAAATCAATGGATTACCAGCACTCAAATTAATAAATTGCTGCCCTGCACCCCCTCGTAATGTCTCGATAATATCCTTCATGATTGCTCTGACGCCAGTCAGGTTGGACATTTGAGCGCCAATTTGAGTTAGGGCAGGGTTCATAAGCTGTGACAAAATAATGTATTAATCGAGAGGTGGACAAATTATTTGAGGGTTACTGCTGACATCCAGTTTACATCGTTGTCAAAACAGCTGCCGCCTTTAACTAATTTAGCTAGAGAATGATATTGTGAACCACCCTAGCCTAGCAAAGCTAGAGGGTGGGGCTTCCAACTTCACGACGGAGGAATGCCGTATCTTAGAGGATGTTTGAAAAGTCGTCTTGTCGGTATCAAAAGTTTTAGATCCCTCTAAATCTCCCGCTCAATTGTCTTGCTAAATGTTCTGCTTTGGTGTGATATTGGGCAAAAATTAAGCGATCGCTTTTTCTAAATTTTTCTGGGCTACTTCCACAATACCTAAATTATTATATGCCTTTGCATATTTAGGGTTAATTGTCAATGCCTGTTGGTAAGCCAGAACAGCTTGGTTAGTTTGTCCTTAGATTGTCAATAATTACCCCCATTAGTTTGTCCTTGATTGTCAATAATTACCCCCAACTGATACCAAGCGGGAGCATATTGAGGATATTGGGCGATAATTTGTTCGTATAAAGCGATCGCCTCTGTCAATTGTAGTGGTCTATCGCATTAAATATGAAGGGTTATAAAAGTTTGTAGTAAGCACTTCAGTGCTTAAAATTGAGCGATAAATCGCTCACTACAAACCTTGCAAAACTTATGGGACAGACCAGTAGTTGTGTTTGTAAAGCTAATGCTTGTTGATAAAGTTGTTCTACGGCTGGGGATTGGCCATAACCAATCAGAATTAGACCAGTCTTGATTTTAACGCTCTTTTATTACTCTCGTCAGATTAAATTTGAAACCCTATGTTTGGCGTTAGTCCGCGTAGGCGGACTTTGTTTGTGTAGCCGCGATTTCTAATCGCTTGGATTATTCTCTCTCCAGAGTCATAGAAGAGCGCTGAGGCGTGATTGCAGAGATTATGTTGTCCCGATTTGCGTTGTTAGTAAATTCTTGTATAGGCGCTGACTCGTCAGTTGGCGCATTTCCCGCTATTAGAGGTGAATGTGGATCGAGGGTAATCAACTGCTGAATCTCCTCAGTCTGGAATCCTAATGCTTGTGGGCGACGGACTCCTGGTAACACCTGCACATCATAAAGCTCCGTCACTTCTCCTTCTAGACGTAGCCAGTGGACAACTTGACCCGTTTTCAAGTCAATCACCATTAACCCACATCGGGGTTCAGTCTTTTTATTGACTAAATTTTCATCCAGTTTTAAACCAGAAAAAGTTTTGTCGCGGGGTTTAGATAAGCCGACAATGGCATAATCGCCACTAAAAGCCAAACCACGCAGAAAACCGGGACAAAAAGCAACAGGCTGAAATACTCCACCGGAATCGATATAGCCAAATTCTCCCGTGCCAGCATTCAGCAACCACAACTTACCCTGATAAAATCGTGGGGCGTGGGGCATAGATAAACCCCTAGCAATTACCTCATCAGATTGAATATCAATAATACAACCGCCGCCTTGTCGCTTGTCCCGCCAACCATCCACCACATCAGATTCACCACAGAGGGTAACATAGCGGGGTTTACCGGCCACCATCGCCAAACCATTGAGGTGACAGCGATCTTCATTTACCAAACTAGAAATAAACTTAGGTTTCCATAAAGGAATGCAACTATGGCGATCGCTCACCGTTGCCAGACAATTTAATATAGTACTGATAAATACAATGCGTTCGTTATCAGCTTCCACCGCCAAATCATGAATATCTAAATCCCCAGTAGTATAAGCAATTCGGGGAATATACAGCTTGTCATAACCATCATAAAGTTGTCCGACACTCAGCACATTATCTAACTGCCAGAGTTGGGATCTAGAACTGAGATAAATTCGTTCTGGGGTAGCATATAACCCCATTGCGCGGTCAAAAAACCGCTCAAATCCCGATAATTGTCCGTGGGCGTTCACCCCTAACAGCATCAGACGCGAACTTTGATAGGTAGAGAAAGCCAGACTAATTTGCTGCGATTGCAGCCAGTCGATGAAATGACGCGAGGCGAGTATTTCTACAGGGAGAGCAGCTTTAGCAGTGGATTGTCGGATCATTGGAAAAGTATAATTTTTTACTGTTGACACTAGCGAACAACATCGCTAGAATTTTGGGCGTTTAGTTATTAACCATACATATAGCAGATATAAAGTCAACAGTTACTTTAAGTTTGTTTAAACATTTATTGTCCGTAACATTCAGTGCCAGACAACAGTATGTAGTGTTGGGTTTCGTTCTTCAACTCAACCTACTAGGTGACATCTCAAGTAAATCTAGTGATTTTACTGAGAATAAAATACTAATTTTAGGTTACTAAAATATAAGTATTTTTTAAATTAGAGATACTCCTTATCAGGATTAATACGTAAATAACATAATACTGAAACACCATGACAACTACTAACGCCACCGTCACAAAGCAGACTCTAGTCATCATCGATGCTGGAATTGATGACCATCAAATACTCGTCCAAGGCATCATACCCACAGCCAAAGTAACTGTCCTCAACAAACACCTTGACGGCATCGCCCAAATCAGCGCCATCTGCCACAACTATCCGGCAGCCAGTATCCAGATAATTGCCCACGGTAGCCCCGGCAGCTTGCAACTAGGTAATAGTCAACTAAATTTAGACAACCTCCACACCTATCGCCAGCAACTACAACAATGGCTTGCGGCAGAAATCCTCATCTATGGGTGTGAAGTCGCCGCCACAGAAATCGGAAAAACCTTCATAGAACAGCTACACCAACTCACCAGGGCAAACATCGCCGCCTCAAATAAAAAAATCGGCAACAGCCAACAAGGTGGAACCTGGGAACTAGAGGTGAAGATCGGGCAAATCGCCTCTACCCTAGCCTTGCAACCAGAAATTAGGGAAGCCTATCCTGGAGTGTTTGCCACCTTTGCTACCGCCACCAACTTCAGCGTCGGCACTAATCCTACTTCAGTCACAGTGGGAGACTTCAACGCCGACGGCAAGCTGGACTTGGCTGTGGCTAACTACAGCAGCAACACCGTCTCCGTGCTGCTGGGGAACGGCACAGGCGGCTTTGACACTGCCACCAACTTCACCGTCGGGAATAATCTCAATTCAGTCACAGTGGGAGACTTCAACGGCGACAGCAAGCTGGACTTGGCTGTGGCTAACCTCAACTACTACGGCACAGTCTCCGTGCTGCTGGGGAACGGTACAGGCGGCTTTAACACCGCCACCGACTTCTCCGTCGGCAAGGGTTCCCGGTCAGTCATAGTGGCAGACTTCAACAACGACGGCAAGCTAGACTTGGCTATCTCTAACTTCTACGACAGCACAGTCTCCGTGCTGCTGGGGAACGGCACAGGCGGCTTTGCCAACGCCACCAACTTCGCCGTCGGCGGTGGTCCATTTTCAGTTACAGTGGGAGACTTCAACGGCGACGGCAAGCTGGACTTGGCTACTCCTAACTTCTACATCAGCAGCACAGTCTCCGTGCTGCTGGGGAACGGCACAGGCGGCTTTGGCACCGCCACCAACTTCTCCGTTGGGAATTATCCCAAGTCAGTCACAGTGGGAGACTTCAACAACGACGGCAAGCTGGACTTGGCTGTGGCTAACGGCAGCACCGTCTCCGTGCTGCTAGGCAATGGCACAGGCGGCTTTGGCACTGCCACCGACTTCTCCGTTGGCAGTGGTATCAATTCAGTGACAGTGGGAGACTTCAACGGCGACGGCAAGCTGGACTTGGCTGTGGCTAACGGCAACACCGTCTCCGTGCTGCTAGGCAACGGCACAGGCGGCTTTGGCACCGCCACCGACTTCTCCGTCGGCAGTAATCCCAGTTCAGTAACAGTGGGAGACTTCAACGGCGACGGCAAGCTGGATTTGGCTGCTGTTAACAACGGCAGCAATGATGTCTCAGTGCTGTTGAACACCACACCCAAAATTACCATCACCCCAGGCACCAACCCCACAGAAGGCGTTACAGATGGCACTTTTACCATCACCCTCGACACTCCCGCCCCAGATGGTGGCTTAGTCGTCAACTTCAACACCACAGGTAGCACCGCCACTGCCACCACCGACTACACCTTGGCAGCAGGTACAAATATCACCGCTGTCACAGCCAACACCTTCACCATCGCCGCCGGGGAAACCACCGCCACCTTAACAGTCACAGCTGTCGCTGATGGAGTCTCTGACCCCAACGAAACCGTCACTGTCAACCTAGAAGCCAGCCCAGACTACATCCTCGGTGTCAACAGCAGCGCCAATTTCCAACCAGCCACCAACTTCACCGTCGGTAATAATCCCTATTCAGTAACAGTTGGAGACTTCAACGGCGACGGCAAGCTCGACTTGGCTGCCGCTAATCTCAACAGCAGCAACGTCTCCGTGCTGCTAGGTAACGGCACAGGGGGCTTTGGCACCGCCACCAACTTCTCCGTCGGCACTGCTCCCCGCTCAGTAACAGTAGGAGACTTCAACGGCGACGGCAACCTGGATTTGGCTACCGCCAACTACAGCAGCAACGTCTCCGTGCTGCTAGGTAACGGCACAGGGGGCTTTGGCACCGCCACCAACTTCTCCGTCAGCACTACTTCCTTTTCAGTAACAGTAGGAGACTTCAACGGCGACGGCAAGCTCGACTTGGCTGCCGCTAACATAAACAGCAACAACGTCTCCGTGCTGCTAGGTAACGGCACAGGGGGCTTTGGCTCCCTCACCAACTTCTCCGTTGGCACTACTCCCACCTCAGTAACAGTTGGAGACTTCAACGGCGACGGCAAGCTCGACTTGGCTGCCGCTAACACAAACAGCAACAACGTCTCCGTGCTGCTAGGTAACGGCACAGGGGGCTTTGGCACCGCCACCAACTTCTCCGTCGGCACTGCTCCCCGCTCAGTAACAGTTGGAGACTTCAACGGCGACGGCAAG
>NZ_JABXKH010000157.1 GCF_017115105.1 Nostoc sp. NMS2
GTTTCTGTTTTGGCTGCGGCTCTCCCAAACTCAGACCCTCTGCCATAATCCCTCTATCAATAGGGTTTGAGACGCGCTAACCCTGGCTGGCTGATAACCAACTGGCAAATTTTTACTTCCCAACAAAGCGTTTGCCATGTGTGATTTACCAGCATCGAAGCCTCCAGTCAAAACAACATTAGGCTTTTGTTTATAAAGCTTAAGCTGCTGCTGGAGATCATGTGGTGTAGCTGGCGATGTTGGTATATCTAGTTTGTCTACAGGAGGAGTAGCATCAATGTACTGATTCAGTAAATTTAGTTTGCGATAAAGTTGAGTGTATGGAGTTCCTGGATCAATTCCTTTGAGTGGTGGTGTTGATGCTGACATGGCTGTAGCAAAGTCAACCCCCAATATTTGCAGCCATTTTGCTAAAAGACCCATTGGAACTGTTTCAGGCTTTTGCTCATAAAAACAAATTTCTTCATGGGAGATGCCCAGTATATTAGCAACCTGTACTTGACCCATGCCTACTTTCTGACGATATCCCAGTAAGTCAATATTCATTGCTGTATCTCAACTGCACTATTAATATTACTTATTTGGTTATGGTATAGATATTAATCTGCCAGCCAGTAGGGATTACCCACCCTTATTTATCGGAAAGAATTTTGCCTTGATTTTATGTTGCATTCTCTTAAAAATCTGTTACATTACTTTACAGGCAGTTATAACTGTTACAACATAAAAGCTCGGAGTATTATTTATGGCAGACGTTAAAAAGACTACGCCTTCAGTTTCAGAAGATCCTAATGCTTTGCGCTGGGGCTTTACTCCTCAGAGCGAAAACTGGAACGGTCGTTTTGCAATGATTGGTTTTTTATCTGCTGTTGCACTTGAAGTCTTTTCTGGTCAAGGAATTTTACACTTCTGGGGCATTTTATAGATTTAAAGGTTTTTACAGCTTCATTAGATGATCGGGCAAGGCAGCGATTTGTAAGATTGTCTGCCTTTCCTTTATGAGAAAATTCCCTTAGCGCGACGAGCGAAATATTACACGGCCTGGGGATTCTTCTTGATTAATTCGCGCATATACTCGAAGACAAGTTAATACTTCACCAGGAATGCCACCACAGTCTAGTTGTAAGTCATCCTTGGATGAAGCACAGATATCTGCATAAAGTCCCGATAATTGGCGAATTCGCACTTCATTACCTGCATTAACTGCCTCATCAGCGACTTTCTTCAAAATGCGTCGTGATTCATGTTGTAGCTTTCCCCACCAAGAATAGCGTTCAGCCGGTGGTACGAAGACTAGGGAATGTATCGCTTCATCCATGTCAATCCAAGCACGGAGAATTGACAGGGGATCAGTGTTTTTCTCGGCTTTTTGGGTGCGTTGGAAGCGATCGCTTAAAGCATCAATATATTGATCGCGCTGTTCTGGTTTGGAGTGTAAGGAAATGACATCAAAGCTAAAAATGCTCTTTAAAGCATGATGTAAATCTGGGTCTATTTCGATAAAATTCATATATAAAAATAGGAATGCTGCTGGTAAATCGGATGCATTGCCTTGTGTATTTTGAGGATTTGAAAGTGCTTGTTGATACAATGTCAATCCCTGAGTTTGAACAGTACCACTAAGTCCGGGGTAGATAATTTCATCGCGGATAAAAGGAAGTTGATAGAGGTTAGAATTATCTGCGATCGCACCAACTTCTTGAGCTAAATCTAAAGTGCGCGATCGCCAAGTCGCAGCCAAATCTTCTGGTATCCGTAGCAGTTTGCGTTGAATCTCATTCCACAAATCAGAGTCAGTTGTGCTTTGCAATTTGGAATTACCCAGATAATAATTAAGTTCTGAGTCAGAATCGAAAGCTTCTCGGAGGTGACTTAGTTTTAAATCATCTGGTGCATCTTCCCAACCAGTATCTAGCTGTAGGGGTTCAGGTTGCAACAGGTTATGAAGTTCTTGCAGCACCTCATCGCATATTTTAGATCCTGGATCTAGTGGAAATTCTGTGCGAGCCTGATTTAAAGTAGCCTCTAGTCCATATAAACTAAACCGCAGTAACTGGGCTAACTCTGAGTTTTCTATCTCTAATAATTGACGCAAGTGCTGCATGAATATCACCTCCATATATTACCTGTATGTGATTCATAGCGAATTAAACTTAGCAAACCTCTGCGTTCCTTTGCGTTCACTCCGCGCCCCTTTGCGTTTAAAAATCTTAATTTTTTTCAACGCAGAGGAACGCAAAGGTTAGCGCAGAGGAACGCAAAGGTTTAATACAGGAGTTTAATGTATGCCGCAAAATGGATCGCGTTCTTTATCAACTTCATTGGGCTGCAATTCTAATTCAGCAATATAAACGCATCCCTCTTCTTTTAGGCATTCCTGATTGTTTGATGTCCAGTAAGGTACTTCACCGGCGTGCATCCGTAGGATACCTTGATCGTCAAGAGTTACACGATATTGGCAAGGATAATCTGTTGTCACATCTGGTTTGCTTAGTGCGCCAATTCGTATCCATTTTTTGCTGTTGGTTTCTGCGTCTGTTTGATAAATATAAAAAGTGTGCTGGCCAGTTTGCGGAAATGGAGGTAAGGGATTACTAATTAACCCGATTCCTGGTTCCGTCACGCCATCACGCAGATAGTGAAATTTTTGAAACAATTTACTACCATCATTTCCTACTTCAAAGACAAGATGATAGGCATCTGGTTGATCGACAGTTGCGGCCTCAATAACATTGACGGCAATATCACCATCATTTAAATCTTTATTGAAGCGTTCTACGGCGATATTCCAGTTCAATTTACCATCGGCAAATAGCGGCGATGTTTCTGAAACAACTGATTCTAAATCAATTCCAGGAATATCAATTAAATAATGGGGATTTCCCTGACAAAGCAACACATTAAATTCAAGGGTTTGGTCAATTTCAAACTGGACTTTAATTTTTTTCAGAAAATCTGCTTCTTGCATTTCCAGTTTATTCATGAGGTTTTTGCCGTCGAAGCTACCCCATAATCGTAAATCTCCATCTTCGTAGTCTTGACGGTAAATAATATTAGTTAGTTGGATTCCTTGCCATACAGTACGAACCTTAGCCACAGTTTCCCAAGGTGCGAGTTGATAGAGTTCTTGTCCAGCTTTGAATATGGTGAGTAAATCGTTACTTTGGGTTTTGCGTTTGAAGTTGCAAGGCAAATAATAAAACAGGTTTTTGACATCAATTTCTAGTTGGTTGGCTCCCTTACGCAGCAAGCTTTTAGACTCTTCTGGATCGAATCTCAATCTTCGCAGCTTCTCGGCATAGCAAGCGCCAGCAGAGGTGGCTAATTTGGTAAATTCCAACACAAAGGTAATTCGTTCTGGATTCCACACAAAATATGGAGATTTACTAAATTCTTGGTAGATTTGGCGCTGCACTATGTCTAAATTACAAGTTTTTCCAGATAGAATTAACCAATCAACTTTTTGGGAATTCCAAGAATCTTTGGTGAGTTCATCAGGACGCAAGCGACTTTCCATCAATCCTTTAGCAATACCGATCGCTTCTTTTATTCCTGAAACGGCGGCTCGTTCAAATTGCTGGTTATCTAGGGTGACGCAGATGCTATTTGGATCTTTGACTTGCAATTTAACGGCGCTTTGGGTGAGCAGTTCGGAAATTTGTTGCTCAGAAAGTGTGAAGGTTAATAGAGAATTATCTGCTGGTGCTTTTTGCCCAAGTTTAAGTTTGGCAGCTTCCGCATAATCCCAAAGAATATAAAAGGATTGTAGGCGTTGGGGTGCTTGTTGCCAACGAGTTGGTAATACTTTCTCGGCAGTATCTAGGGCATCTTTGTAAGAAATATCACCTTCTGGATTTTCTTTATCTAGACATTTTAAAAGACTGCCACTTTTAAATTTGCCTTGTTCTAAAAAGCGTTCGTTTAATTCAGAGTTAATTAAATCTTCTAGCTTTTCACTTTCAATATCACCTGTTGTTACTGCTGTCAATAAAAAATCTGCGATCGCAACCTTTAATAATCTAAAAATTCGCAGTGTAATTAACTCGCCACCTAACTGCAAATGACCAGATGAACCTAATAGTTTGGGAGTGAGTTTATAGTAACGTCCTCCTAAACCCCGGTCTTCATAATCGGCAAAAGTAGGGGTTTTATCTTCTAAAGTCAGTTCAATTAAAGCTAAATCTGTGGTTCCGCCGCCAATATCCAAAACGAGGACATTTTGTGACCATTTATTCCCTGCTTGACGGCAACGAGTTTTGAATGACTCAATGCCAATATTCAGATTACCGCCAAATTCTCGCCATAAAAAGAATATTGCCACAGAAACGGCTTCATCATAAGCAGTTTGGACATCATCGATCCCCAATTGCTCAACAAATTCCTTAACTTCTTTGCGAACAACTGGTGGAGCGACGGTGGGGTAGGTGACAACTGCTGTCAAAAAAGTTCCTTCTGAAAACCTGCGTTGTGCGCGTTGGCGGTAATCTTCAGTTAACTCGATTAAATGCGCCCAAGCAGATTGAATCAGTTGATTTGCGGTAATTATTTCTTCTTTACCATCCAAAATAATCGAAAACGATCGCTCCTGACCAAAATAACGTTTGGGTGAATGGTGAAATCTGCTGATAATTTCCTTTAAAGAACTGCTTGTACCTTGAGCGATCGCTTTTTTGCGGTTATCTCTAGCTTCCCTACCCATCCGCAGTTTTAAATCCCCTAGCTGCGAAATTTCTAACTCGCTGGGAATTTCCGTATCGCGGCGATCGATATCTAGGACAACTGGGATCAGATTTTGCGACTCTAGGGTAGGAACGCGGAACACCTCATGATAGATTTGGTAAAGTTTTTTGCTGACAGCACGGCGGAATCTTTCACTGTTTCCCAAAGAAAGCTCAATTTGGCGAATTGCTTCTAAAAATCGCTCTTTATTGTCACTTTCAAATACTTCACTCAATCGGCTGGGTTCTATCTCCAGGTTTTTGCTAATTTCTGTGATGAATTTCGCCCAATCATCATCGCTGACATCTGGTAAAGCCACGGAAGCGGGAGAACTGAGCCATTGTGATAAGCGATCGCGCAACCGCATTTCTTGTTCTTTTGGGAGAATTTCTGCGATCGGTACTTCAATCGGATCGAAAAGTGTGACTGTCGAATTTGACGTACCAAAATCTAAAGCAAACCATCCCGGGAATCTTTTTTGTGGTTTCTCAGTTGATTCTTGATCGGTATAGTTGTTCAATTTAAAAGGGTTCATTATAGTATTAGTTTCTGTTGTTCGTTTTATCGCTGGCTAAAAATTGTAATGTTCTATTATAAAATTACAAATTTAGTAAGAAAAAGTTGTGGTAAAGACTTTTAATCGTTGGTCTTGTACCACTGATTCTCTTTAGCACTGGCTTTTTTATTTAGCGCGATATCCACGGTGGACTAAGCTTTTAGGGACTGACAAGAAATAAATTATCCATCCTGTGGGGTGGGCATCCTGCCCGCCCTGAATATGGGACGGGTGTTAGCGTAGCGGCACGTAGTGCGGACACCCATCCCACAAGAAAATTTGGGATGTTTTTTTTATTTGGAAGTCCCTTATATGAAAGGGCATAGGCGTAGCCCAAACTAGGCGATCGCTATGAAAATTGCAGCCGTTACTAAGTTTATGTTGAAGATTCTTGCTCACTTGCAAGTCTTATTTGTTCGACTTGTTCGATAGTTAAATTAAGTATCCTCGCAACCTCTTCTATCGAAATACCATAAGCTAAACACCGAGGTATAAGTTCAAGTTTTGCTTGTTCTCGTCCTTGCTTTCGTCCTTTTTCCCGTATTTCTTCTAGCGCTTGTTTTAGTCCTTCTTGTCGTCCTAGTTCTAGTCCTAGTTCTAGTCCCTCTTGTTTAGCTTCTCGATAAACCCTAGTTTCTTGTAACTTAATTTCAAACATTGCCTCTACCTCTTCACGGCTTAAGTTTACAAATTTATAACCAGTAATTGTTGTGATTACTCAGCTGCAAGTCTTACTTGTTCGATGGTTAAATTAAGTAATTTGGCAACGTCTTCCATCGACATACCAAGAGCTAAGAACTGAGGTACAAGTTCAAGTTTTAGTTCTTCTCGTCCTTCTTCTCGTCCTTCTTCTCGTCCTTCTTCTCGTCCTTCTTCTCGTCCTTCTTGTTTAGCTTCTTGATAAACCCTAGTTTCTTCTAACTTAACTCCTAACATTGCTTCTACCTCTTCACGACTTAAGTTGGCAAATTTATAAACAGCGATCGTTGTGATTACATCTATTATCTCCTCCTTAGCTAAAACAGTTATCTGTTCTTGTTGCACCCGCTCAATTAAACGTTTCGCTTCTTGCACCATTTGAGTCTCTGAGGCAATAGTCAACTGCATCAAACTGATACCTACTTTTTGCTCATCAGGATTACCTAACTCATCCAAATAAATACGTTGTACTTGGGAACTATTCAGTAGCGATCTGTGAATAGTAGTCTTTTCCGGTTCCAAGCTGCGAGACTGTAAAATAACTACACCGTACCAGTCATCGTAAAGCGACGGGTTGCGATACATATACAGCATGGATTCGGAGAAAAAGCGATGGTATAGTAACTCATCTTTCTGGAATTGTACCTCAGCAAAAAAGATCATCTGAGATGCTGCATCCGGTGGAGGTAAAAATACCCCATCAATCCGAAATGTTGGTTCTTTAACTTCAACTGATTCAAAGCGATAGCTACTAGCTTCGGCTGGTGGCTGTTCTACTAACTCGAAAAATAATCCTGGGACACGCTTGAAAATTGTATAAAAAATAGCATCTCGTCTCACAAATACATCCTCATACCCGTAGCCGATCGCAATCAGTCATTTTCGGAGTTAGCTCATCTCAAATCATCTAAGTAAGAAACAGCAGCGATTTCTGAAAGAATCTGTAACCAAGTCGGAATTGCTATCTCAGATGGCAATTCCCCTGCCGCCAAATATCTTAGCAAAGTTTCTTTTTTTGAAAGGTTTTGCAAACTAGGAATAATTTGATCCAAAATACCTGCTAGTTCGGAATTAATTTGTTGATTAACTTCGCTAACATATTGCACAAGATGGAGACTAGCACTAGCAGTTATTTCATCTCGCAGTCGCAGTACTAAAAGTTGGTGATTGCTCGATCTCGGTAAACCTTGACTTTTTTCTGGTGCCCAGTCAAAAATTTGACCAACATTGTGTTTTTCGTCTTGACGCGCTAGGGGAAAGATGGTTTCAGGTGCAACGATTTTATCTTTACTAGTGATTTCTGAAATGATTGCTTCTTTCCATTCGTTAGGTTCGCATCCTAGTAATAATTTGTAAAAGAGATCGGCATCTTCAAAACCAAATTTTTCTTCAATTTCTTGTTCCATTTCTGGATGAAAAAATGCCTGTAATTGTTCGCGTTCTAGGGCTACATAAGTTGACAATTGGTTCAACAAATCTACCACTGCTTGATGAATGCGATCGCGGGCAAAATCTTCTACTTCCTTAACGGTTTTTTCAAATACTGGATAAAAATCATCACTCTTAGTCGGAAGGGAAGTATTTACACGATTTCCCCGATCAAATAATTTCCCGGCTGCACCTTTAGATTCTGTCAGAGCGATCGCTCCATTGTTGGCTTTGTTGAAGAGTAAAGTCCATTGGTTCCAATTGAGGATTCTAAAAGTGAGTTCGTCTTTAACTACATCGCTGACGACAACACCACGCCGATCTTTAAGCGGTTCTGTCCCTAAATCTTTTTGAAAATTCCTGTAGATTTTATCCAAGCTTTCGACTACAAAGCGCAACTCGATAAAGGCGGGACTGTCTCCTGTGGGGATACCTTGCTCGTGAATTTCATCTATGATGTCCTTCAAATGATCTTGTTGCTGATTCACCACATCAGCCGCTCTGCGAGTGTCTTCATACAGTTGCTTCAGACCGTGAGTTGCTACGTGAGTTTGAATCAATTCCCGCAGCTTACTAAGTCCCCCATCTTGACCAAAGTAACCTAGCTGCTTACCTAAATTGCTGCGGGGATCGGCATCTAACAGCTGTTCACTTAATAGCTCCCATTTATCTTGTAGCCGTTTAGACCGATCTAGGTAATCAGGATAGTCCAAGTTAGCCAAAAAATCTGGTGAACCTGCTTTGACGGTACTAGAACGTTTTGCTAATTCAGCTAGTCCCAACAGTGGCGACAGTAAAACGATGCGGTCTTTTTGGGTTGTAAAGGCTTCTGCACCGTCAATGGTAGTTTGCAGAACTTTGAGTTTTTGGAAAACGGTTTCCTCTTTTAAATTTGGACTATCTTCAATCAGGTGGTCAAGTTCTCTTTCGCCACCTTCACTGTCTAGGGGGAGTTGATCGAAGCGACCCACACCTACGAGAATTAAATCTTTCAGGTCTTGTCCCGGTCGCTGCTGCTGCATCATGGTGAAAATTTTATTGGCGCGATCGCTACCGGGAGATTTACCATTTAGCAATACCAAAATTGTTTGTACTTCTGCCAGTTCCCGCAGTGACAAAAAGGTATCCCTAGCCCCCGAATTCGCAGCCCCCAATCCTGGAAAGTCGATGAGAATAAATTTAGCTGCACCTGTAAAATCCCAAATTTCCCGTGAGATTTTCACATCGATATCTACGCGACGGATGAGTGGAAAGCTATTCTGCAATAACTTTGTTGGTAGCCTCTGGGGTGGACTCGGTAATCGGATATGCGCTGGCGGTAAATCCTCAAATTTTAGACTTTGGATTGCCATTGGCTGTTCGACCAGTTGTAGCCCCTCGCGGGCGGTGGTAGCATCAATCTGGTAGTGTCCACCACACATCACTTCCCCATAAGCTTGATAAGCCCGCAGGAATAATACTAATTCCCGGAGTAAATAACGTAGCTCCAAATTGTTACTACTATTCCAAGCCTCCTCACACCAGCCAATAATATCTTTGCCAGAGTTGAGTTTCGATACTGGTATCGGAGGAAGCCCTGCTGCTGTCGTGCGTTTATGGGCTTCCCCTAACATGAAGCGTAGACACTCATGTACCCCTTCGTGAGAAAGATACTCTACAGTGAAATTACTTAATTGAGTAGTTGCAAAATCGTCTTGCGGAATAATATGTATTGCGGTAACATTACCTGTAGTGGGGTTTTCACTGACTGGCAAAGCATCTGCATATCCAATTAGACTGCCTAAAAGTAAAGTTTTCCCACTACTGAATTCCCCCATCACCCCAATTTTGACAGGTGAAGTTGCCAGGTCTACAGTTTTCTGGGCAGCTGACCGTAAATGCAGGAGACAGTCATCAAGACTAGCTGGAACCCAATCTTCTTGTTTTGAAGGGTACTGGGGCACAGAATCTATCTTTCGGAGGATGAATTCGCCGTACTCCTTAAAACGGCCCAGTTTATCTGGTTCCATAAAGTAGTTCCCGCCTAACATGAATTTCTGTGAGCTTTATAACATATAAAACGTGATGGCTAGCCATTGTTGCAACGTGTTGATATCACATTTAGCATTTCTCTCATTTAATTTGCGGTTTTGGGATGAGGCATTTTGAACGTCAAGACAATTGTGAAAAATCGGGTTTTGTGGGGAAAGTTGAAGAAGAATTCAGAAGTCAGAATTCAGAATCCAGAATAAAAAAGTAGAGTTTTATACACAAAATGGCTGGTAAATGCTTAGTGTAGATATGGGCATTAAATCCTTTTAGACCCCTGATTTTAACAGAATTTCTGAAAAGCATTAGGTGAATATAATGATGCCTCCGGCACGCCCTGACAATTCAGGTTATGTGGAAAAGTCCACCAAAAACCTAACCCCCTAACCCCCTTCCCGACGCGGGAAGGGGGAAATTCAAAGTCTCTCTCCTAAAAGGAGAGAGATTTAGAGAGAGGTTTTCCAGATGACCTGAATTGCCTCCGGCACTCCAAGGGCGAACGCTACTACACAAAGCTTAGTCTACCTAAACGGGAAACATGATAAATTTCAACCCCACGGAAGTGGGTTTTGTTTGCATAGTCGCCATGAGTCTAATTAATGCTGAATTCTTCTTGATAAAAAATCAATATTTATTTGATAATAAATTACTGATTATTATGAATTTCTGATAAAGATGTAAGTGCCTCATAGCGAATCATTTAGTTTTCGTGAAGATAACTCAGGTTTTTAAGACATATAATTACATAGCTAAGATAAATTTATAGGTGATTTTAAAAATCAACATAGTCCAAAATTTGTCTAATAGATGAATAGTTTAAATTTCATCAAAAGTACTGAATTTAATCTTGACGATAACTTCAGCATTTTTTCAATTTATTTACAATAAAAGAGGATTTTCTACATACTATAAAAATAAATAAAGTATTAATATAAATAATGGATGGCAATGAAGATGATATCCATTTATTGACAAATTCTATTTTTAGACATCCTCTTAATAATTTAGGCAGAGCAGGCAGGCAAAAGTGTTTTCTAAAAAGGTGCAGAGCTACATTAACCAAATCTTATCTGAAGAGGAAGAAATACAACAGGATGAAAAAGTATTTTGCCAGCAAGCGGATATTGCTCCTTTGATGATTTGGATGGCTGGATGCAATGCCCTTTATTGTTACTTAAATTCAAATTGGCTGGAATTTACTGGCACATACTTAACAACAGGCGGGCCTGCATCTGCGCGAGAAGGGGAGATAAGCAATACCTGGGCTTGTAGCGTCCATCCAGAAGATAGACAGCGATGTGACTATATATACTTAGAAGCATTTGCTGTGCATGATTCCTTTCAGAGACAATATCGCCTCCGTCGGGCTGATGGCGAATATCGCTGGATTTTAGATACAGCCGCACCACGATTTGCAGTAGATGGTAGCTTTGTCGGTTACATCGGTTATTGTGTGGATATAACAGAAGTGCTGAGAGTGGGAAACCATACTACCTTGCAAAAAAGCTCCTCAGCATCTACAAACTTCTCTATTTTTCTAAGTGAAATTACCTGTCAAAAAAAGAAGATAGGATTAACACAACTAAAAGACCTACATACCGAAACTGCAAAACGCCAAGCAGTTGAAGCAGAGTTACGCCAAAAAACATCAGAATTTACAGCGATTTTACAAGTACTTCCTGATTTATACTTTCGTATCGATGCTGATGGAAGTATTCTGGATTACAAGTCAGGGAAGATAGAGAATCCGTATATTTCAACAGAAGATTGTCAGGGCAAGAGTTTGCTACAGTGCCTACCGAATGCTGTCAGCGATCGCTACCAGCAAGCAATAACTCAAGTCCTTGAAACTCAATCTTCAGTCAGTTTTGAATATACCTTACCGCTCCCACAAGGGAAAAACAATTTTGAAGCTAGGTTATTACCGTTACCAGACCAGCAAATAATAGTTCTTGTCCGCGACACCAAAGACAAAGTACAAGCAGCATTAATAGAAAGCGATACCAAGTTTCGCACCATTATTGAAAACGCCAATAACATTATTTTTGCACTGACCCTTGAGGGAATATTTTCCTACGTTTCTCCAAACTGGACTGAAATTTTTGGGCATGAGGTTGCAGAGGTTGAAGGCCAATCGTTTGTTCCCTTTGTCCATCCTGACGATGTGCCTATTTGTGCAGATTATTTCCAAAAAATTGCGACAACAACCGAAAAGCAAGACGCAATTGAATATCGAATAAAACACAAAGATGGCACTTGGCGATGGCATACAAGTAACTCATCTGCTATTAGAGATGCCAATGGTAATGTTATAAACTTCGTTGGTATTTGTTATGACACTACCGATCGCAAACAAGCAGAAGAAGCTTTAGCAGAACGAGCGCGGTTAGCAAATTTTCGTGCCGATGTAGACGCGGCCCTTACCCAGAGTGACAGCTTACAGAACATGATGCGCCGTTGCACCGACGCTTTAGTTGAACATATTGATGCAGCTTTTGCTCGTATTTGGACGCTGAACAAAAAAGACAATGTACTGGAGTTGCAAGTCAGTTCTGGGATGTATACCCACATTAATGGGCCCCATAGATATGTACCAGTCGGTCAATTCAAAATTGGTTTAATTGCCGAAGAGGGCAAACCCCACCTAACTAACTCTGTGCAAACAGATCCTCGCGTGGGTAACAAAGAATGGGCAAAGCAAGAGGGTATGGTTGCCTTTGCTGGCTATCCCCTGGTTGTTGAAGATGAAACTGTAGGGGTGATAGCCATGTTTTCTCGCCAAACGGTGACAGAATCAACTTTTAAAGCCCTAGAATTCGCTGCCCAGGAAATTGCTATTGGCATCAAGCGCAAACAAGCAGAAATTGCACTTAGAGAAAGTGCCCAACGAGAAGCATTACTCAATCGTCTTTCTAACCAGATTCGAGCTTCCTTGGATATCAATTACATTGTAGAAACCGCAGTGCAGGAGATTCGTAACTTATTCCAGATCGATCGCTGCGCCTTCTTTTGGTATCGGCAAGAGGCTGAGGTTCCCTACTGGGAGAAAGTATATGAGGCGAAAAGTTCCTCTTTAGCCTGTCTCCTTAACGATCAAGAAGCAACTAGTGCAGAAATTGAACTAATTGCAGCCAAAACTTTAAATAGAGAAATCATCCGCATTAATGATGTTGAGACTGTGGGCGATGTCACTACACAGCTATTTTTGCAAGATTTTGGTTTCACTGCCTTTATGTCGCTACCCGTACACACCCAATCTGGCGAAATAGGCACATTTAGCTGTGGTTCTTATAGTGGCTTTCGGCCTTGGCTGGATAACGAAGTAGAATTACTACAAGCAGTTACAGTTCAACTAGCGATCGCCATTGACCAAGCTAAACTGTACACTCAAAGTCGCATTGCTGCCCAAACAGCCCAAGACAAAGCCCAGCAATTAGAAGCAGCATTGTTAGAACTTCAACATACCCAAGCTCAACTGATTCAAACTGAAAAAATGTCCAGCTTGGGACAATTGGTTGCAGGTATTGCCCACGAAATCAATAATCCCGTCAATTTTATCTACGGCAATATTACCCACACCCGTGAATATACTAAGGACTTGCTGCACTTGGTAGAACTTTATCAACAGAGTTACTGCCCACCAACACCAGAAATTCACGAACATATTTACAACATTGATTTAGACTTTCTCAAGGAAGATTTGCCCAAAATCCTAGATTCTATGAACATGGGAGCCGAACGCATTCGGCAGATAGTCCTATCTTTACGCAATTTTTCTCGCCTTGATGAAGACGGCACGAAAGCAGTAGATATTCATGAAGGTATTGATAGCACCTTACTGCTATTGCAAAATCGCCTGAAATCCAAACCAGGACATCCCGAAATCCAAGTAATCAAAGACTACGGCAACCTACCACCAGTAGTCTGTCATGCTGGACAGATGAATCAGGTGTTTATGAATCTGTTGGCAAATGCGATCGATGTTTTAGAAGAGTCATTTGTCACTAGTCATTTGTCATTAGTAAACAACACTGAACAAATGACTTCTCCTCAGATTCGTATTCGTACCCTTATCCAAGAAGACCGTGTAATCATTGGCATTGCCGACAATGGACTAGGCATGACTGAGGAAGTACGCAAACGCTTATTTGACCCCTTCTTTACTACAAAACCTGTGGGTAAAGGGACGGGTATGGGCTTATCAATTAGCTACCAAATTGTCGTTCAAAAACACGGCGGACAAATCCAGTGTATTTCAGCACCAGGAGAAGGTGCGGAGTTTCTCATCATGATTCCACTACATGAGCAACCTTCAACATAAATACAACTTTAATCTTTTCTTAATCAAAAAGTTAACCTATTGGTTGTTAACTAAGATCAATTCACTTTTTGCTGCAACATTTTAACCCCCCAAAAACCTAAAATTTACAGGAATTTGGGGGATTATTTGTACTAGTATAGGGAGTTAAGACTATAAATATTACATTTCAATTGATTGAAAAACGTTGTAATGGTAGTACTATCTTTGCGTCGGCATACCCCAAATAAGGCGATAGCACCTTTAAAAAAATCCCTGAATACAAATAAAGTAGAAGGCCGGGATGATACAACCCCAAGGTCAAAATAGTATCACCTACACTCGTGTTATTCATCTAAGTCACGTAATTGACATAGATATTCCCCAGTGGTCTGGAGATCCGACAGTAGAATTTGAAACTGTGGCTGAACTCAATAATGATGGCTATTACCTCCGACGCTTCGCTTTGGGAGAACATAGCGCTACCCATATCAACGCTCCTAATAGCTTTCATAGCTATAGTATGGGAATTGACCAATACCCCGCCCAATCTCTTGTTGTACCTGCGGTGGTCATAGATATTCGCCAAGCCACAGCCGTGAATTCTGATTATGCTCTGACTATTGCTGATGTTCTGGCTTGGGAAGAAGAATACGGTGAAATTCCTCAAGGGTGCGTAGTTATACTGAATACTGGGTGGCAAAAAAAGTGGTTTGATAAAAGTGCATTTTTAAATCATGATGCTCAAGGCATTGCCCATTTTCCTGGGTTTGGTAGCGATGCGACTCAATTTTTACTGAATGAACGGCAAATTGCTGGATTAGGAATTGATACTCATGGTGTAGACCCCGGACAGGATAACAGTTTTGCTACTAATCGCTTGGTATTGGAAAAACCGCGCATTGTTTTGGAGAATCTCACCAATTTGGATCAGTTACCACCTAAAGGTACTACTTTAGCGATCGGGATTCTTCGGTTGCGTGGTGGTTCTGGTTCTCCTGTGGGGGTCTTGGCATTAGTGCCTTAATTTTTATACCAATTTCCTAAACTTGAAGATAATCTAGAAAGCAAGCAAACTTAGTATAGCTTTGTGTAAAATAGTAGCGTTTTTTAACGCAGAGGAACGCAAAGTCAACGCAAAGGTACGCAGAGTCTTGCCAAATTTTCTTGGCTTATTGTTTCTTTGTTTGTGTCCTTTGCGGTTAGTTTCTCATACAGAAGTGGTATTAGTACACAAGTTTCACTTGATCATCAGCCGGGGATTTTTAAGATGACAACTCCGCTATTTTGCCGCAATTACATCGACGGTCAATGGTTGAGTGCTGTAGGGGAAGCAACTTTAGAAAGTCGCAACCCTGCAAACAAAACCGAAATCGTTGCTACATTTCCTCGTTCTCAAGTTAATGATGTAGATACAGCAGTAGCCGCCGCCCGTAAAGCTTACCTCAGTTGGCGCACAGTCCCGGCCCCAGCTAGGGCAGAATATATCTTTCGCGTCGGGGAAATATTACTCCAACATAAAGAAGAACTTGCCCAGTTAATCAGTCGGGAAATGGGTAAACCTCTGACAGAAGCTAGGGGAGATGTGCAAGAAGGTATTGACTGTGCCTTTTATACTGCTGGCGAAGGACGGCGACTATTTGGGCAAACCACACCATCAGAAATGTCCAATAAATTCGCTATGACTGTGCGAATGCCCATCGGAGTTTGTGCCTTAATTACTCCCTGGAATTTCCCTGTGGCAATTCCTTGCTGGAAAGCTATGCCAGCTTTGGTGTGTGGCAACACAGTCATCCTCAAACCTGCCGAAGATACCTCAGCCTGTGCAACTAAATTGATTGAAATTTTCCAACAAGCAGGTTTACCACCAGGGGTAATTAATTTGGTGCATGGTGTAGGAGAAGAAGCGGGGAAAGCTTTAGTTGAGCATCCTAATGTAGATTTGGTATCGTTTACTGGTTCTTCAGAAACGGGTGCATTTGTCGGCGCTACTTGCGGCCGCACTCATAAACGTGTCTGTCTAGAAATGGGTGGGAAAAATGCCCAAGTGGTGATGGAAGATGCCGATTTGGAACTTGCCTTAGATGGCGCAGTGTGGGGAGCATTTGGGACAACCGGTCAACGGTGTACGGCTACAAGTCGCCTGATTTTGCATCGTGATATCAAAGAAAAATTTACCACCATGCTTTATGAGCGTACTAGTAAGTTACGCTTGGGTGCTGGCACTGACTCTAATACAGATATTGGCCCGATTGTCAATGAAAAGCAACTCAAACAGGTGAGCAAGTATTTGGATATCGCTCGTGAGGAAGGGGCAAAGGTTTTAATTGGTGGGGAAATTGCCAATGAAGGCGAATTGAAAAACGGTTACTTCTTTCAACCAACTATTTTGGATGATGTAACTCCCGATATGCGAGTTGCCCGTGAAGAGATATTTGGGCCAGTAGTGGCATTAATTGAGGTTAGTTCCTTTGAGGATGCGATCGCAATTCTCAACGATAGCAATTACGGTCTTTCTTCTTCAGTTTACACCCGCGATATCAATCGGGCTTTTACTGCCATGCGCGACATCGAAGCAGGTATCACCTATATTAACGGCCCTACTATCGGTGCAGAAGTACATTTACCCTTTGGTGGTGTGAAACAAACCGGTAACGGACACCGCGAAGCTGGAACTACTGCAATGGATGTTTTCACAGAATGGAAAAGCGTTTATGTTGACTTTTCTGGAAGTTTGCAACGCGCTCAGATAGATAACCGTAGTTAATTTTGTAATACAGCAATTTTCAGTTGAGTAGCGTATAAAAAAATACCTAACCCCCAGCCCCTTCCCTTGTAGGGAAGGGGAGTAAGCCTTTTAGAAGACAGAATCTAAATAATACGCACTGGAGAAATTTGTAGTACACCCTTGACATTATATAGAAAGTATACTACATTTGTAGTATGAAAATAAAGACGACAACAAAAGGCAAAACTGAAACCTCTCAGAAGTTTAACAATTGCATAGATGCTACTGTTTGGGACCGCGATTGGTGTTCGACTGCTCCGAAACCAACAAACGGACGGTTGCAGGATTCGGGTTCAATTCCCGACGGCTCCACTAGGCTTAACTGCGGTTGAAGTTATGTAGAGGCTTCCTTGGTAATTATGCTTTCTTTGGGTCTGTAGCTCTAACGGTAGAGTTCCCAGATGTCACTTGTGCCCTGACAGAAAAAGCTTACATACTTGCTCAATGGTAGAGCGATCGTATCTTAACGATAAGTGCAGGTTCAATTCCTGCGGTGTTACCACAGCTTTTTCAACTTGCACGAGGTGTGAGTGTAACTCTCACAGGGAGGGTATCGGTTCAATCCCGATCAGATCCACTAATACGAATTCGTAATTCGTAGTTCGTAATTCGTAATTAAAAAAGGGGTGATTGCAATGGTTCATATTCGATTTGAAGGACGTTCTGTTGATGTGCCAAAAACCCAATTGGGAATTGCAGCAGGGATGAATGATGTGGCGGTGAAGGAGCGCGTTGCTCGACATTTAGATGTGAATAGCGATCGCCTTTCTGCTTACGTAATTGATCGCCGTCCCAGTGGTGATTTGATCGTCCGCCCTGAAGCTGTCTATGGTTAAATTTCAGAGTCATCCGGTGATTTAAGGCTTAATTCCGCGCCCTAACTTGTAAAGCCTACACACCTCCGGCAACGGATTGCAGGTTCAATTCCTGTCGCTCCCGCTAATGGGAGCGTAGCCAAATTGGTAAAGGCAATTGTGAAAACTGCTTTGTTAACTTGTGCGGAATTCCAATTATTACTCAATACATAGGTGAGTTCAATGATGTCAGCTAACTCATGTTTAATAACAACTCAATTAATAGAACTGCATTTAAACAACGTGAGATATGAGCGAACATCGTTTGAGCGAGATTGTGATTGAGCGTCCTCGCGGTGGGATGAGAATTAGCCTCAAAAAAGTAACTGGCTTTAAGAAGCAATTACACAAAATCACTGAGGAAGCAAGTCAGGATGGATTGTTGAATCCCTACCTGATTAAACCAATAAATAAATCCAAGTATCTTTCAGATCATCTTGGCCCTTTGCGTCGGTTTTTGCGTTCAAAAGCCGGACAGCCTTGGAATGAGGTTTACAGCGAATTGTGTCAACGATTAGATTCCAAAACAATGGCAGGACAGCATGTTATCGGTCATGTGTGGGACTATGTTGAACGGCATGTAGAAATAATTGATGGTGGTTTTTATCGCAAGCTTTATCGAGGCTATCGAATCCAGCTAGATACAAACCATCGCGATCGCTTCTATATCCATCCTGAAACCGGAATTCTTTGTGCAGCCGAGAAAGTCCCTCGAAAGCAGAAGCAAAAGCAGGAACAAACTGATATTGTCATTATTGATAATTATCATGAGTACCAAAAGCTAAACGAGATTTGGTATTTAATTACCTTTGAAGATGTTCCGCCACTACAAACTCATTATGTGATGGATGCTGTCAAGGGTAGAATTCATTATTCTGCTGCTATGTATAGAGGTCGAATGATTTACGCTGTTAGGAAAAAGCAGTGTAATAAGAAAGAAATTCGATTTATTTTAAATCAACTTTCTAAAACCTAAAGTTTTCACTTCGTGCCCTAACTGAAAAAGCTTACATACTAGCCGAATGGTAAGGCACTTGACTTGAGATCAAGCAACTACGGGTTCAAATCCCGTGTGTGAATCAACGGCTTTTTCGACTTGCATGAGGTGATCTTATCTAATTGTGAAAATTACTTTTTTAAACGAACCGCCAAGGACGCAAAGAGCGCGAAGTGAAGAAGAAAGATGGATAATTTCACAGATTAACTAGGACTGCTACATAGAAATTCAAATTTATCGACAGTTGTTGCCGCGCCCCGATCGCAGAAGCTTACATAATTTTGCACAAATTATACACAATGCTTCTACAACTTGCGCGGTGACTCTATCGCCCCGCGTGCAACATCTGCCTCCTAATTCATTACAACTAAAGGAGGTTCCTATGGAAACCGCAGAACGCGATCTGCGTCTGGAAATGCTCAACAGTTTGCTCACAACTCCTCACCGCAAGCTTGAGCAAGTCGCAGAAATTCATCAGTTGATTGTTGAACTCGATCCCATTTTCTACGGACACCTGGCAGTGTGGTATCAGCGTTATGGCGATGTCCGCGACCATAAAGAAGTATTCTTAGCTCATTTGTTAACTAGCAATTTAACTGAACACCGGGATGCTGGATTTATGATGCTGCAAGAGTTTCCGCCCTATCAGGTGGCTCGTGTGGTGGACTTCATGAAGCAGCAGCAAAATAAGCTGCCTCGTTCGGCTCGGACTGCGGTACGGCGTTATTTGAAGGTGCGGGAGAGTAATCCGGCTCTGTTCGATCGCGCCGCTTTGCGAGGTCGTAAAGCAATGAAGCACTTGTATGCTTCACTGCACATAAAGCCAAATGAACGGGCAAATGCAATTCTGTTTGGCGATACTCCTCCAGACGGTTCCTTAGCAAATGTGCTGAAGCAGCTTGCTAAGGCAGAAAATGCCGCAGAACAGGCACGGCTGATTGTGGAGTTCAAAATTCCCTACGCGATCGCAATTGGTACTATCAAGCAACTTACACCTGTTGTATTAGTGGCGTTAATCAACAGCATGACTCCTCAAGAAGCGATCAATAACCTCAAGTCTCTCCAGACTAGAGGGGCAATGGATCATCCAGAAGTCAAAAAGCTGATTGATTCTAAGCTGGAAGCAGCGTCTAAGAGTACCCGTGTCTCAGCATTTAAAGCCCAGGTTGCCGCAGACGCAGGAGATTTTGACGCAGACACCGTTGCCCAACTGGAAAAGGTGACTAACGAACAGGTAAAGCGGCGTGGTGCGATCGCTCGTCCAACTGCTTTATTGGTGGACAAGTCTGGTTCAATGGAAAATGCGATCGCGACGGGTTTGCAACTCGCTGCCTTAATCTCTGGTATCACTAAGGCGGAACTGTTTGTCTACGCCTTTGACACCATTCCTTACGCTATTACAGCAAGGGGCAAGGAGTTGACCGACTGGGAGCGTGCCTTCCAGCACATCAATGCAGGCGGTGGTACTAGCATCGGCTGTGCATTGGAAGTAATGCGGAAGAAGAAACAGGTGGTTGACCAGATTATCATAGTGACGGACGAGGGCGAAAATGCTGCTCCTTACTTTGGTGAAGTTTACAAGACTTACTGCCGGGAGTTGGCGATAATGCCCAATGTGGTGATTGTCCGTGTGGGTGGTCATTACGACTGGGTGGAGAGTCAACTGAAGCAGCAGCAAGCACCTGTAGATACGTTTACTTTCGCGGGTGATTACTACAGCTTGCCGAACCTGGTTCCAATGCTAACGCGCCCCTCTCGTCTGGATTTGCTGATGGAGATTTTGGATATACCGTTGCCTGTAAGAGAGGATAAGTGAGGTTAGAATGTGGCATTGCTTGTCAGTACAAATGATGAGCAATGCCTTCCAGCCATCCTTGAAAGAGTATGTAAAAGCTCACCAGCGGAGTCCCTCTAGTAACTGAGAACACGCAATACTCCACCAACTTGCACGCAGAATTATATTAATTCGTAATTAAGAAAGTTAGATTTCATCACGGTTTTTAGGGTTACATTGGTAGCCTTATTTTTGAAAATTGGTATTAGTTATGACTAACATATTTAAGCTAATCAACCAAATTGCGATCGCAGAAGCACAGTTACATACCACCCAATTCCTTGCGCCCTGTGTCAAAGGTGGACGAGTCCGCACACGGGTAGCCGGGATGGTTTACACCTTCAATCCAAAGCCTAGTAAATTTGAAGGTTGGGGCATATTTCAGCCTGTGGATGAGAAAACAGCAACGGTTGTAGAAGAAGCAGACTTTCCCCAAATTGCCGAATACCTGCAATACTTTTCCCAAATACGGCTGCGGTTAGCACACCAACTGCAAAAACAAACTTGGTTAGCATACCCCGTGAATGAAGCAGATGTACGTCAACGGTTGAAGGTAGTTAAGCCGATCGCAGTCCACTTAGTTACTGAGGGTATTGCCTTTGAGCAAATCATTGCCCGATGGAATGGACAGTCTTGCTGGTTTGAGGAAGTAGATCGCCGTACCGATCCGGTAATTGTTGAAACTCTGCAATCTGTCGTTAAGCAACTCATTCCTGCTGAGGAATTACAGTTTAAAGGCATTACTCCAGAAATCCGCACAGTGTATGAATTAGCAACTCGGCGGATTGAGGGATTTACTCAACCCCAACAGGATGAAAAGCGACTGAGAAAGGCTTTACAAATGGGTGGCGGTACCTTAACTCAATTCCACGATCGCAACGACTACTGGACAGTCGATTGGACAACTGCTGATGGTGTTCGCCATAGTAGTGCGATCGCTAAAACTGATTTAACTGTTGTCAGTTCTGGTATTTGCCTAAGTGGACGCGATCGCGATTTTGACTTGCAATCCTTAGTGGGTGTCATGGAACAACAAGACTAGTACCGCAAGGCGGAATTAAAAATTAAAAATTAAAAATTAAAAATGAATACAGCGTAAGCGTTTCGTTGGTTTGGAATGGGTGGTTTATTTACACCGTGCTGTACTAGTGAGTGTATTAATTACGAATTACGAATTACGAATTACGAATTATTATGAGTATCTTCT
Source organism: Nostoc sp. NMS2 (assembly GCF_017115105.1). Taxonomy (GTDB): domain Bacteria; phylum Cyanobacteriota; class Cyanobacteriia; order Cyanobacteriales; family Nostocaceae; genus Nostoc. The sequence goes on from NZ_JABXKH010000157.1 coordinate 21,408, forward strand.
TTCACGAACAGCTTTACCGCACTAATGCTGTGATGACAAAGCTGAAAAACTATTCTATAAACATTTGTGGTGCTGGAGCATTAGGAGCTAACATTGCAGAAAACTTAGCTCGCTCTGGTTTTGATAAACTCACAGTGATTGATTGCGATCGCATTGAGGAGCGCAATCTTTCGACTCAACCTTACTACCGTTCTGATGTTGGAGCGTTCAAGGCGAAAATTTTAGCAAACAATTTATATCGAGCAATTGGTACTAAAGTTGATGCTAAAACCAAGGAGTTGACACCAGCCAATACAACTCAATTACTCAAAGACAGCCAGCTAATTGTCGATGCTTTTGACAATAGTGTGGCACGCCAAGCAGTGAAAGATTATGCTGAACAATTAAGCATACCTTGTCTTCATGCTGGACTATCGGCTGATTATGCTGAAGTGATTTGGAATGATGTTTATCGCGTTCCTTCTAAGATTAACGATGATATTTGTGATTATCCGTTGGCGCGAAACCTAGTGATGTTAACCGTTGCGGTGACGTGTGAAGCGATCGTTTCATTCATTTCTACATCAGAACAGCGTAACTTTAGCATCACCCAAAAGGATCTGACTGTTCAATCTCTGTTTTTGTAGATTGCGTAGACGCTCTTAGCGGCTTGTCGCAGACATCGCCCATTATAATTTACCAAACTCTTGCAAGTTTAAGTTGTATATAGCTTTTCCTAATCAAATGAGGTACTTCATAGCCCCCTCATCGCTTGCGGGGAGGGGGTTGGGGGTGGGGTTTTTGTACCTTACTCAACTGGGAACCGCCATAGCAACTATTCACTTTTGCGATCGCAGGGAAACTGTTTTTATATCTGGAAACACTGCGATCGCTTTGTGACTAATCCTTACTCAGCTTTTGACCTTTTCCTACGAAACAAACTAGTCATACTTAATCCAGTAACCAACAACCCTAATAGTCCTAGTCCGTTCAAAATCGGGTAAATTCCCTGTAAACCCAAGATTTCACCACGATGAATCGAAAGCAGTAGACTACGTGGAACTCCAATGTTAGCTGACCACTCACCGACCAGGGTAGCTGCAATGCCGGTTAACAATGTTACAGCAAGCGGTAAAGCCAAAATAATCGCCAGAGTCCGGTGGTATTTGCGAAATGAACGCATTATCCAAAATCTCCATGTCTTTTAACTCCTGGTCTATGTTAGTTTTACCTCACTTAGAAACAGTGGCGATGTTTGTCTCAAGTGTTTGTAACCCTTTAAGAGATTTCGCTTTATCTTTTGCTTTCAGCGAACCCTTCACTTGGGTTGCAGCATCTTCGATGACATTATAGGTTTTTGAAGATTTAGTTTTGACACCATCTTCAACTTTAGACCAAGAGTTTTCAAACTTATTAAATTCTTGTTGAGCTTTGTCAAAGTTTCCGGCTTGCACCGCAGTTTTTGTATTTGTAACTACACCGGTCAAAGTATCAAAACCTCCCTGCGTAGCACCAGGAGTTTTAGATACTGTTGTCGTCTTAGTGGTTTCTGTGGTGGCAGGAGTCTGAGTAGTGGATTTTTGATCGCTGTTGCATCCTACCAATGTCAGTAAGCTAATTGCAGTAACAGGGATGATGTAGATTAAGCGTTTCATAAGACCTCTTGAATAATCATAAGTCGCCAAGTAACGACGGTATCAGCTACTATATCAGCTAAAGTTGCTGGAGATATAGGAAGATTCTATACAAGTTTTCTCTCTGTAAATGCTAAAATTTTTCATCCAAGTTTTTATTGGTACGATTGTATTGAAGCTGTTTTCTATATTAGACATCTCCCAAAAAGCAAAAAAGAATGTAGAGACGTAGCAGTGCTACGTCTCTACAAGGGTTCTGGATAACGCATATTTAATTTCTGGAGATGTCTATTAATTTGGAATTTATGCCCCATCATTTTTGGTTGGTAACTAAGGTGTGATTTGTTACTTTATTTATGATTAAAAAAGCACGTAGAATTCAGAATTAATTCGTGGGTGACTTAAACTCACATATTTATCCGCTACTCGTACAGAATTCAGACTGAATTCTTTCTTGTTAAAAAGTCTTGAATAGAGTTGACAGATTCTTTTAACTCTAAAACTAAGTTAGTAGCATCTCTAAGCTCTTGATCGTAAGCTAATTTTTCTAGTTTTTCAGAGGCTAGATACATAGCTGTGGATCCAACATTGGCACTAGCACCTTTAAGGTGATGAGCTTCTCGCGCAATTTGCCCAAAGTCATCAGATGCGATCGCTGCAATAATTATCTCTAAACGGGGTTTAATATCTTCAACGCATATTTGCAATAGATTTAATTCAAATTCTCGATCGTTTCCCGATATCCGATGCAAGTGTTCCCAATCAATTGCTAGGTCAATTGTATCGTTTTTTGTGGTAAAAACGGTCTGTTCATCAACAACTGGCTCTTGTTTTGAGAGAATAACACCTGTCCAATGCTCTAGAGTTGCAGCCAATTTTTCTTTAAACACTGGCTTACTCAGATAGTCATCCATTCCTGCATTGAGACACATTTGTTCGTCTTCTTTCATCGCATTAGCCGTCATCGCAATCACCACAGGACGACGACGCAAAGCAAAAGCATCTTGTTGCCAACGATGAATTTCTTTTGTGGTTTCTAAACCATCGAGAATTGGCATTTGGCAATCCATGAGAATCAAATCGTAAGGAATTTTTTCTAATAGTTGTAAAACTTCCTCTCCATTGGCGGCAACATCAGCTTTGTAACCCAAACTCTGGAGTTGCTTCAGGGCCACTTTTTGATTCACCAAATTATCTTCAGCTAAGAGAATTCTTAACTTCGATTGAGTAGAGGAGTTAGGGGGAGAGGAAGTAAGAATGCTGGAAGTTTCTGTACTTGGGATTTTTGTGTTAGCCTCTAGCCTTCTTCCTTTAGCCCCTTCTTCTGGTTGAGGCTGAGTTTTTAGAATAGTCATAATAGTATCAAGGAGTCGAGAGGGCTTAATGGGTTTGACTAAATAAGCAGCAAATCCTATTTTGAGCGCCCGTTGGAATTGGGCGCGTTGATTAATAGAGGTAAGTATAATCAAAGGTATCTTAGCAATTGCAGAATTGGCTTTAATTTGTTCTTCTAAAGTCATCCCAGAAGTTTGAGCCATTTGCATATCAACCAAGACGACATCATAAGAATTCCCCCGTTCACAAGCTTCCTGAATAGCAATGAGTGCAGCAGCAGCACTGTCAGCTTGATCTACCTGCATTCCCCAACTGGTAGCTTGATGATAGATAATTTTGCAATTAGTAGCATTACCATCTACCACTAACAAGCGGCGATTGTTCAAAAGTTCGCGATCGCTCTTGACGTTTGCGTAGCGGATCGCAGACAAGCTATCGTTTGGCAAAACAGACTCAAGTTGTTTGGCAAAAGGCACCTCAAACCAAAACTTAGATCCTTTCCCCATCTGACTTTCTACCCCAATGACTCCTCCCATCAAAGTCACCAGTTGTTTGCAGATGGCTAATCCTAAACCGGTACCACCATACTTGCGAGTGATAGAAGCATCCACCTGGGTAAATGGCGTAAAGATTTTGTGTTGGTCTTCAGGGCTAATGCCAAGACCTGTATCTGTGATGACAAAATGGATGGTAACTGTTGTGGAGGAAAGCGATGGCTTTGCCAAGGGCGATCGCAATTCTACTTGCACTACGACTTCACCAACGCTAGTAAACTTGATAGCGTTGCTAATTAGGTTCATCAGAATTTGCCGTAACTTACTAGCATCGCCTTTGAGGTGGGTAGGGACGTTGCTATAAAGTAGTGCGGCAATTTCTAATCCCTTACTATGGGCTGAGGGAGCCAATAATTCCACTACTTCTTCAACACAAGTAGATAGGTTAAAATCTAGAGTTTCGAGATTCATTTCTCCAGACTCAAGTTTGGAAAGATCCAAAATCTCGTTGATTAAACTTAAAAGGGCATCTCCACTAATCCGAATTGTTTCAAGAAAATCTCGCTGTTCTGGATTTAAGGGAGTATCTAACACCAAACTGGTCATCCCCAAGACAGCATTCATGGGAGTGCGAATTTCATGACTCATATTTGCTAAAAAAGCACTTTTAGTCTGAGAAGCTAATTCCGCTTGGTGACGAGCAATTTCAAGTTCTTGTCGCTGACGAGTTTCTGCTTTTAAAAGTTGAGCTTGGGCTAAAGCAATACCTACTTGGTCAGCTATTTGCCGCAACAGATGAGTTTCAAAACTAGACCATTGGTGGGAATCATCACACTGATGGACTATGAGCAAACCACGAAGTTCTTCTTTGACCAGAATAGGGACAACAAAATTGACTTTGACCCCAAATTGTTGGATTAATTTCAAGTCACTTTGTTGGACTTCGAGCAAATCTAACTCAGCCAGTCCTAAAATCTCTCCTTGACGGTACTGCTGTAGATAGTACTGTTGCAAGTATTCTGCCCGTAAGTAAGGGGCAGTGATATTTTGCTCTTTGATTGCTGGTAAGCCAGAAATTACTGCTTCAACAACGGTGGTTGCAGACTCATCTGGCAAAAGCTGATAGATCAAAACTCGGTCAGTTTGGAGAATCTTTTGTACTTCCTTGACAGTGATTTCGAGAATTTCTTCGATTTGCAAAGACTGGCGAATTTTGAGGGTGATTTCGGTAAAAAGTTGCGATCGCAAGTTTTGGCGTTGTAATTCCTCTTCAGCCCGCTTACGCTGAATAAATTGGCCCACTTGCTCACCAATAGAATTCATCGTGTTGACTAAATCTTGGTCAGGAGGTTGGATTTCACGATTGAAGCAGGTAATCACGCCCAGAATTTTGTTACCAGTGCGAATCGGAAAACCGAAAGCTGCGTGTAGTCCTACTTGAGCCGCGATTTTAAAATGAGGAAAATTCAGATCCGTGACGACATTAGTCAGCCAAACAGGTTCAGAACTAGCCCAAACACGTCCAGGTAGTCCAATTCCTTCTATAAATGTGGTTTGCCGATTCAGTGCTTCAAATTCTTGCACTTCCAGGGATGCTTTATGCCAGATGGAAAGAAAACGCAGCACATTTGCTTGCTGGTCGACCATCCAAATTTCACCTAAATCCCATCCTAAACTCTCGCAGATTCCTTGCAAGATTCGGGGGTTAGCCTCGTTGATTGTGGTAGACTCTGCCAAAACGCGGGTTGCAGCATATTGTGCAGTTAAATGCTGTTGGACTCGTTTGCGTTCGGTGATGTCAGTGCCAGTGCCAACAATGTATTCCACCGATCCTTGATAGTCTTTTAAGAAGGTATTCGACCAGGCAATCAGTCGGCAACTGCCATCCTTCATTACCCAATGGTTCTCATACTCCAAAAAGCCTCTACCAGTTAGCAATTCCTCAAAAACTGCTTTAACTGATTCCATCTCTTCAGGAAGTAGCAACAAGTTCCAGAAATACCTACCCCTCACCTCATCAAAAGAGTAACCCGTTATTTGCTCACAAGCTTGGTTGAAACGAACAATTTTCCCTTGAGAATCGAGAACTATTACTAACGCACTGGCTGTATGAAGGACTGCTGAGATCAAGTTACGTTCTTGATTTAAGCTTTCTTCTGCCCTTTTGCGCTCTGTTACCTCACGATAGATGAAGTAGTAAACTACAGTAAGAACGATAAAACTTAGGCAAATAGCGATCGCAATTATCATAGTATGGGCGCAAAATGCGAAATCTCGATGTGTTTCTAAGACATCTAAACCGACTTTTGACTTAAACCACTGGCGATTTGTATCAATTAAGCTAATTAAGGCAATAGGAGTCTGACAAATATACGAGGCTAAACGGGTGAGATCATCAAAGGCAGCTTCAGATGGCGTGTCGAGAATTTTATACTCCAAAAGTGTCTCGATTCTCTGTACTTCGTTATTAGGTAATGGTGCTTTCATCCTTAAGCCTTATCTATATTCTGGGGGCTGGGGAAGAGGCAGGGGGAGCAGGGGAGGCGGGGGGAGCAGGGGAGGCAGGGGGAGAATAAAAAATTAGCTCTTTCCCCCCTTTTTTAGTGCTGAGTTTAGGAGTTAGGAGTTAGGAATCAGAATTTAGTATTTTTCCCCTGCTCCCCCTGCACCCTGCTTCTCTGCCTCTTCCCCATACCTAATGTCCAATGCCAATGTCCAGGTCAATAAACTTACTTCAATTAATGACAATAGTTTAGTTAAAAGCGTTAGCGTAATTTCACTGAGTTCGCCCTTATGAACCAATTTGTCAAATGATTAAGTCTCTGCTGTATTTTTTGTGGGCTGGTTTATTTGAAATTGGGGGCGGTTATCTTGTCTGGTTGTGGTTGCGCGAAGGTAAGCCGTTCTGGTGGGGCATATTGGGGGGAATTGCTTTAGCTTTGTATGGGGTGATTGCAACTCTTCAATCGGCAAATTTTGGCAGAGTGTATGCGGCTTATGGCGGTGTGTTTATCGCAATAGCAATGCTTTGGGGTTGGAAGGTAGACGGGGTAACTCCAGACCGCTACGACCTCATAGGAGCATGTTTAGCTTTAATGAGTGTTCTAATTATCATGTTTGCACCCAGACCTTAAGTAAAACTTCTATAGCAATCTGATTTGATTTCTGAATCACTCGTAGAGAAAGGGAATAGGGAATAGGGAATAGGTAAGAAAAAATAAAGATGTACTGAGTTTTGTTCAAAAATCAAATAGGAGTCTTATAGATTAATAAATTTCGTAATACCTGCTTTTTAGAGACTGACAAAAAATAAATTATCCAAAATTATTTGTACATTTGCTAGGTAGGATATATATGCTATGCGAAGATGGGATGTTTTTTTTGCTGGAATTTCCTAAACAGATAATAACCTGACCAGAAATCGCCAAGGTTTTTTAATAACCAGCCTAAGTAAGCAGCCATCTGTATATCTCCCGCATAAATGCTTAGAGATAAAGAGAATTCATGATAAATTTGTACAAATTTTCTGAAAATTGATAATAATTATCAATTTTTACAAGTATCTTGATTTGTAACACGAAGTAACTAAAAATTTGGAGTTTTGTAGTGCTTGCATAAAATGCTATCCTGCACAAAAAGATGCAGTGATTGCATCGTTACACTCTTGTTTCCATTTTGGCAACTACAATCAGGATTATATTTTTGTTAACATTTCCAGCAAATTAAAGTTAAGTAACTTTCAAGACAAAAATGTGCAGCTAAAAGTAATCAAATGTAGTTAAGGATACAAATCATTGGTGCTTAGGAAGAAAAAGAAGTGTTGAAGAAAGTTGTGATGATTGGGGCTATCACCCTACTGTTTTTGGGAGGGCCGCTAATGGGCAATGCTTTTGCCCAAACAGCAGCTGCTGTACCTGCTGCTGATACTGGAGACACGGCATTTATGCTGATTTCAGCAGCACTCGTGCTGCTAATGACACCAGGATTGGCGTTTTTCTATGGTGGATTTGTGCGATCGCGCAATATCCTAAACACATTGATGATGAGTTTTGTCTTGATGGCGATCGTGGGAGTTACCTGGATTCTCTGGGGTTACAGTCTTTCTTTTGCACCAGGGTTGCCATTCATCGGTGGATTGCAGTGGTTTGGGTTGAACGGTGTCGGTTTAGAGACTCAAGGCTACTTGCCGCATCTGCCTTATGAAGATGCCCTCAAAGCAGCAGACCCCAAATATGCTGATGTAGTCTCTTATGCCGGAACGATTCCCCACCAGGCATTCACGATTTATCAAGCCATGTTTGCCATTATCACCCCAGCCTTAATTTCTGGGGCGATCGTTGAGCGGATGAGTTTCCGCGCCTATTCGCTGTTTGTGCTGCTGTGGTCAACCTTTGTTTACGCCCCCCTAGCCCACATGGTATGGGCGAAAGGTGGATTCTTGGGTTTATATGGTGGATTAGGTGCCCTCGACTTTGCAGGTGGCACAGTAGTTCATATTAGTTCTGGTATTTCTGCTCTGGTAGCAGCGCTCGTTCTTGGCCCTCGGAAAACCCATCCCGATCGCCTGAGTCCGCCACACAACGTTCCTTTCATTTTGCTGGGTGCTGGCTTGCTCTGGTTTGGTTGGTTCGGTTTCAACGCTGGGAGTGCCCTAACTGTTGCTAGTGGAACTTCTGGTGACTTCACCACAAATTTAGCAACAACAGCCTTTGTTGCTACCAATACGGCGGCGGCGGCGGCAGCTTTAATGTGGCTAATTTTGGAAGCAGTTTTACGGGGTAAACCCACAGCCGTAGGAGCGGCGACAGGAGCCGTTGCTGGTTTAGTAGGCATCACTCCCGCAGCTGGATTTGTGACACCGCTATCAGCGATTTTAATTGGTTTCATCACCGCCTTTGTTTGCTTCTATGCTGTAAGTTTCAAGCACAAACTGCAAATTGACGATGCTTTAGATACCTATCCCGTGCATGGCGTTGGTGGTACAGTGGGGGCAATTTTAACGGCCATCTTTGCCACAACTCAAGTTAACGGCGGAGGTAAAGACGGAGTGCTGCGTGGTAATTTTGGTGAATTGGGAGTTGAACTAGCAGCAATTGCAGTTGCTTACGCGATCGCAGGTGTTGGTACGTGGATCATTCTCAAGGTTATCGATGCTACAGTCGGGCTACGAGTTAAAGAAGAAGCAGAATTGCAAGGTTTGGATATCAACGAACACGGTGAAGAAGGTTACAACTCCGAGTTTGGCGATCGTCCGACTTAGTAGGGAGTGGGGAGCAGGGAGCAAGGGAGAAGAGTTTTCCCCCTGCCCCCCGCCCCTCTGCCTCTTTTCCATGCCCCATTCCCCATTCCCCAATTTAAGATTGTGTAATTTGCGATCGCTAGCGTTAAAATTTGATTCAAATAATTGGTAAATTTCGCTAGTTGTGTCTACTTCTTTTAAAACCTTTCCTATCTGGGCATTTTTCTCGCTGTTAACCAACGGCATCCTAATGTTGGCGGTCATCCTGCTAATTTGGCAACAGCAGAGATTGTCCGCTTTTTTTGGGATAGTAACATCCCCAGAACAAATTAACCTGAACAACTCAACCCAAATTGCTACACCTGATTTGGGTCGCCGTCACCAACTCTCTTACCAAGAGTGGGTAGACATCCTCAAGCAAGAAGCCAAGGTAGCTGCTGACCAACGTCCTCCGCATTTAACCATCCTGGCGGGAGATTCTCTGAGTTTATGGTTTCCCCCTGAGTTATTACCCGAAGGTAAAACTTGGCTCAATCAAGGAATTTCTGGCGAAACCAGTAATGGACTCTTAAACAGGTTGGAGATATTTAACCGCACCCAGCCAGAGGTAATTTTTGTGATGATTGGCATTAATGACCTAATTCGAGGGATGAGCGACGGGGTAATTTTAGATAATCAGCGACAAATTATCAGTTACCTCCAAAAGACGCATCCCACCGCGCAAATTGTTGTGCAATCGATTTTGCCACATGGGGCAGAAGACGCAACCTGGAAAGGACGAGATAAACTCTTAGCTGTTACTAACAATCGCATTCGGGAGTTGAATCAGCAACTACAAAGCATATCTACTAAAAAAGGTGTCAAATATCTCGATTTATATCCCCTGTTTACCAACAAACAAGGAAATCTCCGCCGGGAATTTACTACTGATGGCTTACACTTAAGTCCCGAAGGCTATATAGTTTGGCGTTCTGCATTGCAGATTTATAGCGAGATCAAATTAAAACCCTATTAACGTCCTTCACGAGAAAAAGGGTTTTCAGCATTTTTCTTATAAATCGCGTCTGGGTGCGAGAAAATACAAAATAGTGGTTTAAGTAAACAAATCTAATGGATACAAAAGCTTTTAAGCGCAGCCTGCAACATTCAGAAAATTACAATCGAAAAGGCTTTGGTCATCAAGCAGAAGTTGCCACCCAGTTGCAATCTGAGTATCAGAGTAACTTGATTCAAGAAATTCGCGATCGCAATTACATTCTGCAACGGGATGATGTGACGATCAGACTAGCACAAGCCTTTGGCTTTTGCTGGGGTGTAGAACGCGCTGTAGCTATGGCATACGAAACCCGTCAGCACTTCCCCACAGAACACATCTGGATTACTAACGAGATTATCCACAACCCTTCTGTAAATCAGCGAATGCAGGAGATGGCAGTAGAATTCATCCCTATTGAAGGAAAGAATAAAAACTTTTCTGTTGTTGGCACTGGTGATGTAGTGATACTACCAGCTTTTGGGGCTAGCGTTCAAGAAATGCAGATACTTCACGATAAAGGCTGCAAAATTGTTGATACAACTTGTCCTTGGGTATCTAAAGTTTGGAATACAGTAGAAAAGCACAAAAAAATCGATTATACATCAATAATTCACGGGAAATATAAGCACGAAGAAACAGTCGCTACTAGTTCCTTTGCTGGCAAGTATTTGATTGTGTTGAATTTATCAGAAGCAGCTTATGTTGCTGACTATATTCTCAATGGTGGGAATCGTGAAGAATTTCTGACAAAATTTGCTAAAGCTTGTTCAGCCGGATTTGACCCCGATCGTGATTTAGAAAGAGTTGGCATTGCTAATCAAACTACGATGCTTAAAGACGAAACTGAGCAAATCGGCAAGCTTTTTGAGCGGACTATGTTGCAGAAGTATGGCCCCATTGAGTTAAATCAGCATTTCCAAAGCTTCAATACTATCTGTGATGCCACTCAAGAACGGCAAGATGCAATGTTGGAATTGGTGGAGCATAATTTAGATTTAATGGTAGTAATTGGTGGGTTTAATTCATCAAATACTACTCAATTGCAACAAATTGCTTTTGAGCGAGGAATACCTTCTTATCACATTGATACTGTTGAACGGATTAAATCAGGAGATTCTATAGAACATCGACAATTAAATGGGCAGTTAACGACTACAGAAAATTGGTTGCCAGATGGTGAAATTGTCGTAGGAATCACTTCTGGTGCTTCTACACCAGATAAGGTGGTAGAAGATGTGATTGAGAAGATTTTTGCTGTGAAAGCAACAACAGCACTGGTTTAACAGCAATCAATTATTAATTTCATTTCTTGGCGAAACACTACACCAATATCAGTTATCAAGTTTGTAGTCAGGACTTTATTCCTTCTTTTGAAAGCACTAAAGTCCTGACTATAAACCATCAAAACTATTTACTATTTTCAAAAATTGTGAGAAATTCAATAAATGGCTGTTTATGAGCAAATTGGCAAAAGCTATGATTTGACTCGTCGCGCTGATCCTGAAATTGCTGCCCGATTAGCTGTTCACCTTCAGGTAAAATCAGATTTTTCATATCTTGATATAGGATGTGGCACTGGAAATTACACACTAGCTTTAGCAAAACATGGTGGTGTTTGGCATGGAGTAGACCAGTCAAAACAGATGATTGATGCTGCTACAAATAAGAGTAACGCTGTACTTTGGCAAGTTGCAGAAGCTGAAGCATTACCTTATGCTAATGGGACTTTCTCTGGTGTGTTATGCACGCTGGCAATACATCATTTTGCTGCACTAACTCCTGTTTTTAAGGAAGTTTATCGTGTATTGGCGGCTGGTTATTTTGTATTATTTACTGCCACACCAGAGCAAATGAGCAAATATTGGTTAGTCGAATATTTTCCAGAGGCTATACATAAATATGCTGAAAATATGCCAAGTTTAGAAAAGGTTAGATATGCTCTCAATGAGGCAGGCTTTAACTCAGTCAGCATCGAACCTTATTCTATTTCAGAAAATTTACAAGACTTATTTTTATATAGTGGGAAATATCGTCCTGAAATATATTTAGATGAAAATGTCCGCGCTGGAATTTCTACCTTTGCGTTGTTAGCTTCGGCAAATGAAATCACAACAGGATGTCAAAGGTTAGCAGCAGATATTAATACAGGACACATTACTGAGATTGTCAATAAGTATAAAAACAATCAAGAAGATTACTTGTTTTTAGTCGCTAATTAAAGTATTAATCATGAATTAGCATGACAGAGAAATGGCTTTCTATCGTCGGCATTGGGGAAGATGGATTACAGGGGTTAAGCGCGATCGCTCTTTCTCTAGTCGATCAAGCTAAAGTAATTGTCGGAGGCGATCGCCATTTGGCAATGTTGCCTACAGACGATCAACGTGAGAAACTAGTCTGGGCATCTCCCATTAGCACTTCTGTAGACGAAATCATCAAGCGTCGGGGTGAGTCAATCTGCGTACTTGCAAGTGGCGACCCTATGTGTTATGGCATTGGTGTCACCTTGATGCGGCGAATTCCCGTCTCTGAAATGACGATTATCCCCGCACCTTCAGCCTTCAGCCTCGCCTGTGCCAGGGTTGGATGGTCTTTAACTGAGGTAGAAACCTTGAGTTTGAATGGTCGTCCATCCTCCCTAATTCAGTCTTATATCTATCCAGAAGCGCGACTGTTGATTTTGAGCGAAGGGAAGGACACACCCGCCGTTGTTGCTCAAATTTTGACAAATCGCGGCTACGGGGGCAGCAAAATCACCGTCTTGGAGCGGATGGGCGGCGCTTATGAAAGAATTATCGAAGGGACGGCTGCATCTTGGAATGAAACTGAAATTGCGGCTTTAAATGCGATCGCAGTTTATTGTATTGCTGATCCTGGGGTTATCCCTTTGCCAAGATTACCAGGATTGCCAGATAACGCTTACCACCACGATGGACAATTAACAAAGCGTGAAGTTAGGGCAATCACCCTAGCAGCTTTGGCTCCCACACCGGGAGCGCTATTGTGGGATGTTGGCGCGGGTTGTGGCTCAATTTCTATTGAATGGATGCGGAGTAATGCTCGGTGTCGAGCGATCGCGATCGAGCAAAATTCATCTAGACTACTCTATATTGCCGATAATGCCGCCACTCTCGGTACTCCAAATCTGCAAATCATTGAAGGGAAAGCGCCCCATGCTCTGAAAGATTTGCCTGCACCAGATGCCATTTTTATTGGTGGTGGGGTGACAGCAACGGGACTTTTTGATGTTTGCTGGGAAGTATTGCGGCCGGGTGGACGTTTGGTGGCAAATGTGGTGACGGTAGAGGGTGAGCAAACTTTATTTCAATGGCATGAACGAGTCGGTGGTGATTTAACTCGTATTGCAATTCAACGGGCGGAACCTATTGGTAAATTTTTCGGCTGGCGAGGAATGGCGGGTGTAACGCAGTTGGTAATCGTAAAATAACAAGATTTGTCTCGCATCTGAAAACGTGCCAGCTAAATCTTTAACCGCTTACTTCGTTTTGTACCCTTCTACTTGCAAAGACGATACGCCAAGGGCAAAAGCAATAATCAGAAGTAATTAACCGCACATGATATCAAACGATAAATCTGATTATTGTTCTACACATGAACAAAGATTTTTGTCAAGATTAATTTAGATGTGCTTAATTTACTTTATCTTTGATTTATAAATATTCCATTATCTTAAAGTTTTGAGAAGTAGGTTGAGATTCTAAGTTTTTTAGGGAACTATTAGATACGCAGAACAAATAATATTCGTTTATGAACTTAAATTTAGAGGCATCAAGCAAAACAAGTCAGTCAAACAATAACTGGCATAATTTTGATAATTCATCGATGAATTTCAGCTATCAATCCGCAGTGAATGCACTTGGACAAAAAGCACTATCAGGACTGGAATTATCGTATTTATTCCAAGATACAGTCGCTTTAGTAGCTCAAATACTCAATGTCAAATACAGTAGAATCTGGCAATTACTTTCAGATAGTAATGCTTTGCGTCAAGTAGCTAGCATTGGCGAGAAACCTTTAGAAACAGACTTTGCTGAGATTAATGTCACAACTAATCACCAAATACAAAAGTTGTTGGAGAACACTCAGTTAATCGTTAATTTTAACACACCCAATTGTAAGATAGATGATTTAACTATTCCCTCTCCTGGTGATAGCGTTACTGGTTTGAGTGTGCTAATTCCAGGTGAGAGTAAGCCTTTAGGTTTGCTAGAAATATATGCTACTGAGGCGAAGAATTTTTCTTCAGATGACGTTCATTTTTTACAATCTATAACCCATATTTTAGCAACAGCAATTGAACGCAAGCGTTCTGAAGCATTAGTGTACACCCAAAGCCAAGTTTTAGAACAAGTTGCCTTTGGAGTCAACCTATATGAAATTTTTAACAACCTTTGTGTGTTGTTAGAGCAACAATTACCTGGGGCGTATTGCTCTATTTTAGTTGTAGATGAAGACAAGCGGCGACTACGGGGAGGAGCAGCACCCACTCTCCCAGAAGAATATGCTAAGGGTGTTGATGGTTTGATGATTGGTGAATTTTGTGGTTCTTGTGGTACTGCTGCTTATAGAGGAGATTCAGTATTTGCTACTGATATTGCTAATGATCCTTTATGGGCTGATTTCCGAGATTTCGCTTTGAGTTATAACATTAGAGCTTGTTGGTCATCACCTTTTACTTCGCAAACTGGTGAAGTTTTAGGGACATTTGCTATATCTCATAAATTTCCTTGTCATCCGACTCAGCATCATCTAGAAATTCTGAAAACCGCCACCCATATTGCCAGTATTGCTACAGAAACCTACAGAGCCGCAGCAGCTTTACAAAAGGCTAACAATGAATTAGAACGAAAGGTTTTAGAACGTACATCTGAATTAAGAAAGGCTCTACTGGACTTACAAAAGACACAAGCTCAACTGGTTCATAGTGAAAAAATGTCAAGTCTAGGACAAATGGTAGCAGGGATTGCTCATGAGATTAACAATCCTGTGAGTTTTATTACTGGTAATCTCAGATATGCAAATCAGTATATCAATGATTTACTAGATTTAATTGCGGTTTTTCAAGAGCAGTATCCCCAAATAAATCCCACCATAGCAGCCAAAATAAAATCTATCGAACTGGATTACTTGTGTGACGATTTACCTAAATTAATGGCATCTATGAGTACAGGTAGTGAGCGAATTACAGACATTGTTCTGGGCTTACGCAACTTTTCACGACTAGATGAAGCAAAAATTAAATCTGTAGATATTCATGAAGGCATAGATAATACATTGATGATTCTAAATCATCAGTTGACACTACCAAATAAATTACCTGATATTCAGATAGTTAAAGAATATGGTCAACTGCCCAAGATTAGTTGTTATGCAAACCAGTTGAATCAGGTTTTTATGAATATTATCAATAATGCAATTTATGCCTTAAAGGAGAATATGCAATATTGGCAGTCTGGAACTAAGATACCAACTATTCAAATAAAAACTTTTGTTGTAGACAATGAGAGGATTTTAATTAGTATCAAAGATAATGGACTTGGTATGAAGTCAGAGATTCAGGAACAGATATTTAATCCCTTTTTCACTACTAAACCTGTTGGTCAAGGAACTGGTTTAGGGTTATCAATCAGTCATCAGATTATTGTCGAAAAGCACCAGGGTAAACTCAGTTGTATCTCTGCATTAGGTAAGGGAACTGAATTTCAAATCGAAATTCCTATTCAGAATTTTCAGTAATCAGGAATAACATCAATTGACTCTTTACCTTAAAGTTGGGCTTTATCTTTTGTATAACTACCGATGTTCTTCCGGTGCGCTGGAGTTATTGCAGCGATGATTTGGCAAATGGCGGTAGGATTGCCCCAGAAGATGCTTACAAACAGATTAAAGCACTTTGGAAACAGTTGAAGCGCAGTAAAAAAAGATTGTTTATTGATGATGATTCACCAGATAAATCCTGAAATGACTCCCATTCCAGGTAAATATTGCTATCCAGTAAATAACGAATAGTCAATTCTAGATTCCCTTTCTTACATCTTAAGTGCGATCGCTCCTTTCAAATTTTCATGCTTCAATTACAATGCGATGGCTAAAAATCATTAAAAATAGAAAAGTAAGTTCATTGCCAAGTTATGAAACTCCAAGTTGTATTAGAACCCAGTAACGAAGGCGGATACACCGTCCATGTTCCCTCACTTCCTGGCTGTATCAGCGAAGGAGAAACAGTAGAAGAAGCATTAGAGAATATCCAAGAAGCAATAGAACTTTACCTAGAGCCATTGGAAGATGAATTGATTACTTTCCATCCTCCAATATCAATGTAGACTCAGCAGTACGCCCAAATTCTTCTGGTGCATATTGCAGGTGAACTTCTGCGCCAGGCCAGGAAAATGTCCCAGGGGTGACAGAACGGACTAAGTAATGCAAGCTATAAACTCCTGGTTCCAGGTGGTCGGCGTATGCGATAATGCGATCGCGGTACACATTCTTAAACCCAAGTTCCCAGCTATCGGCTTTTGCTTGTAATGCAGCCGTGGTAGTTTGAAAACTTGCATCCACCGCCTCAAAGCCTGCTGGTAGGGGATCTTTTATTATTATATGATCCACGGGGCGATCGCAGATGATTTCTAAACCAATATCAAACACCTGTCCAGAGGCTAAAGTCAAGGGTTTATCGAAAGCGTAAATCCCGGTTTTTTGTAAAACTTTCTCTTCATTTACTTGACTAATTTCTCGCGTTATGCGTAAACCGTTAAACTTACCTGGTTGATTTCCCTGCAAGCGATAATTATAAGCAACCAGATAGTGTAAAGTGCCATTACCTGATTTTTGCAGCGTTAAATCATTACGACCACGAGGTAATTGATTCATTGGCACATTTAGCTGTAAGCTAGGATTTTTGTAGCCATCAAAATGATTTTCTCCTAACTTATTATTAGCTAATTGCACAGTAGCAACAAAATTCGGCGGTGTGGGTTGCAGTTGACTATAATCGACCAAAGCTGTTAATGCTTGAGCATTATTATAGTTAGTTTGCCATGTGCCATCCCGTCGTAGTGCGAGAAGACTTTGGAATAACTTATCGATAACTTCGGGTTTACTTTGTTTGGCAATAAATAAGCGTAAAGCTTGCGCTTGCGTCGTCGTAGATGAACTCATCCATCCCCAACTGCTGGGTAAACTCACAACTGCTGTGCGACCAGTTTCATAGATATTCTGTTGCAGCTTGTTTAATAATTGTTGAGATTCATCTTGCCATTCTGGGAATTGAGATAAATATCGCGCTAGTTTAATTTGAGTTACTAAATCAAAATTATTGCGCTGTTCATAAATATCTGCAAGAAAAGTATTGCGTTTATCTCCCAGTTCTACTAAGGCGATTAAAGCATTAATTTGCAGTTGCCTTTTACAGAGTAGTTGTTTGCAAAAATCGTATTCTCCAGGATTCGCCAGAACTTTTTGTAAATAGGCTTTCAGGCGAGACAGCATTCCAGAATCGATTAAATTAGGGAACACCTGACTGGCTTTAGCCAAAGATTCACCCGCATAAGCAGAAACCCAAGGGTCAGATTTTTCCTGTCCGGGGAAAGCAGCAAAACCACCATCGGCTATTTGGAGTTTTTGTAATTGTTCGATTGCTAAATTAGCTTGTTGGCTAGGATTAAATTCTGCAAAGGTTTGACCATATTTTTGGGTGATAGTTTGCAAATTAGCCGCAATCATTAATTGACTCGCTGCCGGTTCTGTGAATGGCAAATCATTATCTTCTAAAACCTGCTTTGCTGGTGCTTGAATTTCCGGTATTAGAGTACTCGCCAACTGAATATCTAAACCTCCCGCATCAGGGAAGGTATTTTTATCAACATTCAGGGGAATTTTCACATTATCCCCCCCTTTCGTAAGGGGGGTTGGGGGGATTACACCAGTTTCAACAACTTGTTCTGTAATTTCAATTGGCTTAATTTCCAAAGGAACTTCAAAAGCATCTGCGGCTGTGCCATTTAGCTGAGTGGTAAAGCGAACCTTCCCAACTCCCAGACTATCCGCCACCATTGGAAAGCGATAAGCGTGAGTTGCAGATTCAGCTTTGGTTTGCAAAGCAGTAGTTGTGGGGTTTTTGTCAGCAAACTTTACATTACCGCTAAGTTCGCCATTAATTGAGATATTTCCTGTATTTCCGGTGTTGTTGGTGACGGATAAACCAGCGAGAATGCGATCGCCTGGACGGGCAAATTGTGGCAAGATGGCATTAGTTAGCAGTGGCTTGGTGGTGATAAACGTCGCGTCCCCATTCCCGAAATGCAGATTTCCATCAGTGGCCACAGCCATCACTCGCCATGTAGTTAAATCATCCGGCAATTTAAAAGTTACCTGTGCATTCCCATTAGCATCAGTGAGGACAGAACCGTTGTAATAGGCTAAGGCTTTAAAATCGGTGCGAGTGCGAGTATTAGCTGCACCGGTTGAGAAACCACCGCCATAACCCCAACCTTTGGGTTTAGCTACATCTTGTGGTTGTAATATGACATCTGGGCGATTATCGCTAAAACGGGTAGATATTGTCTGTTCTGCATAAACTGTATCCACTAAATCTGGTGGACGATAACCAGAAAGTTGTAACACCGCCTCATTTACCACCATGACTGTAAACTGTCCTTTGGTGGGATTGCCTTGATTATCCTTCAATTCCAATTGTATTGTTTCTTCTGCACCAGGTTCTAATGATGCTTGCACTGGCTTAACTTGCAGTTTTAAATACTTATCCTCTAAGTTAACTTTAAAAGATGCAAAACCAATCTTCACCAAGTTATCTAAACTTCCCGCTTCCACTTGGCTTATGGGTTTACCTTGTCTGACTAAGACAGCTTCAATGGCTGCATTTGGCAGCATTTCTGGCGTAACTTGAAACTGAATTTGTGGTGCGCTTCCTTGAATTTTGGTAACTTGCTGATAAAGGGGTTTGTCTTTAATCACAGCAAAGTACAATTCTGCATCTGGATAAGGAGATTGAATTAGTACTGTAGCGGTTTCACCAGGTTTAAACTCTTGTTTATCTAATTTAACTTCTAAGATATCTTTTTCTCTCGAACCCCAAAATACTGGATTTTCTCCAGTTGCCCAAATTTGTAAGTCTGTGGCACTTAATTCGGATTTTGCATCGCTAAAATTCACTCTAATCCGGTATGAACCAGATTCCGGTGCTGTCAAACTTACCGATTGCGGATTGTTAGCAGATGTAATTTCTGTTTGTCCGACTGTTTTATATTCAACTTGATTTTTTGGCGTTCGGCTACCTTCAACTAATTGGGTGACGCTGCTGTATTTAATCTCTTGTAATTCCAGGCGCACTCGTTGACCTGTTATCGGTTTTCCTGTAGGATCAGTGACAACCACATCAATAGGAAAAGCCTTACCAGCATCAGTAATAAAATTACTTTTTAACCCAATTAGACGATTACTTGGTAAAGCTGTAAAAGTTTTGGAATTCGCTACAGATAGATTAGAAACATCTGCAACTTGTACATCTACTTGATAAGTCATAGGATATGGTAAATCATTAGCCACACTCACTGTTTGACTACTTTTACCATTAGCATCTAGTTGGGCATTATTTTGCAACACATCACTAGATATAGTAGGAGTTTCCTCTGGCCATAACCACTGCCGACCAAAAGTAAATTCTTCCCAACCTTTGGGAAGAAAATTAGCTTGTTGACGAGTAATAAAGTATTTTGCTTCTCCACCTTCTACAGGGGCACCAAATAAATAATTGCTGGTAGCATTAATATCAACTTTATCGTCAATATAAGCAAATTCTTTATCGAGATTGAGTTCGACTTTAAAGTTGGGTGGCTTAAACTCAGCTACCCGAAATTCTCCAGAAAGTTCTTGTCCATTTTTACCCTTAGCCTGGATTGTATGATAGCCTAAGCGCTGAGTAGTTTTGATTGGTAATTCCAGAGAAAATGTGCCAAATTCATTTGTAGTTTGCGTACCTAAGTTGGTCTTTTGTCCATCAGGATTTACTAAAGTTAATTGGTAAACGGCATTTTTATCTTGCTGAATTGTGCCATTTTGCAATAAGCCAGCAAAACCAGTAAACCAAGCTTTTTCGCCTGGTTGATATAACTGTCTGTCTGAGAAAATTATCCCGCGTGATTCTGGCTTACCATCTTGCCAACCTGCATCAATACCGTAGCCATAAACGCCGCTATATTCTTCAGTTCTAGCGAATGCCCAGTCTTGGTTTTCACGGGCAATTACTAATAATTGTGGTGATTTACTAGAACTTTCATTCCCAGGATAACATTGCTGTAATCCTTCACGAACAATTCTAAAAATTCCATTTTCATTAGTTTTACCCGTTGCACAAGGTACTGGTTCAGGGCGAGATTTTGCTTGTAATTTTGATTGATAAATTTCCACAGCAGCCGCTTGAACTGGTGAACCATCTGTAAGATGATTGACGCGAATTAAACCTGATTCAGGAAACCACTGAGTAAATACGCCCAAATTCGTCAATTCAACCATGCCATAAGTAGTAGG
Source organism: Nostoc sp. NMS2 (assembly GCF_017115105.1). Classification (GTDB taxonomy): domain Bacteria; phylum Cyanobacteriota; class Cyanobacteriia; order Cyanobacteriales; family Nostocaceae; genus Nostoc. The sequence goes on from NZ_JABXKH010000157.1 coordinate 41,691, forward strand.
TTCTCGCCATAATTCCTTTCCATTCTCCTGATATTTATTAGTGCGGGCTTGCACTCCATAAGCTAACATTCCTGTAGCTGCACTTATTTTTTCTCGGAGAGGAACAGCAATATCAACTGATTGATTTTTCTTACCCAATACCTTAAAGCTTTGCCAATCAGAAGGTTGTGGTAATAAATCATTACTATTATTAAAATAAACTAAATCTGTTGGTTTAACTGCTCGATAAGCTGCTTTGTATTTAGATTCTGGTAGATTTCCGGTACTAATATTTAGCTGTAAATTTTTACCTGTGGGGAAAATATTCAAATCTGATGGTACCCAGATATCCCCAGCTAAATCTCCAGTATCATATTTAAGTGTGACAGGTTTACCCAAAGTCTGCCCAAACTTATCTTTGAGATTTCCGCCGATAGTAATTGTATAAGTTTTAGCAGGTTCTAGCGCATAAGGATTGATGCCGACAATTTTATCTTCATCATTTATTTGGATGATTCTCGAAATGTCTTTTGGCGCTGGATTAATGGTAATACTTTCTTTAGCTGAATCTGGCAGTAGAACGTTATTAAATTCTAGCTGAGGACTGCCTTTAATAAATCGTCCAAATGTTCCACCTGAATCTGGCTGTCCGTAAAAGTTAATTTTCTGGAATGCCAAAGGTGAATAAGTTACTAACTTACTGGCAAATTCTTTCTCTGTCGGAAGATTGCCATAAGCAGGGAGTATTCCAGGAGAAAAGACTAGGCGATAAGGGGTTGCCTTTTCGAGATTTTGCTGGGGGATAAGATTATAAATCCAATTGCGGGTTGAAGGGTCAAATTTTTCTAAAGGATTTTCTTCATTTTTTAATGGTTTTTCTTCTTTGTTTAATTCGACTTTGAAGCCTACACCCTTGTTTTGTCCTTCAGGAATTAACTGTAAATGTTCTTGTATAGAAGCTAAATTTAATTCTACGTTGGAAGTAACTTGTAGCTTTTGTTGTAAATCAATTGGTTCGATATCAGCCTTCTCAATGGGATTGACACCGGGTAAATTAGTTAAACTAATAGATTCGGTGTTGAAAGTCCAAGGTAAATCTTTGTCTAAGCGATGATTTTTTAAATCGGCTAAACCTGCTTTGAGAGTGACTTGAAATCTTGTCGCTATTGGCAATGCTTTCTCAGCTTGAAAGCCTACCATGCGCGGTGTCAAAAAGCGAAATTGACCGGGTAAAGGCGGCCAAAGAGCAAATTTTTCTAAGATTTTCTGTTGTTCTGGATTGTCAAGACTTTCAACTGGGATTAAAGCTTCTTTAAAACGAATGCGGATTTGGTTGAGAGGTTTTGCATCGCCAATGGGACTTATTTGTTCAATCCAGTCTGGCAATTTTGGTGGTGTGATTGGGGATACTGCTGGGAGTTGTTCTTTATTTGAGTTGATACTAAAAAAATTACATCCTGTCATCGCTAATGTAAACGTAAAGAGAAGAAGAAACTGTATCCTTCTCTTCTGGCGTGAGGAATGGCTAATTTTTTTTAACGAACCGCCAAGTACGCCAAGGACGCTAAGTAAGAAATAGAGAATTTTATGGTAGGAACGGAGTAAAAATTTTATAATCATATTTTTAGTAGTTCAAAATAAAAAATTCACAAGTTATAGCGAACAAAAGTTTGCATACCTTATTGAGTTGGCAATGCCAAGACGAATAAAGGATGCTAGATGACTATTTTTTACCTAGATTTTGGATTTAACTATGTTTATTTACATAGATAACCAATCAATTGTGATTGTTCCTAAAAATCACTACAATTCTTAACTATGAATAAGTATTTAATTTCTGCAAATATTAATTTACATCTGCTAAGTGATTTTAAATAAATTATTAAGGATTTGATATATTTGCTGATGTAGATGTAATCAGTGCGTCAAAATTAAGGTAGGTTTTCTTGGGTAGGGATTCCCTGATGAAACTAATTTTACGATCGCTACTCCAAATGAGGCATAGTAGCAAAGTTATCCTAGCTGTACTGCTAATCTGCCTGATTATCCGCTCGTTACCTTATTTTGCACCCGTCCGGGTCGCAGATATTGCCCAAAATCAGTTGGCAATGCAATTTAGCGATCGCAATGGTTTACCATTAGGAACATTACTCACCCGTGACCAAGAACATACATCAGTAGTCGCACTAAATCAAGTTTCGCCCCAGTTTACACATGCCATTTTAGCCGCCGAAGATGGCAGCTTTTACCATCACGGCGCGTTGGATATGAAAGCTGTTATCCGCGCCAGCAAAGAAGCCATCCACGCGAAACGAATTGTTTCCGGCGCTTCTACTATTACTATGCAGTTGGCGCGAATGTTAGATCCTGTCCCCCGCAGCTTCTCTGGTAAACTGAGTGAAATTTGGCTATCTTGGCGGTTAACAGCAGGGATGAATAAAGATGAAATTCTCTCTGCATACATTAATCGGCTACCAATGGGCGGGAATATATATGGTGTAGAAGCAGCCGCACAGACTTATTTTTCTATCCCAGCGAGTGAGTTGAATCTTGCCCAAGCTAGTTTGTTGGCCGCTATCCCTAATAATCCCACATACTTTAACCCTTATGAACATTGGCAACGGTTGAAGCAGCGACAAAAATACGTCCTTAATCGTATGGTAGAGGAAAAGTATATTAGTGGAGCGATCGCAGCCCGAACACACACCGAAAAAGTTGTGTTTCAATCTCGCCCACGAGGAATTATCGCCGCACCACACTTTTTATTTTGGTTAGCCAATCAAATCCCCCCAACTCCCCTTGAAAAGCAGGGCTGGGGCGATAAATCCGTTATTCGCACGACTATAAATCGCCCTTTACAGCAGTTTGTCGAAGCACAGGTACAGCAGGTGATTTTTTCCCTCGCCGCTAATAATGTTCATGATGCAGCTGCGTTGGTAATTGACAATCACACTGGTGAAGTATTGGCTTATGTCGGTTCACCTGATTACTTTAATCAAGCCAAACTAGGACGCAATGATGGAGTGCAAGCCCTACGTCAACCAGGTTCTACCCTCAAGCCATTTGTGTATGAATTAGCTTTAGAAAAAGGCTTAATTCGTCCAAATACAATTTTGGCAGATGTCCCTACCCGTTATGCAATTCCCGGTGCAAGACTTTACAGCCCAACTGATTATACCGAAAGGTTTCTTGGCCCTGTGCGGGTGCGAATCGCCTTAGCAAATTCTCTAAATGTACCCGCAGTAAGGGTTTTAGAAAAAGTAGGTGTGGAAACTTTCTTAGAACGACTCCATCAACTTGGGTTTGAAAACCTCAATCAAACCCCAGAACATTATGGTTTAGGTTTAACTCTCGGTAGTGGCGAAGTCAGTTTATGGGAATTAGCCCGTGCCTACCTTACTATGGCACGACTCGGAGAAGCTACGCCGCTAGTAAGCACATTTTCTGATTTCCCAATCCAAAATCCCAAACTTGTACTGAGCGCAGTCGAAGTATCTAAAATCCAAAATTCGACGACAATATGGCAATTAATCACTCATATCCTCAGTGATAATCATTCTCGTGCGACAGCCTTTGGTGTAGACTCAGTATTAAATTTACCCTTTCCTGTTGCTGTCAAAACTGGCACTTCTTCCAATTTTCGTGATACTTGGACAGTTGGCTTCACTACCGATTACACCGTCGCTACTTGGGTAGGCAATTTCAACGGCGAACCGATGCGACAAGTCTCAGGTGTGACAGGGGCTGCACCTTTGTGGAATCGAATTATGTTACACTTGCACGAACATCAAGAACCAGCAGCTTTTCCGCCTCCAGAAGGTTTAGTGCAATTACCTATTTGTGCAATTTCGGGGTTACGACCAACACCAGATTGTACCTCAGTGGTGCAGGAATATTTCTATCCAGAAGATAAAATTGGCTACGAAAGTGACAATCAATTTAATTTACCACCAGAGTATAACGAGTGGTTGGCAAAACAACAGCAATCGAGTCTTGTTTCTAGCAATTTGAGAATTTTATCTCCCCATCATGGCGATTTATTTTTACTCTATCCGGGTGAAGAAGCAAAGCAAAAACTCGAATTTAAGCTAGCGGGAAATAAATCTGCATCTGTAGAATGGTGGCTAAATGGCGAAAAGTTAGATACAAACCCAGCTAATGCTTTATTTTGGAATTTACGTCCTGGTAAGTGGACTTTGGAAGCGAGAAGCGGGGAAATGAGCGATAAGGTAAGTTTTCAGGTGGAATTAGCTAATATTAAACCTACTCGTCGAGGATTTTCTATTAGTAATTCTCAGGTAAAGGGGAATCGTCCATAATTAAAATAATTCGTAATTCGTAATTCGTAATTCGTAATTAAGTAATGCATAGGGAATTTTGACCCCACCGCAAAACTTGTCGCGCAATGTAGGGACTTCCAAATAAAAAAATACTCTAACTACTTCTTGTGGGGCGGACAAGATGTCCACCCCACAAGATTGGATAATTTATTTCTTGGAAGTCTCATAAGCGAGGGACTTAGACCCCTCACAAATATTAAATAGCAAGGCAATGCAGTGCTAGAGGGCATTGATTAAAAAAGGCAGGGATTACCTGCCTAGTTCCGTTAAACAGTTTGATGAGTAAACTATTGCAGATCGTATTGACAAAGCCATTGCAAGATTATGTCAAAGGTGTGACCAGAAATTAATACGCTTGGGTTAGCTCTAAAAACCTAGAAAATCCCAAATGAGTATATATATTTGCTTACCACGTCTGCTTCATAGGAATCTCAACTACAAACTCTGTACGCCTACCAGGTGCAGAAATACATTTGATTTTTCCCTTATGGTTCTATAAAGAGTTTGAGGAACTTGTGAAGGCTATGGATCATTTCTTATTTGTCATTGGTGAGTGTTTCAGGTATATTTATGTTTCTTAACAATGAGTAAATAGATCATGTTCCCTCTGCTAAAAACATACCCCTTTCCTACGGAATGCTCTGTGAACGGGGAAATGAAGTACGTGCAACGACTTCTGTGGAGTATTATCTTTGTAATATTCTTCAGCCTGACTAGCATCTTCATACTTCCTGCTGCCACCTGGGCGGCCACTTCTAGCTTGGGAGTTGACAATAGTCATCTTGCTCCTTGTCCCCCTTCTCCGAACTGTGCTGTCAGTCAAGATGCTGATTCCAAACATAGCATTGACCCGATCGCATATCATGTAGACCTCAATACAGCACGAGCAACTTTACTCAAGGTTCTTAGTGTTGTTCCACGTACAGAGGTTATCCAACAGACAGATAATTACATCCATGCTCTTTCTAAGAGTCGGATATTCAAATTTGTGGATGATGTCGAGTTTTATTTCCCTGCTAATGAGTCAGTAATTCATCTGCGTTCGGCATCACGTCTTGGAGACTCGGATTTTGGTGTAAACCGCAGACGTTTGGAGCAAATTCGTCTGGCACTGCGTGATTTAAAAATTTGATTTGTGGTTTGTAGTGAGTTCGCGCGGTCTTGGTGGTTTCCTCCATGAGCGACTAACAAACCCGTAGAGTAAGGACTTTAGTGCTTGAAAGTCAAGAACTAAAGTTCTTATTATCAGCTATTAAGCATTTATACATCTGTCGCATTAAAAAGTTTTTAGCCTTCGCCTTTTTGTCAATGTTTCTGATTCTTAAAGTTAAGATGATAAGAGAAAAGTTTGAGAAACTTATGAGGACATTTCAATTAGATTGTCTTTATAAATTTTGGTTATATGAAAGTATAAAAGTTTATTCGGCACAAATCTGATCCTACAGGTCACTACCCTAAAGCGATACCTTTCCTAACGGAACGCTACGCGAACGGTGAGCTTCTCTACGAGACGCTCCGCGAACGCTAACGCAGAACTTTTCGGTCTACTGAAGTTGCTAGAGTAATAATAAACTTCGTTCCCTGACCAGAAATTGACGAACAGTTGATTTGTCCATTGTGTTTATCGATAATAATTTGGTAGCTAATAGCTAATCCTAGCCCAGTTCCCTTTCCCACAGCCTTAGTTGTAAAAGATGGCTCAAAAATTCTAGCTTGCACTTCAGGAGGCATACCAAGAGCGTTATCTTCGATGCAAATTGTCACGGTTTGTTGCTGATGCTGGACTGATGTAGCGATCGTGATGGTGTAAGGGTTAGCAGTAGCTATTTCCTGAACTGAGCGGTTTTGATAGAGGTCATCAAATGCATCAATAGCATTGGCGACAATATTCATAAATACCTGATTCAGTTGTCCGGGATAGCAAGAGATTGGAGGTAACTCACCATATTGTTTGACAACCTCGATTATAGGGCGTTCTCCTTGGTCTTTGAGCCGATGTTTTAATAGCATTAAGGTACTATCAATTCCTTCGTGAATCTGAAACTCTACCATAGATGAGATATCAGATCGAGCAAAGGTTCTTAGAGAAAGGCTGATATCCCTCAAACGACTAATTCCCTGATCCATTGATCTCAGAATTTTTGGTAAATCTTCAACCAGATACTCTAAGTCAATTTCTTCAACAAGTTCTTCAATTTCTGGGTCTGGATGTGGTAGCTTTTGCTGTTGGAGATTTACTAAACGTAGGAGATCCTTGACATATCCCTCAATATGAGAGCAATTTCCACTAATAAAACCAATCGGGTTATTAATCTCATGACCTATCCCTGCAATAAGTTGTCCAAGAGTGGACATTTTCTCACTCTGGATTAGTTGTAGTTGGGTGTTTTGTAACTGTTGGAGAGATTGGGTTAATTCGGCGGTGCGTTCTTGCACTCTTTGTTCGAGGGTACGGGTAAGATGGGAGATTTTCAGATGTAACTTTAATCGAGCAATGACTTCTTCTTGCTGGAAGGGTTTGGTAATATAATCAACTGCACCAATTTCCAGCCCTTTCACTTTGTCTGTGGCATCGGCCAAGGCAGTCATAAAAATGATCGGAATATTCTGAGTGATGGAATTAGCTTTCAACCTGCGGCAAGTTTCAAATCCATCAATACCGGGCATCATGACATCTAGGAGAATAAGATCGGGAGCAGCGTATTCTGTTTGTTCGATGGCGGATTCTCCATCGGTTGCCATCAGTGTTTTCCAGCCATATCCCTGAATCGCTTCTGATAGCACTTTAAGATTGTTGGGATTGTCATCTACCAAAAGGATATGCATTGGCTTTAAGAGAGGTTCGATCATCATTGACGTGACTCGGTTATTACAAAAGATTTAAGGAACTTACGGATTTTTCCGGTTTGGAAGTTGACAGTAAATTTGCTCAACTCATTTGCGAAAGGAGTTAGCTGACCGTCTTGCTTAATTAACTCTTTTATGATTCCCTCAATTGCCAGAATATCTCCCATCATTGCCAGATGATAAAGTTGTTGTAAAACATCCTGTGATGGCAGAACCAATTCAGCATCAGCTTTCTGCTCAGGCTGGTAAAATGACTTTTGAGGTGTGGATTGATCGTAAATCCACTCCACTTTTAGCAGCGATAGCTTCGCTGCTGCCTCGAAGGCAGAACGCAGTGCATTAAATAGTTCATCAATTTGCAGAGGTTTTGGCAAAAATGCTGTGGCCCCTGCCTGAAAACTCCGTTGCCGACTTTCCTCGAAGACGCTGGCACTAGAGACAATAATTGGAATAGAACGAGTTTGTGGATTTTCTTGTAAATGAACCATTAACTCAAAGCCATCCATGTTAGGCATAGCTAAATCAAGGAGAATCACATCCGGGTGATGTTCAGTTACCATCTGTAGCGCATATTTGCCATCGCTTGCTTCCAGGGTTTGACAGCCAATTTCTTGGAGCAAACTGGTCAACATCAAACAGTGGTTAGTATCATCATCGACAATGAGAATTTGAGGCGCAGTACCCCGAATTCCGGTGATTTTCTGATGGGTTGGGGCTACTGCTGTGCCCGTCTTAGACATTGCTTCTATTTGCCAGTCATGGGAAACTGGTACTGGTACTATCAAATCTAGCCAAAAGAGACTACCTTCACCCAGATGACTCTGTACTTGAATTTGGCTGCCCATCAATGCCGCAATTCTTTGACTGATTGCTAATCCCAAGCCAGTCCCTTCAGATTTCCGCCCTGCTTCACCTACTTGCTCAAAAGCCAAAAAGATTTTCTCTAGTTGGTCTGATGACATCCCAATACCTGTATCTTCAATCTGGAAGCGAATCTTCTGATGTGTCATTTGTTCATTGTCATTTGTCATTTGTTTAAACTCTTGCTCAATGACCAATGACGAATGACTCATGACATCTACTTTGAAGTTGACGCTACCGTTGTCTGTGAATTTGATAGCATTACCTAGTAAGTTGATCAAAACTTGCCTTAGTCGCTTTTCATCAACTTCAATGGCAACTGGTAGGCGATCGCTGATTAAAATATTCAATGAAATCCCTTTCTGTTTTGCTCGGATACTGCAAATTTCAGTGACACCATGCAAAAAAGTGGGCAGATGTATATTAGTCGCAACCAATTCTAATTTCCGAGCTTCAATCTTTGAAAGGTCGAGAATATCATTGATTAGCATCAGCAGGTGTGTGCCACATTGGTGGATAATGCTGACACCTTCCAGATTTTTCTCTGTCATATTTGGCGATACTTCTAGCACCTGAGCAAAACCAAGGATGCCATTAAGCGGTGTGCGTAGTTCGTGGCTCATATTTGCCAAAAACTCGCTCTTTGCTTCGTTAGCAGCATCAGCAGCTTGCTTGGCCTCAAGCAGTTCATGAGTTCGCTCTTCAACTTTGAACTCCAGAGTTTTGGAATAATCTAATAGTTGAGCATTGGCAATTTCTAGCTGCTGATTTGCTTCTTCTAACTGTCTCTGTTTATAGGCATTTGTTGTTGCAATCACACTGCTGATGAATGCGGCTAAAGCGGGTGTGACTGGAATCAGAATGCCATGTAAAAATATCCCATAGCCACCCCCCACAAACACACCACAGATGCCTATAGTTGCCCAGAGAATTTTGCCACCAAGAATCCGCAGCCTACGACTGGATAAGAACCAACTACCACTAGAACCGATCGCAGACCATAAGATAATCCAGAGCGACACAGCCCCGCCAGAAAGGCCGTACAGGTTTGTCTTCCCTGTTTTTGCCCCTTGCACCAGTTGATGGGCAATATTGGCATGGACAACAACCCCAGGCATCGTTTTTTGGGCAGAGATCCAGGAGGAACTGAAGGGTGTGTTGAAGAAGTCATTGGTACTAGCGGCCGCTGATCCAATAAATACCATGCGATCGCGCATGAGGTTGGCTGGAATTCTCCCTGCTAAGACATCGCGCATGGCAACTGTCCGAAATGCCGCGTCTGTTCCATGCCAATTGAGCAGAATTTGATAGCCGCCTGAATCAGCATCAGAGTAGCCTGCTTCTTGATTGTTTAGTGGTATGTAAATTGCTTTACCCAACTGAAACTTTTGCTGCTTGGGGTCAATACTTTCTAAGGTAATCTTGTCAGCTTCTAGGTACTTGAGCGCTACAAGAGTTGCTAGCCCAGCTTTGAGCGTGTTTTGCTCTTTGGCATCAACTGCCGTCAGGAGGGCGCGACGGACAAAGCGATCGCCATCCAACACCAAATCTGCTAACCCTACTTGATCGAGTTTCTTCAACTCCGGTGGCGGATTGACGCGCTCACCAGTGATTTTCTCAACGCCGATCAAATTAGGAGTGCTGCGGAAGATTTTTACAAGTTCTTCATGTCCGCTTCCCTCCGGTAAATCTCGATAGAGATCCAGTCCGATGGCTCTGGGTTGCTGCGCCCGAATCTTTTCTAGTAACTTTGCTAATGCCCAATCTGGAATTGGCCATTTACGCACCGATTGAATATCGCGTTCATCGATTGTGACAATCACAATTTCATCTGCGATCGTCTCCTGTGATCGCTGACGAACCCATTCATCACGAATTTTCCATTCAGGCAAATTGAAAAATCCCAACGATTGCCCGACAATGACAGTCAGGGCAACAGTGGGAGTAATAATCAAAACGCTACGAGTCTGTTGGATAAAGGTTTGGAATCTGCGCCACATGGTGACTGGGGAGTAGGGAGTAGGGAGTAGTGAGAGGGAGCAGGGGAGTAGGGAGATGAGGGGAATGAGGGGGACAAGGGAGACAAGGGGGAATCATTGAATAAATCTCTCCCTTGTCTCCCCCCTCCTCCTTGTCTCCCTTGTCTCTTTCCAATGCCCAATGCCCCATGCCCAAAATTAGTTCGTAGATACTAATAACGGAACTGTGACAATCTCCTTCAAGCTAACTGAGGAGAGTAGTTCTTCCCATTGCTTGTTAAGAGTTAAATTGGTGGGTTGAGCGCTATGTAGGACTGCAAGTGTTTCCACGCAGTCATACCAAACGCCATGTTTACCGAAAGCTGCCGCCCGCTTTAGAGCATCTTCTTGCTCCATTGCTGTTGTCAGTTCAGCATTAGGCTGGATGCGTTGAATCCAACCATCGATATAAGGCGTATTTGGGCCAAGCTGTCCATCAAGTTTGACAGCTAGAAACCAATGGTAGTTTTTTCCAACTGCTAAAGCTGGTGCTTCGACTGGTAATTTGACAGCAATTACCCCAGCTTTAAGAGCAACAGGAATGGTCATTTGATACTGTGTATTGCCAGCTTCATCCTTGAGGCTGAACACAGCTTCTTCTGCATTAGAAGCAGGGAGATATACCAGAATTGTGGGACGTTCAGACACTGTTGTGCCATAGAAGCTTTGGGGTAGGAGTGCGATTAGGGCTGCTGGGCCTGCTGCACCTACAGTTGAAGGATTTAAGTAGTAAGTACCAACCCGAGAAGCTCCTCCACTTGCCTGTTGAGGAGCGTTTTTGCCAGTACTGGGTGTAAAAAGGTCGCCTCTAGAAGCTCCTCCACTTGCCTGTTGAGGAGCGCTTTTGCTGGCACTGGGTGTAAAGAGATTGCCTCTAGAAGCTCCTCCTGTTGATTGTCTGGGAGCGCTTTTGCTGGCACTAGGTGTAAAGAGATTGCCTCTAGAAGCTCCTCCTGTTGATTGGCTGGGAGCGCTTTTGCTAGAAGCAGGGATAAAGAAATTACCACGAGAAGCTCCTCCGGTCGCTTGGCTGGGAGCGCCATTGTTGATTGGTGGGGTAAATGTAACAGCATAGGCACTGTTCAATGTAGTACTGGTGAATAGAGCGATGACGCTTAATGCACTAGCTAAATATCGGTGTTTCATGATGTAGCACCTCATTTGAGAAAAGTAATACTAAATACATTTATTCTGATTGTGGGAAAAAGCTGGAAAATCCTTTCATCTAAGAGTCAAAGGCTTCAATACCTAATAGAAATATAAACGAAACTTGACTTTTTTACCGTAAAAATTTGCGCAAAATGCCAGGTAGTTTATAAGTAAATTTACGCAAATAAAAGAAGATACAGAAAGTAGGGCAAAGCTCGCAATTTAAATCCCTCACCAAATCTCCGATTTGGTGCTTTGGAATTAGATGGAGTTAGAGAGCAAAAGATAAATTCCAATCCCCTGCCCCCTGTCCCCTACCCCCTGCCCCCTGCCTCCTTCACAACCAGTTACCAACCAAAACGAAGGCAGACCAAAAGAAAGGATCGTGGAAATCAGTTTGGCGGATTAAGTTGATTTGGGCTTGTCGCAGTGCTTCGGCTTTAGTGATTTTGGGCTGTCGCAATTGCTCATAAAAGCGCGTCATCAGCATCTCGGCAGCTTTATCTTTGACGGGCCAGAGAGTGGCAATGGTTGAGCGGGCACCAGATTTGACAGCCAAGCCTGCTAGTCCAAGAACAGCGCGATCGTCACCTGCTGCTGTATCACAGGCACTCAGTACTAGCAACTCAATTGCTTTCGATGACTCGCTACCCCGATTTTTGAGGAGTTCTGACAATTCCTTAACGTTGACTTCTCCATCCCAAGTCAGTAGGAAGGTATCTTCAAGGCGGGAGCTAAACTGTCCGTGGGTCGCCAGATGGACAATATCGGCGTTACTAGATTTGACGCGACTGGCAAGGGCTTGACTAGTGAATTGCTGGTTGAGCAACATCGAAGATCGAACTGCCTTCGAGATTTGCTTAACTTCTAATTCTACGGCAGGCAAAGCACTAAAGCCATTACGAGATTGGCTGATACCGCCGACGATCGCATTAATGTGATTTTGTTGGAGCGATCGCGCACTCATCAATTGCATTCCTGGTGAGAGAGCAACAGCATACTTTTCGATCAGATATTGCTTACCGTCATACAAAGCTGCTATGGGAATATTACGTAATCGACCATCCAAAACGAATACTAGCGTTTGGGTATCTTTCAAAGCTTGATCCATTTCGGCAGGACGAATTAACCAACTATATATTTCTTGGGACAAGCGATCGCGCTCTTGGGAATCGGAGACAGGATTGAAGCCAACTAATAATTTTTCTAGAGTTTGTTCGATGTCGGCTTGAGATTTTTTTGTCACATAGTAACGCAACGGTTGTCCAGTTTTAGAAAGGATTACTGCTAGGCGATCTGGCAAGATAATCGGATAAACAACAGTTGCATTGGGGTCAATTTGGTCAATCTGCTGAGATGTATCTAAACAAGCTTCCCGGAAAAAGTTATCGAGTTCTGCAACTTGGAGTGCTTCAATCAAGTCACGAGCTTCCATCAGTTCTGCTTGACTGGGTTGCTGATCTAGGAGCAAACCTACAAGTTCTCGGTAAACAGGCTCCACACTTTCACGGAAAGAGAACTGAACATCGGGGTTGACTGAAACTAAATCTCCCCTGATTGACTTTAAAGCTTTGACCGCTTCAGTATAAGCAGTAATTGCTTCTGGGCGATCGCCCTGTTCCTTATACAACTGTCCCACCTGCCAAGCCGATTGAGCAATGATATCCTCAGCTTGGAGTTGACGCGCAATGTTGAGGGATTTCTTAGTTAACTCCTGTGCTTGTGATAACTGCTGTGTCCGACGATAGAGTTTTCCCCACTGATGCAGTGCGTAAGCTTCTGCTTGAGCATCTTGGATCTGCTGTGCAGACTTGACTGTGACTGCCATGAGTTGCGCCAGGTCTTTCAGTGGTATGATTTGGCTAGAATTTGACTGCCGATTCAGTGAGGCAACAAAATTAATTGCTGCGTAGAGAGAGGTATGACTGGGGGGCAGTTCTGCAAGTTGTTGTAGTAGTTGAGGTGCGAGTGGGGTAGCCAATTCCGGCTTGTCATAGTCGAGGAAAAGTTTGAAACGTCCTAAACGTGCCTGTAAGCGATCGCCTGGATTTGTACCTACCTGTTCTGCTTGTTCAAAGTAATCTAATGCCGCCTTTGGATCTTGTAAGTCTACGGCAGTTTTTCCTAAGCTTAGTAGGATGGAACTCAACTGAGGTGTAGTTTCAATTTTACGAGCGATCGCTAAGCTTTGCTCTAACACCTGTTGGCTCTTGCCAGAGTCGCCAATCATCAACAGGGCTAAACCAAACGATTGTAGCCCATTAACTTTAATTTCCGAATCTGGCATTGCTCCTAGCTTTTGATTTAGCTCATCCAACTGCTGTTTAGAACGGCGATAAAATCCCAAACTTTGTAAAGCTTGTGCCTGGTTAATTTGACTACCCAAGCTGCCCATTGTATCGCCTGCTTGTTCATAATATTTTTGAGCTTGTTGCCAACTTTCGAGAGCAGTTTCGGCTTTGCCATTGTGCAATTGCAAATTTGCTTTGGTATTAAGTGCCTGTGCCCAGAGAATCGCATCAGCAGAAGGAATAGAGGTTTGTAACAGTTTTAAGCTTTGCTCAATAGACTCTTCGGCTGCTTTCCATTGGTTAAGTTCCTGTTGTGCGAGTGAAAGGTAACTTAAGCTTAGGGCTTCGTTAAGGCGATCGCCTTGAGTATGGTAGTCTTGTGCTGCCGTTTGCCAAATCATCACGGCTTCTGCAAAGCGTCCTGAACGGTAGAGGTTTCGTCCCTGTTCTATCTGGTTAGTGGATGCTGGGGCATTCAGAGTAGATTTTGCTGATACTTGCACAGATGCTTTAGCAGGAGTAATAGTCACTGCCAAACACAAGCTCAAAATACTCAGACCAATATATAGCCAACGACGTTCTTTGATTGGGAAAGCCATAAATAATTACTAATACCTTAAAGGAGAGTCACAGCACTCACTTAAATATTGCCCAACTAGTCATGCAATCTATCAGTTCCAGCTTTCACCGAGCGTTATTTGTTGAGCGATCGTATAAAACTTAAATACTGTACTGAATTTCTGTGTTTTCGTCTGATGTCGAAATCTTCGACCAATCTTATTTTGCGATCGCTAGCGAAGAACTGGCAGCCACGCGAATTCAACGAATCCGTAATCCGTTTAATCGCCCGGCATCCCGTACTTCCAAATAATCACGATGTGGACATCCCAAATCTTCACTGCTCCAAATTGCATTCATTCTTACGACAGATATATTGTTAGTGTGAGTATGCCTTTCAACATAGTCATAATCTCAGCAATTAGATGCTTGGAAAGAGATTTGCTTAGATGTTTTAATATCATTAAGGAATTTACAACTAAATGTAAGCCTATTCTCAATAGACCATCCAATAGTTTCTGTAAGTTAATCATTTATAGCAAGGTAGCAATTTCAAATAATGGAAAATACATTAGTTGATAAAACTTTCCGTGACAGCGATGGCAAAATTGTCTTAGCTCAGATGCCAAACCTACCACTGATTGTTTGGATAGTAACCAGTCTACTCACTCTAATTTTTACTAGTGGTAAAATCAATACAGTTTTAGATGTACTAGCAAATGGCTCATTGTTTACTTGGGCGTGGCTAGAATTATTTCAAGGCGTTAATTATTTTCGTAGAGCGCTAGGTCTTGCTGTATTGATTGGTATTATTGCATCAAAAATTCAGTATTCATAACGGACTCAGTAATTTAGGACTTACGCAAAAATTGCCAAAAAGCTTAATTTATTGCAGAGAAGAGAAGAATTTGTGGAGTGTGCGTAAGTCCTATAATTAAGCAAATCCTATTTATACATTTTCATAGACTGTGGCTCTAGTCTATATAGGTTTGTTGGGTTTCACTTCGTTCAACCCAACCTACGATTATCGGCGTTGCTGAATTAAGGGATGAACAACTTATCCAAAGTTTCGCAGCATGGAATTATAGCTGCGTTAATATTTTATGTCAACTGACAATAAACTTCACTAGAAAATGTAACTGTATTGTAACGGTGGCTTTATTTGACGTTGCAAAAGTTTACATCTAGAATAGAAAGCGGCAAAATACGATAAGTATTTATTCTTATTATCCTGATAATTTGACATTCAATGAGTATATATTCTTGTAAATAGTTAAGATTCCATCTTCTAGAGTTCAAGACAGTTTACAAAAGTATATATTCCTTAATATAATGAAATCAAAAGTGAGAAGGCAAATTGATTGTCAGAAGTGATGAATGCTATTGAATTTCCCTGGCTAACAGCCATAATCCTCTTACCCTTGGTGGCTGCCTTAGCCATCCCCCTGATCCCAGACAAAGAAGGTAGAACTGTGCGGTGGTATGGTCTGGGAGTTGCGATCGCTGACTTTGCACTGATGATTTATGCTTTTTGGTATAAGTACGACTTTCAGAGTTCAACACTGCAACTTGTAGAAAACTATCCTTGGATACCGCAGTTAGGTTTGCATTGGGCTGTGGGGGTTGATGGTTTATCGATGCCCTTACTGCTTCTAACAGGCTTAATAAATACCCTCGCAATCTTCGCGGCTTGGAAAGTTACCACCAAGCCGCGATTATTTTATGGTTTGATGTTAGCGATGTATAGCGCCCAACTTGGCGTATTCGTCGCTCAGGATTTGCTATTGTTCTTCCTAATGTGGGAAATCGAGTTAGTGCCGGTTTACCTGCTGATTTCCATCTGGGGAGGACAAAACCGCCGTTATGCGGCTACCAAATTCATTCTTTACACCGCCGCCGCATCAATATTTATCTTGATTGCCGGTTTTGCACTTGTCTTCTCTGGAGATACCATCACCTTCGACATGGCGACTCTGGGAATGAAAGAATACCCCAAAACCTTGGAATTGTTGGTTTATGCAGGTTTCTTGATTGCCTTCGGTGTGAAGTTACCAATTTTCCCCTTACACACTTGGCTACCTGATGCCCACGGTGAAGCATCAGCACCCGGTTCGATGATTTTGGCTGGTGTGTTGTTAAAAATGGGCGGTTATGCTCTCATCCGCTTCAACGTGGAAATGTTGCCCAATGCCCATGTGACTTTTGCCCCAGTACTGGCAATTTTGGGTGTAGTTAACATTGTCTACGGTGCTTGCTGTGCCTTTGCTCAAACCAATCTCAAACGGCGTTTGGCTTACTCTTCAATTGCCCACATGGGATTTGTGCTGATTGGAATTGCCTCCTACACAGAACTGGGTATAAGCGGGGCAGTGCTACAGATGGTTTCCCACGGCTTGATTGCTGCTAGCTTATTCTTCCTGTCTGGCGTGACTTACGATCGCACCCACACCTTGATGATGGATAAAATGGGTGGTATGGCCAAGGTAATGCCTAAAACCTTTGCTCTGTTTACTATTGGTTCAATGGCATCTCTCGCCTTACCCGGAATGAGTGGTTTTGTGGGTGAGTTGATGGTATTTCTCGGTATCGCCACTAGTGATGTTTACAGTTCTAGCTTTAAAGTTGTAGTTGTGCTGCTGTCAGCAGTTGGTGTGATTTTGACACCGATTTATTTACTATCGATGCTGCGTCAAGTATTTTACGGCGACCAAAGTCAAGAGTTGCACTTGGATGCTGTAATATCTGATGTCAAACCCCGCGAAATATTTATTACCGCTTGTTTGCTGCTGCCAATCATCGGAATTGGTTTCTATCCTAAATTGGCAACGCAGACTTATGATGTGAAGGCAGTGGAATTAGCCGCCCATGCTCGTCAAGTTTTACCAATTGTTGCTCATCAGCAACCATCAAGTTTGTACTCGCGGATTTTCTCTGCACCAACATTGGCTAATTCTCAAGTTGAAAGATTAACATTTCTGAATAGATTAACTTCCCATTAAGGGGCTGCAAGTAAATTCTAAATATTAAGGGAATAAAGGGGTGGTTTTGTAACCACCCCTAAAATTTTGGCATTTCTGAATCCATACGTAGGGGCAATTCATAAATCATTGGTGTCAACTTAAGGGAAAATCTGCTTTGTTTCAAGGTTTTGCCCTCATCCCCTAACCCCTTCTCCCAACTTGGGAGAAGGGGAACTGGAGAATTTGCTCCCCTCTCCCAATTTTGGGAGAGGGGTTGGGGGTGAGGGCACAATCTCGAAAGCTTGCCAATCCTAGCTTCTACGTTAAGTTGACACCTATGTTCATAAATTGCCCCTACTGTATGGTTAAAAACTATTCAAACTTGAGAGTTCCGTCAATATTGGTAATGTGTTCATTAAGATCAATGTATGTTCCTAAATATGTCTGTCCGTCGGCTCTCTCACATTCAGCACGGAGTCTGCTAGCACCAGCTAAACCAACATTCTCACAAGTCTGAGCAAATTGCTCTCCATCCCAGCTTAAGGTTCCATCAAGATTGGCGATATATGGATTTAAGTTAATGGAAGTTGTAGAAGGAGTATATCCATCGGCTTTTTCGCAAGTAGCTGTTAGGGTTGAGCCATTAACACTAATATTTTCACAAGTCTGAGAAAATTGACCTGTTGCCCAAGCATTATTGATGACTAAATTAAAGCTCAGAAAGATAGCACAAAAAAAAGCTGCAAAAATTTTCAGCATTAGTTCTCTGTCCTCAAGTAGATAATTGGTTAAACTAACCAAGATAACATTTTATACTTTCGTATTTTTATCTACTTAAATTTAATAGTTTTTAACTATACCTGATAGAGATGCTTTTTCTACGAGACACTACGCAAAGAGTAATTTTCCTATTTAGCATATAGCCACCAACTAAACAAACGGCTGACTCTGGGCATGACAACATAGGTCAAAAGTACAACCATAATAATGGTAACGATCAGCGAAACAATCAAAGGTGGTAAACCGCGAAGCAGAGGGACTAGAAACTTACTCAAAATATTAATCAACACAAATACAACAGCCCAAGTCAGCAAGGCTGTTTTATAACGTGGTGGAGTTTTCAGTGGTTGACCAGGAAGAGAAAACCAAGCTTCTAATCCACTGATTTGTTGAACGTAAGGGTCAGATTCAACCAAATGCTTACCTTGATTGAGCCAGTATTCGCGATCGCGCGATGTCATCCACACCTTTAAATTTTCATAACCGTCAAACCGGAAGATGATCACATATTCATTTCGCACGCCCAGTTGAGGGCGAATCACATTTGTTCCTAAATGCCCTACATAGGTTCTGGAAACACTGGTAATATCTTTTAACCAAGTCTCGTAAGCGCTTTCACATCCTGGTTTGACAACTTGTGTAATGACCACGGTTACAAATTGATCGTCCTGTTCCATCTCCATTAGTTATGCCAATCAATTTTGGATTTTAGATTTTTTCACGTAGCTTGATTTTCGCAGAGCGAGTATCAATTTGCTTGCTGTGAAACATTTTTAAATTTTGGACTTCGGCGTGAGCGCTCAGTCGAAAGCTTTTCAATTCAAAATCCAAAATTTAAAATCTAAAATTCGGATATCCAGCTTTTCCAACCTCAAGCCGAACAACGTTAGCAGGAACGACACCTGTAGGCGGAGGTAAAAACATTCCACCATTAGTCACAACATAAATCGCGGTGCGTTCGTCGAAGACGTTGCCAAAGGCATCGCCATCAGTTTGACCAAAAGCCACGGCTGTGCTACCAATTACACCTTCTTCAGCTTGAGCAATGATAGTTGTGCTACCATCGGGCGCAATTCGTACCACACTGTTGTAAATGTGCGTTGCTCCATAAAGGTTGCCTTCTACATCAAATGCAAAGTCATCAATATTGGTCTGCTCAACAAAAATTTCCGGCTCACCTGGTTTATTAGTGCTATCAACGGGAATCCGCAAGAGCAACATTTTTTCCGTATTTGAAACGTAGAGGAAATCACCAAAACGCTTTAAACCATTTGCAGCCGGAGTAACATTATCCGAACTGCTACGAGCAAGCATTGGATGTTCTAGCCAAATTGACCCGCAGCCTTGAGCGATATCAATTAGCCAAATTGCACCACGATAAGAATCTGCTGTCAAATACTCAGTGCCAGAAAGTAGAGTGATCCCATTAAGAAATATAGCATCTGGCAGTGTCAGCAAGGTTTCCACCGTGCCATCATTTTTAACTAGAGAAACCACAGGTATAGAATCAGCATTCCAGCCTGTTGTCACCAGATCGCCATTGGCAGTAAAAGCAAGACCACTGACTTTGCCTTGAACAGTGGCATGAATTTGCTGATTGCCATCTGCGGTAATGCGAACAATCTCGCCAACTTCGTGATTACTTACAAATATTGTGCCATCTGGTGCGATCGCTAGATTTTCCAAAAAAGTATTGACCGGGAACGAGGTAATAATTTTAGCAGGTGCTAATTCAATCGGCTTATCTGCGTAAATAGACGGTAAACCTGCGGAATTTCCCATATTAACCTACCATTGTAATTGAATAGGGCCACCAAACTTTCGCATCTCTGCAAAAAATAGTCCTTGCGCTCCTCCATCTGGAAGCGTTGCCAAATAGACAGCAGTTTCGGCTCCTTCTTCCGCCGTGAACGGGGCATTATCTCCCCCCATGTCTGTCTTCATCCAACCTGGAGAATAGGCATTTACAAGAATATTAGTACCTTGGAGTTCCTTGGCAAGAATCACGGTTAATCCATTTACTCCTACCTTCGAGAGTCGATAGGATGGCGCTAAAGGGTAGTAGTCAGTGGGAACTGATACCAAAGATGCCATTTCCGTTGAGATATTGACAATGCGACCGTAGTTTTGTTCTTTCATCAACGGAATTAATGCTTGAGAAATTCTGAGTACCGCTAGAACATTGGTTTCAAAGGTCGATCGCATCGTTTCCAGTTGCACAGTTAGTAAGCTGGATTCCTCCGGCTTAGTTGTGGGATTTACGCCTGCATTATTGACCAGAATATCTACCTTGCCATAAGTTTCACGTAGCCACTTAGTAAAGTGTTGCACACTTTCATCATTCGTGACATCCAGCGTGTGATAATCAACATCAAACCCTTTATTGGTAAGCTGCCCTTTAGCAGCAAGACCATCTGTTTCATTACGACTCGTCAGAATTACGCGGTTGACAATTTGGGATAATTGACGGGAAATAGAATATCCTAGCCCTCGATTACTGCCTGTTACCACAGCAATCCTTTTTTTAGTCGTCATTTTTATGACCTTGAAACTGCTTTTGATTTTACTGTACTGAGATACGATAAATTAAGCAAGTTGATTGCAGCAATGTATTCAATCAATGAGACTACTTAGGTTTAATTCAAACTCGAAGCTTGCCGTCCACCTAAGCGTTGTCCTGACGCTGTGGGTAAGACATTGACAGAGATAGTTGCATAAACACCTTGTTTTTGACCACCTATAATCAGGCGAATAAAATCTCCCAAGCCTTCTACCAATCGAGCATTACGTAAAACACCAGAATCTACTGCTAAAAATCCGATTTCTTCAGCAAGCCCCATCACTGTTTTTCTAGCTTGCTCATCGTCTCCTACAACAAAAACAGAAACTCCATAATCCTTTAGTGGTTCAGGTGCTAACTCAAAGACTTCCTGCGCCATCGTATTAAAAGCTTTTACCACCCGAGCATTCGGTACATTTTTAGCAAGCTTTTCAGCTAGGGATTCTACTATTGGTGGATAAGCAAATCCTTCAGGAATATCCTGATTATTACAATCAATAATAATTTTACTGTCAATAACTTCAGGATTAGAAAGCAACTCTTTTGGCATAATGTTGCGTGCTGTCCATAAAATTACATCAGCAAACGCCGCCGCCTGATCATTTGTACCACCTTGCGTTCTGTGTCCTGCCAACTCTGCTGTTGCTTTTGCTTTTTCGGCATCACGAGAGCCAAAAAATACTTCATGCCCCTGCTCTGCCCAGAGTATACCTAGAGAGCGTCCCATATTTCCACTGCCAATAATTCCAATCTTCATGAGTGAACCCTCATATCACTGTAGATTGTGAAAAGATTATAGTTAAAGCAGGTGTAGCCACAAAGCAATTATGACCACCAACTTACCTGTAGCCACAGAAATTATACCAATGGTTTTGCAATTGCAACCTGCGATCGCACTAACTGAAGATCAGTTTTACGAGTTTTGTCAACTAAACCACGACTTTCGCATCGAACGTAATGCTGTGGGAGAATTAGTGATTATGCCCCCTACTGGTTCCGAAACTGATCAACATAACTTTGACATTATTGTTCAGTTGGGTATTTGGACAAAGCAAGATGGCACAGGTGTAGGATTTGGTTCCAGTGGTGGTGCGATCGCCTGATGCAGCGTGGATAAAGTGCGATCGCTGGGAAGCGATACCAGCAGAACTGCGAAAAAAGTTTGCACCGATTTGTCCTGAGTTTGTGATTGAATTGCGTTCAGAGAGCGATCGCTTGCAAATTTTGCAAGACAAGATGCAAGAGTATATTGATAATGGGACGCAACTTGGTTGGTTAATTGATAGAAAACAACGGCGAGTTTTTATTTATCGTCCTAATATTGCGGTTGAGGTATTAGATAACCCTAAAACCCTTTCCTGTGAACCTTTACTACCTGGTTTTGTTTTGGATTTAAGTCAGATTTGGTAGTTAAAATCTTGCAACAGACGATTAAAAATAGTGCTAGAAATATTTCACATCCACGGACAAAATTAAATATATGAACACAACACCCTCTAAAAGAGAAACAGATGAAATGCTCAAGTGGTTGAATCGTAACCGCCAGATGTTATTAGATTTATATAAAAATCAATATATTGCTTACAATGCAAATGGAATAATTGCTCACAGTGAAAACTTACGCGAAGTCTTAGCATTAGGTAATGCTGCAAAACAGCCTTTTTTAATTTACCTAGTTCCTCGTCGCACTTCTTCTATAGAGATTTTACCAATTCACTTCCGCAGCGTCGTCAGTACTACCTGCGGCTCTGGGAATGATGTGTTCAATTTCTAAAATTCCCAGAACATACTTTTGGAGACTAAGGCAATAACCACACTGGTGATTAGCCTGTATCCGTATCTGCGCCCGGAGTTCTTCAGAAATTTGGCTCACTAGCTTAAGGGTTCAATCAACCCACGTTTGACAGCTTCGCTTAACGCAGTAGCTTTTCTTAAAAGTCCTTCTTGATAGACCTGCATCAGGGTTTGTAACTCTGAGCGATCGCCTTCACTAAGAGTCCCTGATTGTTGGCGATCGAGCAGTTCGCTCAACCGGGCATCCTGTTCAGATTCCATTTGCAGTTCGGTCAGCATCAGGACTTGTTGATCAGAAAGGGCAAACACAGGCTCAAGTTCGGTGATGTCTCCACTGACGGGCGGAATTGAAAGTTGAATGGTATCTACTAAAATGCTGGCGACATCACGATTTGCCAACCGTGCAAAGCGTTCTGCACGTTGGTAAATTTCGTCTGGCAGGTTAATGATGATTTGGGTACTCATAACTCTTGTAAATACTCCTCTCTATTCTCACTTGCAATTAGTAATTATGTGTTTCAGGGGCATAAATGAAGAATGTAATTTAAGACACTATGCTGTGAAGCTTTATTACCTGGGTTTATTTTAGATTTAAGTCAAGTTTGGTAGTAAAAAATCTTAAGGTATGAGAGTTTGAAGCAGACATTATGGGCAAACTAACCTAGTGGTCAAATTTTATGATCACTAGGAGAAACAGAAAATTATGAAGTTGAATCTCAATTATAAGGAGATGCCAGTTTTACCCTACATCCAACGTAAAAAACTACCAGCAAAACCTGGCATTTATTACGTAGGTAATAGTAGTTCTCCAGTTATGTATGTTGGGCTTTCGCGTAATTTGAAAAGCCGTCATATAAACCATCATCGTCAAGGACAGTTTGAGGCTATTGAAAATGCTTACATCCGCTACCGTGTTGTCACAGAAGATTTATTAGCTACAATCCTAGACTTAACAGGGATTCTCAGAAAGTTAGAGAAGCAAGCTATTGATTACTATAAACCAATTCTAAACAATACAACCGTAGCAAACCAACCAAAATTTACGACACTACATGGCCCGACTTATATTCAAATTCATAAAGCTAAAGAAGCAGGCTACTGTTCACATTTTGACGCACAAGATGGGGATGAATTGACAATAAACACTAGTCGATTACCTGTACTAACTAGAGCTATCAAAGAACAGCGTCCTATTTTATTAATAGCCTCTGGTTCTTACAAAGATTATGAAACAGCAGGTTATGATAATCTGTCTGAATTGGTTGTCTACAAAAATGAGAAAATTTATCTTCTTATAAGTCGCTTCATTCCCTATGGATATGAAGATTCTAATTGCTTTGGTTACGGTTATGTTGTTTATGGAGGAAGTTCCAAAATATTTCTCAATCCTTATATTATTCTCAATAATAGGCCGGGATTTCAGGAATTTAGAGGAAGCTATTTAAAACTGGGATTTACTAATTGTGAGCGTTCTCCCTTTGCCAAAGAATTATTAACTCTTGGAGACTTCAATTTACTCTCGCTGACATGATTTGGTTTTTTAACTGGCATAAACTATTAAAATAGGGACTGAGAAATACATCTCAGTCCCGATAAAAAAGCGGGCTAACCGCTATTTATATGGTTAACCCGTGCAGCTTTGGGAACGCGCAGAGAAATTGTTATTGCAATACCAACTTCACATTGGCGTTTTGCAGACCGCGCTGTTTTACTTCAGCCAAAGTTTTGTTAACAGCATACTTTTGGTTGATTGAGTTGATCAACTCGGTTTGGTTGTGCTTCTTAGCAACTCCCCACAAGTCAGCGATTAGGTCAAAAGAACCATCGCTGTTGCGAGACCAGCCGAGGTCATATTCGCCATCCAACATAGCAACGATGTCAGAACGGACACGCTGACCGTTATAACCACGGACATCAGCTTCAGTCTTTACGCTGATACCGAGGTCGCGCAAAGAAGCTTTGAGGATTTCGGCATCGGTGATTTTGGTACGCAGGGTGCTAAAGTGAGACATTTGGGTTTCCTCCAATGAGAAGATTGAGAAAAACGACAACGGTTTGTTTTGGGCGAAGCCGCGCTTAACAGGATGCGGCTTTTCTTATAACTGCTAGCATTTTCAGCTAGCCTTTCCCCCTGGGATGGCAGAGGAAAGCTTTTAAAACTCCATTCGCTGATATTCAGCTACGGAGGATGCTGCGGGGCGGGCGCGCTGTCTGGCCCAATCTCTCAGAGCCGTTACTTGTTCTTGCATCGTTCGAGACAGCGGCAATGTTGCCTTCAGTGCAGCAATAATATCTAGTTGGGTGAACTCCCGATCTTGGGCAAAAGCTTCATACATTGCCGCAACGATCGCTTGCTCAACTTCTGCCCCAGAAAATCCGTCAGACATCTTGGCTAGTTGCTCAAGATCGAATCGAGAGATGTCTTCACGGCGCTTGGTCAGATGAATGTTGAAAATCTGCTGCCGTTCTTCTGGTGTTGGCAGATCCACAAAGAAAATTTCATCAAAGCGTCCTTTCCTCAAGAACTCGCCAGGTAAGCGTTCTACTCTGTTGGCAGTTGCCATCACGAACACTGGTGATTTCTTATCTTGCATCCATGTGAGGAAAGAGCCAAAAATTCTACTTGAAGTCCCCCCATCAGAATCAGAGGAACCTCCACTACCAGCAAAGGATTTATCCAATTCATCGATAAACAAAATCGCTGGGGAAATAGATTCTGCTGTTTTCAGGGCGTTCCGCAAGTTTGCTTCACTTCGTCCCACCATTGAGCCGTCGTAGACTCGCCCCATATCCAGCCGCAACAGTGGTAAACCCCACAGCCGGGAGGTAGTTTTGGCTATTAATGACTTACCACAACCGGGAACCCCTAGAATTAACATCCCCTTTGGTTGAGGCAAACCATACTCTCTCGCTCTTTCTGTGAAAGCATTAGAGCGTTGCTTGAGCCATCTTTTTAACTCTTCTAAGCCACCTACAGCATCAATGGTTTCATCTTCTTCAATGTATTCTAAGATGCCATTGCGCCGAATTAGTTGCTTTTTCTCAGATAAAACGATATCTACTTCATCTTCCGTCAAACGCCCTGTAGTCACCTGCGCCTTTCGGTAGACTTTCTCAGCTTCATCTTTAGTTAGACCCAAAGCTGCTCTGAGAAGCTTTTCTCTAGCCTCTGTTGTCAACCGCCGACCACGATTTTGGTCTACGTGCTGAGTTAGTACTTTATTCAACTCTGCCATATCTGGCAGCGTAAAGTCGATAACAACAACTTCTTTTTCCAACTCTATAGGTACTTGTTGCATCGGGGACATCAAAATGATGTTCTTTTGCGTACCTTTAAAGCTAGCGATCGCATCACGTAACGATCTGTTTGTTGCAGGCGCATCTATAAAGGGGTGTAAATCTTTAAGAATAAATATACTTGGTTCTTTCTGGCGAATTATCCACTCAATGGCCGCCTCTGGAGACACGGTATTATGTTGGGTGACATTTCGGGGTTGACCATATTCCACAATCCCGTGTGTTACTGTCCAAACAAATACTCGGCGTTGGGGCTTTAACAACTGAGCGATCGTGGAAACTGCTTGCTCGGCCCGCTCTTCCTCGGAGGTCACAAGGTAGATTAAAGGGTATTGAGCTTGAATTAGGATATTGAGCTCTTCTTTCATACTTCGACCCACTTGAGACCTTATAGAGACAGTAGAGACATTGCTTCTGGTAAAGACAACCAAATTATGAATGAATAATCCATAATTCCTATCTATCTAGCAAGGAACTAACTCTTCCTCACCCTTGGGGTTGGTTTCATCTTCATCCATTTCATCGATAGAAAGATGCTCTTGACCAACTATTCCTGGTTGATTGCCCAAAGTAACCAGTTCCCCATCACGTAAGACTAATGAGCTATCACAAGTTGGGCATGAATAAACTCTATGAGTTCGCCCAAAAGAAGAATCTTCTAACTCGTCAACCAATTCTTGATGAGACAGATAAAAACCAAGAGCGCGTTCGGCAAGTTCTGACATTGGCTCGGAATCAATTGCTGAACGAATCTTCAGTTTTCTGTGCAACTCTGGCGATAAATACAAAGTGACCTTTTGCTTAGTTTGCGTTTGCATATAACTCTTTAACGGTCTTACCCGGGTATGTATATCAACTTATCGGTTCTTCTATTGGTTGTCAAGACAGCAAAACGTTTTAACGCCACTTTTGTTACATTTATTTACAGTTGGGGCTGAAATGCTGTTTGTTGAGTGATAAATAGCTGGCTTTTAGGCACTCAAAACCTGAAACCTTGATGGAAATTAGCGATCGCTAATTTAATGATTGCCTAACTTGGCTTACTTTTTAACTATTTGGAGCGTAAGCGGATTAAAGTTGAACACCTTTCCAGTTGTAAACAACTGATATCCACAGGAGATGCCAGCGAATGACACCAGCATAGAAAAAAGGGACACCGAGCCGATTACAACACCACTGGCGATGAATAGAGCAATTCCGATGCCAATCAATACCCATCCCAGTTTACGATTATCGCGTCCACCCCAATTTAGAGCTACTACACCTCCCATACACAGCAAAATTCCAGGTGTGCTGCGTAAGTAAACGCTCACATAAATGCTTGTACTTAAAAATGTAATGCCTGCTAGGATTAGCCCTAAGCCAATAAGCTTGCTAGCAAGGATGACTCGATCTTCCTCTTCTTGACTGGTGTTAGGTACTGTAATTTTTGTTGGCGCGGAGTTTGGTGTAGGATTTTTTGTGGCAGATGCAGAGTGTTGCTGCACCCTAAACATAAAAGTTATTTTGTCTCCCTGCCCAAGTGAAACTCTGTCTCCTGGATGCAGTGGAAAAAAAACTTGAGGTTGAAGTTTTGCACCGTTAATGTATGTACCATTAGAACTGCCCAAATCGGTAATATGGTATTCGTCCTTATTCACCCAAATTTTGGCGTGGATGCGAGATGCCACATCCGAATCTGGTAAGCCAGAAATATCAATATCTGGTGGTTTTTGGTCGTTTGGCTTACCAATGGAAATTACAGAAAGATTTGGTGGAAATTGCAAAGATGTGTTGGTTTGGAAGTGAAAAAGCTCCAAAGTTAGCTCGGCTGTGTGAGATACACTGTACATAAAAATGTGTGATAAAGCACTCTTTATAAGCTTCTCTACTGAAGAGTCAAAAGAGAATGGTAAATATCCTGAAAGAATATTTAATTTTTAATGAGCGCTCTTTCAGTGCAAGGTATTGATCTGAGTTTCTGGTATTTCTATAAAATCAGTGACTTTGGCAAAATGTGTAATGTAAATGGCTACTGCTAATAAAATCTATAGTTTGGGGCGAAGAATTTATCGGTTTGCCAGAAGCATTAGCGGGGTTATTGCCCTGTTAGTAATTCTTTGGGGTTGTACTGCAAATGATTTTAACGCTGGAGCGATCGCATGGAAAACTTATAGCAACTCCCGTTATGGCTTTGAATTTCCATATCCGAGTAACTGGACTTCTTCAGCAGGCCCAGCAAATGGTGATGGAATTGCGTTTATTTCACCCCAAAACAAAACGGTGGAAATTCGCGGGTGGGCAAGTCAGCAGCTACTGGATTCGATTGTTACAGAGCAAGAGCCAGTGAAAAAGCTCAAACCCAACTTTCAAACCGCCCAAGGAGTATCTGGGGTGCTAGTTGTAGAAGTTGATCGAGGAATAGGTTCTATGACACTGACACTAACTCAGGATCAAGTAAAATACTGTTGGCAGGGACGAAGCAAGAGCCAAGAATTTCAAGATTACTATCGTTTGTTTTATTACATTGCCCAGCAGTATCGAATTTCAAAGTCTTGAGTTAGGACTGGGGTTTTTTGACCGATGCGAAACTCAAAACCTTTATATTCATGATATTTATCCACCTCTGACTTTTTCTTGCGATAATTCCCAAGGGGGACGCGCTCTCCACTGGTTAGTCAAAGGGGGATAGATGACATTCAAGCGGTTGGTTTTAATTTTTGTGCTAACGCCGATAGCAGTTCTGTTGGCAGTTTCGGCTTTATTCGGTAGTTGGCAAGAACCCCAGTTCCAAAGTCGCCTGGAACTGTACCAAACCAATATTGCTTTGCAGGCCCAAGCTTGGCAATCAGAAGATAGCAGTAATGACAATCTTCAGGGGATTCGGGAAGCGATACTTGGTGAGCAACCCCTAGAAAGCGCCACAAATCAATATCAGGAGGCGCGTCAGTCAGTTCAAGCGAATTTGGACAAAGTTAACAATAAACTTGCACAATTAGGCTCTCAATCTGAAATAACTCCCACACCTCCTAAACCTCTACCGGAAGTTCCTCCGACTACTAAAACCTCTAAACAGGGAAAGCAACAGTTACAGCAATCCCTTAAGCAATTACAAAAATTACTGGCTGAATTAGACCTGCGCCTGGGAATTTTACAAGCACAGCAAGGACAGACGGATACAGCCCTGAAAACTTGGAGCGAATTACAACAACGCTCAGATATCAATCCAGAGTTTGGGGAAACTGCCGTTGTATTAAGTGGACTGTGGAGCAATCCTCCCCGTCTGCTCCAAAATGCTCAAGAACGGATTCAGAAGAATTTAGAAGGTTGGTTTCGCTCTACTGCTTTGGTTCAGCTATACCAACTCCAACAACGACAAGACGCTTTATTAGCAGTAAAAGCTGCACAAAAAGAAACTGCTGCTCAAGCAGTGTTGAAATTAGGGGTTATTGGCACTATTCCTACCTTGGCGGCTTTAATTGGTCTAATATTGCTGATTTTATTATTTGCTCAACGCTTGTTGAAAGGAAAAGCCTCGTTGCTAGCTCAAAATGCTGATATTCCTTGGTCAACGCCTTGGGATGGTGAAACTGTTTTGCAGGTTTTTATTGTCGGCTTTTTCTTTATGGGGCAAATTTTTGTGCCCTTGGTGATATCGGTGCTACCCATCCCGCGTCCTATTGTTGATGTGCGACTTCAGGCGTTTTCTGTTTTGGTTAGTTACCTATTGGTAGCATTTGGTGCGCTGTTAGTGCTGTATTTTTCTCTCAAGCCGTTTTTTCCTTTACCGGAATTTTGGTTTCGCTTCCGTTTTCAAGATAACTGGTTTCTGTGGGGACTGGGGGGCTATTGTACGGCTTTACCTATAGTTGTGATGGTATCTTTAATCAATCAACAGTTATGGCAAGGACAGGGTGGTAGTAACCCCCTGCTGCAACTAGCCCTAGAAAGCCAAAATGGGGTAGCACTTGGTATATTTTTCTTTACAGCAGCGATCGCAGCCCCATTTTTTGAAGAAATTCTGTTTCGCGGCTTTTTGTTACCTTCTCTAACTCGTTACTTACCCGTGTGGGGCTCGATTCTGATCAGTAGTTTGTTGTTTGCGATCGCTCACCTCAGCTTGTCGGAAATTCTTCCCCTGACTGCATTGGGGATCGTTTTAGGGGTAGTTTACACGCGATCGCGCAACCTCCTTGCTCCTATGCTCCTCCACAGCCTTTGGAATAGTGGTACATTATTAAGTCTATTTGTTTTAGGTAGCAATTAATGCTTGAAACTACGGTTGCCAAAAATGCAAATATCTGATTTTATCTGCTTATGTAAGAACAATTTACTGGTTATAATTGGTTATAAGCATAAATACTAGCTGAAAAGCCAATTCAGATAATGCTGTTAACATAGACAACAAACTATCTAGTTAAGCATTTATTCTTATCCGGGTGATTTTAGCCAATAACTGATCTTGTAATTGGTGCAATGGCGTTTCACGACCACTGGAAGCGATGTCTACGAAGGTCACTGAGCGAAGTCGAAGTGCGGGCTACGCCTACGTCAAAAAAACCCGGAAATAATACTGATGAACTTGTAAAAAGTGGTATAGCAGTTTTTGGTGATTATTGAGATTTATTCTTCTCAATATCAATGTCTTACTTGAAAATCTGCAAAACTTCTGCACCAGGGTTTGCAGTCATCCAATCCACCAAAATTTATTAAGGAGCGCCAGATTTTCAAGCTATGCCGCAAGACATTTTAGCGTCTCCTCTAGAATAGAAGCACGCTGATTTTAGTCATTTTGGGGCTTACTTGTACTGAAGAAATTAAAAATCTATTTATTAAGCAAGTAAATGTATTTGCTTTGATTACAATAAAGACTTTATTTTTATATCTCACTTATCAAGGAGCAGCATTATATGTCAAATCTCAACCCCAGTCACCCTACCAAACAACTTCTAGCTGGTTACTGTGGCATTATTCTTGGAGGATTTGGGGTTCATAAATTTATTCTAGGATACGCTCCAGAAGGCTTTATCATGTTGGTGGTTTCTGTAGTTGCGGGTTCTTTCACCTACGGCATTGCCTTGTTAATTATGCAACTTGTAGGTTTAATTGAAGGCATGATCTATTTGAATAAGTCCCCTGAAGAATTTGTAAATACCTACTTTGTGAATAAGCAGGGCTGGTTCTAGTACAAGAAGGCAGTTATTGCTGGAGTCAGAAGGTAACACACGCTTCAAAGGGCTTTTGAGATCCCCCCTTTTGAATTTATTTTTATTGGTATGCTCATTTTCAAACCTAAACAGCTTAACTGGGCAATGTTCTTCTTGTTGGGCATAGGGTATTTCAGCGTTATGTCTCATTTGGAAATCAACTATTTCTTAAAAAGCCTGATTGTAATCATGCCAATGCAAGTGGTAGCAATTATCTATGTGACTTATTTACGCTGGAGTCGTCAGTGACCCTTAGCGAAGTATGATAAATTAAGAAATTTGATAGGGTTGACATACAGTCGTAGTTCCATATTTAGCCTACGCTCAAATTAGAGACGCTTTTAGTCAGGCGTTGAATTTCTGTAGCGAATCTAAACACTTGCCATGCAACTTGTCCCAAAAACTAAGCTAGCCCCAGAACTTGACCCAATCCTAGAGAAAATTATTCTTGATGTTGGGGGCATGAAGTGTGCTGGGTGTGTGAATGCGGTAGAACGACAGCTAACCCAACATCCAGGAGTCAAGAGTGCCTGTGTGAACCTGGCTACAGAGGTAGCAGTTGTAGAGTCAGAAACTGGTGCGGTAGATGCAGATGCACTAGCAGAGAGATTGACATCTGTTGGATTCCCAACTCAACCCCGAAAAGCTAGGGGCACAGTAGCAGGTGAGATATCTACTTTACCAGACCCAGCAGAACGACAACGCCGAGAAATGCGGTCTTCTGTAAAGCAGTTAGCGATCGCTGCAATGTTGCTGTTATTGTCGGGAAGTGGACATTTTGGTAATCTTGGTAGCTCAGTGCTGCCACTATTAAATAACATCTGGTTTCACTGTGGATTGGCGACAGTGGCGCTATTAATTCCCGGCCGCCCGATTTTAATAGATGGCTGGCTAGGCTGGCGGCGAAATGCGCCTAACATGAACACCCTGATCGGATTGGGAACGCTGACAGCCTACATTGCTAGTTTAGTAGCGCTGCTTTTTCCGCAAATGGGTTGGGAGTGCTTCTTTGATGAACCAGTGATGATGCTGGGCTTTATTCTTTTAGGAAGGACATTAGAGCAACAAGCTAGAGGTCGCGCTGCTGCTGCATTTAGAAAATTGCTAGCACTCCAGCCACAGGTAGCGCGATTGATTGCCAACCCAGAAAAAGCAGGAGTGGGATCTTCTAGTGTAGAGATTCCTGCCGAACAGGTGCGGGTTGGTGAATGGTTACAGGTGCTGCCTGGTGATAAAATCCCTGTCGATGGTGAAGTGGTGCTTGGTCAAACAACAGTCGATGAATCCATGTTGACTGGGGAAGCCGTGGCAGTAATTAAGCAACCGGGAGATGCGGTGACAGGGGGTACACTAAACCAGTCAGGAGCGATCGCTATTCAGACAACCCGGACTGGAAGTGATACAACTCTAGCTCAAATTGTCGCTTTAGTAGAAGCTGCCCAAACTCGGAAAGCCCCAGTACAGAAATTAGCCGATACAGTAGCTGGTTACTTTACCTACGGGGTATTAACAGCATCTTTATTAACATTTGTCTTTTGGTACTTTTTCGGCACTCACATTTGGACTGATATCACTATGTCTGGTGAGATGGAGATGATGAGCCATGCTCACAACTCCCCACTCCCCACTCCCCACTCCCCTCTATTAATCAGCTTAAAACTAGCGATCGCAGTTATGGTAGTCGCCTGTCCCTGTGCTTTAGGACTTGCTACCCCAACAGCTATTCTTGTTGGGACTGCTATGGGTGCAGAACGGGGTTTGTTAATCAAAGGCGGCGACGTTTTAGAAAAAGTACACAAGTTAGACACCGTAGTATTTGATAAAACTGGCACTCTGACCACAGGTAATCCCATTGTTACCGATTGTCTGTTAATTGGAGGAGATGAGGGAGTAAGCAAACATCATTATTCTTCCTCATCCCCCTCATCCCCTTACTCCCTAATCCAATTAGCAACAGCCGTAGAAAGTGGTACTCACCACCCTTTAGCAAAAGCGATTCAGCAAGAAGCACTGCGGCAACAGTTATCGATTCCAGAAGCTGTGGACTTTCACACGGAACCAGGATTAGGGGTATCTGCCGTGGTAGAGAACACAGTTGTACTTTTGGGTAACTGGGACTGGTTGAGTTGGCACGGTATTTCAATTAGTGAAACTGCACAACAGGTAGCACAGGATTTGGCAACAGATGGTAAAACAGTAGTTTGTGTAGCAGTTGGAGGAACTCTAGCCGGACTAATTGCTGTTTCTGATACCCTTAGACCAGATGCCCAATCCACTGTAGACAAATTGCGTCAGATGGGCTTACGGGTAATGTTGCTCAGTGGCGATCGCAAAGAAGCAGCTAACGCCATAGCCAAACAATTAGGATTAGACGGCGCTGATGTCATAGCAGGTGTTCCCCCAGCCAAAAAAGCCGCCGCAATCAAGTCTCTCCAGTTAGAAGGGACAAGGGGACAAGGGGGACAAGGGGGACAAGGAGACAAGGCTACAAAGAAAACTCCTCACTCCTCACTCCTCACTCAGCAGTCCGTTGTAGCAATGGTAGGAGATGGAATCAATGATGCTCCAGCTTTATCCCAAGCAGATGTAGGAATTGCTTTACACTCCGGGACAGATGTGGCAATGGAAACTGCTGAAATTGTCCTAATGCGCGATCGCTTAAACGATGTAGTCGAATCTATTCAGCTTAGTCGCGCCACCTTCAACAAAATCCGCCAAAATTTATTCTGGGCTTTTGCATATAATACAGTTGGCATTCCTTTAGCAGCAGGTGTTTTGTTCCCTAGTCTGGGTTTTGTCCTTAACCCATCTGGCGCTGCTGCATTAATGGCTTTTAGCTCTGTTAGCGTCGTCACAAACTCAATATTATTACGACGATTAGCTCGTCACTCGTAGAATACTTTCTTGCACCTAAAATTTCCCATCACAAATCTTAGTTATTGAACAGAATTCAGGAGTCAGGACGGGCTAAACGCCCCTTCTGAATTCTTCTTCAATCCCATCTCAACTTAACAATTTGTAATTCGTAATTATTTGTTAAACTGAGTTGACACTAAGGTTTTAGGCAGATCGCAAAGCCTGTTAAGACACCTACAAAAGCTATCATAGCTACTGGAGTAGAACGACCAAGTTCTACTCTTTCAAGGTATTATGCAACTTTAAAGCTTATTTAGATCAGCACCACAGACTGACGGTGCGCGAAAATGGCAAAATACGATACGAAACAAATCTTGTTAAATCACATTTCCACCGATTTGTCAATGGCAGCAGAAACCAATGAAAACCATCTACTGATTATTGAAGACGATCAAGGTCGCAAAGAATTTTCTCTAGAGCAACCCGTCTACTCTATCGGTAGAGACCGCGAGTGTAATATCCGTTTGATGTCGCAGTTTGTCTCCCGCCGCCATGCCACATTAGTGAGATTGCCACGAGAGCATAATAGTCATAGCTACTATTACCGGATTGTAGATGGCGATGCCAAAGGTAAGGCTAGTTCTAACGGTTTGATGATTAATGGACGTAAGATACCAAACCACGATCTTAGAAATGAAGACGAGATCGTTTTTGGCCCTCAAGTTCGTGCCATTTATTACCTTTTAAAAAACACTCAACGTTTGGGACAAACGGATTCGAGCGAGTACGACATTACACTAATAAACCCCGGTATGGCCGAGGATTTAGAGGATCTGGGAGATTGAATTATAACTACCAATCACAGTTTGACACTCTCACGGCTTTAAGGCGTAAGAGTGTCAATTAAATTACCAAAGCTATCCTGCAAGACTTTCAATCAAATGCCAATGGCGGCTACTTTCAATAGCCTGCTTGATGAATTCAAACATTTGTCGGCAATAATTATCTAGGTGGAGAGGTAGTTCTTCATTTTTAATCACAATACTCATCCGGGTTTCTGTTTCAGTAGATTTTGATTTATCAATCAGTACTTCTACTGTGATCAATTTAGGAAAAGGAACATTACCAGGAATTTGACGAGCGATAATGTAATCGCCCATGTTGTATTGAATATCCAACTGGCAGTCCTGTAGAAGTTCTACAAGTAACGGCAACAGATGGTCACTAGCAACAGAAACAATAAACGAACAGGTATAGCGAGCCATAATAGCCCCACGCCTTGTAACACTCCGTCCATCCTATAATACCGAAGCATCTAAACGGAAAGTCATTCAAAAAGCAAAGTTTTTGAGTTTTGAGATTAGGCATCACCACGGAGGCAGAGGGGAAGGGGGCGGGGAGCGGGGGGAGCAAGCCCAATACTCTGCGACAAGCGTTGCGGAACATGGGTTTGAAGCTCCGTCCTTCCAGGACGCTTGGGCTGGAGCGGAGTACAAGCTCCGTCTCAGTTTTTCCCCCTGCTCCCCTACCTCTTTTGACCAGATATACATCTGACTCCCGCAAAACTACACGCTGTAGGGGTAATTAATGAATTGCCCCTACTTTAGAATCAGGGTTTTGGCTATTATTTGCGTCTGATACAGTTGCATCTGTTCTATCCACAAAGAAAGTGCTGTAGGCTAAAAGTTTGATCAAAAACTTTACAATAAAAGTTTGGCTGAGGTAGAAAATGAATGAAAGTAGCAATTACTGGAGCAACAGGATTTGTCGGTAGTCTTTTGGTACAAAGACTCCACACAGAAGGTCATAAAATAGTAGTATTAACTCGGAACACCGCTTTTGCTCAAAAGGTTTTTCCATCGGAGGCTTTCCCGAATGTAGAAATTGTTGCCTATACACCAAATACATCTGGTTCTTGGCAAAGTGTCATAGGTAGTTGTGATGGCGTAGTTAATCTGGCAGGAGAACCCATCGGTGAAGGACGCTGGACACCAGAACGCAAACAAGAAATCCTCAATAGCCGAAAGTTAGGCACACAAAAAATAGTTGAAGCAATAGCCAACGCTAACCCCAAAACGGCAGTCGCTACAACGGGGAGCCACCCCCTTGCGGAGGTTCCCTCCGTTGGGGGGAGTGGCGTGGGAACCCCCGCAACGCGCTGCCTCCCAACTGTGTTAATCAATGCTTCGGCTATTGGCTACTACGGCACTAGCGAAACGGCAAACTTTGATGAAACAAGCCTAGCTGGTAACGATTTTCTTGCCCAGGTCTGCCAAGCCTGGGAAGCAGAGGCGATAAAGGTAAAAGATGCTGGTGTACGGCTGGTAATTCTGCGTTTTGGGATTGTTCTGGGCAATGGTGGGGCTTTAGGTAAAATGATTCCGCCTTTTAAACTCTTCGCTGGTGGCCCTATTGGCAGTGGTCGGCAGTGGTTCTCATGGATTCACGTAGACGATTTAGTTAACCTGATTCTGCAAGCTTTAACTAAACCGGAAATAGAAGGCGTATACAATGCCACTGCACCTAACCCAGTCCGAATGGCAGATTTAAGTCAAACTTTGGGACAAGTGATGAATCGCCCTTCTTGGTTGCCTGTTCCTGCTTTTGCGATCGAAGCTCTTTTAGGAGACGGGGCTATAGTAGTTTTAGAAGGTCAACAAGTCCTTCCTAAGCGCACCGTGGAAACAGGATTTGAGTACAAATATCCTAATTTACAGTCAGCACTAAGACAAATTCTTACGTAGAGTCAAAGGGAATGGGGAAGAGGCAAGGGAGCAGGGAGCAGGGAGCAAGGGAGAATCGTTTTCTCCTCAGCAAGAGCAGCACCCCGTCCCTCTGCCTCTTTTCAATCTCCAATCCCCAATCGCTTTATTCTTGACTAGAGAGAAACTTTTTGGAAACCCAACTGATAATACCACTGAGAATTGCACCGCCCATGAGGATTCCGATCGCTGGGTTAAATACGGGTTGCCAAAGTTGATGCCACAAATCCAAACCCAAATTTACTCCCACAGAATCACCGATCGCAGCGATCGCTAACCAGACAAAGCCAAACAAAACCAAAAAAACATCTGCGACTAAAACTGTGTTTAGCCAATTTAACAATTTATCTTTCATGATTGGAATGGGGAATGGGGAATGGGGGAGATGAAGGAGATGAGGAAGATGAGGGAGACAAGGGGAATTATTGAACAAGCTTGTCTCTTCCCAATGCCCAATGCCCAATCCCCCATTCCCCACCCTCTACTCTTCAAACAGCCAATTTTTGACTTTTTTCAAACTCTGCCAATCTGGTTTTCTAGTTAAACCGTCTTCAATACTATTTTTTATTTCATCCTGCCACTCTTCATTGACAAAAATTAGCTGCTGTGCTATGTCAATATGTTCTCGTAAACCTTTTTGACCTGTTTCCAGCATTGCTAAGGCGATATTGACTCTAGCTTGTGGGTCTTGTGGGTTTAACTTGACTGCCTTCTGTGCAGCTTTGTAAGCCAAGTTGGGTTTGTTATCGAGTAGATACAACCACGCCAAACAGATCCAAGCAGCACTCGTTTTAGGAGCGCGATCGCACACTTCTTTAAATACAGGGATTAAAGAATCTACCGTTTCTCCTGCTTTATAGCGTTCTAAACCTGTATCAAACAGGGATTCAACTGTATTAGTCATTGGTCATTTGTCATTGGTCATTGGTCATTGGTCATTGGTCATTGGTCATTGGCATTGGTCATTGGCATTGGTCATTAAATGAATAACAGACAAAGGACAAAGGACTAATGACAAAGGACTAATGACAAATGACAATATTACACCCCAAATGACTTGCCGCAACCGCAAGTTTGGTTGGCATTAGGGTTAGTAAATTGAAAGCCACCACCAATCATGGCATCGCTGTAATCGAGCATTAAACCGTAGAGATATAAAAGACTCTTGCGATCGCTGACAATTTTGAAGCCATCATAGTCAAAAACTTCATCCTGCGGGGTGATCTTGCTAGTGTCTTCAAAGTCCATCATGTAAGACATCC
The DNA here is from genome assembly GCF_017115105.1 of Nostoc sp. NMS2. Taxonomy (GTDB): domain Bacteria; phylum Cyanobacteriota; class Cyanobacteriia; order Cyanobacteriales; family Nostocaceae; genus Nostoc. The sequence goes on from NZ_JABXKH010000157.1 coordinate 79,191, forward strand.
CAGAACAACCACCCTGACGGACTCCTACCCGTAAGCAGAAGTCTGTGCCTTGCCTGTCCCGGAGGGATTTTACCTGGTGCAATGCGGCTTCGCTCAACAGAATTCCGCGTTGTTGAGACTGAATTGTTTGTGTCATCTGCTTTTTTAACTCCTTAATTAGTCTAAGTTTTACCCGATATCGGCTGGTTAATGCCTCTGGGTTGCCCTTGGTGTTTTTGTATTCATTCTAGCGGTTTGGATGTCGTTAGATGCCAAATTGTAAACACTCCGTTAAAAGCGGCCAAAGATTTTTATCCTAGAATTGAGAGACTCAGTGTGTTTAGAGATTCGGTATTTTTGGAGTTCAAGCATGGCTTGTCTGAGAAGCAACTATCTTTCAGGTGCAGCCATAAAAACCTAATCCGAGGCTAGCTATTCCCCAAAGTTTACTTCCAAATTGCTTCTTTTGATTAACTTACTCTATGACAAGTTTTAATCGCTCTACCAGTCGTCGCTTGAAGAAATTAACTCAAATTCCTTCTGTATGGGAGGGCGATCGCCGTCCGTTGTCATCACCAAACCAGCACTCAGACTCTGACGAAAAGGGAGAATGCATTCTTTGGGTAGATTACTCCCAAGGTGTTGTCAGAGGAATGGACGTGGTAGCTTCAGATGTTGGCCCAGAAGCAATAGTTCGTACCTTAATGCGAGCAATGGAGCATCCCCACAGTCCGGCAAGACCTGCCAGACCCCAAAGAATTGTAGTCAAAGACCGCGAGATCCAATTTTACCTGCGGGGAGTACTGCAAGACTTGGATATTGCCATTGACTACGCACCAGAACTGCCTTTAATTGACGAACTATTTCGCGGGTTCGCTGACATCCTCGATAGTCAAACCCCTGACTTACCCCCACAGTATGCACAAATCTTGCGAGAGAAAGCATTTGCTATTTGGCAAGCAGCACCTTGGGAATTTTTGGAAGAACAGCAAATTTTGTCAATTGAGATTAATAAGTGGGATGTTGGCACAATCTACGCCTCAGTCATGGGAATGCTGGGAATGGAGTATGGGATTTTGTTTTATCGCTCAGAAGAGTCTTTAAAACAGTTTCGCACCGCAGTTTTACAAGATGAAGACTCAACGGAGCATCTAGAAGAAGCTTTCCTCAAGCAAGATTGCTTGTTTCTTACCTTTGAGAGTACTGATGAAGACGAAGATGAAGACGAAGACGAAGAAAATGATTTGGCGGATCTGCCATTATCAGAAATTGACCCCACTTTCGGTAATATCCATCCTTTAGAGGGACTGCGATCTGTTTTGTATGACGAAGAAGCACTGGTAATCTTTGTTGCGATCGAAAGTCTGATCCGCTTTATTCGCGATCACCGTCGCCATTTACATGAAGATATTTTTCCTACCCTCAGCCGTCGCTATCGCATTTCTCTGCCGCAGTCTGAAGAATCAACTAAATCTGTGGCTGTGACAGTCTCTACTATGCCGCAGTTAGCAGCAGAATTAGAGGAAATGGCTGGCTTTGGTAACGATGATGAGGAAATTGACAATCTTGACTTGGCAAATTTTCAATCATTGCAAGATGACTTGATACCAGAAGACTCTTTCCTCAGCTTAGGTGTAGTGTCCTGGGATATGTTGGATCACCTCCGTAAGGGGGTAACTTACCATCAGGCTGGTGAAATCAAACAAGTGGGTGACGGTTTGCCGGTGATTTTAATTCAAACTTCCCGGCCCAAGGCTAAGACTGTAATTGAAAGAATTGAAGCAGCAGGCGGACTGAGAGCGATTTGCTTTAATCCAGGTGCCGATCCTTTCGATGGCGATCGCTATGACCTCGGTTTGTTGCAAACTCAAAATGGTGAATTGTTCCTATTTGGTGAATTTTTAGATGAAGATCCTATTCATGTAGAAGCCCGGAAAAAATGGAATCAACGCTGTAAAAATACAAAGGGCTACTGTGGTTTAATCATCGCTAAAGGACTAACAGGAGCTTCCCGTGGCAATCCTCAATTACGGGATATGATGGCTTTGTTTGAAACGCGATCGCTTTCACCGAAAGATTTAGGTATTGGCACTCTCCAACTCATGCCCCAACTAAAATTGGAATAGTTGCATTCATGGCCGTAATCCTTAATGTCAGATTACGGCTATAAGAAATTAAGTTGATATGTATTTGATTCGCATATTGACCAAATTCAGCGCTGAGGAGTTAGTGGTATTACTAAGTGCTGAGTCAAATCCCGAATACTTAGCCTTGACGCACCTAGTACGCCACTGCGGAAGTTTATCTACTTCGACAAGATAATTGATTTTTCCCTAAGTTTTGTTAATTGAGATGTTAGCTGCATTTCTGCCAAGCTGTACTAGTAAATATCCCAGGATGGCAGCTAACTTTACCTAAATTTCATGAAGTATGTGTATTCTCATAGTTTTTAAGTAATTTAATCTTGATATTTACTAGTATAAATAATTACAACTTACTAGTTAATTATTTACGAAGTTGGGTTTAATCAAACTTAGCCGACGCACTTAAATATCAGAATCTTTTTTTTACAACTTTTTCAGCTTAAGAGGTTGTTCTATATCAATATCATTAAGCAAAAGCTTATATTTATCTCTTTCTATTTGTAAGTTTTTTATAAAGTGTAAAACTGAGTTGGTTTAGTGTCTAAATAAAGTTTATCTAAAGCCCATAAATCATGGCTATAATGAATACACTCAACAAAAATATTGAAGTGCAAAATTATTTTTATGGTTACATTTACCAATAAATAGGGATTTTATCCCAAGACTTTTTTAGCAGTATTTTTTCTCTGAGCTTAGATATGAAAAAGCAGTTTAAAGCAAGTTTTTTAGCGTATTAATTGGCTAAAAACAATTTTTATCACCTCAAGATAGGTGAATACGATGAGTTAAGACAATACTGGCTTTCAAACAAATTATATCGCTAGAGGGAAGAGAAAAAATATCTAAGATTTCATCATATATTTCCGTGGACTTAGTGTAAAAAAATGAAACAAAACTAAAATATTATCATCGGCGACAGTCAAATAGCACCACATCTATTCTGGGTAATTTTCCTGAGTAAAATTACAGATAGCACTGTTAAAATTTACCAGAAAACTTGGCTTTTTATACTCAGTTATCTGAGTCTTATACCCTTGTTTATGACTACAACATTAGCACGGTAAAGCAATCAGATTAATTGCAATAAGCCAAAAGTCCTAACCGTTTAAGTCGCTCTTAGCTTATTGGTTACAACAATGTGTACAGATGGACGTTTGCTCTAGAGCGATCGCTTATTTGCCTACTTTTAAGTGATTGTTCACGAACTGTATATGTCACCGCAACCCGGCTGTAGGACAGCATTTCAGCCTGACAATGATTCTAAAGTTTTATTTTCATCTGTTATACCAGATGTTCTCACCAAGTGGGTTTGGCGAACTTGGTTAAGATAGAAGGTCAAATTATGTCAATGGGGAATAATTTTGAAAATCTTGATTGAGTCAGCAGTAGGTTTCTCAAATTCATTTATAAAAGTTAATTGTCAAGCTTTACTGATGCTATTAGCAGGGTTATTATCCTCAGAAGGAACTATATGCTGTTTTTGCTGTCAAAATAGTAACAAATAAAGTGTAGTTTGTTGATTTCTTTAGAAAATTATGAATCTTTTGACAAAACGAAAATTTTTAATATTAATGGTATTACTTGTTTCCTGAGACAAATTCTGATAACCTTATCGGTTCCCTCTTTAACTTAGACTCTTTCGACAATCTCAATATACAGCAGATAGCATGATAATGACAAATAAAAAATGGGCCGTTAAACGCATAACAGTTAATCTCGCAACACAGGAAGCGGAAAAACTAGAAAAATATTGTCAACAAACAGGTAGACCTGCAACCGATGTGATTCGTGAACTGATTAGAAGTTTGCCTATATCGGACGACGGCAAAGATGTAAACAAATAAGAACAGACTTTCACTACTTACTAGATATCTGCTTTGCGACCAAGAAAATAGCTTTGATACTTTTTTGAGTGCGCCGCAATGGACAATAATTTGTCTAGCCGATACAGGCGCGTTTTTCTCGCGTCTGGTCAATTACCGGGACTAAAAGAAGTAATCAAAGAGATTTTAGTATCGACATTGCCTGCCTTGATATGCTGGTATTGATATTAAGTAGCAAATTCCGACACCAACCCAGTTACAATCTGTAAAGAAACTGAAAAGGAACGACGGAATGCGTGTTGCAATTGTAGGTGCGGGACTGGCTGGACTAGCAACCGCAGTGGATCTAGCTGATGCTGGTTGTGAAATAGAGATTTTTGAATCTCGTCCGTTTGTGGGTGGTAAAGTTGGGAGTTGGGTTGATGGAGATGGCAACCATCTAGAAATGGGGTTGCATGTATTTTTTGGGTGCTACTATCAACTATTTGACTTGATGAAGAAAGTGGGGGTGTTAGAAAACTTACGCCTCAAGGAACATACCCACACTTTTATTAATAAAGGGGGCCAGACTGGTGGTTTGGATTTTCGCTTTTTCACAGGTGCGCCTTTTAATGGCTTAAAGGCATTTTTCACGACTTCCCAACTATCGTTGCAGGATAAATTGCAAAATGCGATCGCTTTGGGCACTAGTCCCATAGTTCGCGGATTGGTAGACTTTAACGGGGCGATGAAAACCATCCGCAACTTGGATAAAATTAGCTTTGCCGATTGGTTTCGCAGTCATGGTGGAAGTAATGGCAGCATCAAACGCTTATGGAATCCCATCGCTTACGCATTGGGATTTATTGATTGCGAAAATATGTCTGCCCGTTGTATGTTGACGATATTCCAGTTATTTGCAGTCAGAACTGAAGCTTCAGTTTTGCGAATGCTAGAAGGTTCTCCATCTGAGTATTTACACAAGCCCATTTTGGAATATTTAGAAGCCAGAGGCACTAAAGTTTATACACGTCGGCAAGTGCGGGAAATTCAGTTTGCATCAGGGGAACAAACCCGCGTCACTGGTATAGTAGTTGCCCAAGGTGAGGCAGTAGAAACTATCACTGCTGATGCTTACGTTTTTGCCTGTGATGTTCCAGGAATTCAACGTATCCTACCCCAAGAATGGCGTAAGTGGTCAGAATTTGACAATATTTACAAACTGGATGCAGTACCAGTGGCTACAGTGCAGTTACGCTTCGATGGTTGGGTAACAGAACTGAACGATGAAGAGCAACGTAAACAGCTAAATCACGCGGCTGGAATCGATAATTTACTGTACACAGCCGATGCTGACTTTTCTTGTTTTGCTGATTTAGCGTTGACTAGCCCTGCTGATTATTATCGCCCAGGACAGGGGTCTTTGTTACAACTAGTGCTGACACCGGGAGATCCGTTTATTGCACAAAGTAATGAAGCGATCGCACAGCATGTCCTCAAGCAAGTCCATGAACTGTTTCCCTCGTCGCGGGAGCTAAATATGACTTGGTATAGCGTGGTAAAACTTGCTCAGTCTCTTTACCGAGAAGCGCCAGGGATGGATGCGTACCGTCCCAACCAAAAAACACCAGTAGATAATTTCTTCCTTGCAGGGAGTTATACTCAGCAAGACTACATCGACAGCATGGAAGGAGCAACTATTTCTGGACGGCGGGCGGCAAAAGTGATTTTGGAGAGTTTGAAGAGATAACGAACCGCAAAGGGCGCAAAGGGCGCGAAGGAAGAGAGAATGTCAGATTGGTTAGAGCATACTGTGCAGGTAGAAGTAGAGGCTCCCATAGATTTAGTATGGAGCCTCTGGTCTGATTTGGAGCAAATGCCCCGGTGGATGAAGTGGATTGATTCGGTGAAAATTCCGCCAGATAATCCAGATATATCTCTTTGGAAATTAAAGACCGGCAGTTTGGAATTTAATTGGCAATCCCGAATTCTCAAAGTTATTCCCAACCAAATTATCCAATGGGAATCGATTGATGGTTTACCGAATCAGGGAGCGATTCGCTTTTACGATCGCCACGATAGTAGCATTGTCAAAATGAGTATTTCCTACGCTATCCCCGGCATTCTTGGCAAAATTATGGATAACTTATTTTTAGGGCGGATAGTTGAATCAACAATTCAAGCTGATTTGGAAAGGTTTAAAGAATACGCGCTGAATGTTAAATCTAGTTAAGCATAGATGGACTTTGTTAATAGGAAGTTTCCTTATATTGTGCTAAAGCTGCGGGAACTTAAGACCCGAAACTATGCAGCATTATAAACTGTTGGTTCTGGAAGTGAATCACCCGTAGCTTCGTAAGCCATAATAAGAGACTCTAAGGCTTCAATTCCATTTTCCACAGCTAACTCGTAATTATCCCCATGAGTCCGCCAGTGTTGTCCTGGAAAATCAGGGAATCCTACTAAAGTAGCAATCATCTTCATCAGACCATTGAATAAGCATTTGGTACTTCAGCTTACTCATCTTCTTTCTTCTCCTCTAATTAAAGCCAGTCTACCCACACCTTAAATAACTACCAAACGAGAAATTAAGGGTTTCAATAATTTTACAGGGTAGTAAATAATTACTACCAAGTAGGATCGCTAAACAAATTAATCGTCAATTCCTGGCGTGGCGGTACTGCGGTGATACAAGCGCGGATGATTTCTCCATCCTCTAATTCGACGGTGCAAGCGTGACAAGACCCCATTAGGCAACCGGTGGGAATAAATACTCCAGCCCGGTCTGCTACATCTAAGAGCGCTTCTCCAACTTCGGCATCTACTGTCACATCATCTGGTAAAAAGTGGACACGAACAATCATTAGATAATAATTCGTAATTCGTAATTAAGAGAGTCTCAAAGTGAGATCAGAGCCTAGTTTAAGACAAAAATGGAGTTAAGTCTAAATGGCTTTCTACTTCAGTGGCTAGGGAGTCCAAAATCTGCTCCCTCTGTTCTCGGTAGTTAGCAACGCCGGTGGGCAAAGATTTTAAACCGCGCTGTTGACGGAGGCGATTTAACCAAGCGCGTCGCCAAGGGCCGTTGTCAAAAAGCCCGTGGAGGTAACTTCCCCACACCGATTGACAACTATCCACTAATCCTAAATTAATATCGTCAAATAAGGCATGGTAAGATTGAGGGTCTATTCCTTGCTGTTCGATGCGCGATCGCCCTTGGTGAATTTCAAAGCCATTGACTGGCAAACCCTGTTGTGGATAATTTGAGCTAACTTGGCGCTGGCGGGCGATTTTTTGTCCGGTAATTACGGTTCTAATTGGTAAAAGATTTAACCCCTGATATCTGCCAGCTTGTCCCTCTATCCCTTCTGGATCGGCGATGATTTGACCGAGCATTTGATAGCCACCGCAGATACCTAAAACGGTTCCGCCAGAAGCAGCATAGTGTTGGATAGCTTCTGCCATACCGCTTTTTTGCAGCAGTAGTAAATCAGCAATTGTGGTCTTTGTGCCTGGAATAATTACGGCATCTGGATGTCCCAAATCATGCTTGGGACTGAGGTATTTTACTGAAACTGTGCTTTCTGATTCCAGTGGGTCAAAGTCGGTGAAATTAGCAATTCTTGGTAAGCGGATGACGGCAATGTTGAGGTCTGTTTGGGCTTTACTTGACGACGATTGACGTTCTAGTAAATCAAGGGAGTCTTCGGTTGAAAACACGTCTTGCAAGTAGGGTATAACACCGATAACAGGAATACCTGTGCGTTCTTCTAACCATTTTATCCCCGGATCTAGGAGCGATCGCTGTCCTCGAAATTTGTTAATTACTACACCCTTAATTAGAGCGCGTTCATCTGGTTCCAATAACTCTAAGGTTCCTACCACATGGGCAAAAGCACCACCCCGATCGATATCAACTACTAACATCGTTGGTGCATTCAAATATTTTGCCACCCGCATGTTAGTTAAATCGCGGTGCTTGAGGTTAATTTCTGCTGGACTACCAGCACCTTCACAAACCAGTAAGTCAAATTCTGTTCCTAAATGCTGTAGCGATTCTTCAATTGTCCGCCACCCCAGTTCAAAATATTGCTCGTAGTAATCTGAGGCACTTACTTTCCCTACAGACCTACCTTTGATAATTACTTGGGAAGTCATATCCCCTTGAGGTTTGAGTAAAATTGGGTTCATTTCTACCCAAGGCACGACTCCTGCCGCCCAAGCTTGCACTGCTTGGGCATAGCCAATTTCTCCACCACTGGCAGTAACATAAGCATTTAAAGCCATATTTTGACCCTTAAAGGGAGCCACCCGCCAGCCACGCCGCGACAGAATGCGACAAATAGCTGTAGTTAAAAGTGATTTCCCTGCATGGGATGTTGTCCCCACCACCATAATTGATTTCATAGTTGCTATTAGTTAGTTTTTCAAGATACTTGGGAATTGGGCACTTGTACTGAGCGACTTGTGCCGAGCCTGTCCTGAGCGTAGCCGAAG
>NZ_JABXKH010000179.1 GCF_017115105.1 Nostoc sp. NMS2
AAAAACATCTCTGATGTTCTTTTAGCACAGAGTGTTACTATTTTGGAGATGTCTAATGGCTACTTCTAATAAATTGCGACTAGCGTCATCTAGCTTGCACCATTTCTGGAGATGACGACTTTGCATCTGGGCATTGCAACGCAGATTTGTTTCTTCTTGGAAACGGGTAATGGCGCGATTGCTTGCTTGTTGCACTCGTTGTAGCACTGATATTGATGTTTCTCCCGTAGGTTGTTGGGTAATTTCTTCTGGTTTCAAGCGATTCACCGCAACTTGTAAATCAATCCGATCCATCAACGGCCCAGAAAGTTTTGCCCAATATTGCTCGCGTTGGCGGGGAGAACAAGTACATTGTTGGATGGTATCGCCATAGTATCCGCAAGGACAGGGATTGGTACTCGCCACCAAAGTAAACTGCGCGGGAAACGTTACTGATAGTTTGGTACGGGAAATCGTGACGTAGCCATCTTCTAAAGGCTGACGCAGAAATTCCAATACATCACGCTTAAATTCTGTCAACTCGTCCAAGAAAAGCACACCTCTGTGAGATAATGAGATTTCGCCAGGACGAGGAAAGCTACCGCCACCAACCAGAGAAGGCCCGGATGCTGAGTGGTGGGGACTGCGAAAAGGGCGATCGCGTACTAACGAACCGCGATTTTTCAATAAACCAGCCACCGAATGAATGCGAGTCACTTCTAGAGATTCTGCAAAACTCAGGGGCGGTAAAATTCCTGGTAAGCGTCGTGCTAACATGGTTTTCCCACTACCAGGCGGCCCGACAAAGATTAAATTGTGTCCACCAGCAGCAGCAATTTCTAAAGCCCGACGCGCATGAGCTTGTCCTTTCACGTCATGCAAATCTGCACTAGCGTAAGATGGTGTTGTTATGTTTACTGTACTATCCATCTGCACAGGTTTGTAACGCCCTGGATTATTTAAAAGATTCACCACATCAGACAGATGTTTGCAACCATAAACAGCCAAGCCTTGAACCACTGCGGCTTCTTGGGCATTATCAGCAGGGAGAACTAAACCTGCAATTCCCATTTTTTGGGCTGCTGCTGCGATCGGTAAAACACCAGCCACCGGACGCAAGCTGCCATCTAGAGACACTTCACCTAAGAATAGATAATCCCCCAACAAATCAGCGCTAACTTGCTCAGAAGCCGCCAAAATTCCCACACTAATAGGCAAATCGAAACAGGGGCCTTCTTTGCGTAAATCTGCCGGAGTTAAATTGATCACAATTTTCCGCATGGGAAAGGCAAAACCTGCATTTTTCAGCGTTGCTTTGACTCTTTCTCTCGATTCTTGAATCGCTGAATCTGGTAGTCCCAAGACAACAATTCCCGGTAATCCCCCTGAGACATCGACTTCTACGCCGACTTTTACGGCATCGATGCCCACAATTGATGCACTCCAGACTCTGGCAAGCATTTCTTATATAACAGTAAACCTTTCAAATCTCTAGCAGATGCGTGGGTAGATTGGCATTAGTAAAACTACATAGACGATTTCACCTATCCAGTATAGTTATACCATTTCTTTTTCTACTCCACCAATTTAGACTTGTCACGCCACTAAGGTATTTTTACTTTATAAATAACCTTTAACACCGTAGTTACTAAGTGTAAAAACCATAACTAATTATCCGAACTTGATATCATGAATTAATAATTATGAATTAGAGCGAAGCAATTGCTTTTTTATCCAGATTGCTATAGCAGTCCTATTTGATTCGTGAAAAATATAGACAAGGAAACGAACCGCCAAGAACGCCAAGGAGAGGCAGCGCGGTCTTGGGGAGCCACTGCGGTCTTGGGGGTTTCCCCCATGAGCGACTGCCGTCGCAAAGGGAAGAAAAAAGGAATAAATATATAATTTTCACAAATGATTTAGGACTGCTATATGTATGTATAAATCATTGCTAGCAAAATTAAAACTGCAATCATAATCTCTTACTATTTGTATAAAAATGTAATCAATTGATGTGATAAAAGCATATTCTCTATATTATACATTGTGCTTTTTTACCATACATTTTATTTTCAATTTTCCAATAAATCTGTTTTTCATATCTCTTGACATGGGATACCTTAGTGATTACTATGTCAATCAATCCGGATTTCATTAACTTATTGAGAAAATCTCTGTAAATAAATCCAACACTATCCTTACAGCACTACATGAAACTACGCTGGTTATTACTCAGCCTTACAAGTATTTTTTTACTATCGTCTCCAGTAAAAGCGAATCCCAACACAAATCAAGTTGGCAACGTAAATAACTGGAGTGCAAATCAATCTGATTTACAATTACCAAAACTTAAATTTATTCCTCCGGTTCCTCTGGGCGATCCTGGCAACCCAATAAATAGTTCTAAATTTACTGGTGTAGTTCCTCTAGGACGCGAGATATCAGAACTAAAAACTCCTATTAAAGCATTAATGGCTCACTATAGATTCCTCACTCCCGGAATCTTTTTTATGGACTTAAAAACAGGTGATTATTTTAGTGTTAATGGTGATAAAGCATTTTCTGCTGCTAGCACAATTAAGTATCCGATTTTGATTGCATTGTTTCAGGAAGTAGATGCAGGCAGAATCAAACTCGGTGAAGCTTTGGTGATGCGGCGGAAAAATGTCACTGGCGGTTCTGGAGATTTACAGTATCAACGAGTGGGAACTAAGCTGAGTCTCTTGCAAACTGCAACCAAGATGATGACTATTAGCGATAACACTGCTACAAATATGATTATCGATCGTTTAGGTGGTGTATCTAAATTAAATCAAAAGTTTCGCCGTTGGGGATTGCAAAGCACTGTGATTCACAGTATGTTAGGAGACTTTAAAGGAACTAATAAAACTAGTGCAAAAGATTTGGTACGACTGTCAGCTTTGATTACAAATAATCAGTTAATTTCTGATAGAAGTCAATCCCAAGTTTTAGGTATTATGATTCGTTGTCATAATAGAACGTTGCTTCCATCTGGCTTAGGTTATGGTGCAAATATTGCTCATAAAACAGGGACTCTGCGATTTGTGTTGGGTGATGCAGGTATCATTGAAACGCCATCAGGCAAGCGTTATTTAGCAGGAATTTTCGTGCGTAGACCAAATAATGACATTAGAGCTAAGGATTTTATTCGTCAAGTTTCTAGGGTCATGTATGGCTACTTCGAGCAGCCAAAAGTCAGTAATTTACCTTAATTATTTATTCTGAATTCTAGATTTTTGCTTTAGTTTCGGATTTACGCAGAAGAGATCCCCCAACCCCCTTAAAAAGGGGGCTTTTTATTTACTTGTTTTTTATTTAAATAAGGTTATACGGCAATACGGTTCAGTTAAGGGTAAAAACTAAAAGTTGTGTAGGTTGGGTTGAGGAACGAAACCCAACATTATTAACCATTTGTTGGGTTTCGCTATTGCTCAACCCAGCCTACTATTTTTCTACTATTTTTCTTAACTGAACCGTATTGGATTATAGGGGAGAGTGCGAAAGAGATTTCAGGTTTTTGGTGGGTTAATCCTATAGTTATTAAACCGTTTGTACAAACATCAATTCTGAATACTGGCAATGTTCAAAAATACGATAGCGAATAGCCCGTATTAAACATCGCTTCTTTAACTGCCAAGGTATTATGTAGTCGGATACCGTGCAGTATAGAGCTTGAGGTTTTACATGAAAGTAGCAGTCTTCAGTACAAAAGTCTACGATCGCAAGTTTTTATCAACTGTAAATTCTCCCACACAACACGAATTAGTGTTTTTTGAACCCCGTTTAAATCGGGATACTGCTATCCTCGCTGCCGGATTTCCGGCGGTTTGCGTATTTGTACACGATCAGGTTGATGCCCCAACTTTAAAACTTCTCGCCTCACGGGGTACTCGGCTGGTTGTCCTTCGCTGTGCTGGGTTTAACAATGTAGACTTACAAGCCGCAGCAGATTTAGGAGTTACTGTTGTGCGTGTTCCCGCCTACTCACCTTATGGAGTAGCAGAACATGCCGTAGGATTGATTTTAAGCTTGAATCGCAAAATTCATCGGGCTTATAACCGTGTCCGAGAAGGCAATTTTTCCCTAGATGGACTGTTGGGATTTAATTTGCATGAGCGTACAGTGGGGATTGTCGGCACAGGCAAAATCGGTCTGATTTTAGGACAGATTATGAAGGGGTTTGGTTGTCACATACTCGCCTATGACGTTTATCGCAATCCAGAATTGGAGGCGTTAGGTGGAAAGTATGTAGAACTACCTGAGCTATTTGCCAACTCTGATATTATTTCTTTACATTGCCCTCTGACTCCCGAAACGCATCATTTGATTAACGCTGAGGCTATAGAAAAGATTAAGTCAGGCGTGATGCTAATTAACACTAGTCGGGGAGCGCTGATTGATACCCAAGCAGTGATTGAGGGATTGAAGTCTGGTAAGATTGGCTATCTCGGTGTGGATGTTTACGAACAAGAATCGGAATTGTTTTTTGAGGATTTATCTGGCGAAATTATTCAAGATGATATTTTCCAACGTCTGACAACGTTCCCCAATGTACTAATTACTGGACATCAAGCCTTTTTTACAGCAGAAGCTCTCCACAATATTGCAGAAACAACTTTTGCTAATATTGCTGATGTTGAAAATGGTCGTCCTTGCGCTAATGAAATTCGCGCTCAACCGTCAGCTTAGGTAAGGATTGGCGATCGCAATAACTTTAGACTAAAGCCACCAATCAATCCTCATTATCTGGCAAATTCTCCATTTCCTCAGCAATTAGCGTCTGAAAATCTTCGTCACAATGATTATGCAGATGAACCGCAGCAGCTAGGAGTTCTGCGAGAATTTCAGCTTGTTGATTAGCAGTTAAACTAGATAACTGTAACTGGTTAACTAAGGCTTGTACTTTCAGGCACTCTGTACTTAATTCAGCAATTAAGGTACTGAGGGTTAAATTCGTGACTGCAAAAGGGCGATCGCTAATCTGTATTTTCATTCTGAACGATAGGCAACGCGGAGACTTTGGACTAAAATCACCAGAGATGCGATCGCCATCAATCCGCCCCAAAACCAATAAGGTAAAAGCAAATATCGCTGCATTTGCGCTGTATCAGAAATTCCAAGGGGGCCAGCAGAACTACTAAATAGATAATCGAGTTGATGGTACGTACTCACACAAGCTTGTACACCCAGAAATTGAATGGCAAATCCTTGCGCCCAACGAGGTGCTTTCAGGGCGATGCCCAAGATTATTAAACCCAACAAGGGAATTGCCACCAATCCAAACCAGGAACGTATCCAAATTAATGTAGAAAGTAGTAAAAAACTCCCTAATATTTTCAAACTTAGAGAAGCTGCTGTAAAACTGCGGGAAGCCAGAATCAAAGCTGCACCGGCAAGAGGCGGCCCCATTGGCCCTGCTGCTGCGACTATTGCCGGGCCAATTGCCCCGAATGACGACCGGATGCCATAAGTTGCGACACCGGAACCATTGCTAAAAATCTGTAATTTCTGAAATTGTCCCCCTAATAGGAGTGCCATTAAGCCGTGACCCATTTCATGAAACCAGGTTGCCAGAATTGTAAATGGGTATAAGATATAATCACCTCCTGGTACTTGCCACAGTAAAGCAGTTGCGATCGCTGCTGCAATTAGCCAGGTTAGCCCCATACGTTCAACAACTGGCGGGGCTTCTTGGGTGAGCAAGGTTTCAAAATTTTTACTTGGTTCCCTCATAGGTCACTCAATTTTGGATTTTAGATTTTAGATTATCCCCACGACACGACTTAATCGTGGGACATTCAATTTTGGATTTTAGATTTTAGATTTTAGATTATTTCTTCAATCTAAAATCCAAAATTCAAAATCTAAAATTCATGGAAAATCAGTTAAGCAAGTTGAAACAGGAATGTCATTAAGTCTCCTTTACCCAAACTGATGCGATCGCCTGGTCGTAATCGATGACGATTCCCTGGTAAAAGGGGCAAGTTATTAATGTAAGTACCATTAGAACTTCCCACATCTTCTACATAGTGAGCGTCTCCCTCAACCCGAATATCTGCATGAATCCGCGAGACAACTTCTGAATTGGGAAATCCTGAAACGTCTATATCTGGAGGAATCCGGTCATTAGGCTTGCCGATATGAATCACAGAGAGATTTTGCGGCAATTCAATTAGCCGATCGGTTTGAACGTGGATTAACCGCGCTATAACCTGCTGCAATTGCGTTCTGGCAACAGTTGCAGTTGGTGCTGGTGCAGTTGGTGGGGGTAGTTCAGCTTCAGAGGGTGGCGCTGGTTCCAACGGTGGTGGAGTAGGAATACTTTGTCCAGAAACTACGGGTACAGCGACGCTTGGCTCTGCTTCTGGGGGGCTATTTTCTATAACAGTTGCCTCTGGCGGAACTGCCACCTCTGTTGCTGGTAAAGATGAACTGGGAGGATGAGAGTTAGTAGAACCGCTCATTCCCAAAGCATCTGGTTGTAAAAGTTCTAACAGTGGATCGGGTGGAACTAATGGCGGTACTTCCACAGGAACATCGGGAGTAACTGTTGTAGCTACCGCATTATGAACGTGTGGAACTCCTGCGGAGTGAAGGTTATAGCCACACTGGCCACAGAATGCAGCATCTGCCTGTACACTTGCCCCACAACTAGGACAGTTAGTAGTCGCGGGTAACGGTGTATAGCAAGCTTCACATTGGACAGCACCATCAGGGTTGGGATGATTGCAATTAGGGCAGACGATCATCGATATTTAGCCTTTGTTCAAGATAATCATAAACATAGGTAGGACTGGCAAGCAGAGGGCGGCCCTAGCTTTAGATTCTAGCAATTACTGCTAATGGAACTATCGAATTGACACAGGGAAATGTGGGGGGATAAGGGAGCAGGGAGCAGGGAGCATGGGGAAAGAGGTAATTTTTCATTCCCTCCCCTTGCCCCCTACTCCCTGCCCCTCTGCCTCTTCCCCATGCCCAATTCCCAAATTTAATGTTGCAGTTCCAAACCTGCTGCCGCATCCAGCAGCCACCAAAGTTCACCTTGGGGTCGAATTAAGCGGGATGGGTAAGTGAAGTCATCGGCTACAGGTGCAAAGACTTGCGCCAAAGCTGGGCGTTTATTAGCACCAGCAACCACAAAAATCACACTGAGAGCAGAGTTGATGAAGGGGTATGTGAAACTTATCCTGGGGTTTCCGTCTTTGTTACCTACAGTCACCAGGCGATCGCGTACTTTGAGAGCCTCTGTGTGGGGAAACAAAGATGCAGTATGTGCATCATCACCCATTCCTAGTAATACTACATCCAACGCGGGGAACTCTACCCCAGAAGAATTGAAAAATTCTTTGAGTTGTTGTTCATACTTAGCAGCCGCCAGTTCTGGATTGGCTTCTAAAGTTGGTACGGGGTGAATGTTAGCTGCTGGGATATCAACACGATCTAGCCATGCACGACGCGTCATCAGTTCATTGCTATCGGGATGATCTGGTGGTACGTAACGCTCATCCCCCCAGAATATATGAATTTTATCCCAAGGCAGTTTTTGAGTAGCGATCGCTTCGTATAGCGGTTTAGGTGTACTGCCGCCAGATAAGGCGATGGTAAACCGCCCTCGCTGCTCAATGGCAGTTTCTAATTTAGACAGAATTAATTCTAGCGCTCGTGCAACCAGCGTCGGCTGATCCGGTAGAACTTCAACGGTTTTGCTCATGGCTTCATCATCATATTGCTGGCTTCCAGCAATACCATACCGAACTTATTACAATCCCCCTTTTTAACTTTTGAAACATTTAACATCATCGATTAAGTAGGCTGGAAAAATGTAGATGCTCATTATCACCCTCAACAGTAAGTTGTCAGTGGTCAATTGTACTAACTACTAACTCCTTTCATGATTATTTTTATTTACACCCAGTTACTTGATACTTTGTTGTGTAACACCACAGAGGACACATTTATTAATTCTTATTAAAAATTAATAAAACTAATTAATCACAAACAATGATTCCCAATCAGCGATCGCTTCGCGTTGAACGATTAACAATTCCTGAATTCCTTTTTGGGCGACATCTAAGAGTTGATCCAACTGAGTGCGGCTAAAGCTCCCTTCTTCGGCTGTTCCTTGGACTTCAATGATTCCCAGGTGTTGATTCATCACCACGTTAAAATCTACTGTTGCAGCCACATCTTCGATATAATTAAGATCCAAAAATGGCTCTTCCTCCAGTAATCCTACGGAAACTGCTGCTACCTGTCCACACAGAGGCGATCGCTCTAACACGCCCTCTTGCAACAGTTTAGAAATCGCATGAGCCAACGCCACAAACGAGCCTGTAATAGCTGTTGTTCGAGTTCCAGCATCTGCTTGCAAGACATCGGCATCTACAGTCAGCGTGCGTTCTCCTAGTACCTCAAAATCAACTGCTGCCCGTAAGCTGCGCCCAATTAAACGTTGAATTTCTTGCGTCCGTCCAGATAATTTCAATAATTCCCTTTCTTGGCGTTTTTGAGTGGCAGATGGTAACATTCGGTACTCAGCAGTTAACCAGCCTTTACCAGTTCCTTCGAGAAACTTCGGGACTCCCTTATTAACGCTAACAGTACAAAGTACCTGAGTATCACCGCATCTTGCGAGAACAGAACCGGGGGCAAAGCGGGTGAAACTGGGGTAAAAGCTGATCGGACGTAGTTCGTAAGGAAGACGGCCGTCTGGACGCTGCCAAGCCATTAGAATTGCCTCAAGTTTTACAATACTGCCTTAAGATTACCTTAGTGTTATTGGGAATTGGGAATTGGGCACTTGTACTGAGCGACTTGTGCCGAGCGAAGCCGAGGTAAGTCGAAGTATTGGGCATTGGGCATTGGGAAGAATTCTCCCTAACTCTTGTACAGACGCGATTAATCGCGTCTCTATTCTAAGGAACTGAAAGCAGAGTCAAAATATTTTGCTGCACCATTTCTGGTGACTGGTCGCCATTGATGGTCAATAGGCAGCGACGACGGTCGTAATATTCTAGGATTGGAATGGTGCGATCGTAGAATAATTCTACACGGCGCTGCACGATTTCTGGTTGGTCATCTGGTAGCGATCGCCCCAAGGATCGGCTAACCATCACTGCTTCTGGAACTTGGAGATAAATTGCCCAATCTAGCTTTTGCCCTAAATCATCCAATAAAAAATCTAATTCTTCAGCTTGGAAGGCAGTACGAGGATAGCCCTCTAAGACCCAATCGCAGTTAATATCTGGTTGTCTGAGGCGAATTCTGATCAAATCAACGATCATTTCGTCTGGAACTAACTCCCCTTTTTGTATGTAGGGCAGTGCGTGATAACCTAGTTCATTCAGACTAGCGTAAACCGAGAGAGAAGTCCGGGGATCGGCTTGAGACCATCGAAATTCCGGCAGGGGCTGATTGCCAGATATTGCTTCCCGTAAAATCTCACCTGTAGAAATCAGAGGAATATCAAAGTATCTGCCAAGCCTTTGTGCTTGAGTGCTTTTCCCCGATCCTGAACCTCCCAGAATCACCAATCTCACAACAATTCACTCCTCATGCTGTCAAATTCACTACTTGCTAAGTCTGTTTTTCCCAAACAACCGACAAATCTAACATTTAGCGATTTTCAGACGTTATACCCAGCTTTGTTAAATAATCGGAACTCAAACTCTTGTGTTTTAACTTTTACAACTATCTTCAAGGAAAAGACGGAAATTTAAATCAAAACAACTCTTGACTTGAACACAAACCTAGTGTTTGACTAATAATGCAATTTGCCAAATCCACCACACCTGTGAAAAACAGATTGATTATATAGGCAGATTTGTACTAATTACTGACAACAACAAACTTAATTATTGTATCTTTTTGAACTTAAACCCTATGATTGCCCAGCTAGAAACTCAAAGTATCAATTCAACTCTTGCCTTGCCATATCCAGTTGAAGGACTAGTGCAAGTTTTCACTAGCTCACATCGTAATTTTTTTACAAGCGTGATAGCTCAATCACTTAGAATAGCTGGACAAGGAACGCCAGTATTAATCGTGCAGTTCCTCAAAGGAGGCATTCGTCAAGGACACGATCGACCCATACAACTAGGACAAAATTTAGATTGGATTCGCTGTGATTTACCTCGTTGTATAGATACACCACATTTAGACGATACGGAAAATCAAGCCTTGCAAAAGTTGTGGCAATATACACAACAAGTAGTGTGTGAGAGCAAGTATTCTCTCGTGGTCTTAGATGAGTTAAGTTTAGCGATTAACTTTGGTTTAATTCCTGAAACCGAAGTTTTAGCGTTTCTGGCAAAACGCCCTCCCCACGTCGATATCATTCTCACAGGGCCAGAAATGCCCAAATCTCTCTTGGATGTAGCAGATCAAATTACAGAGATTCGTCGGAGTTATCGACCCTAAACAAAGTACTCGGTTCGTGCTAATATATCAAGTCTGTTTAAATTAACGTTAGCAACGAACTTGTGATTAAGAACGATATCTGGATTAATGAAATGGCTCAACAGGGTTTGATTTCGCCCTTTGAGCCAAGCCTAATCCGAAAAGTGCAAAAAGATGAGTCTGTAGCCGTTCAACCTGTAATTAGCTACGGTTTGTCTTCTTATGGTTACGATATACGCCTTTCCTCGGCAGAGTTCCGCATTTTTCGCCACATTCCCGGAACTGTAGTCGATCCCAAAAACTTTAATCCCCAAAATTTAGAGCCAACAGCATTGCATACTGATGCCAGTGGCAGTTACTTTATTTTACCTGCTCATTCCTATGGACTTGGGGTTGCTCTAGAAAAGCTGGAGGTTCCTGAAAATATTACAGTAATTTGTATAGGTAAATCTACGTATGCAAGATGTGGCATAATTGCAAATTTAACGCCTGCTGAGGCTGCATGGCGAGGTCATTTAACTTTAGAATTTTCTAATTCTTCTAGTGCTGACTGTCGCATTTACGCTAGCGAAGGCGTGGTGCAATTGCTATTTTTAGAAGGTGAACCCTGCGCTATTAGCTACGAAGCACGCCAGGGAAAATATCAGGATCAGCAAGAAATTGTAACTTTGGCTCGTATTTAGACTGAATGATATCTAAAAAAACTTTACACAAAATATAGAACTTAAATCTATTCACCAATTGCACTGCCGATAATAATTTGATTGCAGATGTATCTAGTGGGCAATTGCGTTTACCGTTGGGCTTGTCTTACCTCCATTTTTTTATCGCACTTCTAGCCAAACTTGTAAATCGGGCAAACTAGTAAAATCTAACAGTGCTTCACTCAAATCTTCCAGAACAGGCAAAGGTAAACCAGAAATTGAAGAGCGTATATCCTCAGAAAGTTCTCCAAATCGCTTAGTTAATTGCCGGAGAATGAGATTAGCTGTTGCTTCCTCGCGTCCTTCCTCGCGTCCTGCTTCCTTAATTTCTCGGTAAACTCGCGTTTCCTTGAGCGTGATTCCTAGCATAGACTCTACCTCCGCTTGAGTTAATTGTTCAAACCTGTACACCATGATGGTCGTTATTAATTCAATTATGGCGCAAGTCTGGCCTTACCCAGACGCTGTTTTTCATACCATTGTGCGATCGCAGGTGCCCAGTCTTCAAAGTGAGGCCACATCATTTCACACAACTTCTGAATTTCAAGTTGAGCGTCTTTCTTATTTCTCAGGTCACAAAAATGCAAGAAAGACCTTAAATTGAAACTAACTACAAAATGCTGGCGATAATCAAAAGGCACTTTACCTCTTGCGTGTTCTTCAGACATCCCAGCCTCAAAGTCAGCTTGATATCGTTTAGCTGCTTCCAGACACCACTCTAAATCTGCTGCTCGTTGCTCTGGTGAATAATGGTATTTTTTGCCCTGTCTATCAGTGTAATAACCAATAGGGCGTAGGTAAAAAACATCTTCTATGTCTTTCTTACCTTCTAGTACATGAATAAATTGGTTGCCTGTATACCTAAAAGATTGAACATCAAATGATACTCCCACGCGATGAGTACGAGCCTGCTGCATAACACTGTGGGGAAAGTAACCACAGTTAAAAACAATCTGAGGATGCTCTAGAGGCCCATAGTGTCCCCTCTCACCCGCTAAAAGTCGCTTAACAATAACTTCGCCGCTTTGTGACTCCGACGGCCAGGAGTCGCGCTCATCAAACACGAACCCATCGGTATAGTCCTGGTGCATCGCGGCATAAATCACCTGCTGCGGGTTTGGCGTTTTGGCGATAACCTCTACTCGAAATCGATGCATTAGCTTATGGGGAATGGATTTGTGAGGTAGTTCGGTCTTGGGGGTTTCCCCCATGAGAAACTACCGTGACTGAAAGTGCTTATGCAGAAGACGCGGAGCCTGTTCGTTAGACATGGCTTTGAACTCGATTCATTATCATATCTCTGCCTTGGACTTCTACTTGATGAGATTAAGATACTTTACAAATATTAACAAGTTTGTTACAGTTGTTTACATAAAGAGAAAACAGGGAAAAATCCATGCGTACAAGCACTGCTATAATTGATGACCAAGGCAAGCTGAACAACTTTGCGATCGAGCCAAAAGTTTATATAGATGAGCAAGGCGATCGCACTGGCTTCACTCCCTATGCAGAAATGCTCAATGGTCGTTTAGCAATGATTGGTTTTGTTTCTCTGATAGCTTTAGAAGTATTCACAGGACACGGTATTATTGGTGTTTTGGCAAGCCTGTAAAAACTAATTTATATAACTTAATTCTCAATAAAAATAAGAGACGGTAAATTTACCGTCTCTTATTTTATGGAAGACTTAGTGCTAGAGTAAAAATATACTGATAGCAAAAGCCTTTATCAGCGTAAAAATATTAGACATCTCCGAAAACGATCAAAGGCTTTATGTGGCTAGGCTATAGTCCGTAAA
>NZ_JABXKH010000019.1 GCF_017115105.1 Nostoc sp. NMS2
GGCAAATCCTTATTCATTAGAGTTGAACTACAGGTTTCAAGATAGACGTGGTTTATAAGTCGCTATCAATCAAAACAATTAACAATTTTTATCAAATCTAGTGTATAAACCACCATACTTAAACCAGTATTGCCTTAATTGATGACAAGGCGTAAACAAACTGGCTTTGACACGATAAAGAATAACCTGTCGATGGTCGCCCATCCAAATTTTATCAACAGGCTCTACAGAAATTAATGTTCCTCCTAAAGTGGCTATACACTCAGTAAATCTATCAACGCAAGAGTAGTCTATGGTTTCAAATATAAAAAAGTGACCTGAACATATTAAATGACGGCTTCTTATCCAACATTGGAGCTTTTTATGTGCTTGGGGTGGCAACATTGTTTTGCTACAAAGAATTTGATATGAATGTAATAGTTACATCGATTTTTGGATAAATATATTTCTTGCATAAAGCATTTTTTGGAATCGCGCAAAGGCGTAAATAAACTCTTAATCGTCTATTCAGCCTTTTTCAGTAAAGTGGAGTGCGATCGCATTCCATTCAACTAGTACAACACGACGTAAATGTGAAACGTCTAAAACCCCACTTGAAGAAGAATTCAGAAGGGGCTAAACGCCCCGCTACCGCTAACAGAAGTCAGAATGAATCAGTGGGGGATTCAGACCCGCCACTGTCTTGTTGACCATTAAATCAAAGATTTAGTGGGGGTCTTAAACCCCTGGATTCATTCACTTTTTCGTTCAAAATTCATTCTGAACGCGAAGAGCGTGCCGGAGACATTATTCTGGCGACTGACTCCTGAATTCTGTTTCGATAACAGTAATTACGAATTAGTCTAAGGGTCGGATTTAAGATATTCCTGTAATTGTTGGGTACGCAGTTTTGTGATATTTTCTAGACAACCAAGATAAATGCTAGGGGCAATACTTCCTCCCTCATATTTGCTTCTTTCAAACTCACAATTGGTATCTAGAAACTTTACCCATGCTTGTTGGGCAGTAATCAATTTCTGTTTTCTAGATTTTTCTAAGATAGGTAACAATTGTTGATAAGCTTGATTCAGTTTTTTATCTGTATTCTGATACGATAACCTCGCGCATTCATTAATTGCTGCTTGAGTTTGAGGATTATTACAGTTAAATTTTTGAGCTAGGCGAATCTGGGGTAAATCAGGCATTGTGCCTGCCATTGTCATCGAAGGGTTATCTAAACTGCTGAGAGTTAGCATACTTGCCAAAACTAGTAATAATTGACGCATGGCAAAAACTTTATTGTTTAGGCAAGTATAGACAAAAGATACCAAAATGTGCGTCATTGGTATCTTTCAACGCACAATACGTATAAACTTGTTACAAAAGATAAACCAGCCGTCAGAAGGAAGTGGAAATTTTACGAGAATGCTAAAAAGAACTTAGTATTTTAGTGATCTAAAAGTTTAGCTTTTATATTTTATGAATCGTTCCGCCTGTCTTATTTTTAATCCAGTTGCGGGTCAGGGCGACCCAGATATAGAACTGGCAGAAATTCGAGCAATATTAGAGCCAGATATTGAACTAGATATTTATCTTACAACTCAAGAAATCGATGCAGATCAACTAGCTTATGCAGCCGTAGAGCGAGGGGTAGATGCAATCATTGCTTCGGGAGGAGATGGGACTCTCTCGGCGGCGGCGGCGGCTGTAGTGGGTACTGATATTGCATTTGGCATCATTTCTAGAGGAACAGCAAACGCTTTTGCCACAGCTTTAGGAATTCCTGACACGATCGCAGGTGCGTGTGAAACAATTTTGCAGGGAGGAACTCGCCATGTAGACGTAGCCTATTGCAACGATCGCCCAATGGTACTCTTAGCAGGTATTGGCTTTGAAGCTGAAACTGTAGAATTAGCAGACCGAGATGCCAAAAATCGCTTTGGAATGATGGCCTACGTTTTGGCAGGAATCCAGCAACTCAGAAACTTACATAACTTTGATGTTGAAATTGAAACAGAAGACAAAATAATTAAAACTAATGCCTGTGCAGTAACAGTCGCAAATGCCGCGCCTCCCACTTCAGTCTTAGCTCAGGGGCCAGCAGGTCTGGTTTATGATGATGGGCTACTAGATTTAACTATTGTAGCTCCAGCTAATAAAGCAGGAGCGATCGCTGCTACATTTCATCTATTCCAAACGGCATCTACAGGTAACGCCGTAGAACGGGATGATATTGGTTTTCTGAGAGCTAAACAATTTAAAATTACAACTGAGCCACCACAAAAGGTTGTTCTTGATGGTGAAATAGTCGGCACAACACCAGTAGAAATTAAGTGTGTACCAGCTGGATTGAGGATTTTTGTGCCATTAGTAGAAGAAGTTGAGCCTACAGAAAAACTAGAGGGACTGCCTAATCTGACTATTGAGATGAAAGATCCGCTAGAGGAATAGGGGCATTGGGCACTTGTACTGAGCGACTTGTGCCGAGCGAAGTCGAGGTAAGTCGAAGTATTGGGCATGAAGAAGAGACAAGGAATAGGCTCCTTGTCCCCCTGCCCCCCTCCTCCCTGCCCCCTGCAATTCAAGATTCAGGAGTATGTTGCATTGAAACTTGTATCTGATCCAACGATCGCTAACAAAATTCGTAAAATGAATCAGCGAGTAAAATGGCAAGATCCGTTAATTGTGGAACGGAACATCGACCAAACTCGGCTGGTGTTGGAGGATGGTCAAGCAGATAATCCTGAGTTCTCATTTTTAGTTGTGGGTGATAGTGGTTCTGGTAAGCATCGGGGACATAATCCCCAACGACAGATAGCTGAACTGATGTTGCCCCATCACAATGAATGTCGGTTTATGCTGCATACCGGGGATGTGATTTACTTAGTGGGTTCGAGTGAATACTACCCGCAAAACTTCATCGAGCCTTACCGAGAGTTTATCTTAGGCGGAGAGCATCCGAGACGGATTGCTTATGACAAGATGCTTTTTAAGCTGCCTATTTTACCAGTACCGGGAAATCACGATTATTATAATTTGCCCATTTTATTGAGCTTGGCCTCTCTCACAACATTACCCATTCGTCGCCTGTTGCGATCGCGCTTAGACTTAGATGTAGGTTTGCATGGCTCAGGAACCGGTGAGGCTTACGCACAGGCATTTCTAGACTATCTTAAGGCGTTTCAGCTTCCGGGAGAGTTAGCTAGCCATTTAGATCAACACTACACAGCTAAGACAGATACAGGTCTTTGTCTTAGGTATGAACCAGGGCATTTTACCCGCCTTCCCAATCGTTACTACACTTTTCGCTATGGCGGAATTGATTTCTTCGCCTTGGATTCTAATACATTTAACGATCCACCACCTCTACCTAAAACCAAACAAGGTGATGCCGATCGCAAAATCTTAGAAAAGCGTCGTGAAGATTTAGAACAAGAAAAGCAGCAAATTATTGAAACTTCGGCCAAGCTTCATCCTGAAAACCCCATTGAAGCTGACCAATTAGACGACTATCATGCCAAGCTATCGCAAATTGAAGAAATTATTGTTGACATCGAGAAGCAATTAGCCAGTGACAAAACAATGGAGACTGATATTGAACAACTAGACTGGCTCAAAAAAAGATTAATTGAATCTTGGAATAATTCAGAAGTTCGGGGAAGGGTGATTTATTTCCATCATCCTCCTTATGTAACTGAGGCGACAAAGTGGCAACAAGCACAAACTTTGATCATTCGCGATCGCTTCCGTGGCGTGCTGGATGCAGTAGCTAAAGAAATCGGTTCCTTAAATCAGGATCGTCCTTTAGTTGATTTGGTATTAAACGGTCACGCCCACTGCTTAGAACATCTGGAGACAATGGATACAGGACACGCTGATGCTCATATCCACTGGCTTGTTTGTGGTGGTAGCGGGTTTAGTTTGCGCCGCCAAAGGATTGAGGGAGCAGATTTAATGGAAGAAAATAAACTAGTGGCGCGATCGCATCTCTTCATTGGTCGCAACGGTCAAGGTTTTCAAAAGCGACGACCTTATTCAGGTTTACGCATTGACGTTAAAGGCGATGGACAGCCTAAGTTTATTGTCCGTCCCTTGGTTGCCGAATGGCATCAACGACAATGGCATAATCCTGAACTTGAGCCGTTAATCATCGTAAATCAGCATAATATGTAATGAAGAGCCATTTTTATTCTAGTAAGGAAGTTTTTATATTGCTATTTAATCATGCTAGTTAATCGTCACAGAAACAGAGAAAGCACCAATGTTATCGTCATACCAGACCATCCAGTTACTATTTGGCAAAATGTCTTGATCCCAAGTAGCTAACCGCTTCTTATATGCTTCATTAATTCTTTCGTTCAGAGGTTTGTTAGGAATAGACTCACCATTTTTTTTCTTTAAAAGATCCTCGTCATCAATTTTGGTTTTGTAGTATTGATAATTATCTTTTACAGGTAGAGCATATATATCACGCGCATCCGGTTTTAATAAAATATCGTTGATCGCAAGAACTAATTCACCACCTTCTTCTATATCCCACTCATTTTTCTCACCGACTGCTTTTAGATTTCTTACTCCTTCGTCTTGACGCAAAATGGCAGCTATCAACTTCCCATAACCATGCACAGTATCTTTGTCAGGCATGAGTTTGTACGACGCCCGCCTACTATCCCAGTCCTTGTGCATATTCGGGTCAGAACCATTTGGGCCAACCCACGATGGTAAAATCTGCTGATCTGTTTCTGCTATGGTGATTAACTTCTTTAATGCGGTATGTACGCGTCCACTAGCTTGGATTTTAATTTTATCGTCCTTTTTAACTATGATTCCCGTTCGAGTCCAGGGGGTTTTTCCGTTTTCTGTACTTCCAGAAGCGCTCACCATTACAACTGCATTCTGTGTACTCCCTTTTTTAATAGTGATCGTTCCAGCATTCGTCGTAATCTCAACTTGATCGGGACGCCACGAGTAGAAAATTAACGACAAGACGAGTATAAATGCAGCAAGTAAAAACCCTATAGTTATTAATCCACGCCTGGTGCTTATAAGCTGATGTATAAATTCAACCCAGGTTGTGGGTGAAGTCGGGTTATTCCTGCTCATAATAATTTTATTAAACTTTGTTGCAATAATAATTATAATATTATGTGTGATTTACCCATTGACGTTAAAGGCAATGGACAACCTAAGTTTATTGTCCGTCCATTGGTTGCCGAATGGCATCAACGCCAATGGCATAATCGTGAACTTGAGCCGTTAATCATTTAACTAATTTTGGGGATTTAAGTAGAGAGCGCGTCATTACGAATTACGAATTACGAATTACGAATTATCTTAACGGTCTACCGATCCCATCACAACATCAATGCTTCCCAAAATAACGAAAATATCTGCAACTTTTTGACCTTTGATTAACTGAGATAAAACTTGTAAATTATTGAAATCGGCTGGACGAATTTTCCAACGCCAGGGGAAGATACGATCGTCTCCGATAACATAGATTCCTAATTCTCCTCTGCCTGACTCTATACGCACATAATGTTCACCTTGAGGAATTTTAAATGTAGGCGCAACTTTTTTGGCAATGAATTGATAATCAAATCCGTTCCACTCAGATTTAGAGCCTGCTTTCATCCGTTGAGCTTCTAAATTTTCGTATGCACCACCAGGTAATCCCTTGAGTGCTTGCTGAATAATCTTGACTGACTCACGCATTTCTCCAATTCTGACGAGATACCTGGCAAAACAATCTCCGGCTGTATCCCACTGTACTTGCCAGTTAAAATCGTCATAGCATTCATAGTGGTCAACCTTTCGTAGATCCCACTTCACCCCAGAAGCTCGTAACATTGGGCCAGAAATCCCCCAGTTAATTGCTTCTTCACGACTTAGAACACCTACACCCTCGACTCTGCGGCGAAAAATGGGATTATTAGTAATTAGTCTTTCATACTCATCAATCTTTGGTGGAAAGTAGTTACAAAAGTCTTCGCATTTATTCACCCAGCCGCAAGGAAGGTCAGCAGCAACACCACCGATGCGAAAATAATTATTGTTGACCATGCGGTAGCCTGTGGCAGCTTCAAACAAATCGAGAATCATTTCGCGATCGCGCAAAGTGTAAAATATGAGAGTTTGTGCGCCAGTGTCTCCCACAAAAGGCCCCAACCACAGCAGATGATTAACAATTCGGGCTAACTCCAGCATAATTACCCGAATGTAGCTAGCACGTTTGGGGATAGAAATATTTGCCAGTTTTTCGACAGCATTCACCGTCACGGCTTCGTTAAACATTCCGCCATAGTAGTCCCATCGACTCACATAAGGTACGTACATAATATTGGTACGGTTTTCAGCAATCTTTTCCATACCTCGGTGCAGGTAGCCGATGACAGGTTCACAGTCCACTACATCTTCGCCATCTAAGGTAACAACAATCCGAAAGCACCCATGCATTGAGGGATGATGGGGGCCAAAGTTAATCACCATTGGCTCAGTCTTGGTTTCAATTCTGACCATAAATAAAAAGTTTCCCTAATCCCTAATGTTTCAGAACAAGATACTGGTTTTGAAAATTTTAGTAGGTTGGGTTGAGCGAAGCAAAACCCAACAAATACGTTGGGTTTCGTGCCTCAACCCAACCTACGAATCGAGACATTTTTTGATTTGGCGAAGGTATTGAACAAGATACTGGTTTTGAAAATTTTAGAGAATTTAGGAAATGGAGTCTTGCAAAAACGTCCGATTTTTTGCAGATTTGCCCTATCTTTGTTGAATAGCTTTAGGAGTTACACCCATGAGTCGCTTACAGTGAAAATTGAGATGGCTTTGGCTAGCAAAACCAACCAAATCAGCAATTTCAGCTATTGTCATTTCTCCCTTCAGCAATAATTCTTGGGCACGTTTCACGCGACAGTGAATTACATATTTATGGGGAGTCATTCCCATAGATTGTTTAAAAAGCTGGGAAAAATAATGAGGACTAATTGGTAACAACGCCGCCAATTCTGCTAAACCTAAGTTTTGGTCAATATGTTCGTGAATGTAGTCTATGACTTGTTGTAATTGCCGCCGTGGTAAACCATTCTTATATGCTTTTAATATCGGTTGGCGCGTGGAATAGTGTTGCATGAGATGTACTGATAAGGCAGTTATCATCGTCTCTGCATAAAGACGGCTCCCTAGAGGATTACTTTCTAGAATGCCTCTCAGTGCTAACCCTATTTGATAAATTAGAGGATCGGGTGTGGCGAACTGCGGCACAAGTTGAATCTGTTCTGCATCTGCTGTTTCGTCAACTGCACGAGCAAAAATCTGTGGTTCAATCGCAAGTAAAATAAAATCCCCTTCAGCATCCCAAGCAGCCTGATGCCCAACATTAACGGGAGTAATAATAATATCGCCTCCAACAACAGCATCATGATGCTTGCGTCCATCCATTTTTCGTTCAGCATGAATTACCCGCGCTCCATGAGTGAAAATCACAAGAGAGTGCCACAGGGGAGTGCAAACTTCAGGAAATTCATAAGCAGGTTGACACATATAGCCAAATGATGAACCTTGCCAACCTGCTTGCAGACTTGTGAGAATTGGGAAACGTGGGAATAGTGGGAATACCTCATCCTCTTTAGTGATAACTAAGGGCTTGTTTTCTAACATAGACTACCAGAAGTTATTACAAGCCCAATGTATCAGAAGCTCAAAAATTTTCACACCAGTTTTATATTGGGTTGCGCTTTATTCGCCCATACAAATAGAGACGCAATTATAGTTATTGCGTCTCTACAAACCACCTATTTAGCCTTTTTACGTGTAATTGCACACACCAAAAAGATATTTGTTAATTAAATTATTCCTGGGCCTCTACCGCGTTTGTCACCCTTTTCGGTTAACTTACCTTCTTCGTCTTGATTAACTTCTCCAAGTTCTTCAACACGTTGTGCAGTATCTTCTGCTGCTTGTTTGCGTGCATCACCTGGTTCTTTGTAGTACATTTCCGGTTCAACTGCATAGTTGTTTAACAAACCTTCTTTGTCCACGGTGTATCCGTCAGTAGTGCGTATACTTTCTGGATCGGTTTGGTCATCTGTAGCTACATCTGCCTCCCCTTCTTCTGTAGGGAGTGTTTTGTAGTTGCCCCCTTCTCTTTCCATCCGAGCAGCTGTTTCTGCTGGGATAATGCCGCGATCGTAAGTATCTGCTTCAGCGCGATCGGATGAATCTATATCTCTCTTAACTGCTTCATTAGCCATAATTTATGTCCTCGTTAAAGAATGTATTAAATAACTTCAAAAACTAGATTAAGCTTTTT
This sequence comes from Nostoc sp. NMS2, assembly GCF_017115105.1. Taxonomy (GTDB): domain Bacteria; phylum Cyanobacteriota; class Cyanobacteriia; order Cyanobacteriales; family Nostocaceae; genus Nostoc. The sequence continues at coordinate 8,291 of NZ_JABXKH010000019.1, forward strand.
TTAATCTCCGAACTACTATCTTTAGAAGTGATTTAAATTAAAGATAATGTTATATCCTCTATCTTTCGATGTATCCAAAAGATTGAAATAATTCGTAATAGAGCCTCCGGCACGCTCCGCGTTAAGCTGAAGCTATGCCGCAGGCTTTACGTAATTAAGTTTTGCAATGGAAATTTTAACCCCGCCGCAAGTCTTTTCGCTTGCTAGAAGCGAGGGATTTAGACCTTAGCGATAGCGGGGCGTTTAGCCCATTCTAACTTCTGAATTCTTCTTCAATCGCCCACAAATTGATTTTTGAGGGATTGAATTTCATTAGTTAATTCTTGCCGAGTTGAAACCTTTAGTAGATAACGGAAAATAAACCAACTGGCATAACCAATTCCAACTAATTCAAATAGTGGTGATAGTAATGGAATACCATTGATTGCATCCAGTAGTGCTAGCACTAACTTTGCAGTCACAATGGCCGCCAAAATTAAAGCAACAGTTATTAGAGGCTGCTTATAATCCTGAAAAAAGCTACCTAAGTATTCGGGTAGTTTCTCCAAAAATTGAGAAACTTGTTTGCTAATTTGCTGCCATTGAGATTCCGGTTCAGATGCTGGTGGTAACATTGGCAAATTTGTATCTACACCTTCAAGTGCTAGCGCACCTTGTGATAATGAAGTATTGATAGATTCAAGTTGCTGTTGTTCGGTTTCCATAGTTTTTCAAAGATTACAAAAGTTTGTGTAACTGAACTGAGCATCAATAAATATAATTATTAAGGTCGTCAGTTGCCAATTTTTAATGGTCAGTTATATTTATTACTGACCATTAAAACTGAGTAGGAAAATCTAAATTTATTTTTGTCTACCTACTCACTTGGATTTATTGTTAGTTGCCTTAGTTCTTTGGTGGGGCAACAGTTGCTTTCACAACTACGCTTTTAACACCTTTGATTTCTTTAGCTAAACGTTCAATTTTAGCCAACTCTTGCTGATTGTTAACAGTTCCTCCAATAGTGACAACTCCATCCTTTGTGGCATCAACTGTTAGTTGACCTTTGGGTATGTTTGCCTCTAACTTGGAGCGAACTTCGCTTGCTAAGTCACCTTTAGCTCTATCTGCATCGCCACCAGTGGTATTATTGCGCTGTTCGCGGGCACGGATATCAGCATCAAGTTGTCTTCTGCGAGTTTCACTTTGTGCATCCTTTTGAGAAGCTTCTGTTGTCTGTACACTCGGTGATTGTGCAGCTTCATTAGGATTATTGGGTGCAGATTCACTTGTTTTAGAAGCGTTATCACAAGCAGCAACACCAAAAACTAAAAGGGTGCTAATTAAGAAGGGGGTTAGCTTTTTCATAGATTTAATTCGCAATCGAAAAGTGAAATTTGTTGATTTTTACGGTGAAGTGAGGAGCAAGTTTTTGAAGTCAGGAGCAAAGTTTTCAAATTCTTGCTCTTGCAATTGTGTGTAATTAGTGGAAGTGAAAACTACTTTATATTAAAGTGTTTCATCACGACGGTCAACAATGACTACAGAAGGATCGTTAAGATGAGGCTCTGTTGAGTAATTGGGGCGAATAGGATCGGCTACTGCTGTGTCGTGATGTGTTACTCGGTCTAAACCTGGCCGATGTTCGCCTAAATCAGTGGCATCATAGATAGCAAATTCTTCAATACCTCGACGTTTGAGAATTGCTTCAGCTTGGTAGATTTCAGCTTCTGTACCATCGATAATTATTAGGTAGTCGCCTCTTTGGAAGCGATCGCCATATACCCGCGCTCTGTCTTCAGGAATTCCCAAGCCAACCAGTGCGCCAACAATACTGCCAGCAGCTGCACCGATCGCACCACCAGCTAAAGTTGTGGCCAAAGCTGTTGCGACTGCACCACCAGCAATCACAGGCCCAACTCCAGGAATTGCTAGAGTTCCAAGTCCAACTAATAAGCCAGTCAAGCCGCCTAGAACACCGCCTGTAGCTGCTCCGGTTTTTGCCCCATCGTCTGCTTTATTACCTGTTCCGACATTTCTATCTACATCTACACCAGCGATTCCACGACCGTCTGCATCTTTAGCGATGATGGAGACTGTACTTAAGGGAAAACCTGCATCTCGTAATTCTGTGAGTGCTGCTTCTGCATCTCGGCGATGAGAAAAGACTCCTATCGCGCGTCTGGCAACACCACTATGAGCCACGTTAACGTTAGAGACTGGAGCGACATAATCAGCATTTCTAGCATCTGGGTTGTCATAAATACCAAACTCTTCGACACCACCCTGATGGAGAATTGCTTCTGCTCTAGCGATTTCTGTATCTGTACCATCCAGGATCACTAAATAGTGTCCTCGTCTTACACGTTCGTCATAAACTCTAGCTCGTTCTTCGGGAATTCCTAAACCAATTAATGCACCAAGCAAACTACCAGCTACTGCACCAATACCAGCGCCAGCGAGAGTTGTAGCTAGGGTAGTTGCTGCGGCTCCAGCCAGCATAATTGGCCCGATTCCAGGAATTGCCAAAGTACCAAGACCGACTAATAAACCAGTTAATCCGCCCAAAGCGCCGCCTGTAGCGGCTCCAATTTTAGCGCCTTCATCAGATTTATCATCAACGCGATCGCGCACTTCAGCACCAGCAATATCTTCTTTGTCTCCATCTTGGGTAATGACAGAGACTCTATCCATATCAAAGCCGACTTTTTTCAATTCATTTAGCGCATGTTCTACATCTCGACGATGAGAAAATACACCTACAGCACGTTTATGTACACCTACAACCATTATCTTTTTCTCCTCAGCAAAAATCAATTAGTCACAAATTTATAGCTTGTAATACCCTTATTAATACACGTTTTGAATTATGTTTCATCAATCGCTTGGAAGAATTTTTGTCTCTATCGTTAGGAATAGGTGATTTTATCTAAATGAGTAAATATAAAATCATAATTTATCAATCAGAATTCAGAAGTTAGGACGGGCTAAATGCTCGGCTATCGCTAACAGAATTAAAAATGAATTATGACCGAAAAAGCCGATAGTGTAGCGTTAGCGATCGAGATTGCTGAATTCTGAATTATGCATTCTTTTTCAATATGAAAGCTTAGATATTGTAGTTCTAAAAATATTACGTTAGTAGAAGAATTTAAAGATTGGCAACGATATCATTAACACCGGATCTGGCGACGATACAATTGACGGCGGTTCTGGCAACGATATCATTAACGCCGGCGATGGCAATAATAGGATTGACGGCAAATCTGACAACGTTACGATTAACACCGGATCTGGCAACGATAGGATTAACGGTGGAGTGGGGAACGATACGATTAACGGCGGATCTGGCAATAATAGGATTGACGGCGGTGATGGTGACGATATCATTAACGCCGCATCTGGTAACGATACGCTTAATGGCGGATCTGGCAATAATAGGATTGACGGCGGATCTGGCGACGATAGCCTTGTTGGTGGATTTGGTAATGATAGCCTTGTTGGTGGATCTGGCAACGATACTATTAGCGGTGATTTTGGTAACGGTGGTATCCTCATTGGTGTTGGCGGAAGCAAGGCGTTTAGCCCATCTTGACTGCTGAATTCTGTTCGATAAATCATAGAAATATAGTTGACAGTTAACTACTTAAAACCGAAAAGGGTACAAAATGAGTTCTGAATCTAACGTCAAGTTAACGATCGCTCTTTCTAATCCAGACTTAGATGCAGAGGAGCAAGAAAAGGAAACACGGAATTTGCTGCGAGAAATCAAAGACTTAGACGTAGAAAGTGCTGAACTTGTAGCAGTTACAGAAATACCCGAAAGAGGCAAGTCTGTTGGCGGTTTTCTGCTGGGAGTATTACAGGCAGAGGTGAGCCTTGCCAATTTTAAGAAATTGTTGGGATTTTTGGGCGATCGCTTGGGCAACAAAACTATTGAATTGGAAGTTGAGGCCAACGGCAAAAAACTCAAGGTGAAAGCTAGCAGTCAGGAAGAGTTAAACGCCGCCATTGAACAAGCTCAAAAGTTTATCGCAGGTAACTGATAAATTCCATTAGCAAGGAAGAATAGGGAGATGGCAAAAGTAGCACTGCTAATCGGAGTTAGTAAGTATGAGCCTGGTCTTACCCCATTACCTGCGGCGACAAAAGATGTCGAGGCGATGGAGCGCGTTTTGCTGCATCCAGAGATTGGCGGTTTTGATGACGTAACACTGCTGATAAATCCTCAACGACAAGTAATGGATGAGGCAATTGAGGCTTTGTTTGGCGATCGTCAAAAAGACGACCTCTTGCTGCTGTTTTTCTCTGGACATGGCATTAAAGATGAGAATGGCAAGCTTTACTTTGCTGCTTGCAACACTAAAAAAAGTGACAAAGGAGAACTAGTTAAGGCCACAACAGTACCAGCTAGCTCTGTGCATTCAGTCATGAGCAATAGCAGGGTTAGCGCGTCTCAAAGCCTATTGACAAGAGGACTTGCCTGATCAGCAATCTTTGTTGGAAACAAAGTGACACCATCCGAGGTAGGGTAAGATTTAATTC
>NZ_JABXKH010000140.1 GCF_017115105.1 Nostoc sp. NMS2
CAAAGTCCCAGCCGATGACGCATAAGCCACGCAGTAGAATGATTGCTCCAGTCAGCCCCTTTAATCTCAACCCCAGACATGAGATCCACCAGCACTGCTCTGAGTCCAAGCCGATGACGCATCAACCACGCGGTAGAATGATTGCTCCAGTCTGTGCAAATGGCTAATCGCTCCCGTTCCGATTTATCGCGTTCGGCAACAATAGCCGGTGGTGGAATAAATTCTTGTCCCTGGTCATCAGTGACCATTTCCCCAGGCGTTGTCAATATTGCTTCAAGTGCGACAATCTTTTTAATTCACCGCCCCCCATCGTCTTTTTCCACGAGTTCAGGGGTTACGCTCATCCCATAAGTATCCTGTATGAATTCTTGATTAAATCGAAAAAACCGTCCAGTCTTAGTACAATTTGATTAGACATAGGTAAGCGTGATCTTCCATGACTCCAGCAACCGATATTCGTAGAAGAGCGATCGAACTGATTGAGCAGTTGTCAGAAGAGCGGTTAACTGCGGTAGTTCAATTATTAGAGTTTCTGTCTGAACCCTCTAAGTTTGCTGCATCCAATCCGATTGAGTTAGCCCTGGTTGAAGTCATCCAACGTCGCCTGGCTCCTAATGAGCAGAAACAACTAGAAGAGTTACGCAAACGCGGTGAGTGGGGGGAACTCACCGATATGGAACATGAAGAATTGATCCAGTATGAGGATCAGCTAGAACAGTGGAGGGTAGAACGTCTGGAAGCTCTTATGGAATTAGCAAGGCTAAGGAATATGGATTTGCTGACCTTGAATCGTCAATTGGTGTCGGAATCGAAGTTATTCCATGCCGTTTGAATCTGAGAGAGTATCTGCTGCAATGCGACGGACAGTAGCCAGTAGAGCCAGAAATCTTTGTGAATATTGCCGATGTCCAGAAGAATTTTCTCCTGATAGCTTCACTATAGAACACATCAAACCCCGTCAGGCAGGTGGAGAAACGATTGTAGAAAATTTAGCTTGGTCGTGTTATGGCTGCAATGGTCGAAAGCATACCAAAACCAGCCATTGCGATCCAGAAACAAAACTTGAGGTGGGACTGTTTCATCCTCGTCAGCAGCTTTGGTCAGAGCATTTTAGCTGGAACGATGATTTTACAGAGGTTATTGGTAAAACTTCCTGTGGTCGAGCAACAGTGTCAGCTCTGCAATTAAATCGGGTTGGAGTCGTTAACTTGCGTCGCCTTTTGACCTCGGCGGGACTGCATCCACCGCCATAAAAATGTTGGTAGTGGTAAATATCTAGCGATCACCAATTCTCATTTTAAGGTTTCATGATATTAAACCCCTTGCAGCAGGCAGGGTTGATAAATTCCTAACCAATGCAGCGATCATCCCTGTAATTAATTGGGAGCTTTGTGAGGATGTGACCTACACCCCCACCAACCAATCGCACACCACAGACGTACACCCACTCCCAAAGTTAACCCAAACCTGCCACTGCCCCAAGCAGCCATTCCAGTAAGGCTCACCATCAGCCACCCCAATAGCCTCGCCAATTGTGGAGACTAACTCACTGTAGAAGTCCCCAGCGCTATTTAGCCCAAGCTGCATTTTCACTATCAGCCCCTTCCATCGTTGAATAGCAATATTTTCTGGGGTATGTGGTGCTGTGTCACTGAGTGGTGTTGCAAAGACTATATTATTAGTGCCTGGCACCAAATCAGAATTGTGGGATATGGACAGTGATGTTGTGTCAGTTACTGGTGTAGTTATATGCACCCTATATAGGGGTCAAAATGTCCCCAAAATCCTGAATTGTTGTTGGGGTATATATAGCCCCTATGTAGCCCCCATCAGAATTTTTTGAAATCTTTTTTATAACCCAGCAGAAATTAAATTAGATTGTTGTTGACTCTTTGATTTATACTTTACCATCAATTTTTTGTTGAAAAGTAATTCAGTTTTGATCTCTAACTTCTTGCTGACTACGTAACGAGTGGGTTACTAAGCTGTTCCACATTTAACTTGCATATCTTGGTGGGCGAGATGCCCACCCCACCAAAAAAATACAATTTCAAATTATGCAAACTAGATGTGGTTTAGCTTACTTGCTTACAGGTTCAGCTTTCTCTACTGAATTATCATTCACACCCAAAGTCAATTCCAAAGGAGTTCTCTGGGGGTAAGCTTTTACTACTTGCCGATAAACATCATAATTAGTAGGTAATGTCTGCTGAGTATTACCTACTCCATAGGTCAGGAAAGTACTTTACATCTTTGATCAATTCAGGTTTTCCTGCCTCTTCTTGAGGTCTTTTACGTTGTTCAACTTCATCAACACTTGGTCGTGGCGGTAAAGTAGGCCACCATAGCCCTCTATCATCTGGGCCAACAACTGCTCCTGTCGGTTTCAATCCATTCCGATTCAACATTGAAGTATTAGCAAAGGTTTCAATGCGTGGCTGTGGTTGACTTGTTAGGTTATTCGCATACTTGACTTGCCAGGAGTAACTGGTGAGTGCTGTAGCTTCATACTGTTCAGCAATAGTAGTGCTGCAACTAGTTAGTGTCAGTGCCGTTAGTGCAGTCATTATTGAGGGTAAAAATCTCAGCTTTTGCATTATCAGTTGTAAATATCTTTCACCAATCACTCTTGAAGAGGGAGTGTGCCATCATTGCTGCCAAGGTGAAGGAATCGCTGTTGTTGAAACCACCTGACCCGTTGTTAATCTAATCGCCGTCTGCTCACAATTAGGACATTGGACTTTCACCTGAATTAGTGAAGGATGACCTTTGTATTCTCCCATTACTGGTTCCCCAGTAAACTCGCTAATTATTCCTTGCTGACAGTGCCAACACTCGAATACCACGCGCCCCACTTGTTTATCGCAGTCCAAAAACTGGATATGTTGACAGCGTTCTGGCGCTAACTCTTCTTCTTCATCGCTCTTTGTCAATTGACCCTGTTGCTTGGGCTGTTGCGGTAATTTAGATTTTCTCTTGTCAGCAGAGGTACGTTTGGCTTTACTTTTCTCTAAATGTTGCGGTTTTTCAGCAGCGTTTGTCTTTGACCTTACAAGAGGTATCACCTCTGCTTGGGCTGGCTGCTCAACTGACGGCAGATCAACACTGGGAGTAATGTCAGGCTGAGAGGTTGGCTGCTGTTTCTCTACTGGTTTATAAGCAACAAGGTCAAGAAGAAGGGCTTTGATCGTTGGATTCGGCTTGTGGTAATGGTCTTTTTGACGGACGTTGAGTAGATTTCATGGACATCTTGATTTCAGTGGACTTGCCGAACTAGTAGTTTCCAATTTTCTGTTAATCCGCTAACAATGATTCTAGTTGTTCTAAAAGACTTGCAATCTTCTTAGCTTTTTTGGGATCTGACCACTGTGAAGACTTTAATATTTTCTGAGATATGTCTTGAAATTCTCTCTTCAAAGAAGGAGGCTCCTGATCCTTCGTCTCTTTGATCCAATCACGAATATCTGCTAAAGACAATTTCTCAGCAATCGCTTTTTTCAACAAACTAGCTCTCTTAGCTTTGTCTTTCAGTGTAGCGATCGCTCTAGCTTTAGTGTATTCTATTTGCCCAGAACGTAGTACTTCTATTACGTCAATTGGCATATTCAGTAGAGGTAGCCGACTGACGCGAAAGCTTTCTGGTGATAGCTTACCTACCGTCATAAAGACACTCTCTACAATCTCCCACTGCTTGCGGAAAACGTTTTCCGTGTTTTCATCTGACCACTCAACTTTCTTTTTATCTAAATGTGCTTTCCTGTTCAATAAAGCAATTACTTCTTTGACAGTACAATTCATTTGCCAGGAAAGTAAATTTAGTATTCCTTCTGTTTCCTCTATTGGATTTAAATCTTCTCGTTGTAAATTTTCCAATAAGGATAGCTTTAGAGCCGAAGCGTCATCAACGTTTAATATCAGAGCAGGAACTTCCATTAAGCCTGCATTTCGTGCCGCACGATAGCGACGCTCACCCGCAATCAATAAATACTTCCCATCCTGCTCAGGACGCAACCACAATGGTGATTGCACTCCCACTTCTTTGATAGAAGCAGTTAACGTTGCAAGTTTATCTATATCGAAATAACGGCGTACTTGTTCTGGATTGCAAACAATTTTATCAATTGGTACAGCGAATTTAGCAGTATTATCGTCAATGCTCTCACTTCTGAAGAGTGCTTGTAATTGAGCATTTAGTGATTCTAGTTCAGCAATACGCTGTTGCGATTGAAGTAATTGTTCTTCAAATTCTGCTACTTGTGCATTAGCAGAGAAATAGTCATAACTCTTATTTTGTCCTTTGGTTGTCACCCTTATCCTCCTGCAATATAGCTGATAATTCTTGGCAGATAGGATGAAGATCCTTGATAGCTTTATGTGTTGAGCGATGCAAATGCAAAGGGATGCCTTTTCCAGAAGCATTACTGAATTCGCAAGAGTAGCGGACGTGCGGATAACATTTTATCTTCAAAGGCGATCATTAAAACCAGAAGTTATCCAACAAAAGCCCCTGAGTCACGATATTAGTCACATATCTTTGCATCGTCCCCAGGCGAAACTCACGCTTGACTCCCCATGAGTGGTTTGAACGTTATGGACGTGCGTTAGAAGAGTACCGTTTACCCAAAGGGGTGACTGCTCGATATAAATTAGCTGAAACTATTGGTAATGATGGGATGCAGCTATTAATAGCCATATACGAAGAAGAAACAACACCTCAATGGCTGCGGCACATACCAGCAATAGAAATTCTCCGCCAAACTTGGGTGCATCAATACTACATAGATTATACAAATGTTAAAGACTCAGAACCAGGTAAATTATGTTGGCGTAACGTAGCAGATTTACCCCCGGCAGGGCAGCATTTTGACTCTCCTTATGATACTGATGCCCGTTACGGTAACAAACGCACCACAACCTGGACTGGTTACAAGGTACACATCACGGAAACTTGTAATGCTAACGATGTCCATTTAATTACAAATGTGGAGACGACCCCAGCCCATCTCTCCGATGTAGACCAAACACAACCAATTCATTTATCTCTCGAAGAAAAAGGCTTGTCTCCAAAAGAGCATATCGTAGATGCAGGATACGTAGATAGTGAATTACTGGTAAAAAGTAAAATTGATTTTGATATAGAACTTATTGGCCCAGTACGCCCAAATGTTAGTTGGCAAGCGAAAACGCCAGGTGGGTATGACATTAGCCAGTTTAAAGTTGATTGGAAAGCAAAAACAGTTACATGCCCTCAAGGACAAAAAAGTACGACTTGGACTCCGGCAATTGATAATTGGGGCAATTCAGGAATTAATGTCAAATTTCCCTCCAAAGGCTGCCGCAACTGTGATTTCAGACACTTATGTGTCAAGTCAAAAAGTCAAAGTGAGCCAAGAAAATTAAGATTGCGCCCACAAGAAGAACATCAAATCCTTCAAACTATCCGTAAACAGCAGGAAACTGATGAGTGGAAAGAGCGTTATAATACCCGTGCTGGTGTTGAAGGAACTTTATCACAAGCAATAAATGCTTTCGGTTTACGGCAAGCACGTTACCGCAACCTTCCAAAAGTCCGGTTACAGCATCAAATTACAGCTGTTACCATCAACGTTGTTCGCATGGTGTCTTGGTTAAATGGGATACCTCATGCTCAGACTAGAATATCGCAGTTTGCTGCACTACGTGTTACGTAAAGACTGCAAACACTCATAGCTTTTAATCAAAAATTTCCATGTAATACACGGTTGATTTTGGCTTAGAGCTTTTTTAAAATATCCGTGTATTACATGGTGGAAATATCTATGAAAAAAATGAAAAGGGATATCCAAGGTAAGTTTGCGCTCAAGAACGATGACTACCGTGAAGTACGTTCTTTGCGACTAACAGACGATACTTGGAAGAAATTAGGTATTGCCTCTGAATGTTTAGGATTAACCAGAGCAGACTATCTGGAGGAAATAATTAACAATGAATTCTCACCGTGTAATACATGGGAGGACTCAGAACTTCTTCCATGTATTACACGGCAGGAGGAGGAATTAGAGAGACTTAAAGCGCAAGGAAAGAATCTTCAAAAAGAAAATTCCCCACAGAAAGAACACTCCGCCGTTACTTTTGTTCATGACATTGTGGATTTTGAGGCAATACGCGTTAGCGGAGCGGCGCGTTAGCGCTTCGCATTTTATTTGAATTAAAGTTGGGGCGGCAGGCTTCTGGTTATAAAACAGCGCAAAAAGCCTTAGATAGAATGATTGCAGAGCTAAAATTTTTGGTTGACAGCCTCTAAATCACCCAAAAAGCTATTTCTAAAGCAAAATTCAACATCTTCCAGACATCGCGCTTCCTTTGTTAGCAATGTGAAGAAATATTTCGCCAACAGCATCCGTTGATACTCACACCCCTATGTCCAATGAATCTCTTTGGAACGAAAAGCTCTATCCCAATCGTTAGCAATCACCTCCATTATATTGATCATGCCTTCATAGCCAAAATATGGCTTATCAACATAAGTTTCTCTGTTAGTGGGGCTAAATACATCAAAAGCAATTTTGATTCCTAGTTCCTCTGCCATGTATTTTTCCCATGCCGAGCCAATGACAGCATCAACATCAAACTCTTCTAAAGTCTGTTTTACCTGATAGCCATCTGCCGAAAATATTACGCGGGAAGTAAGACCGAGGCTGTGCAGTTCTCGCTCCAAAATTGAACGAGAATCAGGCATCGCCGAGCGAAATAATAAGACTTCTGGAATCATCTCCAATTCTTCAAAGAGCATTCTGACCAGTCCAATGCCAAGCGTCCCATCCGCAGAGATGGCAATTCTACAGTTACGATATCGGGGAATAATCATCAATGCTCGTTTACGAAGTGTATCTACAACCATTTCTTCGCCTTGTTTGATGATTGGCTCTACTTTTTCATCTATCTTGAAATGTGCCGCCAATGCCTTCAACCATCGAGTAGTGTTGTTTACACCTATTGGTAAAGGTATATCATCAAGGATCAAAGGGATGTCATGGGTCTGTTGCATTTTCCGAGCAAACTTATACCCAACATCATGACTGAGAACAATATTGGCTGTTGCCTCACCAGCTAGCTCCAGTTCTTCAAATGAGGTATTATGAGAGAAGACAGTCTGTACTCTAATCCTCAAAGATTTTAAAATCTGCGTTACCCATTGCAAATCAGCCCACCAAGTAGGATTAAGATTTGCCTGTGGCGCAATGATATTTACAATCCTTGGCTTCCTGCCCCTTCTCTTGGTCTGCCTTTTTTTGATAAAAGGAAGTAAAGCCTCCAAACCCATCTCCAAGCCATCGTAAGCATTGCCCCGAAACCCACCAGCCATTAAAGGAACGAGTTTGGCTTTGATATCTGGCTGAAGCTGGTTGCACAATCCCGCAATATCTTCACCAATGATGTCTGCCGCGCAAGTCCCAACGACAAACATCACCTTAGAATCAAAAGATTGATCCGCCTCTTTAATCATCCCTCTGAGTTTATCAGACGCTCCCATCACAATGTCTGACTCAAAAAGACGAGTACAACCTACTTTCCGCTTGGTGAAATCAACCTCATGAGCATCATACCCAGCTGCGACAGTGGACGCACAACCCTGTGGAGACTGAATCACAATACTAACATCTTTAATACCAGCAACTGTAGTTGCAATACCTTCAAGGGCACAGCCAACTACTGGGTCTTTACTATGGTTACAATTGTCAAAAGTCGTTTCAGCAGACATTTTTCCTCCTGTTTCTCTAAGGCTTGACTATGGTAAATGCGTTTCACGCAGCCTGTAGCAACTTCTGCCTTGACGTTTCCGTGTTTCGCGTAGCCTGTAACGGCTTCTGTTTTCCCTGTAGCGACTTCTGCTTTGACGTTTCCGTGTTTCGCGCAGCCTGTAACGGCTTCTGTTTTCCCTGTAGCGACTTCTGCTTTGACGTTTCCGTGTTTCGCGTAGCCTGTAAGAGCTTCCGTCTTCCCTGTAGCGACTTCTGCCTTCCCTGTAGCAATTTCTGTCTTCACATTTTGCACAGCCTGTAACGACTTCCACTTTGACATTTTAAGACAGTCGCTACAATTTTCTTGTAATCCAAAATTGGTATTACTCGTTCATACATTTTCCCCGTCTTTTCTCTGCATATACAGTACAATCAGGCATGTCTTGAGCTAATTTTCCGCTTAGTGATTGAGTAGATGCTAACCCGGAATTTTTAGGGAATACCATTTGCTTGGTTAAAGCACTCCGAGGTCTAAAGCCATATTGAAGTGCTGTTTTAATACACCTTGCGACCTTTAAGGCTCCGCGATAGCCAAATCTGGGACGATTTAAGATAGCATTTAAATCGACTACGGGAATATGGGGGAAACTCAAGGAAGAACCAAAATAAACTACAGATTCTGCATCAAGACCACCAATGAAATCCAGTAATTCATCTTCCGTTTGTTTCATGGACTCGTACTTGCCAAAGGCCAGTGTCCCTTTCGTAATCAGGATTTCTGGGTCTAACCCTGTTTCCAACAAATAATCTACACTGGTTTCTCGTGCTTCTGTACTCCAGGGATGGAAATTATAGATTACTACACGCATTCCAAAATCACGATCCAACATGTGAGCAAGGGATAAGCACTTGATAGCATCATGTCCTTCGATAATCGCTAACTTCCCTTCTATATAACTCTTAGCTGCTTCAAATTCAATCTTGATTGCGGCATATTCCTTTTCCATTAGGGCAGCGGCCTGTTCTTCCATCCCTAAATATTTTGCCGCCCCTTCGAGCCATTTTTCTGTAGCGCTGATTCCGTATGGAAGGATAGTAGAATTTAACGGCGTACCAAACTTATCTGACATGGCTTTGCCGATGGTATAGCCAAGATCCAAACATAAGGTACAGTTGACTGCTGCACTCGGTGCTTGCTTGAGTTCTTCTAATGTACAATCACCTGCGATGACGCTGTGAACTCTTGCCCCCATTGCTTCTATCAATCGCACCAATTCTTTGACATCAGTTTCAACTTCCGTCCTTTCAGGGCCCATCTTCGCGCCCACAATATTGACAGCATCGGCTAGTTGTGCTTTCCGCTCTGGAGTTGGCGGCTCCATAAAGTCTACGATTTGCCGAAATACGATATCAAATCCACTGCGATACTCCCCGGCGAATCCTTCACAATGTATCGTCATGATCTCAGCATCGATTTCGTTGCGGGCTTTATTCACTACGTCATCAACACAGTCGCCAATAATACCAGACGCACAACTAGTAGCAACAACGATCGCATCAGGATGGTATTTTTCATCTACTTCTCGAATCGCGCCTTTTAATTCTTTTTCCCCTCCAAAAATTACCGCCTTCTCACTCATGTTCGTAGTCACCACGGGTTCATAAGGGGAACCACTATTGCGGCTATTAGTCAGCTTGTATGCCCGCTTAACTCCATAAGCACAGCCACTCGGCCCGTGAGAAATGACGATCGCATTTTTAATCCCACTTAAAATCTTCGTTGCAGTCCAAAATTTACAGGGGCGGGTATGACTACCTTGTAAACTGGTCTTGATCTTACCTTCTTTTGCCAAGCGATAAAGTTCGCTCAAGTTTCCGTAAAATACGACATTCTGATCTATCATGATAGCTCTCCAAATATTTCATCTTTTTTAAACGCAGAGGGGAGGCAGCGCGTTGCGGGGGTTCCCCCCGTTGTAGCGACTGCCGTCGCGCTGAGGTTGGCGCAAAGGAACGCAAAGTTTTGAATAGAGGCTCCAGCACTCAAACTCTGCGCTCCTCTGCGTTTTACTCTGCGTTCCTACCCTGCGGGAAGGCGTTCGCGTAGCGTCTCGTAGAGAAGCGCCTATGCGTTGAAAATTCAATCTACCAGACGTTTAAGATCCACTCGCGATCGTGCTTGTTCTCCATATCTGCAAACATGGCGTTGGCAATGTTATCTGCTAGCCATTCTGCTCCTTTGTAGCCAATAACAGGATATTTCCACAGACCTGCACGGTCAAAGCTGGGGAAACCTACCCGAACCATCGGAATTTTGTTGTCGATAGAAATATACCGACCCTTGGAATGACCTAGAATCAAGTCAATTTCGAGGGATTTATCTGTAATGCGGCGCTCTAATTCCCAAAGGTCTGCATTCCAGATAACTTCGATATCACAAGCTGCTTGCTTCTCCAACTCGGCAATTCTTGGGTCTTTGGTGCAGGCTTTGTTGTCGTCTCCCAACAACATCAGCACTGGCTCTAACTCAACTTCTAAGCAGAACTCTGCTAGACCAATTACTAGATCGGGATCTCCGTAAATAGCTACCTTCTTGTTGGCGAAGAACATGTGTGCGAGGTCTGCGATCGCATCAATAGCTTTACCCCGTTCTCTGACTAAAGATTCTGGTATTGGTTTACCAGTCATTTTGCTGATATTTTGCAGCCAGATGTCGGTATTTTTGATCCCAATTGGTGTTGGGCCAAGAATTGCCGGAACTTTGAACTTCTCTTGTAAGAATTCGGCTGAACTGCCTCCTTCATATTTACATAAGGCAATAGTTCCCAACGCATTGGCAGAATCAGCGATGTCTTCGATGGTTGTATTGCCAAAGGCAAAACTTGTCTTATCGGGCATAGTGGGCGCATCGAAGGTTTCTGTATCCAGTAAAATGTTTCCTGGAACGTCCATCTCTTTTAAGATGCGCTTAACTTCAATGACATCTCCAGGGTTAAGCCACCCAGTAATGATGTTCAACTTGCCAGTTGGTTCGCCTTTTTTTGCTAGGCTAGAAATAATTGCGTGTACGCCGACATTATAGCCAGTGACTTGAGAGCCTTTGTAACTGGGGGTATGTACAGGAACAAGAATAACCTTGCGATCGGGATAGTCTTTCTTTAACTGGGCGTTGAGCTTGTTAATGGTTCCTTCGATATCATCCCCAATTGTCTCAGTTGAACAAGTCGTAATAATTGGGATAATCCGTAAATCGGGATATCGTGCTACTAAGGTCTTTACGCCTTCCTCAATGCGTGGCTGTCCTCCAAGAACAGCACTATTTTCATGGAGTGAAGAAGAAGCAATGTCGAAATTTTCCTTCAAATGCTGGGCAAAAAGGAGACGAACGAACATACTACATCCTTGTCCTCCATGCACCAGGGGAATACAATCTTTGATTCCGATGGAAGCGTATTCAGCCCCAGCAGGCTGACAGGTAAATATAGGATTGATGATTCCCTTGCGTTCTTTCTGTTTTACGACTAAAGACATTCTCTTGACTCCTATGTGGTAAAAAATTGCGTGATTTTGTTTGGCGTTGCTGAACGAAGATATGAGTTGTCTTTTTGAGCTTAAGAAAGTGGAGCGATGTCTGTGGCAAGCTAAAGCTGCATCCAACCAAGAAGCAAGCTACTCATAGCATCGATTACAGAAGAAAAGTAGAATTGAATTTCATGAAAATCTTGAAAGCTAGATGAGATGCTTCTGTAGTCAGACACTATGCGGACACTACGTTTCTTAGCAATGCTTTTGGTGTAGCCCGTCGCAGCGTTAGCGTTAGCTTGCCGTAGGCATCGCTCTCTACTCTGCAAGTCTCTACTCTGTAAGAAAATTTCTGCACAAACACTAACAGGATGACTTGACTCTAATTCATGCTCCAATTCAACAACGCCGTTCGTTTGTAGGACTTACGCAAAAACTCTCTCAAACTCTCTTCCCCCGTGGCCTCTACGTCCTCTGTGGTTTGTTTTCCTTACCTTTGCGTAAGTCCTAGTTTGGTTGAATTACCGATCGAATTGCTTTAATAAAGCGAATAATGTAATTCACCATTCTTCGACTTAGTTATTACAATATCGACCAGCATTGCCTTAACAGCTTCCAGTACAGCCTTTTTTTGCGAGTTCTCCATGCTATTTAACCATGAAAACCTAATTTCCAGGTCAGCCGAAAGGATCTTCGCATCTGCATAAAAACCCCTGTCAATCAAGGTTTCCAGAACTACCTTTTCTCCAGTCAAGATTTGGGCGGTCATATTGAGAACACCATTGATGTTTTCTTCCCGATCCCATGCACGAGAGTGAAACTGCCACAAACACCGTTCTTGAATTAATTTTGTGACTTCCGCAGCTCGTTCTTGAATGTATGACGCGATTTCCTTAGCTTGCACTTGAACTTGTGGCGCAACTTCTTTAGCTTGTGGTTGAACCTGTGGCGCAACTTCTTTAGCTTGTGGTTGAACCTGTGGCGCAACTTCTTTAGCTTGTGGTTGAACCTGTGGCGCAACTTCTTTAGCTTGTGGTTGAACCTGTGGTGCAACTTCCTTAGCTTGTGGTTGAACCTGTGGTGCAACTTCCTTAGCTGGCTGTTTAACCTGTGAAGTGGCTTCCTTAACTTGCTGTTGAACTAAAGAAACCACTTGCTCAGATAGCTCTTTGGTTCCTTTACCGTTGCCATTACCATTGGTACTTGGCAGATTTTGCCCACCACGGATATCAGATTGAGCGAGTTTCATCAGAGGAGAGTAAATGGC
>NZ_JABXKH010000135.1 GCF_017115105.1 Nostoc sp. NMS2
ATTGGTCATTGGTCATTGGTCATTGGTCATTGGTCATTGGTCATTGGTCATTGGTTTTTACAAAGGACAAATGACAATTGACTAATGACCATTTATTAAGCCGTGGCTTCTATGGTTTCATCACCTTCCCGATCTTCTGGATCTACCTGTCTCAGACGAATGTGCTTTTTGCCTAAAGTGATGATAAACTCATCTCCTGGTTTCAGGTTCATCTGTTTTGTATAAGCTGAACCTATAAGTAAGTTATTATTCGATTGCACACTAATTCTATAGCTAGCACTACGTCCACCCCGCCCATTAGCGCTGGGTGTACTGTCTAACTGAATGCCTTCAGCATCAATTAGGGCATTTAAGAACTTCATCATATTGACGCGCTCTATACCGTTTTTGGTAACGGTATAGTAGCCGCACTTCTTGGCTTTGTCTTCTTTGCTCTCGCTCTCTAGCTCTTTGACTTTTTTGAGCAGTTCTTCACCGAGTAAGGGTTCAATTTTTTTCTGTTTAGGCATCAACTTAGGTCGAAAATGAATGTTTGAAGTGTTGGAATCGATTTTATTTTAGCTGAGGTTGAGCTAATAGGAACATAATCCTTTAGTTTTTATCTCAACCTAGCCAAGTATATTACACTCAGATGCACAATTGTTATGCCATTAACAATATTGTCAAGACAATCTATTTTAGAGAATGCTGGCAATGCTGAACGCTATATATATAGTTTGTAAATCACTGCTAAACTATACTTGTTTAAGTTTTCTAAACTAACGCTCAAAAGGTTGTTTATTTGCTGAGGATGATAATTGAGTTACAGAATGATAAGTAAAACTGATCCTTAGTTATTGGTCGTTGGTTATTGGTTATTTACAAAGGACAAATGACAAAGGATAAACAACAAAGCTTGCCAAAATGAAACTAACTACCAGAGGACACTACAGTGTAAAGGCGTTGCTAGATTTGAGTTTACAGCCAAAATATGGGCCTGTATCTGTAAGAGCGATCGCTAAACGCCAAGATATCCCTGCTCCTTATCTCGAAAAACTACTAATAGAAATGCGTCGTGCGTCAATAGTTAAATCAATTCGTGGTAGCATCGGCGGATACCAATTGGCAAGAGAGCCTGCACAAATATCTATAGGACAAATTTTAGAAGCAGTTGGCGAGACTAGCCATTTACCCCATCACACCCCAGCACCTACACAAGCTGAAGATTGGGTAACATTTAGCCTTTGGCAGAGACTCAACCAAAAGCTCAAAGAAGCTTTGTACAGTATTACTCTGGCAGACCTTTATTACGATGCTCGTAGCTGGCAAGCTTCCCTTGGGGAAGAAGCTAGTTTTGTGGTTTAGTCAAAAGCGGAGCCGGAGACGTTTCCGTTGCTCCGGTCAATAGTCTAAATATTGACTACGCATTTTAGATTTTAGATTTTAGATTTTTTGGTTGATACCCCCCCGCCTAGTAATTCGTCCCGCAACGCTTTCGTGGGCAGAACAAATCGAAAATCCTCAATTTAAATCCGACGCTCGTTCTGATGCGCTATCAGAGCCAAATACCCAGACTTCGTACCCTACGCTAACATGCCTGGGGTCAATCCAAAATCCAAGTTGCGCTGTCAGCGCACCAAAGGTGCGACCCAAAATCCAAAATTGATTGACTCGTGACTTATGACTGATAGCATCTATATATTAATAATTGCTGCATTTTTAGATTACTTAATTGGCGATCCTTGGGATTGGCCTCATCCAGTGCAAATTATGGGGTGGGTAATTTCTCGCCTAAGCAAATTTTTTCTTCAATTGTGTAAAAATCCTCTTACACAACGCCTAGCTGGAATTGCACTAGGGATTATCCTAATAATTGGTAGCGGTCTGGTTGGTTTTTTGATTATTCAAATTGCCAGATGGGTTCATCCATTGTTAGGAATTACAATTAATTCCATTCTTTTGGCTAGTTGTTTTGCTGGCAGAAGTTTGCGAGTAGCAGCAGAAGCTGTTTTAAAACCTTTAACAGCAGGAGATTTGGAGAAGGCTCGGAAGATTTTAAGTAATTACGTTGGTCGAGATACGCAAAACCTCTCACAAGCAGAAATTTTGCGAGCCGTTTTAGAAACGGTTGCAGAAAATGCCACCGATGGAGTGATGGCTCCGCTTTTTTATGCAATTGTTGGTGTGTTTGTGCCAATTGTGGGGCCAACTCCCTTGGCTTTAGCATACAAAGCCAGCAGTACTCTTGATTCAATGGTGGGCTACCGAGAAGCACCCTATACTTATTTGGGATGGTTCTGTGCGCGGTTAGAAGATTATTTGACTTGGCTACCTTGTCGATTAACAGTCGTGACTCTGGCGCTATTATCGGGTAAACCAATGCACGTTTGGCGAATTTGTTGTCGGGATGCAATTAACGATCCTAGTCCCAACTCTGGCTGGAGTGAGTGTGTCTATGCTGCTTTTTTGGGTGTGCAGATGGGAGGTACAAATTGGTATCGTGGGGTAGCTAAGTACAAACCACTGCTAGGAGATGCGATTTATCCCATTACTGCAACTTCTATTCAAAATGCTTTGCAGCTGACTCGATCTTGTTTTTTGCTATGGTTAGGCATAGCGATCGCAATATTCTTAATCCTCCCCAACAGGTAAAGTTAGGAGTTAAGAAATAAAAACTTCTAACTCTTGTAGAGACGCGATTAATCGCGTCTCTACCCCTAACTCTTAACTCATCACTCCTAACTTATCATTCCCTATGTCTGCCAAAGTAGTTGAAATTCTCTCATCCGAAGAAATCCGTCGTACCTTAACTCGCCTGGCCTCTCAAATTGTGGAAAGGACGCGTGATTTGTCTCAACTGGTACTTCTTGGTATCTATACCAGGGGTGCGTTCTTAGCCGAATTGTTGGCGCGTCAGATTGAGACGCTAGAAGGTGTAGCCGTGTCAGTTGGCGCTTTGGATATTACATTTTATCGAGATGACCTTGACAAAATTGGATTGCGGACTCCAACGAAAAGTGAAATTCCTTTTGACCTTACGGGGAAAACGGTTGTACTTGTGGATGATGTGATTTTCAAGGGACGGACAATTCGCGCTGCTTTGAATGCAGTCAACGATTATGGTAGACCAGAGGTGATTCGTTTAGCTGTGTTAGTAGACAGAGGTCATCGAGAATTACCAATCCACCCAGATTTTATTGGAAAAAAGTTGCCTACTGCTAAAGAAGAAGTTGTGAAAGTTTACTTACAAAATTACGATGGACGAGATGCAGTAGAGTTGATTAGTCATTAGTCATTTGTCATTAGTCATTTGTCATTAATTCTTCCCCTGCTCCCCCGGTTACTGAGCGTAGTCGAAGTATGCTCGCCTGCTCCCTCATCTCCCTCATCCCCCATTCCCCATTCCTCACCGCAAAACTGGACTGCCATGATGATGAACTAAATACCACTTTCCACCAAGAAAGTGAAATACATTTGTAGCTGTTGATTGTGCTTCAAGTCTTCTCCCAGCCACCACTTGGAATACATTTTCTCTCAGCACAACATAAGCAATATTATCAACTATTTCTGTAGCAATTATATCTGTGTTTATTTCAATATAAGCTGTGTTTTTAAATATCTGCTCCCAGGAGGTGCGAATCTCCTTCCAACCTCGTAGTATATTACTTCCAGGATGAATACAAAAACTACCAGTTCCTTGTGACCATACGGTACTCATTATCTCAATATCTTTTCTTTCAAAAGCTCGATAAAAAGCTACATTAGCCGCTAAGACTTCATCCTTCGTCATGGGGAATTTAATAGTTAGGAGTTAGGAGTTAGGTACTTCCAAGAAATAAATTATCTATCTTGTTGGGTGGGGACACCCATCCCACAAGAAAATTTGGGATGTTTTTTTCTTTGGAAGTCTATTAGGAGTTAGGAGTTACTAAATTATAACCTTCAAGTTTGACAAGTAAATTAGTAATTCCCAATGCCCAATTCCCAATTCCTAAATCTTTTTAACTGTGCTAATAGTTTGCAATAATTGGCTAGCTGTATAAGGCTTGGATAAAAAGGCTTTGATACCCATATCATAAGCTGTATTAACTTTATCAGTCGAAGTGAGTCCACTGACGGCAATAATTTTGACATCTGGGTTAATTTTTCGCAGCGTGCGGATAGTAGTTATCCCATCCATAGACGGCATGACCATATCAGTCAAGACAAGAAATATTTCGTCTCGATGTTCTGCATATAAGGCTATTGCTTCAATGCCATCACTAGCTGTCATTGCTTTATAATTGTGGCTTTCTAAGGATGTTTTTGTTACGTCTCGAATGGCAGCTTCGTCATCTACAACTAAAATTAATTCTCCTTGTCCTGAAGGTAGTCCCTGGTCTTCTTGTTCTATGGTTTCCGCCGCTTCTTGTGCTGGCAAATAGACCTTAAATTGGCTACCTTTTCCCTGTTCGGTGTATACGTTGATGAAACCGCCGTGGCTTTTAATAATGCCAAGGACTGTAGACAGACCAAGACCAGTACCTTTATTGAGTGCTTTGGTAGTAAAAAATGGATCAAATATCCGATCTAATATTTCTGATTTAATCCCCATTCCTGTATCAGTAACAGTAATAACAACGTGATGACCAACTTTAGCTTCAATGTGCATCTTGGCGTAATTTTCATCAATTAAGAGATTTTCCGCCGATATTTTCAAAGTTCCACTATTTGGCATAGCGTCACGAGCATTAACACATAAATTCATCAGTACCTGATGCAGTTGGGTGGCATCACCGGATACAGTCCAAAGATTTTGCGAAATTTGAGTGGAAACTTCAATGGATTTGGGAAATGTTTCTCTAATAATTTGCTGAATTTCTATTATTAAATGCTTTAATTGCAATATTGTGCGATCGCCTTCAAGCCCGCGAGTAAAAGATAATACTTGCTTGACTAAGTTTGCCCCGCGTTTAGTGTTTGTAATCAATATTGGCAACAGTCGCCGAGAACGCTCATCGTGGACTTGTGCCTCTAACAGTTGGGCTGTCAGCAAAATGGGCGCAAGAATATTATTTAAGTCGTGGGCGATACCACTGGCTAAAGTGCCAATGCTTTCCAATCGCTGGGCGCGGAGAAATTGCGCTTCAAGTTGTTTTTTTTGGGTGATGTCAGTGTTAACAACGAGGAAAGATTGTGCTTTATTGCCAAATTCATGTACTAGTGTCCAACGGCTTTCGACAATAATTTCTTTACCTGATTTTGTTTTTTGCTGTAATTCGCCCTCCCAAGAGCCATTTTTCATCAAAACACTGAGTGCTTCTTGAACTTTAGACGGATGTTTTTCATGCCAGAGAAATTGTGTCTTCTTATTGATTGCTTCTTCTTTTTTCCAATCGTACAGACTCTCAGCAGCTTTGTTCCAAAATAAAATTTGATCGTCTAAATCACGCACAAAAATTGCATCGGTGGCAACATCTAGTAAAGCGGCTTGTTCGCGGATTTTATGTTCTGTCTGTTTGCGCTCGATGGCGTAGCGGATAGAACGCTCTAACAGAGGTGCTGTCAACTGGCTTTTTTCGAGATAATCTGCGGCTCCGGCTTTCATCGCTTCGATATCTATTTCCCAGTCGCCCTGACCAGTTAGTAAAATTATGGGAGAAGAACAGCCGTTGGCAATTGCTTCGCGTAAAAGTTCCAGTCCATTGTGTAGCCCCAAACGGTAGTCTACAAGATAAACGTCATGTTGGTGGCGAGCGATCGCATTTCTTGCTGCTTCATAATTATTTACCCACTCTAACTCGCAGTCTGCTACTTGAAATTCACTGAACCAATAACGAGTCAAAACATAGTCATCTTCGTCATCATCAATGAACAAAACTTTGATAGGGCTGTTGTCCATGTTTATCTCCCACTGCTTCTAGTGGTAGTTTCACAATTTCAAACCAGTATTTAACTAGAGTGTCCATGACCTCAACTAATGAGGCAAAAGGCGCTGGCTTAATGATGAAGGAGTTAGCGCCTAAATCATAAGTATTATATATATCTTCTTCTCTTCGGGATGTTGTCAGTATTACGACTGGAATTTGCCGCAATTGGGGATCAGATTTTATCTCTTTGAGTGCCTCAATACCGCTAATTCTCGGTATATTCAAATCTAATAAAATCAAACCAGGGTGCGGTAAATTGCTGCTGTTAGCATATCTACCACGATGGTACAGATAATCCATCAATTCTTCACCATTACTCACGATGTATAGTTCAATTGGCACTTGACTTTCTGCCAATGCCTCACGAACCAAGATGCCGTCGTCTTCATCATCATCAGCCATTAAGATGGTGAGATTTCTTTTTCGACCCTCCACATCGTCTCCTTTGCAGTGATTTATTATTATGAATCAAGTTATCAACCTGGCATAGATGGTAACTCCTCCGTTGACAAAAATCATTACTTATGCAACTTATTTGTTTAGGATATGAAAGTTTATCGAATAGAATTCAGGAGTCAGGACGGGCTAAACGCCCCGCCAATCGTACAGAATTCATTCTGAATTCTGTACGATTGGCGGATGAATAATCGGGTTTAAGACCCGCGACTGATTGATTCTGATTCCTGAATTCTGTTAGCGGATAGCTAGGGTTTAGCCCCTTCTGAATTCTTCTTCATTTCTTTGCTAATAGAAGGCGATGTCTAACCACAAATCGCTGTGGTGGTTGCCAATAGCCGGAAATAATCGAATCTTATTAAGAATTAACATTATGGTTGATTTGTACAATACATCAGTAAATTACGGATGGCAGTTGTACAATTAAGCTAATTTTGGGATTTAGTATTAATCCCTCTCCAGGAATAAAAATCAAGAATGGGAATTAATTGATAATCCGATCGTAAATTTCGCTCCTTGCCCAGGTTGGCTTTCGGCTGTGATATTTCCATGATGACGCTCAATTATTTTCCGGCAGATTGCTAAACCTATGCCAGTGCCTTCGTATTCAATGCTACTATGCAAACGTTGAAAAACGTTAAAAATCCGATCGAGATATTTTTCTTCAAAACCAATACCATTATCTTCTACAATGATTTGGCAAAGTTCAGAATTATTAGATATGCTATCTGCTTGATTGTTTAATATTTTACTATAGATTTTGATGACTGGTGGTATTTGTGGGCGATGGAATTTGAGGGCGTTACCAATGAGATTTTGCAGCAATTGACGCATCTGTACAGGATCGGCTTGAATGGTGGGTAACTCTCCTATTTCTACACTTCCTCCAGTTTGCTGCACATAAATTTCTAAATCAGACAATACCTCTTGGGCAATCTTTGTGAGATTTACTGATACAAAAGGTTGCGCTCTGGTAGTAACTCGTGAAAGTGTTAACAAGTCTTCAATTAATGTCTGCATTCTTGATGCAGCATTCTGCATTCGTTCTAGGTAGTCACGTCCTTGTTCGCTTAAGGTGTCGCCACAGGTGGTTTTGAGCCGATCGCCAAAGGTTTTAATTTTACGCAGTGGCTCTTGCAAATCGTGGGAGGCGACGAATGCAAATTGTTTTAGTTCTTCATTAGAACGGGTGAGTTCTTGCCTCTGCCGAGTTTCTTGTTCTAGGATTAGGCTCTGAGTTGAGGCAATGCCGATTTGATCTGCTAGCTGTCGCAAAAGTTCAATTTCCCAATTAGTCCACTGGCGGGGATGGGCGCATTGATGGGCAATTAGCAGCCCCCACAGTTGATTTTTGAGGAAAATCGGGACTACAAGGTTGGCTTTAACGGCAAATCGTTGCAGTAATTCGACGTGGCAAGGTTGGATATCAGCTTCTTTGATATCGTTAATGATACTAATTCGCCCTTGACGATACTTCTCAATGTAATCATCACGAAAGCAAGGGTCGATAATTTGCTGCCCTAGCACAACAGGTAAACCGGGAACTATTGCCTCTTGAACCGCCATGAAAGAACCATTTGGCTGTAGGCGCAAGATTAATACTCGGTCGGCAAGCAGTAGCTTTTGCACTTCTGTGACACTGGTTTGGAGAATTTCATCGATTTGTAAAGACTGACGAATTTTCAGGGTGATATTAGCGAATAGTTGCGATCGCAAATTTTGAAGTTCTAATGCTGCTTGGGCGCGATCGCGATCGCGCTGTACAGCTTGCCGTTCGCTTATATCCATCATCGCTCCCATCATCCGCACTGGATTACCTGTTTGGTCATGAACGACATAACCGCGATCGAACATATAGGCATAAGAACCATCCCTGCGACGAAAGCGGTATTCATTTGACCAGAATTTTTTACCGCTATCGATCAGTGCCCGCGCTTGGGAGGCGATTCTTTGCCTGTCGTCTGGATGTATGTGTTCATACCACCAATTAGCAGTGAATGTTATTTGCTGTTTCGAGTAACCCAAAAGTTCTTCTAAAGCTTGATTCCACCACACCTCATTAGTCAGCAAATCCCAGTCCCATAAAAGATCGTTGGTAGCACGGGCAACTATTTGGAAACGTTCTTCGCTCTGACGCAGTTGTTCTTCTGCTAGTTTCCGTTCAGTGATATCTGTATGGCAACTTGTCATCCGCACGACATTACCATCTTCATCCCACACTGCCTGACCGCGATCTAAAACCCATTTATAGGTGTCATCTTTGCACCGGACTCGATGTTCGCTGATCAAAAACGGGGTAATCTTAGCAAAGTGATCGGCGATCGCTTGTCTGACAAATCCAATATCATCTGGATGGACTCGTGTTACCCATTCGTCTAAATGATTGGAAATTTCATGTTCTGCATAACCAAGCATTTCTTTCCAGCGAGTTGAAAAAAATACTTGATTATTTTTAACATTCCAGTCCCAAATGCCATCATTATTGCCCTGCACGGCTAACTTACAGCGTTCTTCGCTTTCTTTGAGTGCGTTTTCCACCCGTTGGCGCTCAATGGCTGTAGCGAGAACATTGGCAACAGCTTGGAGAAAAGAAATGTCATCTTTGGTAAAAGTGTGGTGTCTGGTTGTGTGTGCCCCAAAGACACCAAAAGGATGCTCTTTGCCATGAATCACCACGCTAATGCCGCTTACCACTTGATGCTCATGTAGCAGTGGTGGCCCATTGAATCGCGTTTCGGCACAGAGGTTATCAACAATCACCGGTTCTTGGGAAAGCAGAGTGTAGCCAGCTTGAGAATTTATTCCGGCGCTAACGATCGCCTTTCCCACAAGTCCAGATTGCCAACCGACTCCAGCCCGTAGTAGCAATCTTTGATCGTCTGGCAGTAGTTCCAAAATTTTGCAAAACTCAACTTTGAAGCATTGGGCAACCATTGTTACAGATGAGTTCATCAGTGCAGTCAAATCTGTACCAGCTAGAGCCATTTGACTTAGTTCTGCAACTATTGCTTGCTGGTTAGCATGAACTTCTAGCGCCTCCTCTGCTTGCTTGCGCTTGCTGATGTCTATGTATACCCCAGATATTTGCACAGCCATACCAGAGGTATCTGCAAGGACAACTCCTTTGTTTGCTAAAAAACGAATTTTCCCATCGGGTAAAATAACTCGAAATTCGATATCATATTTGACTCCAGCCTCAATAGCTTGCTGATGCGATCGCCTGACGAAATCGCGATCGTGGGGATGAATGCAGTTGATAAAAGCTTGATATGTATAGTTGAAAGTGCCTTTCTCTAAGCCAAAAAGGGCTTCCAGATTATCTGACCAAGTAATTTTGTTCGTCGGCAGATCCCAGTTCCAGATACCCATACGAGCAGCATCTAATGCCATCCTGAGTTGGACTTCCCGCAATTGTGCCTGTGCAGTTTGCTGTTGTAATTCCTGCATGGCATGATGAGCTTCCAAAAGACGGCGCAATCTTAGATGTAATATTGGCCATTGAATCGGTTTGGTAATAAAGTCAGTTGCACCCACAGCAAAAGCTTTATCTACGGTTGCCTGGTCGGAAAAAGCGGTAATCATTACCACTGGTGTATTTTTGCCGTTGGGAAGTGCTTGCAGGTGAGCGCAGCAACTAAACCCATCCATCACCGGCATCATGATATCCAACAGGACTATATCTGGGTGGAGGCGACTATAGATAGCGATCGCCTCAAGCCCGTTACTTGCTTCTTCCACCTCATACCCTGCATCTGTCAATTGCTTACACAGATGCATTCGCATGAAATTGTCGTCGTCTACAACCAGAATCAGTTTAGTCATTTGAGTTTATCCTGGGAGCGATCGCCCTTCATTTCACTTTTTCGCATTCCTGGGAGGATGTCAACTAATCTACGTAGGGAGCAAGGGGGCAGGGGGCATTGGGCATGAAGAAGAGACAAGGGGGACAAGGATGAGGGGGGAGACAAGGAAGAGACTTATTCAATAATTCCCCCTTGTCCCCCTTGTCCCCCTTGTCCCCCTTGCCCCCCTTGCCCCCCTTGCCCCCTTGCCCCCCTTGTCCCCCTTGCCCCCTTGCCCCCCTTGTCCCCCCTGCCCCCTGCCCCCTGCCCCCTGCCTCTTCATTTAGTTTCCGAAAATATTAAATTTAATGGAAGATTTAATAAATCGAGAGAGGTGTACGCTACCTAGATGTGAATGCATCAACAGAGGACTCAACCAATGGGATATGTAATTGCTACTGCAAATATGAAAGGTGGCGTTGGTAAAACCACCCTCACTGTCAACTTAGCTACCTGTCTAGCTAAAAATCATGGCAAGCGGGTGCTTGTACTTGATTTAGACAGCCAAATTAGCGCCACACTCAGTTTGATGTCGCCTTTAGATTTTGCCAAGCGTCGTAAACAAAGCAAAACATTTAGGTATCTGATAGACGAAATTATCAATCCAGACCCACAAGCAAAACTGACAATTCAAGATATCATTCAATCCCAGGTTTGTAATCTTCCCGGACTGGATTTATTACCAGGAGACATCGACTTATATGATGAATTTGTTGTATCAGAAATGCTACATCAACAAGCAACTGCATTAGGAGAACAGGACTTTGAAACTATTTGGAATCGCTTTGAAAGAGTGCTGATTAATAACATTTTAAAACCAGTCCGTCAAGAATATGATTTTATCCTTCTCGATTGTGCCCCTGGATATAATTTATTGACTCGTAGTGCTTTAGCTGCCAGCGATTTCTACATCCTTCCGGCGAAACCAGAACCCTTATCTGTGGTGGGTATTCAACTACTAGAAAGACGCATCGCCCAATTAAAAGACAGTCATGGACATGAAACCAAAATAGATATAAAAATGCTGGGAATTGTATTCAGTATGTCTAGTGCTAACCTTCTCACTGGCAGATACTATAAACAAGTGATGCACCGCGTTGTAGAAGATTTCGGAGTAGAGAAAATTTGTAAAGTACAAATACCAGTTGATGTCAATGTTGCTAAGGCTGTTGATAGTTTTATGCCAGCTGTTTTAAATGCTCCCCAATCAGCTGGTTCAAAAGCGTTTTTTCAGTTAGCTCAGGAGTTGTTGCAAAAGCTATAAGGGGAGCATCTCAATGAGTGTAAAAACACACTTGCCCTAGCGAATAGAATGATGCCTCCGGCACGCCAAGGGCGAACGCGGCTATACAAGACTTTACCCACCTGCGTGGGTTTCAAATTCCTAGAGTCTACGTAGGCGACTTCGTTTGTGTAAACGGGTTCGCGTTAGCGTGCCGGAGGCTATATTCTAATCGCCTATATATTTACAAAGGTTAGTCACAGCTATAAAGACCTAACCAGTAAGCTAATGAGGGTAATATAGCAGTCCTAAATCATTCATTAAAAATTAGATTCCCGACAACTTTTATGAAGTCGGGGATCTTGACGGCACGAATTTTCATAAATTAGATAGGATTGCTATAGGTAAGTTATCTTTTCTATAAGTTCAGCAGTTATACGGAAGCTATATGCAGCGAGATTCGGCTATTGAGTGAAAAGGTCAGTAAATCTTACTAAGAAACAATGCTTACTAACAATTCTATATCGGTAGAGAAAAATCAGAGCTTGGTAATACGCTTACCACGGACTCTGAGTTATCTCGAAACCTGGGGCTTTGGCTTAACTGGTCATGTGGGATGGATTGGTACTGCCCCGATTATTCATGCAGCGTTAGGGTCTAAAGCTATTTTAGTTTGGTTTGTTGGCACAATCATTTCCTTTTTGCTGAACTTGCAGGTGCAAAGTCTAGGTAGACATTGGCCAGATGTCGCTGGAGGAACACCAAATTATACCACAAGACTATTAAAAAATTTTCCTGGCTTAGGTCGTTACGTAGCATTAGGATACTTTTTTAGCTGGGCAGCAGCTCCGGCACTGTATGCGATTATTCTCACAGACCTAATTAAAGTCAATTTTGAAACATTAGGTATTTCTTGTCCAGAAACTTTATTAAAAGTTTTATTTACAGCGATTCCTTTTATTTTAGCGTTCAGTGGCACTCGTGCTTTAGCGCTCTTACATTTATTTTTTGTATTCCCAGCGATTTTATTACTGCTTTTGTTTTCAATTGAAGGCGTTTTATGGTCAGTCTTCTCAACTGCGAGTTTTAAATTTATCCCAACTAGCACACATAGTCTGAGCTTTCAAGAATGGGCTAAATGGTTTTTTCTAGCTAGCTATTCAATTTATGCTTGTGAAACCACTTCTTCTTTTGTAGCTGATAGCCACCATCCGTATAAAACTTTAAGCTTCTTAACCGTAGCTGCTTGGCTAATTCCTCCAGTCTTTTTAGGTGGTTCTTGGGTATTAATGTGTTCGGGTCAAAATCCCACAATAGGTAACGATGCGTTCTTAAATCTGGTAGCGGCTTCTAAGCCTTTTTGGGGTGAATCTGCCTCGTTTCTAGTAACACTTTTGATTACTGTATCTTGCCTTCTAAGTTCTGCTACGGCAGTTTCCAATTCTCCTCGAATATTATACCAACTTGCCTTAGACAGACAGATTTCTCCCATATTTGCTTTAGTTTCCCGTCAAGGTGTCCTTGGGCCTGCTATCTTCATTACCTTTCTAATCAGTTTGCTGTGTCTAAATTTAGGAAATGTATCTCAACTTGTCACAGTAGCAGGCACTTGTTATCTAATGTCCATTATGGGATTACATCTGGGATTATGGCTGTGTCGGGGAAAACCCCAGGTGTTATGGCCTTGGTGGTCACTTGGTTTTTTCTGTTTAGAAGCGGTAGTTCTAATAGTAGGAGGTTTAGCTTGGAATTGGAGAGATTTTTTAGTGGGATTATTATTACCTACTATTCTGATGATAGGAGATGTCGGCCTACGTCGCTTAAGATTTGCGCCATTACAGTTAGAATGGTGGACACAACGTTACTATACTCGGTCTAGTACAAACAATTCAGATTTTCTGATACTACAGGTAATTGTCCTGGTATCATTAATTTGTATTACTGCTACCAGCAGTTGGGTTATCCGCGATTTATTAGGTAAAGTTTCTGATAATCCTCAAAATTCTTTACTAGCTATTCTGTTAGTAACGCTTTCTTTGATTGGAGTAGCGATCGCTTGCTGGACAACTCTACCACAAATCGTTGCTATTGATGAAGCACGCAAACAAGCAAAAAGCCTATTTATCACTACTCTCGATACTGTTCCAGATACTGTTTTAGTCTTAGATGAAAACGGTAAAATTTGTCAGACTAATGCTGCGGCTGAAGAATTATTTCAAACACACTCTCAGGAGTTGCTTGGGCAAAACTTGAATCAACTTTTAGTATGCTATCACGGCAAACCAAAGCAATGGTCTATCAGAACTGAGCAAACTTTAAAAATAAACCAAGGTCTAAGAATTGTTGAATCGACTATTTCACAGCCATTTAATTCTCAGCTACGGGAGTATGTTGTTATTATCCGCGATATCACTAAGCGGAAGTTAGTGGAGGAAGAATTAATTCAATATCGTTATCAGCTTGAGCAGCTGGTTTTAGAACGCACTGTTGAACTTATCAGAGTGAATCAACAACTAGAACAAGACATTATCAAGCGTCAACAAGCACAAGAACAATTACTTCATAATAGTCTTCATGACGGGCTAACCGGATTACCTAATCAACGATTATTTATGGAGCGAGTGCAACAAGCAATAGAACGTACCAAACAGCAAAATAATTATTTATTTGCCGTCCTCTTCTTAGACCTAGACCGCTTTAAAGTTGTTAACGACAGCCTGGGACATCTACTGGGAAATCAACTTTTGATTGCAATTTCTCATCGGCTAAAGTCGGTTCTGCGAGCCGGAGATATAGTTGCCCGTTTTGGTGGAGACGAGTTCACTATCTTAATTGAGGACATTGAGGATATTAGTATCGCCATACAGGTAGCCGAGCGAATTAAAAAGGTGCTAGCTTTGCCATTTCAATTAAATGAGCATTTAGTATTTACTAATGCTAGTATTGGCATCGCTTTAAGTAAGGCAGATTATGAACAATCAGCGCATATTCTCCGTGATGCCGATGTTGCAATGTACCGTGCCAAATCACTTGGGAAAGCACGCTATGAGGTCTTTGACCAAAAAATGTACGAGGGTGCATCTTTGCTTTTAGAGTTAGAAACTGCTCTGCGAAATGCACTGCTCAAACAAGAAGAATTTCGCCTTGATTACCAGCCAATTATTTCACTTATAACTGGCAAAATTATTGGATTTGAGGCTCTGATACGTTGGCATCACCCAGAACTAGGTCTTATTTCGCCTCAAGATTTTATTCCTCTGGCTGAGGAAACTGGAATGATTGTTAGTATCGGACAATGGGTGCTTTCTGAAGCCTGTCAGCAAATGCACAGATGGCATCAAAAATTTCCTAGCTCACTACCTTTGACAATTAGCGTAAATTTTTCGGGGAAACAAATAACGCAACCCGATGTGTTTAAACAAGTTAAACATATTTTGCAGGAAACTGGACTTGAGCCATGCAGTTTGAAGTTGGAGATTACTGAAACCCTGTTGATGGATAATTTTGAATTAGCTACCACCGTGCTTTCTCAGTTAACAGAGCTAAATGTTGAGATGCACATGGATGATTTTGGAACTGGTTATTCATCATTGAGTTATCTACACCGACTACCTATCAAAACCCTTAAGATTGACCGCTCTTTCGTCACTAATATAGGTAGTCGAGGAGAAAATTTAGAAATTGTAAGAGCGATTGTGACATTAGCTCATAATCTCAATATGTCTGTGACAGCAGAAGGCATAGAAACTGTAGAACAATTAGCACAACTGAAGGCGTTACAATGTGATTATGGACAAGGGTATTTTTTCTTACCACCGATGGAAAGTGCAGAAGTAGAAATGCTACTTGCAGCTAACTTGTGTTACAAAAACTTTTTAAAGAGATAAGTTGGTTGGTATCGAATTCTGTTTGGAAAAACACCTTGTAAAATTGAGAAATCAATTACACTTGAGAATCTACATTAGTGTTGTAATACCGGCTGTAGCCGGAAATCTTCTGCGTTATTAATTAACCCTTCTTCTAACAATAGTTCATTAATAAAAATATCGATTTTCTCCCGACTAATATTTTGCATGACTATCAGGTGTGCCCAATTTTCAAAAACTGCTAATTGCCACTTTTTAATTAACCTTTGAGAAGGTTTTTGAAACACGACGGTATTGGAAAAATTATTTAACATAGATGGGTATTCTCTGATTTGAAGTTGTTGAAAAAGATATTGAGCATTATGAATACAGGTCTTTGCCTCTTTAGCTAACCCATCATAACCTCTTGTTTGCACTGCATACCAGAGAATTAGGGGGGTATGACCATTTCTAGATCCCAGAATAGTTGTATCTTTGGAACCAATATATTCAATTTCTATTTCAACTTTTTCTACCCATTTTTTCTTCGTTAAAACTACACCACAAGGTAAGGGAGAACCAATGAATTTAGCAGAAATAGCTACACTGTCTATAGGTTTTTGAAAGTTAACTTGCGGTGCGCTATCTAAAAATGGTAATATTAACCCTGAAAGTGCAGCATCACAATGAATGTAGTAATCTTTAATCTGATTGCGCTCTAAAATTTCTAGAACTTTATCTAAGTTATCAATTGCACCTTTGACAGTAGTCCCAATATTTAAATTTATGATGGCTGGATAACTACGATTTTCGCTAAGTAGTTGTTCAAAATGGTCATAATTCATTTCTCCATTAATTTGTGAATTCACAACATTATGTTGAATGCGGAATAATTTCGCAGCTTTGGGAATTGAGTAATGAGAGTCTTGTGATGAGTAAAGAATCCCATTAGGGTAGATTTCTCTTGCTAAGAAAATTCCATATAAATTACCTTCAGTTCCACCGGCAGTAACATAACCCCAAAACTGATTTTCTGGAATTTTATAGAGTTGAGCAAAAAAAGATAATACTTCTTGCTCAAACTTCCGCGAATGGAGACCAAAATCTGGTTCAATATAAGGATCTCCAGCATTATTTAACAGATGATTGAAAAATTTGCCGATCGCACTGTAGTCACAACTTAGATTATATGGATAGCCTGCATGAAACTGCGATCGCTGTTCTATTTGCAGCAAAAAATCTGACAACTCTGTAGCAACTTTACTTGACATATCTTTCTATCTCTTGAATTTTGATTAAGTTAATGGATGTTTTAAGCGAAAAATTACGTATTAATCCATACCTTTATGTTTTCTTCATAATACTGTAACTCTGCTCTATACATGAAAAGGATATGGTGAAAGTACTTAGCGAGCTTCAGTAAAAACACCTGTTTTTTTGTTCATAAATATATTACCCTTAGAACTTACGTGCTTTACAAAATAACCATGATGTGTATCACGTAAAAAATCTTTTTTAGGCGGTGACTACAACCTGATTTAACGTGAATTATACGGATGATGTAGTGTCATCTAATTACCTGAATGAAAATACCTTTCCCTGTTTTTAATACACAAAACTTTCCCTCTCCGAGTCTGAGAGGGAAAGACTTTAACTTTATTTCAAGGCAGGGAGAGTTTCGTTTAACTCAGGTATATTTACTAGAACTCTCCCGCTAAGGCTGCAACACACCGTTCGCAAATTAAGGGATGTTCTGCTGATTCTCCCATACGAGTAGAGTAGTTCCAACAGCGAATACACTTCGTGTAGGCTTTGCCAACACATTTTTGCCCATCTGCATTGACTACACCAATTCCCCAGTCTTCAGTCTGCGCCGTATATTTTAATCCTTGCAACCCTTCAGCAGAATCCAACAATTCCACTTGGGAAGTCAGCAATAGATACCGCAGTTCATCAATCCCGTTACCCTTAACCGGGTTAAAAGCTTTGATAGCATCGCCTAACTGTTTGTGAGGTATATGAATCAAAGCTTTCGCTTCCAAGGAAGAACCAATGAGTTTTTCTATCCTGGCTTGTTCTAATACCTTATTAACATCGGTGCGGAGTTGTCGTAATGCTGACCAAAATTCCGCTAACTCTGGATTACGCCATTTTTCCTCAATCTGCACCCAACCGGCCTCAAACACCGACTTGTAAGGTGTTTTGTAGGGGAGATATTGCCAGATATCTTCGGCGGTGTGGCATAACACTGGTGCGATCGCTCGTGCTAAATTATCTAAAGCTATTTTCAGCACCGTTTGACAACTGCGACGGCGGAAAGCATCTTTTGCACTGATATACAGCCTATCTTTGGCAATATCCAAATAAAAGTTGGATAAATCCACCACGCAGAAATTCTGCACTGTTTGGAAAAAGCGGAAGAACTGGAAACTCTCAAAGGCAACGGTTACTTCCTCAAATACCTCAGTGATGCGGTGCAGCATATAACGGTCAAGTTCTGGCAATTCCTCAAAGGGAACTGCATCTTTTTCTGGGTCAAAATCATCCAAGCTACCCAGCAAAAACCTCGCCGTATTGCGAATTTTGCCTCTAACATCATTCATCTGTTTGATGATGTTTTTACCAATGCGAACATCGCCAGAGTAGTCTACCGATGATACCCACAATCTCAAGACATCTGCACCGTAAGCTGGTTCTACTTTTTGATTTTTCCCGCCTTCAATGATTGTATTGGGGTCAACCACATTTCCTTCTGATTTGCTCATCTTCCGGCCTTGTTCGTCCAAAGCAAAGCCGTGAGTTAGTACAGTTTTGTAAGGTGCAATGTCATTCACTGCTACACTGGTCAGCAAGCTTGACTGAAACCAACCGCGATGTTGGTCGGAACCTTCCAAATATATATCAGCAGGATAGCGTAACTCTGGACGCTGTTGGACGACAGCCGCCCAAGATGAGCCAGAATCAAACCATACGTCCATTGTGTCTGTACCTCTGCGGTAAGACTTACCATTTTGACGATAGGATTCTGGTAATAACTCCTCAACGGATAATTCCCACCAAGCATCAGAACCTTTTTCTGCGATAATTCCTTGAACGTGGTTGATAATTTCTTCATTCAGCAGTGGTTCACCCGTAGCTTCATCGTAGAAAACGGGAATGGGTACACCCCAACTCCGCTGACGAGAGATACACCAATCGGAACGTTCCGCCACCATTGGCGTGATGCGATTTTCACCTTGGGCTGGAATCCATTTTACCGTTGCGATCGCCTTTAGTGCTTCTTCCCGAAATCCTTCCACCGAAGCAAACCATTGTTCAGTAGCGCGGAAAATCGTTGGTTTCTTTGTCCGCCAATCATAAGGATATTTGTGGGGATATGCTTCTTCCTTCAACAAGGAACCAGCCGCATTTAAGGCATCAATCACCGCCTGATTCCCATCACCCAGCACATTCAACCCAGCAAATTGTCCCGCTTCTTCGGTAAAATTGCCGTTGTCATCCACTGGTGCAAGGATGGGTAAACCGTAGCGCTGGCCAACGATGTAGTCTTCTTGACCATGACCGGGTGCAGTATGTACCAACCCAGTACCCGATTCAGTAGTAATGTAATCACCGCCTACAACAACAGGACTTTCGCGGTCAAATAGAGGATGACGATAAGTAGTATGTTCTAAGTCACTCCCCTTAAAGGTGGCTTTTACAGTTAACTCAACTCCCAAAGTTGAAGATAAACGCTCCACTAAATCAGCAGCAACGATGAGATAGCGGAAACTCACCCCCTCACTCCCCCTCTCCGTTGACGGAGAAACTTCCTCACTCCCCCTCCCTGCTTGCGGGGAGGGGGTTGGGGGGTGGGGTTCCACTTCCACCACTGCATAGTTCAAATCTGCATTCACCGCCACCGCCAAATTCCCCGGAATTGTCCAAGGTGTAGTTGTCCAAACAGCCACACCCAAATCTGACTGATATTCAGCCAACAGTGGTTTTACAGCTTCCGCCAAACCTGTGATTGCAAAAGCTGCATAGATACTGCGGGAAACGTGACCTTCAGGATATTCCAACTCAGCTTCAGCCAAAGCGGTTTTAGAACTCGGACTCCAGTGAACCGGCTTCAAACCTCGATAGATGTAGCCTTTTAAGAACATCTGACCAAATACGCCAATTTGAGCCGCTTCATATTCCGGCTTCAGAGTTAGATAAGGGTTATCCCAATCACCCCAAATACCGTAGCGTTGAAAATTTTGGCGCTGGTTATCTACCGTTGCTAGGGCAAATTCTTGCGCTTTTTGCCGCAGTTGTAAAGGCGTTAAACTTTGCCGTTCTGCTGACTTCATGTTCTGCAAAACTTTTAACTCAATTGGCAATCCGTGACAATCCCAACCAGGAACGTAGCGAACTTTACGACCTTGTAGCAGTTGGTAGCGATTAATAATATCTTTGAGAATTTTATTTAAAGCATGACCAATATGGAGTAAGCCATTAGCGTAGGGAGGCCCATCGTGCAGTATAAATAATTCGCCGGGGTTATTTTCAAAGAGGCGATCGTAAATTTTATTTTCTTCCCAAAATTTTTGGATTTCAGGCTCACGCTTGATGGCGTTTGCCCGCATATCAAAGCTAGTCTTGGGTAGGTTTACAGTATCTTTGTAACTTCCTGATTCGGTCACAGTCTCATGCCTAGAATTAGGTGTGCAGGTTTTATCAATTATAGAAGATGGCAGGAAAACCAAAATTTGCTACTTTAATGTAAGTTTGATAAAAATTATTTGACCTCTCCCCCAGCCCCTCTCCGCTTCGGCTAGAGTGTACACACAAGTCTATACACAATGCAAAATATCGTAAGATCCCCCTAAATCCACGCCACTTGCTTCACTACAGCGCTTCGCGCATCCTGCGGCGGGGAGGGGGTTGGGGGTGGGGTTTTTGTACCTCACTCAACTGGGAACCGCTATATCTGTGCGATTGCCCATATCAAAAACATTAAATTCAATCCCGTCTAACTTCAGCCTCAAAGCCTCTAATAATAGGTTTATCCTTTCTTCAATAAAAATGGTTAGGGCGTGTTCAGGAAGTGCATCGGCTCTTGACCATTCAAGAATAATAGTTGGTATAAGATGAGAGCGTAGCACTGTCTCTAAACCAGGCTCGTCATATTCTTTGAGATAATCTAATGGATTTTTATCGCTAATGTTCAAATTAGTTATTTGAGACAGATAGGCAATATTCATCAAGCTGTCACATTCTATTTGACTAGCGATGCCACTTTGTTTAATAAAGTTAACTGGAAATATGTGGTGCAAGTTAGGCTTATCTGTAAGTAAGTAATAAACATCAGATAAAACATCGTTATGGGGTTTTGCCCAATCTTGCGGCTTGTGGTTTGCATAAAGTGATAGTATGGCTCTGGATAAACGACCTCTATAACTATAGAAAGATTTTCTTAAACGATTTTTATCAATTTCAAATTTATTGAATGAATAAATATTATTAGCCTTTTGTTGGTTAACAAAGTTTATGTTTTGCCAGAGTTGGGTAGTATTTGTTAGTAACTCTTCGTTATGAAAACTATAATACCAAAAATACTTATATAAAAAATTATAATCAGGTTTAAAATTACGATAAAAGTATGCTGTGATAGTAAGGTATAAATATCGGTAAGGAATTAATCTTCCACCCTTGATATGCAAACAATTATCAAAGAAATTAAAAGTTTTAGCAACTGCTATTTTAAAATCAGACCATACAGCTTCAATATGCTCTGTTTTTAGCTCATTAAGATATTTGTCAGTAATATTTTGTATCCCGGCTTCGGGAAATTCAAGTTTTACCACTACAGCTAGCATCTGAAGCAATGTCCAATTATCAATACTGGCATATTGACTACTAGAAATAGTTTTTTTAAATTTATCAAATAATTCACGAAGATAGAACCCAGAGATATTATTTGTCTTATCTTCAGAACGAAAAGTCTTTGCAACCACAATATCAAAGATATCCAAAGGTTTACCAGCTTGATTAATCCGCTCAAATATTTGGCAGACTTCCGCGACTTCAATACCGCGTAATTCAATAAAGGACATTCTATAATTGTCCAAAACTTCTTTGCACTTCGCTAGCTGTTCTCTATAGGGATGATCAAAATCACCGTAGCCACCTTTATGAAGATTTTTTTCAAGATTTTTATAATCATTTTTAATATCTTCTAACTTGACAATCAGGTTTTCCTCATAACGTTTATTTCTACTTTTATTTAATTTGTTTTGCCCATTGTTATCATCTATCTCATCCCAAAAAAGAAATCTTTTGATGTAACTTATATCATCTGTTGCATCAGTAAATTCAATAGTCAAATCTACATATAGCGTTGAGTTAAACTTATTTTTGCAAGCAATCTTATTCTTATCTCCATATATTGAGGTTAGAAGGGCAGTAGTCCTTTGTTGTCCATCTAAAATATATTGGTATTCGTTAGAGGAAAAATCGTCAGCAAGTTTAATACCTCCTATTTCTCTATGGCTTTCTAGCTTTGTACTAGTTTTCCAAATTAAAATACTTCCTAACGGGTAAAATTTATAAATACTATCCCAGAGCTTTTTAACATTCTCTTTCTCCCAGACGATATCTCGTTGAAAAGTGGGAATTTGATACTTTCTAGCTAAAAGATTATCTAAATAGGTAGCAATGGCAGAATCAGTTGGCTGAATGCGATCAGTGTATGTAGACATTAAATTAACCTTACCTAACTTTGAGTAAATATCAAGATTGGCGTGTAAATTTAACTAATTTTAGTAAAATTCCATACAAAGCTAACTGATATTTAATTAAGTGGCAACTCAAATTTTAGAAAATCTCTGCAACCTTTTTTCCATGCCAATGTTGCCCTGTAAGCCTCCTGTATGTACCAGCAGCAAAGAATCGCCTTTACCAAAAAATCCCTGCTTTAGTAAATCCATCACTCCGTAAAACATTTTTGCGGTATATACGTAATCAAGGGGTATACCATGCTCTTCCCTGAACTGTTGGCTAAACATTAGCAACTCATCGTTCACCTTTGCATAGCCGCCAAAGTGGTAATCACACATTAATTCCCAGGAAGCGGGGGAGTTAGATGGTGTAGGTAAATCAGAGGCGAGGTAATTTGTCAATAAACTTTCGATTTCTTGTGCAAGAAATGCGCCATTTTTTAGAACGGGAAAAGCGATCGCTCTTTGTCCTTCATACAACGAAAGCGCAATACCCGCTAGTGTGGTAGCTGTACCGCAGGCTACGCATATATGATTAAATGCGTAGGCGTAGCCAGCCGTAGGCATCGCATCACCAACTATCTCCATACAGCCGCGCACACCATTTAAATTACTTCCACCTTCGGGAATGATAAACACCTCACCGAAGCGTTGTTGCAGAGATTCCTCTAGCACTGGTGTGTTGCGCTGTCGATACATTTCGCGGTTCAGGTACACAAGCTGCATACCCTGTTGGACAGCAAAACTCAGCGTCGGGTTTAGTGGTAGCCTCTCCTCCCCGCGAATTACGCCGATGGTGCGAAAACCGAAAAGATTACCAGCCGCCGCAGTTGCATAGATGTGATTGGAATAAGCGCCACCGAAGGTTAGCAGCGTTGTAAAATTTTTCTCTTTGGCCTCTAAAAGATTGTATTTCAGCTTAAACCACTTGTTGCCGTTAACCCACGGGTGCATGAGATCCAGGCGTAGCACATACAGATCAACACCAGCGCGACGGATGATTTCGCTGTTGATTTGTTGTATGGGAGGAGGAAAAAATATTAATGACATGCAAAACCATTCTAACTGATTATCTACATTTTCTCACATTCATTATTGATGATAAACATTGAGTAATTCCAATGGTAAATAAATCTAAATGATGAATAAAAGTTTCTGATGATTAGCTTTAGATATTGGCATTTTACTAATTGACTATTTCAGGTAAATATAAGAGACATAACACTCGCTTCAGATAACAATCTTTTTGGAGAAAACAAATGGTTGCACTCATACAGCCCACTCAAGTTACTCCCAACCCAGGACGTTTGACAGTTCAAACTGTTGAAATTGCTCCTCAAACAACTGCTATTCGTTGTCTAGACTGGGATAGAGAACGTTTTGATGTCGAGTTTGGTTTACGGAATGGTACGACCTATAATTCTTTTTTAATTCAGGGAGAAAAAGTTGCCTTAGTTGACACATCTCACCGCAAGTTTGAGGAATTATATCTTGAGATACTGGTGGGATTAATTGATCCGGCTAAAATAGATTATTTGATTATTAGCCACACAGAACCAGACCACAGTGGTTTAGTGAAAAATATCTTGCAATTAGCTCCATCTATTACTGTTGTCGGTGCTAAAGTAGCTATTCAATTTTTAGAAAATATGGTTCACCAGCCTTTTAATTCAAGGCAGGTGAAAAGTGGAGAGCGATTAGATTTAGGCAACGGACACGAATTAGAATTTATCTCTGCACCTAACTTACACTGGCCTGACACAATCTTTACTTACGACCACAAAACTAGCACTCTTTACACCTGTGATGTGTTTGGGATGCACTACTGTGATGACCACACTTATGATGAAAATATCACCTTACTTGAGGAAGACTTTCAATATTATTATGATTGTCTTATGGGGCCTAATGCCCGGTCTGTTTTAGCAGCTTTAAAGCGGATTGAAAAGTTAGAAATAGCAACAGTTGCTACAGGACATGGCCCTTTATTACAACACTATATTTCCGAATGGCTGGGACTGTATCAAAACTGGAGTTTAGAACAAGCGAAAACAGAGGCTTTAGTGGCTTTATTTTATGTGGAAGATTACGGGCATAGCGAGCAGTTAGTCCGTACCATAGCTCATGGATGCGCGAAAACAGGCGTGGCAGTGGAATTAGTTCCTCTCAATAGTTCCGAACCTCAAGAAGTTCGAGAATTAGTTGCACAATCTTCTGGTTTAGTAATTGCAATGCCACCCCAATCTTCGGTGATGGCTCAAG
Source organism: Nostoc sp. NMS2 (assembly GCF_017115105.1). GTDB lineage: Bacteria > Cyanobacteriota > Cyanobacteriia > Cyanobacteriales > Nostocaceae > Nostoc. The sequence continues at coordinate 24,259 of NZ_JABXKH010000135.1, forward strand.
CAGCTTTAAGTACAATTTTAGCTGCTATTCACAAAAAGCAAGCAATTGGTTTATTAGAGTCGGGGGGTGGAGAAGATGAACCCATTTATCCCTTACGCAATAAGTTTCAAGAACTGGGATTAACTGAAGCTTTTCCTCCTATTTTAGTTAAAGAAATTCCTACTCCAGCAACAGAACAGCTTTGTGATGAAGCGGGGACAGATTTAGGTCAATGGTTAAACCGCGATCGCACCATTAAACAAATCAAATCTATCAATACCGAACTAGAGAAGGCTTTAGGGCGGATTAGCACAGGACTATACATCATCACCGCCAAAAAAGGAGAAGTTCAGAGTGCAATGTTTGCTTCTTGGGTGACACAAGCCAGTCTTGAGCCTTTAGGAGTTGCGATCGCAGTATCCAAAGACCGGGCAATTGAATCTTTGATGCACGTTGGCGATCGCTTTGTTTTAAACGTTTTAGAAGAAGGCAAATATCAAGGATTAATGAAACATTTCCTCAAGCGTTTTGCTCCTGGTGCAGACAGATTTGCCGGGGTGAAAACATATCCGGCGAACAATGAATCGCCCGTTTTAGCTGAAGCTTTAGCTTATATGGAATGTGAAATTACTAGCCGCATGGATTGTGGAGATCATTGGGTAATTTATAGCACAGTCCAAACTGGAAGAGTTGCCAAGCTAGATGCGCTTACCGCCGCCCATCACCGCAAAATTGGCAATCATTATTAAATAGTCATTTGTCATTTGTCATTGGTCATTTGTCATTTGTCATTTGTCATTCTCGTTGTCCCATTGTCTGCCTTATTTACCTTGCTTTCCATAGACGCGATGAATCGCGTCTCTACAAACTCCCAAAAAACTATGTATAAATCTGTTGAGAATACTCCGATTACGATGTACGAAATCAATCGAGGGCGCGTTGTGCGAACCTTGGAATTTATCCAAGATATAATTGTGATTTGTTTGTGTATCGGTTTATTTAGCTTCATGGTGCTTCAGGTGAGAGATATGTTTCTCTCCTTACTTCCGCCTCTCGATTTTCATGCTGTTACTGCCGATATTCTCTTTTTACTTATCTTAGTTGAGTTATTTCGACTGCTGATTATTTACCTACAAGAACATCGAGTGTCTATTGGGGTAGCTGTTGAAGTTTCCATCGTTTCCGCCTTGCGAGAAGTCATTGTTAAAGGTGTTCTAGAAACAAGTTGGAGTCAAGTTTTAGCAACTTGTGCCTTTTTATTAGTGCTGGGAATACTACTGTTTCTCCGAGTTTGGCTACCCCCTACCTTTGAAGGTATCGATCCCGAACAAGAAGTATCTAAACGCTATAGAAGCCGAGCTAAGTCTGAATTAACACAAACTAATGGTCATTAAGAGTAGGGAATAGGGATGAGGGGGACAAGGGGGAATTATTAAAATTAAGTCTCTTCCTTGTCTCCCCCCTCTTCCTTGTCTACCTTGTCTCTTCTCCATGCCCCAATCCCCATATTAAAAGAGGTTATTATGTCTGTTGCAACATTAACGCCCAACCATAGCAGAGATGTCCAAGTTGCTGAAATTGGTAAAAATACTCTGATTCTACGATCGCGGACTTGGGACAGACTAAAATTTGAGGTGGAGTATTCCCGTCAACGGGGAACTACAGCAAATTCTTATCTGATTCAAGCTGATAAAAAGGCTTTAATTGACCCTCCCGGTGAATCTTTTACCGAAATTTACCTTGAGCAACTAGCACAAAATTTAGATTTTATCACCCTAGATTACATTGTTCTCAGTCATATCAACCCCAACCGCAGAGCAACTTTACAAGTATTGCTCTCTCTGGTTCCTCAAGCTACTCTCATTTGTTCTCGCCCCGCCGCCAATGCCCTAAAAACTGCCTTTCCCGAATTTGAATCACCTATTCAAGCGGTGCGATCGGGAGATACTCTAGATTTAGGACAAGGACATCATCTATCATTTGTCACCGTACCCACTCCCCGGTGGGCTGATGGACTTTGCACTTATGATTCTGCAACGAAAATTCTCTACACAGATAAGCTTTTCGGCGCTCATATTTGCGAAGATACTTTGTTTGATGAAGATTGGAAAGGGTTAGATGCGGAACGTCGTTATTATTTTGAATGTCTCCATGCGCCCCAAGCGAAACAAGTTGAAGTAGCCTTAGATAAAATCTCGGTTCTGGGAGCTAGATGTTATGCCCCAGCACACGGGCCAGTTGTTCGTTACAGCCTCAGTCGTTTTAGTTATGATTACCGTCAATGGTGTCAAGGACAAAAATCTCAAGAATTGAGTGTCGCTTTGCTTTACGCTTCTGCTTATGGAAATACAGCAATTATGGCGAATGCGATCGCTCAAGGTTTGATCCAAAATGGAGTTAATGTAGAATCAATCAACTGTGAACTAGCCGATTCTGCCGAAATTAACCGCATTGTAGAAACTTGCGATGGCTTGATTATCGGTTCACCCACTTTAGGCGGCCATGCACCGACTCAAATTCAAACAGCTTTAGGAATCGTCCTCTCGGTGGCAGCTAAAACTAAGTTAGCAGGGGTGTTTGGTTCCTACGGTTGGAGTGGCGAGGCAATAGATTTAATCGAAAGCAAGCTCAAAGATGCAAATTATCAACTAGGGTTTGAAACAATTCGGGTGCGTTTTAGCCCTACTTCTGAAATTCTTCAGCAGTGTCAAGAAGCAGGTGCTTTTTTTGCCCAAAACTTGAAGAAAACCAAAAAACTTCGTAGTTCCCGCCAGATTGTGACAGAAACCCACGTAGATCGTACCGAACAAGCGGTGGGGCGGATCATTGGTTCTCTGTGTGTTGTGACAACTCGTGATGAAGAAACTCACAAAGGGGTTTTAACTTCTTGGGTATCGCAGGCAACTTTTAACCCGCCAGGGATTATGATTGCGATCGCTAACGAGCAGAATGCAGAGTTAATGCATCATCCTGGTGATAAATTTGTGCTGAATATCCTCAGAGAAGGAAGAAATGTCCGACGCTATTTTTCTCGTCATAGCACTTTAGGCGATAATCCCTTTGCAAATCTTGACACAAAAACTGCTCTGAATGGTTGTTTGATTTTGAATGAGGCATTAGCCTATTTAGAATGTACGGTGCAAAATCAGCTTGAATGTGGCGATCGATGGTTAATTTATGCCGTCATCGATCGCGGTGAGGTGTTGGAAAATGATGGTATCACTGCTTTGGAGCATCGAAAATCTGGCAGCTATTATTAACTAATTCGTAATTCGTAATAGAGCCTCCGGCACGCTACGCGAACGTAATTCGTAATTTTTGGGTTTAATTCTCTCGTCCCCATGCAGATGGGAACAAGGAAAATTTACCCGATCAAATTTGAAAACATCCTTTCTTGAACTTAGCAATAATGCCCTCTTTAACAGGAGGGTATTGTTTTAGTTGTTAGAGTCATACTCGAAATAAATTAAACTACTTCCCTTTTTTCTCATCTAGCGCTTTCTGTATAGCTTCTCTACAGAATTCAGGAGGATCGTCTTGTGCCTTTACCTCTTTCTCCATTGCCTTGGTGACACGAATAGTAAGTTTTCCATCTAAAGGTTCTTCTCTATCAGACTTGATTGGTTCAAAATTTTGTGGGTTCCCTTTAGGATTAGGCATTGTTGAGAAATATAAATAACGCTTGATTCAATGTCTACCAAAGAATAGAGTTTTAAGTCGGTGGTGTTCACGTCAGCAAAACAAGTTCACCACCGATACCACTTTTACAAATGGGTAACTCTATTTTATGTTCACAAGGTCAGAACTCGAAATCAAAACCACTGCTGAGTTGAGAGACTTGTGTAGGCGTTACGGACTAAAGCCTACTGGAAATGGAGGCTACAAGACTAGTACGTCACGGCGGAAATAAACCTACCATTTGGAATGTCTGAAACCCTTGCGAACAGTTAATTACGAATTACGTTCGCGTAGCGTGCCGGAGGCTCTATTACGAATTACGAATTCCGCCTTGCGGTACTAGTTGGATTGTCACCTTGATGGCATTTCCACAGATAGCACTCGCTCAATTAAGGCAAGGAAGAGGGTTAAAGTCACCAGGTTTCAGTGTTATTCAATTCCTCGAAGGGGTAGTAGATGAGATGAACTCACCCACTGATGAGCAAGCGGCGCTGATTAAGCTAACGATGGAGGGAAAGGCTATGAGCTACCCTGACCGATACGACCAAGAGAATATGCTGAACTTGCACAAGGCTAAGATGTACCTTGAAATGGCTCTTGGATTACTAAGGTGAATTCTAGTAGTCTGTCTCATAAAATTTGAAGGGTTATAAAAGTTTGTAGTAAGCACTTCAGTGCTTAAAATTGAGCGATAAATCGCTCACTACAAACCTTGCAAAACTTATGGGACAGACTACTAGGGAAGGGGGTTAGATTTTTTAGGAACTTTACCCATTGTCGGTTAATCTTAGTGCCAATCCCCCATACCCAATATCGTGATCTAAGATTGTTGGGTATCTTATAAATTGCGATCGCCACTATACGGATGATTGAAGTTGAACATCTGAGTAAAATATACGGTTCCACCCCAGCGATTACTGATGTCACTTTTAGCGTCGAACCTGGGGAGATTTTAGGGCTTCTGGGCCCCAATGGCGCTGGTAAAACCACAACCATGCGGATTCTGGCTGGTTATTTACCGGCAACAAATGGTAATGCCCGGATTGCTGGTTATGATGTCCATGAAAATTCTCTGGCTGTACGCCAACGAATTGGTTATTTACCCGAAACACCACCGTTATATCCAGATATGACGGTGGAGGGATTTTTGCATTTTGTCGCCCAAATTAAGGGAGTTCCAGCAGGCGATCGCGCCAACAAGGTAGTAGCCGCCATCAAACGCTGCAACTTAGAAGATAAGCGGCGGGTAATTATTCGCAAACTCTCTAAAGGATACCGCCAACGTGTCGGAATTGCTCAAGCGATCGTCCACGATCCACCAGCGATTATTCTCGATGAACCCACCGTTGGACTCGATCCCCGACAAATAATTGAGGTGCGGAATTTAATTAAAAGTCTTGCTGGGACTCACACAATTATTCTTTCCACGCATATTCTACCAGAAGTGAGCATGACTTGTAGCCGCGTCGCCATCATTAATCGCGGTAAAGTTGTGGCAACTAATACACCAGAAAACTTGATGACTCAGTTGACAGGTGGTTCCGGGTATGAATTAGAAATAGAAGGAGAAGCTGCCCTAGCGAAACAGGTATTACAAAAAGTCGCAGGTGTGAGTCTGATAGAATCAATTCCGACAGCCGGAGGTCATCAACCACAGACAAATCGTGCTTACTTGCGCGTGATATCGCAGCCTGGAAAAGAACCAGGAAAGGATATTGTTGCAACCTTAGTGCGTGCAGGATTCGGTTTACATGAACTGCGACGAGTTAACGCCACCTTAGAAGATGTATTCTTGCAACTGACCACAGAAGAAAAGAATTTCGATCCTGATGTAGACTTAGCAGCAGACAAGGAAGGAGAGGCAGCGTAAATGGGTATAGTGCTGAGTAATATTATTGCCATTTATCGCCGAGAGTTACAGAGTTATTTTGTATCGCCTTTAGCTTATGCGATCGCAGGCATATTTTGGTTCATCGCCGGGTTATTTTTCGTGATGATTTTGCTAGGTCCAGATGGCATATTGCTAGGAGTCGCAGCCATAGATGCACAAGGACAACAACTCGGAGTGTCAACACCGCCGATAGATGTGCCTTATGAATTTATTCGAGCATTTTTAGATCGTATGGGGTGGCTACTGTTATTTATCCTGCCGATTCTCTCAATGGGACTCTATGCCGAAGAACGGAAGCGCGGCACTTTAGAATTATTAGCCACCTCACCAATCACCAACTGGGCGGTAGCTGTAGGTAAGTTATTAGGCGTGCTAACATTTTTTACCACAATGATCGTACCCATGCTAGTGTTAGAAGCGATCGCAATCAGTGGATCAAATCCACCAATGGTACTTTCAATTCCCTTGCTGGGTCATTTTGGATTAATCTTAATAGCAGCAGCAATATTATCTGTAGGAATGTTTATTTCCTCCTTAACAGACAGCACAATTTTGTCTGCGGTTCTTACATTTGCAGTAATTTTATTATTGTTATTAATTGATTTAATCGCCAAAATTGTCCCCGGCCCAGTGGGCGAAGCTTTAGGTTATTTATCATTGTTGAAACATTACAACACCTTAACTCAAGGTGTTTTTGATACCAGCGCCTTAATCTTATTCGCCAGTTACATTTTTTTTGGCATCTTTCTCACCGCTCAATCAATTGATGCACTGCGCTTTCAAAGGCAGTAGTCATTTGTTATTGGTCATTTGTCATTTGTCATCTGGTATATTGCCAATTGAGTTTAGGTAAGAGTTTAATTTGGGTGCTAGTTCGTTAATGATTGTTTTGATTGCATTTATCTGTTCGGTAGTTAAAAGGTTACGAGTGTAAGCAGGGTAAGCGCATCTAATTTTGTAGCTCTTGATACAGACAAAAAGCTTAAAACTTTATCTGAATATCAATTTTTCATTCAAAATAGGACGAATTGTCGTAAATGATTGAAAAAACATGGGTCAAATAGCTTTTTATGTTTTTTAACCACATAAAGACGAAAATGTCAATCCCACCCCTTGGCTCAGTGTAGTAATTTTGAACTTATTTGTGCTTTGGGTGAACCCCAAAACTACCGTGTCAATAGGGTTTGAGATGCGCTTACCCTGCGAGTGTAAGCTCGTCTTAACCAATGTTGAGTTTCATTCAGAGAGCCTCTAGCTATTTTTATGAAACGTCTATTTTCTTGAAAACTACCTCTTCCTACACCTTCTGCTATATTCGCACCGATACTATCTGCCGAACGGACAATCTGTTTACCAATTGTATCTTTTGCAAAAAAATTCCATCCTCCAACAATGTTCCAAATGTCATCTGCTAATTGTTCTGATAATTGATAAACCTGTAATTCTTGGAAACGCTTTGTCGCCATTTATTCAATTCAGTTGTCTTGCTTATTTTTAGTCACTCAATTTTCGTCCATATATTTTTACTTGTCACTATTTTTATACAAATGACCAATGACCAATGACAAATGACAAATTATGAATATAGTTGCAAAAAAGAAACTGTGGAAATATCTGTTTTGGTTGGGCCCGTTCCTAATTGCTGTTGGCTTAACAGTTGGGTTAGTTTCTGAACAGTGGGGACTAATCCCATTAGCATTTATGATTACGGGAATTGTCATCAGTGGGTTGGGGATAATATGGCAAAGCTACGAAACTAACTGGTGGAAACGTCGTTCTACCCAAGCTGGAACTAATGCCCTAGTAGCAACTCTAGCAGTGTTGGCAATTTTGGGATTGATTAACTTTTTAGGGACTCGCTACCACTTGCGGGCAGACTTAACAGAAAGTCAATTATTTACCCTTGCGCCTCAGTCACGGCAATTGGTGAGTGTTTTACCACAACCAGTTAAAGTGTGGGTGTTTGATATTAACCAAAATCCCCAAGACCGAGAATTACTCGAAAATTATCAACGGCAAAGCTCAAAATTTAAATATGAGTACATCGACCCCCAAGCTAGACCAGGACTTGCAGAAAAGTTTGGCGTTAAAGATTATGGGGAAGTTTATTTAGAATCTGGGGATAAACGGCAATTAGTACAAACAGTAAATCAAAATGAGCGTTTGTCAGAAATCAGATTAACTAGTCGCCTGCAACAACTAACAAATTCAACCACAGCTAAAGTTTACTTACTGCAAGGTCATGGCGAACGTCAACTTTCGCCTGGAAAAGATGCAATATCACAAGCAATTCAGGGATTAGGCGACAAAAGTTTTACAACATCACCACTGAATTTAGGAGAAACTTCCAAAGTTCCTCAAGATGCAACTGTAGTAATAGTGGCTGGCCCCAAGCGAGGGCTATTTGAAGGCGAAGTCAAAGCTTTGCAAGAGTATCTTAATCGCGGCGGTAATTTACTGCTGATGATTGATCCGAATACCGATCCCAAACTTAACAGCTTATTACAAGAGTGGGGTGTTCGTCTGGATAATCGTTTAGCAGTCGATGTCTCTGGCGAAAGCGTCGTGGGACTTGGCCCTGCTGCACCCTTAGTCACAGAATACGGACAACATCCAATTACCAAAGATTTCGGTAACGGCAATTCTTTTTATCCCATTGCCCGACCACTGGAAATTACCTCTGTACCTGGTGTTCAGGCTACTCCATTGCTACGAACTAAACCCTATCCCAAAAGTTGGGCAGAAAGCGACCTCCAAAGCGAAAAATTAGAGTTTAATGCAGATAAAGACCTGAAAGGGCCTCTAACCTTGGGCGTTGCTTTAACCAGAAAACAACCAGCTAAATCTGCTTCAACTCTCCAACCTGCACCGACACCTTCGCCCCTGCCATCACCAATCACTCAGAATAAAACTAGCCCTACTTCTTCGCCCTCCCGCAAAACTCCGCAAGCTTCACCCCTGCCATCACCAACGACACAAGGCAAAGCTACCCCCACTCCCACGCCTGCGGCTACTGCTTCCCCAACTCCTTCATCTCAAACAGCTACCGAATCACGCTTAGTAGTTTTAGGAAATTCCAATTTCGCCACCGATGGCTTGTTTCAACAGCAATTAAATGGAGATGTATTCCTCAACTCAGTGACTTGGCTGAGTCAACAGGATCAGCAACCTCTTTCCATTCGCCCCAAAGAACCGAAAAACCGTCGGATAACCCTGACAACTACACAAGGTAATCTTTTAATATTGTCGTCTCTGTTGATTTTACCCTTAATTGGATTTGCGATCGCACTTATTATCTGGTGGAAACGAAGGTAATAAAGGAGTTAAGAGTTATAACTATTAACTCTTCACCAATGACAAATGACAAATGACAAATGACTAAAAAATGAAATTGCCGAAAACGACTTTAATTTTGATACTGCTAGCGCTGGGTTTAGGTGGTTTTGTTTACTTCTATGAAATTAGAGGTACGACTGTGCGAGAAGAAACCAAAGAGCAAAAGCAGAAAATTTTCTCTTTTGGAGAAGATGATGTGCAATCCTTAACAGTCAAGACAAGAAAACTCACCCTGAATTTAGAACGTAACCCTGAACCTAGTAACCCCAAGTGGGTAATCAAATCTCCGATATCAGGCCCAGCAAATGATGCTATTGTTTCTTATTTAATGGATTTGTTAGTCAAAGGTAAGAGCAATAGCACTTTATCAACTCCAGTAAAAGAGCTTGGACAATTTGCCTTAGATGAACCCCCAGCAACCATAAATATCACCTTAAAAAACCGACAAAGCCATCAGTTAATTTTGGGCAAATCTAACTTTAATGGACGTTTCTTATATGCTCAAGCTGACCCTGCTGCTAAACCTGATGGAAATATAAATGTGCTGTTGGTATCTACAGATTTTGCAAATGCCGTGAATCGGGATCTATCAGAGTGGCAGCAACCGATAGATAATAGTCAGAAACTACCTCCGCTCAACATTCCTAAACCGAGTCCGACAAACAGCAAGCCCTAATTAATTAAAAAATCTGGCGATATTATGACAAATCCGACAGCAACATTGCTGATTTCCTGCCCAGATCAACGGGGACTGGTGGCGAAATTTGCAAATTTCATCTATTCTAACGGTGGTAATATTATCCATGCAGATCAGCATACAGACTTTGCTGCTGGGTTGTTTCTCACCCGCATTGAATGGCAGTTAGAGGGGTTTAATTTACCGCGAGAATTTATTGCCCCTGCTTTTAATTCAATTGCTCAACCTTTAGGTGCTAAGTGGCAAATACATTTTTCTGATACAGTACCACGCATTGCTATTTGGGTAAGTCGGCAAGACCATTGTCTATTTGATTTAATTTGGCGACAACGTGCTAAAGAATTTGTGGCTGAAATTCCTTTAATTATTAGTAACCATTCTAATTTAAAGGTAGTAGCAGAACAATTTAATATCGACTTTCAGCACGTTCCCATCACTAAAGACAATAAATTGGAAAAAGAAGCCCAACAACTAGAATTACTCCGCCAGTACAAAATAGATTTAGTTGTATTGGCGAAATATATGCAGATCGTCAGTGCAGATTTTATTAGTAAATTTCCACAAATTATTAATATTCATCATTCATTTTTACCAGCATTTATCGGTGCAAATCCCTATCACCGAGCTTTTGAACGGGGTGTAAAAATTATTGGGGCAACTGCTCATTATGCCACTGCTGATTTAGATGCAGGGCCAATTATTGAACAGGATGTAGTTCGAGTCAGTCACCGTGATGAAGTTGATGATTTGGTGAGAAAAGGCAAAGATTTAGAGAGAGTAGTATTAGCAAGAGCGGTGCGATCGCACTTACAAAATCGTGTATTGGTATATGGTAATAGAACAGTGGTATTCGAGTGATTTTATATCCGAAGGAATGCAAAAAAGCGATGCCTACGGCGGGCTACGCCTACGCGGGAAGTTGTGAGATAATATTTTCTAGCCAGCCGTTTGTCAATTATCTATCTCCCAATCTTCAATCAGCAAGTTATTAACCCGCTTAAATTCTCTGGTGTTATGGGTAACAAGGGTTAAGTTATTTGTCAGTGCAATCGCAGCAATTTGTAAATCATAAGCTCCAATTGGAGTGCCTAATGCTTCTAGCTGAGATCGAATCATTCCAAATGTCATTGCTGCGAGATCGTCAAATGGTAGTGATATAAATTGAGCTAAAAATTCTTGCTGTAAGGTAAGATTACGTTCTGGGTTGGCACTTTTCATTGCGCCATAAAATAGTTCAGCTTTGACGATTGAGCAAACGGCAATATCTTTGGTAGCAGTGGTTTCTAGTTTCTGCTTTAAGGTGAAATTTTTACCACGCATATAGATAATGCAAGTGTTAGTATCTAGCAGAAAGAAATTTCACAGGATAGGTTCGCGTTCTTGTTGTTCTCCTTGGGGATGGCGAAAGAATGTTTCATCTTCGATACATCCATAGAATTTAGTCAGGGGATATTCTGGAGTTTCGGTTTGGGTTTGTGGTTGTAGGGAATCAATGAGGGTTTTTAGCAATGTCCAGCCTCCGCTAAGGTCGAGTTCTTCGGTGAGTTCAGCTAGGGGGGATTGACGCAAAAATTCTAAGAGTTTGGTGGGTTGCTCTGGGTGGGTGTTGTGTTTGGTCAGGCTTTGAGCAAGGAATTGGATAATATACAGTTTATCGTTGGGGGAAAGCTGAAGGAGTTGTTCTTCGAGTTCTGGGATAGTCATAATGGGGTTTAAGTGGAGGATAATTTTATTTTACTTTCACTCTTCTGGGGTTAATCTAGTTTGACTCGTTTTTTACCTGTTAATAGTTATTGCATTATTGCTGCAACTGCTCATTATGTCACTGCTAATTTAGATGCGGGGCCAATTATTGAACAGGATGTAGTGCGAGTTAGTCACCGTGGTGAAGTTGATGATTTGGTGAGAAAAGGCAAAGATTTGGAGAGAGTTGTATTAGCAAGAGCGGTGCTATGCCCACGGCGGGCTACGCCTACGCACTTGCAAAATAGTGTATTAGTCTATGGAAATAGGACAGTAGTATTTGAGTAATTTTATATTTGAGCAAATATAATTTAAGGATATAAAAATAAAGTCCGCATAGGTGGACTAAAAAACACGATATTTAACCTAGATTTGGTATTAAACACTTACTACGAGAGATGAGTATAAAAATATTAAGAGTTATCACTATGTTTGCGAAAGTGAAGTTAAATAGTTAACAGCCTGAGAGTAAGAAAATATTATGACCAGTAACAACTTCATCGTCCGCACAATGAACAGGTCGGAAATTGATTTGGCGATTACTTGGGCAGCAAGCGAAGGTTGGAATCCAGGAAGGTATGATGCTCAATCTTTTTATCAAACTGACGAGAGCGGTTTTTTATTAGGCGAATTGAATGGTGAGCCGGTGGGGTGCATTTCTGCTGTCGCTTACGATCAAAACTTCGGCTTTCTAGGTTTTTACATTGTGAAACCCCAGTTTCGTGGGCAGGGGTTGGGTATGAAAATTTGGCAGACAGCAATGGACTATCTGGGTGCTGACCGTAACATCGGCTTGGATGGTGTAGTAGCTCAACAAGATAACTACAAAAAGTCTGGTTTCCAAATCGCTTATAACCATATTCGTTATCAAGGGGTGGGTGGCGGTGTTGTGCCTGCTGGTATCATCGAACTGAAAACAGTGCCTTTTGAAGATTTGGTGGCTTACGATTGTCAACTTTTTCCTTCTAAGCGTTCACTGTTTCTGCGACATTGGATTGAACAGCCAGAAAGTACTGCTTTCGGGTTTCTCAAAAATGGATATCTTGCTGGTTACGGAGTTATCCGGTCTGCCTATACAGGTTTTCGGATTGGGCCACTGTTTGCTAATGACGAACAGATTGCTGAAGCATTATTTCAAGCCTTGCTTGCAGAAAATCCTCATACTCCAGTGTTTCTTGACGTGCCCGATGCAAATGTACAAGCGATTAACCTAGTTCAACGTTACCAATTGCAGCCAGTCCTTCAAACTGCTCGGATGTATACTAAAGAAATTCCTAGTTTACCTATTAATCGCGTCTTTGCTGTGACTAGTTTGGAACTAGGTTAGAAACAGACAAACAATGTGTTTAGACTCCTAATATACAATCTCACTATGAGCGCGTGAGTTTTTCTATTAGTCGGCGTGCGTCAAACTTGATGATTTTTAACAAGTGCTGAGATCGTAGGTACTAGTACCGCTTCGCGTAATTCGTAATTCGTAATTCGTAATTCGTAATTCCCGTTGCGTAAGGGTTTTAGACATTTCAAATGGTCTGTTTATTTCCGCTGTACTGTACTAGTAGTCTGTGGTGGAAGTTTGCCTACTTTTGTTATTTGGAAATCCTTAAATAAGAAAAAAGTCAGAAAAATTTTTCTACCAAAATTCAAAAGCTTGATATATCGAGGTTTGGGATAGGTACGACAGCGCAAGAAGAGTGCGCCCAGTTGTGCATCAATTCACTTCTAATGCTCCCAAAGCTTTCAAAGTTGCTACCTCTGCTTCAGTCAAGCCCATCACTTCAGTAATAATCATGCCTTCGTATGGGCGGGCTGGTCTCAAGGTTTGCCGACATTGCCCCGTAGTAATATCCCAACAGTTGATTGTTTCATCCCAACTTCCACTGAGCAAAGTTTGATCGTCTGGGGTTAGACTGAGCGACCACACCCAATGGAGATGATTTTGTAGTGTCGCAAGGCAGTCTCCAGTAACTAGATTCCAAATTTTGATAGTGCGATCGCTACTACTGCTAATCATGCGGCTGCCATCCTTGGTGAACAGAATACAAAGTACCTGGCTAGTATGTCCAGAGAATGTCCGCAGACAACCTCCTGTGTGAATGTCCCACAGTCGCACCAAGGAGTCATCACCACCAGTAGCAACATATTGAGTATCTGGACTCACAGCAACAGCCCAAACACGGTTAGAGTCTGCCTCCCAAGTATGAAGACAATTGCCTGTTTCAAGATCCCAGCATTTAACTATCGAATCATAGCCACTGCTGAAGAGAGTTTTTCCATCAGGGCTAAAGGCGATCGCCAACACAGAACCAGGATGCCCCTGTAATGTTTGCAAACATTCACCAGAATGCACATCCCATATCTTGATTGTATGGTCGTAGCTGCCACTAGCAAGAAAATTACTGTCTGGACTAAAAGCAACTGCCCAGACCCAACTACCATGACCATGTAAGGTTTTGAGGCATTGCCCTGTATGGGGACTCCAAAGTTTAATAGTGCGATCTGCACTGGCGCTGGCCAGAAACTGTCCATTGGGACTGAAGGCAACAGAGAAAATACGATTGCTATGTCCATGTAGTACACGAAAAGGCTGAAGGTCAACCTTTAAGCTTTGCGGGGCATTGAGATTTACATCCCAGAGTTTAATTGTCTGGTCTTCATGTCCACTAGCAAGTAAGTTTTGCTGCCAACTGTGGGCGATCCCATAAACAGCATTACTGTGTCCTTGGAAGGTTTTGGTACACTGTCCTGTCTGAAGCTCCCAGACTCTAGCCGCGTGGTCATCACCACCACTGGCGATTAAATGTCCTTGAGGGTGAAAAGCAACTGACCAAATCCGATTTGTATGCTTTTCCAGGGTATCCAGACATTTCCCAGTGTCTATGTCCCAAATCTTCACGGTTTGATCGTAGCTGCCACTGGCTAGCTGTTCACCCTTGGGGCTGAATGCTACTGAGGTGATGACTCCTGCGTGTCCCTGCAAGGTCATTAAACACACCTTAGTATGTATATCCCACAGTTTCACGGTTTGATCAAAACTGCCACTTGCTAATATTTGCCCTTCTGGACTGAAGGCGATCGCTTTTACCCATTGCTGATGCCCTTCTAGGGCTTGCACACAACATCCAGTTTCTAAATCCCACAGCCTGATTGTGTTATCTTCACCAGCCGTTGCTAAGATTTGATCTGCGGGATGAAACGCTACACTCCACACACAAGCATTATGTCCTTCTAGAGTTTGCACACATTGTCCTGTGGCTAGATGCCAGACTTTAACTGTGTGGTCATAGCTACTACTAGCAAGAAGTTTCGCGTCAGGACTCCATGCGATCGCTGTGACAATACTAGTGTGTCCATACAGCGTTTTGAGACATTCTCCTGTGGTAATGTCCCAAAGTTTAATTGTATGATCTTGACCGCAACTAGCTAAAACTGAATGCACAGGGCTAAAAGCAATATTCCAGATCCAACTGTTGTGTTCTTCACAGCTAAAGAGTTGTTTACTATTACTAATACCCCAAACATGAATTTCACCATTTGTATCACTGGTAGCAAGGCAGCGCCCATCTGGACTAAAGGCAACGCTAGTAATGCCGCCAAAGGTCGCAGCAAAAACACACTCTCGAAAGGTTGTTTGGGTAAAGTTGACCCGATGTAAGTTGAGCGATGCATGGGTGGGACTCCGCCAACGCAAATCGCAGTTACGGATAGTGAGACGCGAAAAATCATACCCAGTTAAATCGGTTTCTAATTGTGTGAGTAAATTCAGCAGATTACCGCCACCATACCCAACTGGATCTATAGCTTCATCTTGAAGCTTTCTAACTAGTCTGCCAAGTTTATGCTCAAGCTGATGAGCAGAGCCAAGGGTTATTTGTAGCTGATTTAGGATAGGCCGCACAATCAGCTGAATTTGACTGTCGCGGATGTAGTCTTTTGCTTGGGCTTGCATCAAAGCATGGGTCAGCAGGTATTGCGGTGATTCTGTGACTATTTCCTGGCAGACTTGTTCAATCAAGCAGTCTGTGACGTATTCCATGACGACAGGTTGCTGTGTTAATCCTTCAGTATTGCTTTCTATTAAGCTACGCCAACGTAAAGATTCGAGGACTGACATTAACTTAGGCTGAAGCAATGCTGGTGTGAAGGCTGTTTGTAATTCTGTCAGGGAACCCTTCTCCCGATTAATTGCTAGCCAGTACATCACTTGCTGCTCTGAGGTAGAGAGTCTTTTGAATTGCTGCTCTAGGAGATTGCCAATGCCATAGAAGACCGTTGTGCCTTCGGCAAAGAAGTTGGCGATGTTGCCTTCATGTAAGTCCCGAATGGAGGTGGCAGCAATTTTCAAAGCTAGTGGATTACCACCGTAACACTCAACTAGTTGGCGGGTTTCGTCCTCTGAGCCTGATAGCCCTTTGAGCGTCAGAATTGTTTGTCCGGCTGCAACTTCTAATCCTGACAAAGCAAGGGTACGAACTGGCAAACCATCACCTGACAAGGCGGCGACTTCAGTAGGTTTTTCCCGGCTGGTGAGCAGGACACAGCTTTGATGCTGTGTTTCTCCTAATCGCCACAAAAGTTCACCGTAGGGTTCGTAGCCCTCACGGTAACAGCCTGTCCGTTTACCTTGCTGCAATAGCGTGTCGAAATTATCCAGAATCAGCAAGCATCGGGAATTGCGGAGGTATTCGATTAAACAAGTAATTTGCTCATGAGGGTCAGAGGGCAATGTGCCAACTTGCTGATGAGCAAGGATTTTGATGCAGTCTGTCACCAAGTCATGGAAAAAAGGTGCGTGCCGCAGCGATCGCCAAATGACATATTCAAATTCTCCCTGCAATTGTTCTGCTAATTTCACCGAGAGCGCGGTTTTGCCTATGCCACCCATACCTAGTAGTGTTACTACACGAGTGCGGTCTCTCACAATCCATTGGCTGAGGGTTTCTAATTCAGTAGTACGTCCATAAAATTGAGAAACGTCGATTGCTTCCCCCCAGTTTGTGTAGTTCGTGAAGGGTTGAAAGTTTAAGGTTGACGAAGCGTTTGTGTCCTTTTGTGGCTGTGCGGTTCGCTTCAGTACTCCGTGCAGGTTATTTTTGGTAACTTTTTCTCCTAAAGCTTGAGAAAGCGATCGCCATAGTTCAGAACCAACATCTTTGATATGACCAGGATCGTAATCGGACTCTACAGCCATGTCTAAGTATGTCTGTCCTGCCCAAGACTGACGAAACACAATCTCTTGAACTTTTGTTAAGCGTCCCCGTTCTAATAATTGCTCTACTAATGCGATCGCTTCTTCAACTGTCATTTATGTATTAATACTGTTAAACCACGATATTCTCATTAAAAATTTTATTTTTTCTTAAATTTTACGTAAATCTACCAAAAAGATCCGACTTTTTTCCGACCTTTTCCGACCGTCAATCTTTATACCAGGCAGTAGATTATTTGGAGCAGCAGTTTTAAGAACGTAAATTAGATCAATTTTAACAGGATGTTTAAGATGAAATTTAGTGGTAAGTTTTTGCTCAGTTTGCTCTTTGTATTCTCAAGTTTTACTTTCTTGTTTCTTCTTTTTGACAAAAAACCAAGCGTAGCACAAAGTACTAATGAGAGGTTTATAGTTAATTCATTCTCCGGGAAGTGCATTGACGTTGCTGGTGCGCCAGGAAGAAGCAACGGTGCAGCGCTACAACTTTGGGATTGTGAAATCTCTGGAACAAATCCTGATAATGGCTCAACCACAGATCAAAGGTGGGTATTAACCAGTGAAGGCTTTATCAGAAATTCTCTATCTGGAAAGTGCATTGACGTTGCTGGTGCGCCAGGAAGAAGCAACGGTGCAGCGCTACAACTTTGGGATTGTGAAATCTCTGGAACAAATCCTGATAATGGCTCAACCACAGATCAAAGGTGGGTATTAACCAGTGAAGGCTTTATCAGAAATTCTCTATCTGGAAAGTGCATTGACGTTGCTGGTGCGCCAGGAAGAAGCAACGGTGCAGCGCTACAACTTTGGGATTGCGAGCGTTCTGGACGTAACGCTGATAATGGCTCAACCACAGATCAAAGGTGGCAATTGGATTGAAATGATGATTTAGTTATGTGAGTAATAGTCTTAATACGATAATCTTATGCGATCGCGCTTTCCCATAACCCGATAAATTTAGGCGATCGCGATGATTTTGAAATCGATGAGAGCGATCGCTACAGGTCAGCGTCAACCGTTAAGCTTAATGCCGCGTAATAAAGTACTTAGATGATGCTAAAAGAATTTTCTTTATTTTGTTAGCCATGAAACTAAAACTATCTCCTCAAAACATGGACTGCAAGCTACCTCTTTTTCTTGTTATTGAAGACCATCCCGAAGTCGGTCAGAATAACTGCGAGTTTTTGCACATGATAGAAGCTCAGTGTTCTTGCATTAGCGTGGATACACCTGATAGGGGAATTGAGCAGCTAGAGCTTGAGCTACCGGATTTGGTAGTAGTGGACTTGCAGTTCGGCACTATCGGAGGTGAGCAGTCAGCAAAGCCAGGTTTAGCACTGCTAAGACAAATTTTTGAGCGTTACCCCACAGTAAATATCCTTGTTTATACCAGCGAACCTAATTTTTTAAGGCAACTAGCACCGCAGATTGGTAAACACCAAGGGGGTTTTGTAGTTGTGAACAAGATGGAAAGACGGAGCGCCTTTCTGGAAGGCGTTCGCAGCGCCCTAGATGGACAACTCAAAGTCCATCGGGAACTGATGAAAGAAATGCAATTGACTCAGCAGGATCTGGAAATTTTAGACTTGTTATGCAATCATGCGCTAACAGACCAAGCGATCGCCGAGCGGATGCATGTATCCCATAAAACGGCTCAGAACTATGTGCAGCGTCTCAAGGCAAAGCTGGATATCGAGCATCTTGATGGGCAGAATATAAACCCTCGCATCGCTGTTTGCATGGCAGCTATTGGACGCAAGCTAATTGTTTATTGAAAAATACTTGAGTTTTGGATTTTGTCGTCAGTAGCATTCTTTAAAATCCAAGTGAGTGTTACCTGGATTCCGCCATCGGCTGAATGAACTCGCTCCCAATATCCGTCTGGTAGTTCCGCAGCAATAGTAGCCATCAATTTTGTGCCGTAACCACCACTGTGTAATCTGATGCTGGTGCTTTTCAAAACAACAGGCTTAGGTTCAGTTAGATCATTTTTAATGATTAGCGTACATAAGGTTCCTTCTTGAAACAAACTAACTCTAACTTGGGTTGCAGTACCGTTTGGAGGTTGGGCATGACGAATGACGTTAGCGATCGCCTCTTTAAAGAAGCGAAAAATATCTTCACGGGCATCTATCCAAGTACTGTCTGATTCAGGCTCTAAAAGAGGTTGCAGGTGAGCATCAACTTTGAGTGTTAATTCTCCTGAACTAACAAGTTGTTGTAGCTGCTGTTGAATTCCCTTGTCTAAACCTGTTTGCAATTCTGGTGTAACCTCTAGTTTTTCCGCCATAGTGCGAGTATTGCGGAGTTGATCGCGAAGATTGCGCCCAACCGCTTCTAGCCTATCTAATAAGGGGTTGGGATTTATCGCTGGATGTTTAATAGCTAGAAGTTCGACACCATCCATGACGAGTTTGAGTTCTTGTAGAGGGCCGTCATGAATGTCGGTTGCTACTCGATGGAGTAGCTTCCGTGCCTGAGAGAGGACTGCTTGTCGTTCAGCTAGTTTTCGTCGCTGGTGGATCAGTTGTTGTTGTTTATGCCAAAACCGCAAACAGACAGCTACAGATGCACCCGTTCCGATCCAGGTTAAGATTGGTATTGCTAAAGGTGTAATCAGCCCTTGCCAAGAAAATAGAACACTGAAAATAATATAACCTCCAACAACCCCTAGAGAAAGCCAACTCTTTGAACGGATAGTGGGTTCAGATCCGTTTTTGAATATCCCGGAAGTCAGTATTAAACTAAAAAACACTGCACCCAGGGTAGTGATTGTATAGTCAAACCATTCGGAAGAGGTTCTCAGAAATGAATCCGTCATCAAATTGCCGATCAAATTGGCTTGTACCTCTGCAACTGACATGCGATCGCCAAAAGGAGAGGAAATCCCAAATGAGACTAAATCTTCTCTAGGCAAATCAATCACCACCAGTTTGTTGCGAACCTTTTGAGCTTCTGGAGTGGTAGGAGCGCTACATTGAGTCAATTGTGCAGAAGTTGAATTACAAAAAGATGAAATATTGAGGTGAGGAAATGTTCCAGCAGGGCCATAGAAATTTATCCCAACGGCGGTTTCAGATAAAAGTATTTGCTCACTTTGGGTAATCTGAGTCAGTGCTTTATTATCTAGAGGTGAAGAAAATTTTTCTAAGGCTAGTACCGCAACTGATTTTAATTCTTGAGTTTCTTGAATGTTTTCTACATAAACAAAGTATCCTGCCAAGTTTGCTTGACGAGATGGACTGGTTAAACTTTGAAGGGCAGTCTCGTACTCGAAAAATCCATGCACTTGCTCTGGAGAAATTAATGGTTGAATTCTGTTGTCATCAAATGGTAGCAGATGATAGTAAATAGATAATGCTGAAGGAACTGATTGAGAAAGTCTTTTAGTATAAGTGACTAATACAATTTGATGGGTGTATTTTTTTATCAGATCCTTCAAGGGATTTTCTAAACTACTATCAAGAGGTCGCCTCAAGGAATTAGGTAGGTTCAAAACTACAACATTAGCTCCTTCGTCCATGAGCCGCTTGACTAGATTGGCATAGAACTTGTGTTCAGGTTTATGGATTGGTCGATCAATTGTAACTAAGAGGATTTCGCTGGGTAAAGCGCTGGGTTTGTGGAGCCGTGTTAGACTATCTTGAATCTTAAGCTCTAGTTTTTCAACAATAGGTAGCTTGCTAAATACTGCATTGAAAAGGAAACTCCAGACAACACCCAAACCAATCCCTGTCATTTGCCAAGTGTTAATCGCTCTCAATCTTCTTTCCATTACTTCTTAGGCTGGAGGCGATAGAAGACTGTTTGTTTGGGATTGTATTGCTGCAAATTTACACATAGGTTTTCACCGCATCGTTCAATTTGCCAGGTGGCAGTCTTGGTTTTAATAACCCCATTCAAACTAGGTTCTGTATTTATTATCCCATCTAATGGGGGGCCGGAAAGCGATTTGACAATATCTCCATCAAATTCTAACTGTAGCTCAACTGAACCGCCCTCTCCAATTCCACTTGTAATCCGTCCTGTCCCTTCCCAGATTTGACTCGCACTAACTGGAAGTATCAGTATTCCCAGCAATAGAATTGTTTGAGAAAGTATACAAATTCCGTAGTTAGAGATCCTCGTTACTAGCTTCCTCTTTAAATAATAAGTTATGTACATATAGCACTCTGCTTGATAATAACTACTTTTTTCACTATTATCTTCTATTATGCTCAAATATCTTGCGTAAACGCGCAATTTTATTTGCGCTAATTCCTCTATCTTCAGCAGTAAGAAAAAGTAAATATACAAATAACACAAAACAGCGAATGAAACCGCCCAATAACCCAAATTCTTAAAGGAATTCCTTCCTTGAGAGAGGGGAGGACGTGAACATATCTTCGTTTCTTTTATTCAAATACATTGGAGTACAATCTACATGAACTTTAAACAAGTTAGTGCATTATTGTGTGTATCTACAGTTCTTAGCATGAACGTTATTGCAAGCAAAGCTTTGGCTCAAGAACAGCCTAGTATTCAATTTCTAAAAGCAATAGGCTCTGGTGGATGTGCGATTGGAGATCAGCTTACTGGAAGTGACGGTAGAACATTATCAATCTTTCTTGATAATATGATTGCAGAAAATGGTAAGCGTCAAAAGTGTCTTTTACGTGTTGATACTATTATTCCAAGTGGTTTCCACGTGCAAGATGTACAAATACTGTACCAAGGAAGTACCGAAGTTCCTAAAGGGAAGACAAGTTTAGCCAGAAGCTATATTTTTGCTGGTGGTGTTCTTGGTGTAGCTAAGGCTAAACCTGCACCTAGCGAATTTACATCTAGCAATCCTCTTTTTCAGACACAAGATGACCTTACTGTTGCATCTGCTTCATGTACTGGTGGACAAGGACAATTAGGCATTAACATCATCGCTCAATCCTCAGCAGGAACATCTATTGTTCTTGATTCAGTCGATGCTAATATTGGGGATGTGAAACTTCATATCGATATAGCTCCTTGCTAATTTGCTGATTCTTGTGGGATTAAAGATGATGGTTTTAGTATAAACTTTTATTGTTTAACTAATCTTTAATCCCATATAAAGTAGATTGAAAAATAGGGCAAAAATAATAGTATTTTTGAGAAAACTTTATTGCCTGAAAAATAGTAAATACTACTGATTGTTCAGTTTATTGAATCACTTTTTCTATATTTTGCTTAACAATCTGCGGTATTTTATAAATCCTTTACTATTCCAAATTCCTGTTGATGGAGAGTAGATTATGTTGGCATTAAGTTATACACGTAATTTTTTCATATTAATATGCTTGTTTTCTTTGGGTTGTTATAATACCAATTCATCTACCGTTGCTACTTCACAAGAAAACCAGCCACAATTTTCTATCAA
This sequence comes from Nostoc sp. NMS2, assembly GCF_017115105.1. GTDB lineage: Bacteria > Cyanobacteriota > Cyanobacteriia > Cyanobacteriales > Nostocaceae > Nostoc. The sequence goes on from NZ_JABXKH010000135.1 coordinate 46,181, forward strand.
TGATGGATGTAAGATAAATTTTGATCCTAAAACAAGTGAGTTTAAACTTGCATCTAAAATAACTGTAAGCACACAATCGCCGAGGGCTAGATGTATCATTAGAATCAATACCTCTAATGCTCAAAAGCAATTTAGGCTCGTGCCTTTAGCTTTAAAAGGTGAAGTAAAGAAAGCACCAGCAACAGTAGCTATTTCATCAATTTTAATTGGCGAACAACAGCAACCAACTAGTGTGTCTAAAAAATATACAAGTTCTACTAAGTTTGATTTGACCAATCAAATCCCTAAAACTAACTATACAACTAAAGAAAAAAGTGTTTTAGGAATTAACTTAGTATTAATGACCACCGAAGGAGAATTAGATGTGACAGAGATGAAGTTTGCACTTCAGGAAAAATAAAATGTGGTTTAACGCTCCTTTGAGCAAAATATGAAATCTAAATAGTAAATGCGTAGCTATACAGCAATCCTATTTGATTCGTGAAAAATATAGACAAGGAAACGAACCGCCAAGAACGCCAAGGACGCAAAGGGAAGAAATCTGCGTCCTCTGCGCCTTGGCGGTTCGTTAAAAAATTGACTTTGATAACAGAGTTTTAGCCTTAACTGAACGATCTTGCATTATACCCTCCCGAAATAAGTTTCTAATCAAGTCCTTTTTGTATTTTTAACCCCGCTAATATCTGAGTCTAAGCGGGAGATTTATAGTTGTTGTCCTGACTCAAGTTGATTCACTCTTGCCACAACTCTTTGCAACAAAGTTTATCGCTGTTTCCCCCCTTCAGCTTATTCTGAAAATATCCTAAGTTCCCAACATCTGCAAGTTATGCAAAGTGGCATAAAGCCCTCCTTCTTGCAGTAGTTCATCGTGACTTCCTTGTTCGATTAATTCGCCACGCTTCAAAACAAAAATCCGGTCTACATTGCGAATCGTAGACAGGCGGTGAGCGATAATAATGGCGGTACGTCTGAGCAATAGCTGGTTTAATGCCTCTTGAACTAAAGCTTCTGTCCCGACATCTAAACTAGCGGTAGCTTCATCTAATACCAAAATTTGGGGATCGCGAATGGCAGCCCGCGCAAAGGCTAAAAGTTGCTTTTGACCACTAGAAATATTTGTGCCCCGTTCTCGAAGTTGAGTATCATAACCTTGGGGTAGTTCTTCTATAAATTGGGCAACGTTGGTTTGCTCTGCTGCTTGTTGAATCTGTTCAATGGTATAGCCATCTCCTAAAGAAATGTTGCTTTTAACATCGCCAGCAAACAAAAAGCCTTCTTGTAAAATTACTGCCATGTAGCGCCGCAGTTCTGCTTGTGGGACTTCTCGAATATCTACCCCATCGATGAGAATGCGTCCTTTGGTGGGTTCATAGAGGCGGCATAAAAGCCGAATGATCGAGGTTTTACCCGCACCTGTGGGGCCGACTAATGCCACTTTTTCACCAGGATGAATGGTGAAATCTAAGTCTTTAATTACGTAATCATCATTTTTATAAGCAAACCAGACATGATCGAAGCAAATCTCTCCCAGTTCAGGCGGGGAAGTGATATCTGGGGATTCTAGATTTGCAACGATTTCGTCTATGTAGCCGAATTTAGCATCAAATATTGAGAAGCGCACATTGGCGCGATCGCGGATTTCTATCGGTTCATCTAATATATCGCCTACCCGTTCAATGGCGGTAAAACCAGCTTGAATTACCGTAAATTTTTCGGCAAAATCCCTTAAAGGGTCAAATAATCGCTGGGCATATAAGATAAATGCCGATAAAGTCCCAAAAGCTAAACTTTTTCCTAAGAGTAACCAACCACCCATACACAAAACAGCTGCGATCGCAATCAGCCCAATCCATTCTAAGGTTGCTGAAATAAATGAATCATAAAAGATGGTTTTATCCATTTGCTGAGTGTAGCGGCTGTTGGTGGCGCGAAACAGTTCGGCATTAAATTTTTCCCTGCGGAATAACTGCACTACGTTAATGCCAAGGACATTTTCTTGTAGCTGTGAGTTCAATATAGAAAGTTCTTCCCGCCCTTTGTAGTTGGCTTTGCGGTACTGTTGCTGAATGTAAACAATTAACCAGGTAACTGGTAACAGCATTAAGAGCAGCAAGCAAGTGAGTTGCCATTGGATGGAAAACATTAAACCCAAAATCACCAGCATGGAAAACAAATTGGACACGATGCCAATTGCCCCAGTCGAAAAGACATCGCCTAAGACTTCCACATCGCTGGTGATTCTGGTAATTAATTTACCTACGGGTGTGCGGTCAAAAAAGCGTACTGCGAGAGATGTTACGTGCTGGAATAAGTCTTGGCGAATTGCGGCGGTGATTTGTTGCCCTAATTTTTGTACTAAATAACCCTGGTAGCCTGTCAAAATCAATCGAATTGCGATCGCAACAAACAACAATCCCTCCAGGATATTTAGCCCTTGGGATAAGGGGCGATTCCTGAGAAATTCGTAAGCGCTTGGTTCATTGCGAATCAGAGAGATAAGTTGGCCAATCAACAGAGGTTGGACGGCATTAGCCAGGGCGATCGGTATGAGTAGGCACATCGACAGCGCTAATAGTTGTCCGTTACGACGGGCGTAAGGCACTAAACGCAAAAACAACCGCCAGTCATTTTCACGCCGACGAGGTTGCGTATAAGATTTTTTGAGAGATTGATAGATGCTCATAGTAAGAGCATTATATTAATGTTTCTAAAAAAATACGCATGTTTAAAGTAGCCTTTGTCTTACTACCCTGATACCATGCCTGAGATAGAAACTGCAAGACTACTAAGACCTATATGTAGCGTATTATGCTCTAGCTCTTTCAGAATGGCGATCGGATGATTATCTTGACAATTTGTAAATTTAATTCTGAATTGGGGTAATTATGAAGATAGAAACTGCACGGCTGCGACTAAGGCACTTCAATCTCAACGACTTTGATTGTCTATTTCGCCTCTACAGTAATGCAGAAGTCATGAGATATCTGTCGCCAAGAACAAGGGAACAAACTCAGGCAAGTTTAAGCAAAAATATCCAACAGTGGCAACAACACAACTTTGGGATGTGGGCAGTAATACACAAAGAAACTGGTACAATGATTGGCCGTTGTGGGCTTGGGTTTCTGGAAAATACGCCGGAAGTTGAGCTTGGCTATGTGTTTGACAAGTCCTATTGGAATATGGGACTGGCGACTGAAGCCTCTGTTGCAACCTTAAAGTTTGGATTTGAGGAAGTGAAGCTAGATCGGATAGTAGCGATCGCTCATCCAGAAAACATTGCTTCAGTGCGTGTGATTCAAAAGCTAGGGATGAAGTACGAAAATAATGCTTACTATTACGGTCATGATGTAGTGTACTACGCTATCTCACGCACAGAATGGCAGCCGGATGATTCCCTTTACATTGTGCAATCTTAAAACTATCAGTCCTCTACCCAAAAATGTTGCCACTGTTAAATTTAATTTGGTGGATCAAAACGATTCACAACCGCAGCCCACAGAATCATTGGCGAACCAACTGCCAAACATAATAACCACTGCTGCAAACTCAATGGTGCTGTCGAAAACACTTGGTTAATCAACGGTACATGGGCAAAGATAATCTGCAAGATAATCGCCCCCACAATCCCCAAGCCAATGGCAGGAATATCAACATTTTCCTGAATCGTACCATCCATCTTCGCAATTAGATTTGGCACTAATTGACTAATACTCAATAAATAAAATATCCGCCCTGCAATTAGAGAATTAATCGCCATTGTCCGGGCTAAGTCTATATTGCCAGTTGTTTGACGGATATATTCAAAAACCCCAAATATCACAATCCAGTTAAATAGAGAAATTGCCAAAATTCTTTTGATCCGACTGCCAGAAAGTAAAGGTTCGTTGGGATGGCGTGGCGGTTGTTGCATCACATTTTGCGCCTTCGGTTCAAAGGCTAAGGGTACTGTCATGGTGATGGAATTCAACATATTTAACCAGAGAACTTGTAAAGATAAAATTGGTAAATCTCTAGCTAATAATGTGCTAATCAAAATCGTCATCGATTCCCCGCCATTTACAGGAAGAATAAAACAAATTGCTTTGAGAAGGTTTTTGTAAACCGCCCTTCCTTCTTCCACAGCAGCTTCAATGGAAGCAAAATTATCATCAGTAAGCAGCATATCTGATGCTTCTTTGGCAACCTCCGTACCAGCACCGCCCATTGCAATCCCAATATCTGCTTGTTTCAATGCTGGTGCATCGTTGACACCATCTCCCGTCATGGCGACAACTTCGCCTTTTAATTGCAAAGCTTCAACTAAACGCAGTTTTTGTTCGGGGGCTACGCGGGCAAATACTACACCCTCCTGGGCAACTTGGGCGAGTTCGATTTGATCCATTTTTGCTAGTTCTGTACCTGTGAAAGCCAAAACTGAGCCATTATTATTGATTCCCATCCGACGAGCGATCGCTTGGGCTGTTACTCCATGATCTCCGGTAATCATTTTTACCTGAATCCCTGCCGATTGACACGCTTGCACTGCCTTAATTGCACTCTCACGCGGCGGATCGATCATCCCTTGCAACCCTAAGAAAATCAACCCAGTGGCAATATCTGGATGATCTACCGTATTTTGCTCATTAGTTACAGGCTTTTTCGCCAAAGCTAAGACCCGCAAGCCCTGCCGTGCCATAATATTTACTTCCCGTTCGATGGTTGTTTGTCGTAAAGTTTCGACACAATCTAACGGGCGGGGTTGTCCATCACTATTTAGCATCAGGGTGCAGCGTTGAAGAATTGCTTCCACTGAACCTTTGACATAAATAGTTTTACCCTTGGGTGTGGCGTGTAAAGTCGCCATGTACTGAAAATCTGACTCAAAAGGAATTCCATCCAGCTTGGGCATTTGCTTTGCTAAAGTAGGTTGTTGAAAACCTGCTTTGTTAGCCGATGCAATTAATGCGCCTTCGGTAGGATCTCCCATCACCACCCACCGAGCATTTTTCTTTTCTAAGCGAGAGTCATTGCACAATAATCCGGCAATTAGGCATTCTTGCAAACCTTTGGCACTATTCAAATCAATTGGTTTTTCATCTGTGAAGATTTCCCCAACTGGTGCGTAACCTACACCACTAACTGTATATTGATGTCCCCCAGCATAGATTGCTTGCACCGTCATTTGGTTTTCTGTCAAAGTCCCAGTTTTATCAGAACAAATAACGGTAGCGCTACCCAAGGTTTCTACGGCTGCTAATTTGCGAATAATCGCATTCCGCCGCGCCATTCGAGAAACTCCGATCGCTAATGTGACTGTAACTACTGCTGGTAAGCCTTCTGGTATCGCACTCACTGTTAAAGCCACCGCAGCTTCTAGGGCTTCTTGAAAACCTCGAAAGCTCAATCCCACCGCAAAGCAGAGTGTTGCTAACCCTAACACCATATATAGCCAATTTTGGCTAAATTTATCGAATTTTCGAGTTAAAGGCGTGGAAATGTCAGTATGTTGTTCCATTAACTGGGAAATGTGCCCTGTTTCGGTGGCGTTTCCTGTTGCAACTACAATTCCTGTGCCTTGCCCAAAGGTGACAAAGCCACCCGCGTAAGCCATATTTTTGCGTTCTGCTAAAGCCGCATCTGACTTTAAAATTTGAGTATTTTTTTCTACGGCTACAGATTCGCCAGTTAGCGCAGATTCATCAATTTGTAAATTTCGTACTTGAATTAACCGTAAATCTGCGGGCACTTTATCGCCAGAAGTCAGCAATACAATATCTCCTGGCACTAACTCGCGTGATGGGATGCGTAATTTTTCACCATCACGGATGACGATCGCTTCTGTGGTGATTGCTTTGGCTAAAGCTGCGATCGCACTTTCCGCTTTCGACTCTTGAATAAACCCGATTATGGCGTTGGTAGTGGTAACACCCCAAATCACCCCAGCATTCACCAAACTACCAGTTAATGCTTTGACTAAACCCGCACACAACAAAATAATCAGCAATGGCTGGTTAAATTGCAGCAGAAATTTCCACCACCAGGGTTTGCTTTTTTTGGCAGTAAGTTCATTTGCACCCAAATCAGTTAACAGACGTTTTGCTGTATCGCTACTCAAACCTGCTTGGGCATCAGTTTTCAACCGAGCGATCGCTTCCAAGGTATCCAAAGAATGCCAGACAATGGGCTGCTGAACTTCTGGCGCAATGGTAGATACTGCCTTAGCCATATTTAATCTCTTTTTTTAAAGTGCTATATATTATTTAGCACGATTAACTAGTGCTAATACAGATATAACACTAATATTTTCTGATAGTAATCATAATTACTTTTAATTTAGAGACTCCAAAAATTACGAATTACGTTGGCGCCACGCAGAGCGAATCCGCGTACTCTTACTCTTAAGCAAGCTACGCTTTTAGCGTCTCGTAGAGAGCGTCATTACGAATTACGAACTTGTACTGAGCGAAGTCGAAGTATTACGAATTAGTTAAATAAAGTGAGTATGCTTTCCCTTACAGTTGGGAATAAAACCAAAGGCAAAAAACGTGAATTTGAATTTGTCTACTCCTTTGCAATTAATTGGGCGATCGCAAGAATTTCAGCGCCTTGTAGAAGTCTTAGCGCAGGATGGTGACTTGCTGATCACTGGAGTAGCAGGTAGTGGGCGACGTACCTTAGTGCGGAAAGCAGCGCAAGAAGTTGGTGCGATCGCACTGGAGATAGACTGCATCCGCGCGATCGATGGAGAGCGATTTGTGCAACTGCTAGCAGAGGCTATTAGCCAAAACTGGGAACCAGCAGCAATTCAAGATTGGATTGCCAAGAATGCTAGTGAATTTTTCGTCTTTCATCCAGACGGTAAACTCAAACTATTGCGTTCCTTAAATCAGAAGTTGCTATGGCAAGCATTTGAAATTTTGCTCAACTTGCCCCAAATCATGGCTGTTAGCCTAAATAAACGAGTAGTGCTGATTTTGCAAAGTTTTCCTCACATTCGCTCTTGGGATCGCAATGGTTTGTGGGAATCTACATTTAGGCGAGAAATTAAAGCGCAAACTGATGTCAGTTACGTTTTGATTGCAACGATCGCCGAAACCAGCCATCATGCAGATGAAACTAACTACCCATTGGAAACTATGCAGTTGGCTCCCTTAGCTAGAGACGTTTTGGCAGTCTGGGCGAGGGAGATGTTGTATCCAGAAGGATTAAAATTTGATTCTCGCTCACAAGCACTGCAACTATTTTTAGATGCTGCGCAAGGAAATATGGGCGATGCGATGGCACTAATTCGCCGCTTGGTGACTTTACATCTTCCTGATGGGTTAATTACTGAGCAAGAGGTACAACGGGCAATTGAAGGATTGCTCAAAGATTTGTCTATCATTTTTGAGTCCTTGCTCATGTTACTCCCAGCAAATCAAGTACACTTACTGGAATGTTTAGCTTTAGACCCTACAGAAAAGCCGCAAAGCAAAGATTATATTCAAAAACATGGACTTTCAAGGGGTGGAAGCCTTCAAGGTGCGCTAACTGGATTACAGCACAAAGGTTTGATTTATAATGCCGAGCAAGGTTATCAACTTGCATTGCCTTTGCTAGCGTTGTGGTTACGGCAACGCTTGAGTTAAGGGAGGTTGGGGGTAGGGGACAGGGGGTAGGGGGCACGAAGCAGAGGGCAGGAGGAACTTCCTGATATGGGGATTCGACTTTAGACTTCTGTGACATACTCCCACACTGACTGCAAGCAGTACAGTGTGGGCTTCTCACCCAATCCAGCTATTGCTTCGGAGGCGCTAAAAAGTCGGCAATCTCAGCCTTTCAATTACTTGGAATATAGGTATTTACTAGGGACGCACAGATGTACAGCCCCTATTGGAGTATTTGTATTAATTGCTTCATAAAGATTTCTATAAATATGGAACAATAGCATACTTCTCTATTTACGTCTTATATCTAAAGATAGAAGATTAAGGTTAAAATTTGGGAAACCTAAGAGGGGTTCATTCCCAAGAGATTTCCTGCCTACTTATTGCAGAAAGCAACTGAGGTCTGATGACGCAACCTTTAAATCAAGTCAAAGAGTGGGAACAACGTCGTGATGAAGCAAACCGCTACTACCAGCGCGGTAAATTTCAAGAATCTCTCGATCTTGCAACCAAAAATTTACACTTGGCTAGAGCAATTCGAGATCGAGCCAGAGAAGGTTATACATTAAACGATCTCGGTTTAGCTCACCTCAGTTGCTGGCAACCTCAAAGAGCATTAGAGCGCTTTCATCAGGCGCTTTCGGTTGCGATTGAAATTGGCAACGCGCCAGCCGAAGCAACTGCACTTAGCAATCTGGGTTCTACCTACAGCCGTATTGGACGCTTTTCGCAAGCGTTAGAATATTTTGATAAAGCACTGCCAATATGCAGGCGATCGCAAGATACTCAAAGTGAAGTTTCTACTCTCAATGATGTAGCGCTTATTTATACCCGCTTAGGAGAACCAAAACGGGCGCTGCTGCTACAACACCAAATTTTGAGGATGCGGCGATTGTTAGGTGACTTTTCTGGTGAGGCAACAACCCTCAATGGCATTGGGTTTGCTTACAATGTTTTAGGCAAGTTTGAGCAAGCGCTAGAATTTTTTGAAGCAGCACTTCCAATTCAACGAGCCGTCAAGAATGTGGTTGGTGAAGCAACCACTTTGAACAATATTGCCTCAATCTATAGTGATTTAGGAAAACCGAAACAAGCGCTATTACTCTACCATCAAGTTCTTTTGACACGTCGGGCAATTAGCGATCGCGCAGGCGTTGCTACAACCCTTCACAACATTGGTTTTACCTACAGCACCCTGGCACAGCATCGCCAAGCAATGAAGTTTTACAAGCAAGCCATTGTAATTTGTCAACAACTGGGCGATAGTCTGGGGGAAATTTCAACTTTGCTGAATATGGGAACCCTTTACGCCACAACGAAACGAAAAAAAATGGCGCGATCGTGCTACCAAAACGCTCAAGACTTAGCAGAGCAAATCGAACACCAGCCACTCCTAGAAAAAGTACAGCAGTTTATAGATTCTCTATAGCTTGATAGCCCTACGGTGTATACACAAGTCTTTGAGAGTTGCCCCACAAGCTTTTGATCCCCCCAACCCCCCGATAAATTGGGGGGCAAAAAGGCTCTTAAAGTCCCCCAATTTATCGGGGAGCCACTGCGGTCTTGGGGAGCCAGTGCGGTCTTGGGGAGATCCCAAGACCGCACTGACGTGTAGGGTAAAATGACTGTGGAATGAGCTTTCTGACTTAAGTTGACACCAATGGCTTTTCGGCCCACTCCATAAGATAGATAATTTATTTCTTAGAAGTCCCTTACAAAGCAAATATTTAGGAAACATAGCTGAATATTTCTATAGTGAAGTTGGAAAAACTAGATAATGCTGTGACAACCAGCATGTATCCTGCAATATAAAAGTGATTGATAAAAAGTTGATAACCCCCTCTAAAGGAGGACAAATTGTTTAAAATCAAGAGCTTATGATTGTTGTCAAATATTGCATTGATAAATGCTTAAAAAACAGACTCAGGGAATTCAGCAGGATTTTTGCTGGCAGTATAAATATGATAAAAGCAGCATCAGCATATCAAGCGTGAGCCAAAGCTAACAAGACAAATTTCTTCTGTGGCATTCCCAGAGAATCATATAGTATGTTATTGTCTAAACCGTTGATTTAAATACCATATCTTAGAAGTTAGCGGCTTGTTTAAAGATAAAAAAGGCACAAAGCTAATAATATCAGTCTCATTCAATGGAATCGGAGGTGAGCAAATATGAGCATGACAATATTATCTGAAAAAATTATTACATGACTTTTTTTTAGTCAGTATGTATTATCCCGGACAACAGCGATGTTGTTAGTCAAAAGAAATATTGGTTGAAGTAAAATGAACTACAATGACTGAAATTGGCCTGATGATGACGGGCATATTAACAATAAGACAAGCATTTGGAACCAATTTGCCACAGCAGCAATTAGTTCAGATGGAAAATGATCTAAAGCAGTCAAAACAGAGTGAGTCGGAGATAACTGCTCAAGTCACACCACCTGAATTTATGCATACAGATGAAATTTCTCTGGCTTCTCCCTCAGCGATCGCACTAGAGAAAAAACACATACTTCAGAAAATCAGCAAAAATAATCAGTTCCTAGCTTCATCTAACTTAGGTAAGTCTAAAAAGCATTCTCAGTCTGTAGTCCAAGTCCGCATAAAGGCTAAAGGACGTTTCCAGAAGTTTAGTAGCCAACCTATGCCGACTCTTTATTTCGGTAGCTCTGGTCTTGCTGTCAGAGTCTTACAACGGCTGTTAGTGGCTAACGGTTATGCCGTGAGGGTGGATGGGATTTATGGCGCACTGACAGAGACTGCTGTCAAAGCCTTTCAAAACCAGCAGAATTTAGGAACCGATGGAGTAGTTGGTCAACGAACTTGGCGAGCGTTGACAACTTAGTCATTTGTCCTTGTCCATGACAAATGACAAATGACAAATTACCGATACTTGTGCTGCTCTAATAGCTGTTGCGCTCTTGGCTTATAAATTAAATAGAACAAAGCCTCAATATAACGCAATAAATCTTCCCGATTCTCCTTAGAGGTAAAGTTCCAGAAGCCATAAATTCGTGCTAACGATAACAGTTTAGTAGTGTGAATTTTCCAAGTATAAGTGCTATAAACTCGGTCAATTGCTCGCTGCGAAATTTCATTCCAGTAGTTCGGATTCTGTTCGCATTTAGTGATGAAGTCTACAATTTTGGTGGCTGTTTCTTCTAAATTAGTTGGGTTAATGTAAAAGCCATTAACCTTATCTTGAATAATTTCTAGTGGTCCACCAAACTGTGTGGCAAAAGTCGGTAATCCTGAAACCATCGCCTCCAAAATGGTCAAACCAAAAGCTTCAAATAAAGCTGGTTGTACAAAAATTCCTTGACTATCGGCAATGACTCGGTAAATTTCACCAGAATCATTTTTAGTCAGGCGCACACCTAGCCAACGAATCTTTCCGTGGAGATTGTACTGGTCAATTATCTGGTAGAGTTTGATAATTTCGTCACGTTCTTCGTTGTCGCCTGATTCTTCTACACGTAACTTACCCGCCACCAAAATTAAGTTGCAATGCTCCTGTAATTCTTTACTTTTACCATAACATTCAGCTAAACCTGTAAGATTTTTAATGTGATCGAGACGCGCCATTGAGAAGAGAGGACGCTTGTTAGGATTGTCAAGTTTGCCAAATATTTGCGCTGGGTCTTCCAGAGTAAACAGCATTTCTGCAAGGCGTTGGCGATCGCTCTCTACTCTATCTTTAGTCTGGGTGTAGGGGAAATAATTATTCTCGTTTACTCCAGGCGGTACTACATTAAACTTCGGACTAAATAATTCAATCCCATTGGTTACATGATACAACTCCGGCATGGTGAAGCACTTGTAAGACTCGTACTGTCCTACACTATCCGGTGTTCCCACAATTTCTTGGTAGGTGCTGCTGATCACAAAATTGGCAGCATTCATCGCAATCAAGTCAGCTGTGAATTGCAAGGAAAAATGATATTTATCCTCCAATTCTTGCCAGTAGAGGTTACTGAACAAGTATTTAGATTTTTCTAAAGCATGAGCAACATTGCATTGGGTAACTTTCAAACGCCGCGCCAGTAAGAATGCTATTAAATTCCCATCAGTATAATTGCCAACTATTAAGTCAGGCGTGCCGTGAAATTCTGCCCGTAGTTCTCTTTCTGAGTCAATGGCGAAAGTTTCTAGATAAGGCCAAAACTCAAACCGAGAAATCCAGTTTTGAGTCATGTTGGGATTAAATTCCCGTAAAGGGACTCGCAAAATCCAAGCATTTTCAGTACCATAAACTTTTTCCAGTCGTTGATTACACAGAGTGCCATCACTATTGGGAATCAAGCGGGTGAGAATAATTACCTTTGGCTCGACATTCAATCCCTCTAAACCTGCTAGCAAAACATCTTCTTGTAGCTGCTTCTCTAGGCTCTTTGCCTGGTCAAGGACATAAACTACCTGACCGCCAGTATCGGGACGACCCAATACTCCCTCTTGCCCAAACCAGCCGTGAGCCGACACCAAGACGATTCTAAAAATCATCGGGACACGAGAAATGAAGGCTTCTAGGGTTTGGGGATCGGCAGAATCAATTAATTCATCGAGAATATTTAGAGTTTCTCGCACACGCGCTGCGGTGTTACCCCAACCCGGCTCAAAACCCATTGTTTGCAATTGAAACCGGAATTGTTCGTAGGGTTCATCATCGGGGCGATTATTAACAAAACCGATAGCTTTTTTAACTTGCTCGGAAAGTTGCTGCTGTGATTGAATGCGATCGTTTACTAGCAGTTGCACACCGTTGTAGTGGTGCAGTCGCAAGAAATTTAATAGGCTGTCCAGCAATTGCTTGGAGTCTTGAAATATTTTGCTGGATAGATAGCGGTTGAGAAATTGTACCCCCTTACCAATATTTTTGGGGTCGCGGATGATTGGGGTGTAGTCGTAAAATGGGCCGAAATCCAATTCTAGCAGGTCGCCCTCGTTGGGATGAAATTTGTTCACCAAGCGATCGCGCAAATCCAGCAAATCCTGTACCGTCATCGGCTCAATGCTCAAGTCTGATGTCAACCAATAAACTTCTTGGCTAGCAATCTTAGAACGGATGATCAAACAGAAGTTGGAATCTTCCTGAATAATTTCCTGAGTATAGTAAATCAGTTTGCCTAACTCAGAGGTGGTGTAATAAGCCTCTGGTTTCTGGGACTTTGAGCAATACTCACTATATACATTGAGTATGTCGTTTCGCAGCAAGTACTTTTTTTCTTGTTGGCGTAATTCACTAAGAAAGGAACGCAAATCACTTCTTTCTTCACTATCTAAGACTGCTTGAAGCAATTCAGACATGGCGACTCCATTAGATGACGATGTTTGCATTGTTGAGTTTCAAGGCGAGACAAATAAGTTTCACCTTTTGTTAGACCAGATACAAGCATGAAATAACACAGATAAATTGGATTTATCTGTGTACCTACAAATATCAACTTTTCAGCAGGCACTTAAATCATCTTCTACTTTACTTAAAGTATCTATGACTCAGTATTTTGTGATCTAACTAAAGGAATACAATTTTTATTTCTTTTGACAGATGTTATGAAAAATCTTTATAATAATCTGGGCGCGATTTATTGTGCCTTAAAATTATTAATTTAATCTTTACTATATCATTTATTCGCGTATATCTGATTATGATCAGTCCGATATATCAATATTTAGCTAAAAAGCTCTGTAACGCCTGTAAATCAATGCTTTTTTCAATTTTATCTATCAAACAGAATACATGCGTCAGTCGCCAGAATAATGCCTCCGCCACGCTCCGCGAACAGAATGAATTTTGTGCGACTGGTGGATGAATAAACGGCGTTTTTGCACCCCCACCAAATTGAAAATTTGGTGGTCTTCAATCAGTCGCAGGTCTGAATCCCCCACTGATTGCATTCTGACTCCTGTTAGCGGTAGCAGGGCGTTTAGCCCATTCTGACTTCTTCTTCAACAGGATGCTAATATTCATTTTTATAGTGGGTGTAGATGATATATTCTGCAACTTTTATGGTTCCCAATATTCTGGAAATTTGGGGAATCAATAATTTGATTGCTATTATCTATATCTCAATATATGAAACAAAAATTAATAATTTATTTTTAATCTAAACTAGAATAAATTAAAATCAATTTTTGTTTAAATATAGACTAATCATTATTCGCATTAGTTATAGTTTAATCAAAAGTTGTTTAAGTAAGGTCTATTTATATGGCTACTAATACACGCAAGTTAATAGCTTCTGACCACAGTATAGTCAACATTGTGATTATCTCCTTGCTTGCCTTTTGTGGGCTGACTTTTATCATTCTTCTAGGAATTTTCTAACGGCTAAATGTGCGTTAAAAAACTTCTGAGGCTAATTCTCGGAAAACGCATACTTCGACCTCAATATAGCGGTTCTCGCTTGAGTGAGGTACAAGAACCCCACCCCCAACCCCCCTTAAAAAGGGGGGCAAAAGCTTTTCAAAGTCCCCCAATTTATCGGGGAGCCACTGCGGTCTTGGGGAGCCAGTGCGGTCTTGGGGTCTCCCCCGCCGCAGGATGCGCGAAGCGCTGTAGTGGAGCATCTGGCGTGGTTTCCCCCATGAGCAGGTGGCATGGATTTAGGGGGATCTTCAACGATTTTGGTTTTATACAAAGATGTGTGTACACCGTAGCCTTAATAAGGGGGGCTAGGAGGGATCTAATTCTATGCAGCTTCATAAAAAATTGGTATTACATGGTGGGAATGTAAATAATGTGTCTACAATTCTCTTGCCTAACCTGTGTTAATGTTTATAACATTTTTAAATGTTAAGAAAGGATGCACCTTATAAAATGGCGTAGGTGTAGCCCGCCCTTAGACATCCCTTAGTACGCTGAGTTGTGGATACTGAAGAACTTTTTACCTTTTTTCATCTCGCCATAAAGCAATACCACCTAATAAACCAGTAATATTAGGGATGAGTTTTACATTTAAAGGTAGCTGGAAATTCACTCTTACAGCTTCACCACCGCCAATATAAAGACAATCATAATTGAACAGATGTTGTAAGGATGCGATCGCCTTTTCTAAACGCCTATTCCATCTTTTCTCACCAATTTTTTCTAACTCTGCACGCCCTAACTGCTGCTCAAAAGTCTCTCCTTTGCGAAACGGATGATGCCCCATTTCCATATTTGGTACTAGCTTGCCGTTCACAAATAAAGCTGAACCAAACCCTGTACCGAGAGTAATCACCAGTTCTACACCGTTACCTGCGATCGCACCAAACCCTTGCATATCTGCATCATTAATCACCCGTACAGGTTTGTTTAAGTGTTTTAATAACGCTGTTTCTAAATCAAATCCAATCCAATCTGGATGTAAGTTTACCGCCGTTTCCGTAACTCCACACCGCACCACGCCGGGAAAACCGACCGAAACGCGATGAAATTCACCTTGAGCCGCAGCTAACACAACAATTGCATTAATTACAACCTCCGGCGTAGCAGGTTGAGGTGTATCTAAACGCGCCCTTTCTGTTACAGGACTCCCCGTAATATCTAAAACCATAGCCTTAACGCCACTACCACCAATATCAACCGAGAGGGTACGAATCGATCCATTTTCTTCAACCATTGGGTTACATCTTTGTTAATGTTTGTTCTTTCGATATTATGCTCTGCTGCATCCGATCGGATTCGGATGTTTGGAGAGTCTTTATATTGATGGGGAGTGGGGATTAGGGAGATGTGGTTCGACTTCGCTCACCAACCGGGAGATGAGGGAGATGGGGAGCAGGGAGCAAGGGAGAAGAGTTTTCCCCCTGCCCCCTGCCCCTCCGCCTCTTTTCCGTAAAAGTGGAGTGATTGGCGACGCTACAACTGCAACCAAAGAAAAAGGCGATCGCATCCTCAAATCTGTCGCTAACGGTTGGGTGCAACTTATTCAAGATATTTATGCCTATTGTTTATCGACAACCAAAAGTAGAAAAGGGATAGACGCTTTTTACTCAAAGTTAAAAATCCAATACATTAGACGCACGACAACATCGAGATTTGCTAATGTAGAGATAATGGAAATAATACAGGCGTAGCTGCTTAAAATCTATCGGGCAGCCAATTTCTATTAAAAGTAATATAAGAGAAAGAATTATGACGGCGTTTGAACCTCACAGCATCCGCTCTTATAGCCAAGAAGATGTCCACCAAATTCTCCACTTAGCGATCGCTCGTCAAGCTCATGACAAAGATACAGAATTTTCTTATGAGCAGATATTAGAAATTGCTGCTGAGTTAGAAATTTCACCTGATTCTTTAAAATTAGCCGAGCGCGATTGGTTAGTACAACAAGGTCAAGTCCAACAGCGAAAAGCTTTTGACGCTTACCGGATTAGAAGATTTCAGAAGCGTCTAGGGAATTATGCAATTTTCAATGGCTTTTTTATACTGTTAAATTTAATCACTGGTGGCGGAATTTCTTGGTCGCTGTACATTTTGCTATTCTGCGGATTACCTGTTGGGCTGGATGTATGGAATACTTTTCAAATCAAAGGTGAAGAGTATGAAATGGCATTCCAGAAGTGGAATCGTAAACATGAAATTAAGAAAACCATCAGCACAGTTTTGAATAGGTGGTTTAAGGCATTACAGGCTTAGTAGATTTGCTTTTAAGCAGGTCGGCGCAATTAAAGCTAACTGGCTAAGGCTGTCATTTGTCCTTTGTCACTTGTACTGAGCGTATCGTTAAAGCGAAAGCTCCGCTAACGCGAGTGCGTCTCGTAGAGAAGCCGAAGTATTGGTCATTAATAAGGGTTTTAAGCCTATTTACGTTTCGTAACATACTTGGCTTTTTTCTCGCCAACTTACTTACACGTTATTATAGCTATTAACCTTAAAGGACTTGCAAAAAACAAATTATTCACAAGCCCTACTAGGGTTGGGGAGTAAGATTCAAAGCCTCTCAAAACCCAAATTATGGTATTTACTTAAGTTTTTCGTAAGCAGCCAAAATAATTTTTTCGGTTTCTTCCCAACCAATACATTTATCAGTTACAGAAACACCATATTTTAATTCTTCTTGCTTACCAGTAATTGGTTGACTACCTTCATACAAATGTGATTCCAGCATCATGCCAACTATTGATGTATTACCATCCACTATTTGCTGAACAATATTTTCCAAAACAGCACCTTGTAATTTGTAATCTTTATTGGTATTTCCGTGGCTACAGTCGATAACAATTCTTGGTTGTAAATTCGCCTGTTTTAATTTACCTTCTACCAATTTGACATTTGCTGCATCAAAGTTGGGTTGACTACCACCCCTTAAAATTACGTGACCATAGCCATTTCCTTTAGTTTGAAAGACGCTAACTTGTCCGTTTTGATTAATTCCCAGAAAATTATGCGGATTTCTAGCTGATTGTAGGGCATTCAAAGCTACTTGAATATTGCCATCAGTACCGTTTTTAAAACCCACAGGCATCGAAAGTCCACTTGCCATTTCACGGTGAGTTTGTGATTCGGTCGTGCGTGCCCCAATAGCAGACCATGTAATTAGTTCGCTAATGTATTGAGGTATGATTGGATCTAGCGCTTCTGTACCCGCAGGTAATCCCAATTCTGTAATTTTCAATAACAGATCGCGTGCAATTAGTAAACCATTCTCTACATGGAAAGAATCATCCATATCTGGATCGTTAATTAATCCTTTCCAACCGACGGTTGTTCTTGGCTTTTCAAAGTACACTCGCATTATTAGTAGCAGCTTATCCTTAACTTGCTCAGACAACGCTTTCAACCTTTCAGAATATTCAAGCGCTGCTTTTGGGTCGTGGATTGAGCATGGGCCAACTACTATAAACTTTCTCCGATCCTGAAAATCCAGGATATCTTCTATTTCTTGTCTATATCCTAAAACTCTTTGTTCGGCTAATTGTGTTAAAGGTAATTTTGATTTTATTTCATTGGGAGTTAATAAAATGCGATCGTTCTCAATGTTAGCGTTGTCGATATTACTATTAAATAATTTGTTGTGCATGGGGATGCTTTGGCAATTTTGTATACGCACTTCAAATGAAAAGTGTAACACAAACCCATGAAATTTTAAAACAGCTTATTTTGTGCTTGACAAATTTCTAATTACACTGTAAACGAATAAGGTAATAACTTAAAAAGGGAGAATATTTTCCCCCTTTCTTTTTGCTATTGGATTACTGACTGAGTGTTACTGTATATAGCTTTTCCTAATCAAATGAGGTACTTCATAGCCCCCTATCGAAGAGCGGGGGTGGGGTTTTTGTACCTCACTCAACTGGGAATCGGTATATAATTACTGCCACACAAACACTTTGGCTTCGTATGGGCCCAAGTCAGTTATTATACCATCATCACCAGATTCGACATCATAATTGCCTGTCCACTCGTGCCATGTACCAGCACTAGGGAAATTAGGAACATGATAGCCAGCAAGGAAGTTTTCTGAGAAATTTGCTATTACGACCACACGAGAACCTTCATCATTCCAACGAGTATAAGCTAAAACTTTTGCCTCTGGATTTTCGTGGATAAAATCAATATTTTCTGTGTAGAGAGCGTGATTACTTTTACGCAGGTTGGTTAAGCCTTTGTATGATTCAAATAAACTACGATTGAGATCGTTACCTAACAGTGTCCAATCGATTTTCGATGATTCAGGTTGTTTCGGTTTGTACTCCCCAAATTCCTCTCCCATCCAAATCAAAGGTACACCAACAGCAGTCATGAGGATGGCTACTCCTAACTTAGCCCGTCTAAAGGCTTCTTCGTTAAAAATCTCACGGTTCCCCAATTCAACCATAATGTGGTTATGGTCGTGGTTGGTGAGGTAATTTACTACATTTGTAGCACCCAAGAAGCCTTGACGTTTGCAGTCAATGACATCTTTGAGACGCTCTAAATCAAATGTATCACCGCAGATATGTTCTAGAATGCAGTGATAGAAACTATCATGCCAGCAACCATCCATTGGCCCATCTACATTGGTAATGCTGGTAGTTTCAGGAATGTGTTCAGCAACGTTATAAAAAGGCTTTGCACCAGCAGCTTTTTTGGCTTCCTGAACAATCCAGTGCATGAAGTCGTAATTAGCAATTTGCCGTGCTGCATCATAGCGAATACCATCAAGATGATATTCCTGAATCCAGAAACGAATTGTTTCACCAATAAATTTCCGCGCTGGATGAATCTCTAATTTTTCATCATAATGTTCGTAATTAAACTCAGGGCCCCAATTATTATCAGGGTCACGAGGTTCATGATGATACCAATAATCGTGGTCAATTTGTGTTAAAGGAGCAGATGCTTCTGAGTGGTTATAAATACCGTCAATAATTACCCGAATGCCTCTGTTATGACACTCATCAATCAATTTTTTTAACTCAGCAGTAGAACCATAGCTTGATTCTGTTGCAAAAAAGTGGCGGGGATTATAACCCCAACTATAATCACCAGGATATTCTTTAAGCGGCATCAACTCAATAGCATTGATTCCTAGCTCACACAAATAATCTAACTTTTCAATGACGTGTTTATACTTGCCTCGTGCATAAGGATCATCTTCGCCACCAGAAAAGTCCCCAACGTGTAATTCATAAATTACTAATTCGTTGTCAGCAGGTAAAGGTTTATCATCATGTTGCCAGACATAAGTATCAGTAATTCTTTCACCATCTTTTACATGGATAACACTATCATCTTTTCCACTTAGTTCATCTATATCAGTTGCATAAGGGTCTGTAACATCAACCCATTGTTCTGGTTCAAAAAACCATGAATTTGACTGGATGCGAAATTTATATTTATAAACGCCGTCTTCTAGTTCAACACTTGTACGAAAATAGCCATCATCACCTTTTTCCATTGGTATTTCTTGCCAATCAGAAAAAGAAGCAATTAATGCGGCTCCTTTGTTGTATGGTGCAAATAAATTAAATTCAATTGGCTTTGCCATAGAAGTGTTTGTAATATCAAGGGTTGATAGAGGTATTCTCTGATGCTCAATTGAATTTGCAAATCGCTCTAGAGAAATAATTCTATAACCAGCGCTTCTCTCTTGAGGATGAATTTATAAATATTTTGTAATAATTACTATATTTTTGGCGATTTTTGGCTGTTTATCGCATTTATTTTTTACCTAATATCCAGATTCAATACAAAGCACTTTTTGCCTATAATACTACTAAGGGTAAAATGCTATTGAATAAAAGTACAAAGTTTTAACAAATAAATGAATAGTTTTTTATTCACTTTTTAAATTGCAGATATTCATTAAAAATAATATGTTTTTGGTTAAATATCTGTTGGATCAGATTATTCAATTTTGCCGTTAGTTTGTTGTAGATAACTTAAGAACCAATTTGCCGCCGTTGCTCTGCGAGTTTGCCGCGGCCCAAATTCACCAATTTTGTACCCTTTGAAACCAAGTTTTTCTTTTAGCATTTGTTTATTTTCAATAGGAATAGAACGAGTTAACTTCACTGTTGCAGGGCGAGATTCTATGAAATTTGGTGGTTGTGGGTACTCCTCTTGCCATTCTGGTGCAACTTGGCTAGTGTCCCATTGTGCAGTTGAGGAATCATAGCGATAGCCTAAATAATGCCATAGCAACTGGTTGACTGTAGCATCATCAATTTTATCGTCAAGGATTGCCCAAATTGTTGCTGTATTGAGTGGTGGCAGGTTAGACATAAGCAATTTAAAATTTCAGGTTGAAAAACGGACTACTAATTAATTTAATTCACAACAATTAGCAAAGTAGTGAAAAACACTTTATCATTACTTTGCTACACTCCCAAAGATAGGGATAATTGCGATCGCACCTTCAGCACATGACAATGACCCAGATTAAGTTCGCCAGTTGGAGTTAAAAACAGATTGTGTATACACAAACTAGGTAGACTGGAAATCGTAAAGATTAGACCAGTTTATGCAGAATTCTACAGCACTGCCAAAGATCATCCGCGCCCATGTATTCATTTCTGGCCGAGTCCAAGGAGTGGGTTATCGCTATTCCACTGTGGATACAGCTAGGCAATTGGGATTAACCGGTTGGGTGCGAAATCTCCCTGATAATCGAGTAGAAGCAGTTTTTGAAGGGGCGCGAGAGGTTGTAGATGATATGGTTCGCTGGTGTCACTCTGGGCCACCTGCTGCTGTAGTTAAAGATGTTGTGGTTGAGTATGAAGTACCGGAAGGGTTACGGGGATTTGAAGTTAAGCGGGTTGAGTAGAGATGTCATCTCATATCCACTTAAAGACTTATCATGAAGACCGCAGAATGCAGGCGGAAAAAGCGTTTCCCGGTTTTTGCACAGATGACGCAGACAAATTCGCCAGATGCAACTCTGGCTGCTGCTGAACTTGCATAGCACCAGAGAAAGCAACTATATATGAGCAAGGAATAGCAGAATCTCTGTTAAAGGCGATCGCAAAATTTGAGCAAGCACTTTCACTATATTACTACTCTAAATAACATGCAGAAGGCGCAAATAGAAATATGGCACACTAAAAAATATGCCGCATCCTATTACTGGGCAGCTTTCACTCTACAAAGAAAATGGAAATTAAAGGGACTGGTGACTGGGGATTGGGAAATTGTGCCAAAATATGTTCTTTCTTCAGAGCAAATTCCATAATTTTCTGCTCTTTACCTAATTCCCAGTCCCTAATCCCCAGTCCCTTTTACTGTTGCATTTTTTTAAACATCTGTTACATTACTTTACAGACAGTTACAACTGCTACAACACTTAAACTTTGGAGTTTTAATCATGACAGGTTTTAAGAATCCTGCGCCTATTGTTTCAGAAGATCCTAATGCTGTGCGTTTTGGCTTCACTCCTCAGAGTGAAAATTGGAACGGTCGTCTTGCAATGATTGGTTTTTTATCTGCGATTTTGATTGAAGCTTTTTCTGGCCAAGGCTTACTCCATTTCTGGGGCATCCTCTAAATTGTTCGTAGTAGGGGCAACATGAGTGCCCTAAATCTGGGACGGGTGCGGACACCCATCCCACAAGAAAATTTGGGATGTTTTTTTATTTGTCAGTCCCTTCAGTTGACATCAATGCACGGTTACGACCCCCTACTAACCGTCTATATTCCACACACATCATTCGTTGCTAATCTATGGCGGCTGTTGGATTTGGTGCAAAATACCAGATTTTTCCGGTTGAGCCAAAATATAAGTGAATAACTACTTTACATTGAATATGTATAGCTAAAACTCATGGAAATACCCCAACGCGTATCTGTGCGCTACAAAGATGCGTCTTTCAATAGCAACGAGATCCGCTTAAGAACCTTGCGGCTTGGGTTACAAATATGGGAAGAACAAACCAAACCGAGAAAAACAGAGCTTTATCAGTTT
Source organism: Nostoc sp. NMS2 (assembly GCF_017115105.1). Taxonomy (GTDB): domain Bacteria; phylum Cyanobacteriota; class Cyanobacteriia; order Cyanobacteriales; family Nostocaceae; genus Nostoc. Next base: position 68,177 of record NZ_JABXKH010000135.1, read on the forward strand.
ATATCGTCTTGCTTGAAACAAGTTGATCGGCAAGATCGTTTTATGTTTTCTCTACTGTTCATAGAATTAACAGACATGATACGCAATTCTTCGCTGGAAAGGGGAACGAAAGAGGTTTTGATTAAAACAGCTTTTAGGGAGTTTGCTTGTGCAATAACAGACTTTGAGGACGTTGGTAAATAAAGTTAATCATCTGGGTGCTGGTATTCTGTAGGTGTCGCCCAACCCCGGCATTACCCTAACTAATCGAGTTGGGTATTTATTAAGTAAGCAGCTTTCCAATCAGATTGTTTTTTTGCGCGGATGGGTAGGTGTTGGGGAAGAGGTAACTAGAAAAATGGCTGAACTGTCCTATATGCAAGAACTTGAGAGCGATGCCTGCGGCGGGCTACGCCTACGCATTTCTAAACTATCCGCGCACCTTATGGGGACTAGTTTTCAGCCATTTGCCTCTAGCCAAATCACAACTCATCGTGTTATCATTTCAGCGATCGCCTCTGTGACTTCCGGCACTGGGGCAGCTTATCGCAATTACCTTAAATTCCTATTAACCCAAGTTGCTAGTTATCCACCTCGGCGTACTTTGCAGGCGACCGCCCACAACAAGATGTACGGTTGTGCTACGCACAACCATCACTCAAACTGAATTTTCTTTATCAGTATTAGCTAGTTTAAAAGTGCCAAATTTAACTTGTTGTTAAAATGCTTGTCGGAGAGTAAAAGCCAAAATAAATGCTTCTAGCTTTAGTAAAAATCCTTGAAAAGTACAAGCATGAATCGATTTTGGGAAAGTGCAAGTAATAGCGCTAAACACAGTCTCAATATAATGCCTAGTAGATTGTTTAATATATTGATTCCAAGGTTGATCTTGACGCTTAGAGTTCTTTTTACGCATCACTTTCAAGGCAATTTGACTCGTCTCAAAGAGTTCATCTTCTGCTGTATAATCAGTGTATGCCGAGTCAGCATAAATTTCGCTACCAGGTGGTAGATTTAACGGTAATGCATTCAAAGCCCGGACATCAGAAGCACTACCAGGCATAATTACAAACTCCACAGGGACACCACTTTTAGTCGTTAATAACTGAACTCTCACCCCATAAAAATAGCGTTTCTTTGATGCGATGTAACCTCTGTACTCTTCTGACCTAATTAATTTCACATTGAAGATCCGGATGTTATCGCACATTGGTACAGGAAAAGAGTCTAAAAGATATTCAGTACAATCACTAGTTTCTTTCAGTATCATGCCCACCTGGTGAAACAAATCGTTCATCAACATCGATATACCGTGTAATCGCCTATTGAAGCGTGATTTTCCTAACATATTAGAAACGAGATGATGGTCTTTCATGTAATCGCAAGCTTTGCTCTGATTGCCATCAAAAAACATTGCCGCAGTTATTACCGTTGTAATAATTTCTGCATCACTCATCTCTCGGCGACAGTCAACACTTAGCCTAATCGCCTTTAACAGGTCATCGACGATAGCATAGACAGTAACTATTTCGTTTAGCATATTCCCCTCCGTTTTTCACATCTGGAGGGGATTTTATTGCACAAAGCGATCGCCTGAATCAATGACTAGCAACTTGGGTTATTAGGGATTGAAACTTTAGTAAAATGCTAACATTGATTGCATAATCAGATCGCAATTACCTTAAATTCCTATTAGGGATTGAAACGGATTCTGAACAACACCTAACGCTCTTTTATTACTCCGAAAAAATCAAATATTCGTAGGTTGGGGAGCCACTGCGTTGTCCGGGTTTCCCGGCTTGAAGCAAGTGGCGTTTGAACTTTAGTGAAACCCCAACAAAATCAGAGATTGTTGGTGTTGGGTTTCGTTCCTCAACCCAACCTACGCCTAAGTTCATCAAAGTCCTTAAAAATAAGGGTGGATGATTTTTATCCCACGAGAGTCATAAAAGAGCGCTAAGTTTGTATTGAGCGATTTATCGCTCAATTTTAAGCACTGAAGTGCTTACTACAAACTTTTATAACCCTTCAAATTTAATGGGACAGACCACTACTCTAAACTTCAAACTCCTAACTCCTAAAAAAAAATCCCCACCCAGGTCAATGCCTGGATGGGTAATATAAGGCGAGACAAAATAATTATCCCGAATTAAGTAGAGAAATTATTTGCTCTCTGTAAAATCAGCGTCAATTACATCGTCGCCGCTACCAGAGCTAGAGGTAGAACCACCATCTTGAGGTTCAGCACCTGGTGCAGCACCCGCACCAGCTTGTTGATAGATGTTGCTACCAACGGCGAATAAGGCTTGTTGCAATTCTGGGGTGAGCTTCTTGATTTGCTCATCGTCTTCTTTAGCAACTGCTTCCCGCAGTTCTTTCACCAAACCTTCGACTTTAGTCTTGTCAGCATCGGGAACTTTATCGCCCAATTCTTGTAGCTGCTTCTCAGCTTGGTATGCTAAAGAGTCGGCTTGGTTCTTGCGTTCAATCTTCTCACGCTTGTCTTTGTCAGATGAAGCGTTTTGTTCAGCCTCTCTTACCATCCGGTCAACATCAGATTTATCCAGAGTGGAAGCACCGGTTATGCTGATGGACTGTTCTTTACCAGTACCTTTGTCCTTAGCGGTGACGTTAAGGATACCGTTAGCGTCAATATCGAACACCACTTCAATTTGAGGAACGCCACGTGGTGCAGGAGGAATACCATCAAGGCGGAAGGTTCCCAAACTCTTGTTATCGTTAGAAAATTCGCGTTCACCTTGAAGGACGTGAATTTCTACGTTGGTTTGACCATCCACTGCGGTGGAGAAGACTTCCGATTTCTTGGTGGGAATTGTTGTGTTACGGGGAATAATTTTGGTCATCACGCCGCCCAATGTTTCAACACCCAAAGAAAGCGGTGATACATCTAACAGCAAGATGCCAGTAACTTCATTATTCAGTACACCTGCTTGAATCGCTGCACCAATTGCCACGACTTCATCAGGGTTAACACTTTGGTTAGGGTCTTTACCCAATACCTGCTTCACAATCTGGTGGACTGCGGGAATACGGGTAGAACCACCAACTAACACCACTTCATCAATATCACCTTTGGTTAACTTGGCATCGCGCAGAGCGTTTTCAACAGGAACACGGCAACGGTCGATTAAGTCAGAACAAAGTTCTTCAAAGGTGGCGCGAGTCAGGGTTGTATCCAGGTGCTTAGGCCCATCCTGAGTAGCGGTGATAAATGGTAGGTTAATTTCTGCTTGGGTAACGCTAGAAAGCTCAATTTTGGCTTTTTCTGCGGCTTCTGTCAGACGTTGTAAAGCTTGTTTGTCTTTGCGTAGTTCAATGCCTTCGGCTTTCTTGAACTTCTCAGCTAAGAAGTCAACTATTTTTTTATCAAAGTCGTCACCACCAAGGTGTGTATCCCCAGATGTGGCTAGTACTTCAAAAACTCCATCGCCTACTTCTAGGACGGATACGTCGAAGGTACCACCACCAAGGTCAAATACGAGAATGGTTTCGTTACTCTTCTTGTCAAACCCATAAGCTAGGGAAGCAGCAGTCGGCTCGTTGATAATTCGCAGAACTTCAATCCCGGCAATTTTACCAGCGTCTTTTGTCGCTTGCCGTTGAGAGTCGTTAAAGTATGCGGGAACGGTGATTACAGCTTGGGTAACAGTTTCACCAAGGTATTTGCTGGCATCTTCAACTAGTTTGCGAAGAACTTTTGCAGAAATTTCTTCAGGAGCAAACGGTTTACCAGCTATCGGACAATCTAATTTAACATTGCCGTTGCTGCTGAGAACTTTGTAAGAAACTTCAGTTGCTTCGTTACTCACTTCATCGTAGCGGCGACCGATAAAGCGTTTGACTGAGTAAAACGTATTTTCGGGGTTCATCACCGCTTGGCGTTTGGCGATTTGGCCAACCAAGTTGTCGCCATTTTTCGCAAATGCCACTACTGATGGCGTTGTCCGAAAACCTTCAGCATTGGCAATTACAGTAGGTTTACCACCTTCCATTACTGCCACGCAGGAGTTCGTTGTTCCTAAGTCAATTCCAACTACTTTTGCCATTTTAGGTGCTGGCTCCGTATAACTACAAATGAATGAATGAGAATATAAAGGACTAAATTTTGAACCAACAGGGTCAATAAATCAGCCAATTCAGCATGAATACCTTTGATTTGGCTTTCCTGGGGTAAAAACTCCAGATGCTGATATATATACTGAAGCTTAGTGGTAGCCAGTCCATGAAGGGTGGTTTCCCGAACCTTGCTTAGGACGGTTAAACTAACTAAATAGTTTTTTTAGTTGGTTCATGGATTGATTTGCCTTCACTCTGTCTAATGTATGAGAATTAATACTTTCAGTAATTAGGGTGAACCGTAACGTCAGAGTGGTGTTTGCCGTCTTTAGAGGTAATAAACTACAGAAGTACTGAGAATTGGGGATTGGGCACTTGTACTGAGCGACTTGTGCCGAGCCTGTCCTGAGCGTAGCCGAAGGGCGAAGTCAAGGTAAGTCGAAGTATTAGGCATTGGGCATGGGGCATTGAATCAAATGTTACTCAGCACTTACTCAAGTCTAGAGAAAAGAGTTTCCCAATCAATTACAGGCGGTCTTTGTCCCTGGTTGACTAGTTCAAAAATTTTCTTGGAACTACTTGGCTGAAAAAGGCATTCTACGCAAGCGTTTGCTACATCAATCCGACTGGCATCACCGGAAAGTGTATCCCCAGTGCCTATAACAACACCATATTTACCACCTGTTTTGGCTTTTAGCAGTGTGTTGAGGTCGTATGAGGTATAGGGCCCATCAATCAAGCGTCCTGGACGGATAATGGTGTAGGGCAATCCTGAATTAATGATGGACTCCTCACCTTTTTGTTTGGCATCTAACACGCCAAAAGCATTAAGAATACTAAAAGGAAACTGATCTTTACGGAGAATTCCACAGGAAGAGACGAAAACAAATCGCTTCAAATTCTGGGGTGCTGCTGTAACTAGGTTGCTGATACCTTGGGCATCAACTTTGGCTGGACTATTCTTTGCTTTTGCTTGGCTAGATTTGGGGTTAAGGAAAGTTATTCCCCATTCAAGCAAGTTCGGGGATTGGTCAAACTCCCATCGCTCCGAGGGAAAGGCAGTGGTTCCAGTACAACTGATGATGTGGGTGACATTTTGTGTTGCAGCTGGTAGTGTAGCTGGCTGGAGGATGTCACCAATGGCAATTTCCACTCTCTGGTTAAACATTTCTTCGGCTTTTGGGGCATTGCGTGTCAGAACGCGAACTTTCAAGCCCTTTTCCAGGAGTTTGCCTACTACCAGTTGCCCTACTCCACCAGTAGCACCAGCAACTAGTACCAAATCTTCAGCTGAATCAAAAGAAGTCATAAATTGCCTTTGAGATAGTCTATTTTTAATCTACTCAAAAAATGTGTTGGCGATCGCGCAGCCTCTTGTAGAGAAGGGAAGATCCAAGCTATGCGTAGCATTTCGCATAACTGCGACGCCGAATAGCCCGTCGTAGACATCGCCATCATAATAGGGGAAATTGCGCCCGAATTGTTCGGTTCTACCACTTTCAACAGCACACAAATGGTTATAACCTCGTAGGTAGTAGTGAATTGTCTACCTTAGACGCTGTTAGTCGCTCTTGAATTAAGGGGTGAAAACCTGTGTACGAATGGATATTGCCAAGTCTGAGCGAAATCTTGGCCCAAAATCAATCAAGTGTGGCTGAATGTTCACCTGGTAAAGCAGAGCGGCAGTGGCGTGTCAGCCTCGCAGCAACAGAACATTTGCTATTAAATACTTTAGCAGCTAATTCAGTTGACACAACCCAAGGATTAGTTTTAGCCGCACCCGCACCTTTATTTAGTCAGCCAAAACTGACTCAAAGCCTACAAACAGTAACTTTCACGGCAAAACCATTTAATCCCTTGGCACTGATGCCATTTCAGATGCCAGATGCCAACGCAACTATAAATGAAGAAATCGCTCCTGATGAATCGGTACTTCCCTTATTACCTGCCGATCCTCTGGGGACAGAGCAGTTTTGCTTAGTTTTTACAGACAAATTTAGATTAGTATTGGTTTTAGCAACCCACAAAAACGGTAAAAAAACCTTTTCATTTTCTTTTGAGCCGGAAGTAGTACAGCAAGCTTGGCGATCGCTAGGAGCGAGAGTAATGCTAGCTAATCCAGAATTTTTTGCCCGCCTGGATGTATTAGTACAACAGTATTTTCCGGTAGCACCAGATTGCCGCATCATAATTAAGTTTAGTCAGTTGTTGCTTCAAGAATTAACGGAAGCCGAAGAGACTAGGGAGTGTAGAGAAGAAGCAGGGGAGCATACTTCGACTACGCTCAGTAACCGGGGGAGCAGGGGAGCAGGGGAGCAGGGAAGAAGAGTTTTCTCTCATGCCCCACTTGCCCTAAGCAAAGCCGAAGGGATGCCCAATACTTCGACTTCGCTCAGTACAAGTGCCCAATCCCCAAATCCTGATGTCGAATTGCTCCAAGCTTTCGCTCACGAAGTTCGTACACCTTTAACAACTATTCGCACCATGACTCGTCTGCTGCTGAAGCGGCAAGATTTAGATGCTAGTGTAATCAATCGTTTAAAAATTATCGATCACGAGTGTACCGAGCAAATTGATCGCATGGAGTTGCTATTTAAAGCAGCAGAATTAGAAACTACTGCCTCTACAAAATCGTCAAAAACTCAACTCACGCCGATGTCTTTAGATCAAGTGTTGCAGCAGAGCATTCCTCGGTGGGAACAAGCAGCGCATCGCCGGAACTTAACTTTAAATGTTGTTTTACCCCAGCAACTACCCACTGTGGTAAGTAATCCCATGATGCTCGATCAGGTACTCACCGGTTTGATAGAGAATTTCACTCGCAGCTTACCCTCTGGTAGCCATATTCAAGTGCAAGTTATCCCGGCTGGAGATCAACTGAAGTTACAACTATCGCCTCAATTTGGGTGCAAAGATTCGAGTAAAGCCGCCACACCTGCAACGCCACCAATTCGCAAAGCCCTTGGTCAATTGCTGATGTTCCAACCAGAAACGGGTACGATTAGTTTGAATATCGCCGCAACCAAGCATTTATTTCAAGCGATCGGCGGTAAATTGATTGTGCGTCAGCGTCCACACTATGGCGAAGTTTTGACGATTTTCCTTCCTTTAGAAGTTAGCAATAAACATAAACCAGGAGCTAAAACTTGGGAGTGAATATTGATCAACTATTTTTTAAAATATAAATATTCACTCTAAATTACGTGAGTTAAGGACTAATCTCAATACTGCGTAGGTTTTGCCTAAAAAACCACTTCAGGGTAGGTTGGGTTGAGGAACGAAACTCAACATTTTCAGGGTTGTGTTGGGTAACACTAAAGTTCAACCCAACCTACAAATCTTCTTAACTGAGTAGTATTGGGACTAGTCTGAAAATTTATTGCGGACACAATATCACTCAATACGGTTCGGTTAGGGTTTTTTGATGAAAATTCTAAATCACAAAGACGCGATAAATCGCCGTCTCTACAATAATCATCACATTAAATTAGACAGTAATTAAATTCCTCTGACTTGCCATTTGTAAAAATAGATGCCAAAAATGGATGTAAATTCTGGCTAAGAGCCAAGTACACATTTGTGTAAAAATCAATAGGAAAATTATGGCACATTTTGAAATAATCGAAAAAGAAAGCTTACATTTAGTCAAGGTCACTTTGCAAAACGAAACAGTACGGACTGAATCTGGTGCTATGTACTATATTCGTGGCAACGTTCAGATGCAATCTAAAGCTCCTTCAGCAGGCGGGTTTTTAAAATCCTTAGCTACGGGAGAAAACATTTTTCGTCCTACATATACAGGTACGGGTGAATTATATTTAGAGCCGTCTTTAGCGGGATATCACATTCTAGAATTAGATGGTAGTGAATGGATTTTAGATAGTGGCGCTTATTGGGCTAGTGATGGCAATGTAGAAGTAGGAATTGAACGAAACAAATTTGTATCAGGCTTAATTGGTGGCGAGGGTTTGTTTCAAACAAAAGTCAAAGGCAGGGGTAAAGTGGTAATGGTAGCACAAGGACCTGTAGAAGTAATAAATTTACAAAATGACCGATTAGTTGTTGATGGAAATTTTGCGATCGCTCGCACAAGTAGCTTAAATTATCGCGTTGAAAAAGCTACTAAATCTCTTTTAGGTTCGATGACTTCTGGGGAATTTCTCGTCAATACTTTTGAGGGAACTGGGACTGTATTACTTGCTCCCATACCTTACTGGCAAGTCATGATGCTCCGCCAAATTACCGCCGCGCTACCAAAAGCTTCTAGCTAAGAATTATCAATTATTAGTCATATCATGTCCGCTTAAAAACTGATGTCCAGATCCCCGACTTCGTAAAAGTTGTCGGGGATCTAATTTTTCACGTTGGCGTAGCCTGCCCGCAGGGCTTATGATTTAGGATTGCTATATAATTCCAAAGTTAATAGCAACGAAGTGGGGATTGTCAAATGTGGGTTAAGCCAATGCGGACTTTAAATCACTTTCCGCTTGTCTCAACGCATCTGGTAATTTACTTGCATCACGTCCGCCAGCTTGGGCTAAGTTTGGTCTTCCACCGCCGCCGCCACCGCAGATTTTAGCGATCGCACCTACAAATTTACCAGCTTGCAAACCTTTTTTGTTGACTTCTGGACTAAAAGCTGCAACTATGCTAACTTTACCCTCTTCGGGAACAGAACCCAGCACCACTGCACCGTTACCGATTTTTTGCAACAGGCGTTCGGCTGCGGTTTTCAATGATTCTGGATCGACATCTTCTAATTGGGCAACAATAATTTTATGATCGCCTACAGTTTCTACTGTTTGCAGCAAACTGTCAGATTTAGCGATCGCTAATTGTACCTTCAAGGTTTCCAATTCCTTCTGACTATTTCTGAGTTCGCTTTGCAGACTTGTAATTCTGTCTGGTAATTCTTCGGGTTTGACTTTAAAGCGATCGCTCAAATCTTTAACTACTTTATCCCGCAGGTTGAGATAATCTAATATTGCTGGCCCCGAAACAGCTTCAATACGCCGTACCCCAGAAGCCACGCCAGCTTCCGAGATAATCTTGAACACGCCAATTTCAGCAGTATTGCTGACATGAGTGCCACCGCACAGTTCCATTGATACGTCAGGGAAGTCAATTACCCGCACTTCATCACCGTATTTTTCGCCGAACATGGCAACAGCACCCTTAGCTTTCGCTTCTGCTAAAGGTAATACTTCAACTTTCGCAGCGTGTGCTTCAGCAATCCAACTGTTCACCTGTTCTTCAATTTGTTGCACTTCCTCTGCTGTCAAGGCGCGGGGACAGTTGAAGTCAAAGCGCAATCTGTCAAAGGAAACCAGGGAACCAGCTTGAGATATACCATCATCAACAATTTTTTTCAACGCCGCTTGCAATAGGTGCGTTGCAGTATGGTTAGCTTGGGCGCGACGGCGACAAGCCGGATCGATTTGGGCGGTGACGCGATCGCCTACACGCAGTGTACCGCGTTCGATGCGTCCGAAGTGAACAAAGAAATCAGATTCTTTTTTAACGTCTTCAACGCGAACAACAATACCATCACCAGAGATATAACCGCGATCGCCGATTTGTCCGCCAGATTCAGCATAAAATGGCGTTTTGTCAAGAACAATTTGTACCTGTGTCCCCGCTTCTACTTCTTCTTGGGAAACACCTTCTAGTAAAATCGCTTCGACTTTTGCCGTTGCCGCCGATTGGGTGTAGCCTAAGAATTCGGTGACTTGGATGTGTTCTGCTAGCTTGTCGAGGGAACCTTGGACAGTTAAATCGATGGTTTCATGTGCATCTCTACCACGTCCTTTTTGAATTTCCATTTGTGCCTCAAATCCCTCAACATCAACTGTGAGATTATTTTCTTCGGCAACTTCTTGAGTAAGTTCAAGGGGAAATCCGTAGGTGTCATAAAGGGTAAATGCACTTTCACCGCTAATTTGAGTGTTTCCTTGTTGTTTCACCTCTTCGATAATTTCTTCTAGAAGTTTTTCGCCTCTATCCAGAGTTCTGAGAAAATTCGATTCTTCTCGTTGCAGTTCAGCTTTAATTGCTGCTTCCCGTTGACGCACATTGGGGTAAGCTGATTCCGAAAGAGCGATCGCAGTTTCGGCAACTTGGGTAGTAAATTCGCCAGAAATCCCAATTAATCGCCCATGACGCACCACCCGCCGAATTAATCGCCGCAGCACATAACCCCTTCCCACATTGGAAGCGCGAATTTCATCAGCAATCATCTGGACAACAGAACGAACATGATCGCCAATAACTTTTAGGGAGACTTTGGTTTTTTCATCACTGCTGTGGTAGTCAATGCCAGCAATTTGGGCGGCTGTTTGAATAATCGGGAAAATCAGGTCAGTTTCATAGTTATTCGGCACTTTTTGGAGGATTTGCGCCATTCTCTCCAAACCCATACCGGTGTCGATGTTCTTGTTTTGCAGTGGCGTTAAATTGCCTGAAGCATCCCGGTTATATTGCATGAACACGAGGTTGTAAAACTCGATGAACCGGGAATCGTCTTCTAAATCGATATTTTCGTCACCGCGTTCTGGGTGGAAATCATAATATATTTCTGAACAAGGGCCACAAGGGCCAGTCGGGCCAGATACCCAAAAGTTATCATCTTCACCTAAGCGTTTAATTCTCGCTACCGGCACACCGATTTGATCGCGCCAGATAGCAAAGGCTTCATCATCCTCTTCAAAAACGCTGACAACCAGATTTTGGGGGGATAAGCCAAAGACTTGTGTGGAAATTTCCCAACCCCAAGCGATCGCTTGTTCTTTAAAATAATCACCAAAGCTGAAATTACCCAGCATCTCAAAAAACGTGTGATGCCGTTTAGTGCGTCCGACATTTTCGATGTCGTTGGTACGGATACACTTTTGCGAAGTCGTAGCCCGCTTAAATTCTGGTGTCCTCTGCCCCAAGAATATCGGCTTAAATGGTAGCATCCCCGCGATCGTCAGCAGTACGGTTGGATCTTCTGGAACCAAAGAGGCACTTGGGAGAATTTGGTGACTCCGTTGGGCAAAGAAGTTGAGGAATGTGTTACGAATTTCGTTACCGCTTAGGTACTGAGGATTTGAAGACATAGGTGTTTTTAACTTGAGACTTTAGACTCTAGACTTGGGCGTAGCGGCACTGGGTAAGTGTATTTTCATAAATAGCTTTATATATTCTTGCATTTTGTTTCATATTACTGCCAGCAAATTGTCCAAGTCTGTGAGCTATATGCAGTGATGAGGATGCTTTTAGACCATTATCTGACTCTGGCAGGATGCGCGATGTATTTTGGTCTTTAAGATTAATCCTTAAGAAATAGTTTAAAATTCCCATACTAGGGTAGCAAATGGCACTAAAACTGAAAGTATCAAATATTGCTTGTAAGGAATGTGCATAAATAATTACTGAATCCATCCCAATACTGCGTAGGTTTTGAGTCGATCCCCCCAACCCCCCTTTTTAAGGGGGGCTTTTAACCCTCTTTTACCCCCTTTTTAAGGGGGTCGCCGCAGGCGGGGGGATCTTAACCGAACCGTATTGGAATCCATCCATATTATGGAATCTGAAGCCAAGGTGGATGTCGATGTTAAGACTTAAACCTGTTTCAGTGGAATCCGCAGCTTCTAACGAGTAAATTAAACAGGTAATTGCTGCTGATTACATTGTTGAAGGTTATTGAGCCGATTCTCGCTTTTCGCACAAGTAGAGATTTTAATATCCCAGACTACGCTAACAAAATTTTTTATATTTATTCCGCCCTTTCTACAGGCGGAATTGAACTGATTTCCCCACATTAGGGGCAGGTTTTGACATCAAACTTTTTATTTAGCTTTGTTTTCGAGATTTATGATGTTGCAACCAATTAAAAAAAAGATGTGAATTAAGTAAAGAAACACAGATAAAGCGCGTAGGCAGAGACGTTTTATTTATCCTGCTAACATATTGTGAACCCAAGTTTCACGTCTTACTTAATTTGGGGATTTTTCACCAGATAAATTTGCTCTGTAATTATAGAGTTTGTTAGTGCTAAAAAGCTCTTGCCCATAGCAGGAGGGAGCTTTGCTGTCTATTTAGTTCGCATTTGTTTTGCAATTTTACTCTTACCTTAATACTTGATGAAAGCCTAATTTATAAATAAAAAGGCTGAAATTGCCTATGAAAAATAACATTTTTAATTCAACGATCAAATTTATATTTTGGTCGTTGAATTAAAAAACTTTATAATTTCTTTGTTTTTCTACCTAAAAAGAAATTTATTTGTCTAACGTGAGGGTTATTCCGAACTATTTATTTTGGTAATTTCATCAGTAAAACAACACTTAAGAAAGCACATGAATAGTTTTTATATGTCTCAATATTATTCAGTATTTTTACTGTTTGAAAAACATACTGTAAAGAAGACATTGGTTGTCAGAAGTGAATATTTCAGAAACGCTAGTAGTAAATATGAAGCCTTGAAAGGAGATAAAATTTGGAAACATATTGTAGATTCGGCGTAAAAAAAAATATATAACCAGAAATCTAACTCAGCCTAAAAGATGATATTTAGTATTAGGCAACATAGCAGTAAATTACTCAACTTAATTTCTTTAAAATTTAAATAGGATAAAAAATAAAGCAATGAATATTTCTATTCTGGTCTTTGGAAAAAATAATTTTATCGCCACACTTCCAGATCAGATCCGTTATGCAACGGCTTTTAGTGTAGAAGTTATAGACAATCTGAATCAAGCAGTATCGCGGATTAAAACAGCGCCCCCCGATATAATACTTGTGCAGGCTAGCTTAGATGGCAGTATGGAACTGTGCAATTGGTTGAAAGAGCAGACCAAACTATCCTGGATATATTGTATTTTATTCGAGGATCGTTCCCAGCAGCTTACTGATAGAAATAAGGGTTGGCACAGAGAATTAGAAATGAGTGCTGCGGCCCTAAAGCAAGGAGCCGATGCTTATATTTGGCATCTTATTGATGAAAAAACATACCATAATTTGGCAGAGTTGACTGCCAATCATGGATTAATACTTGCTCAATTGACTGTTGGCTTGCGAAAAGCACAAAAATATCGAGATTTGATTAGGACAAATGATATGTTATCAGCGATCGCCTTAGCCGATTCGTTGACAGAATTAAATAATCGTCGTGCTTTAGAATGGGACTTACCCAGGCAAATTCAAAGAGCTAGAACTCAACAAACTTCCTTGAGTTTGATTATTCTGGATGTAGATCATTTCAAGAAAGTTAACGATACCCACGGGCATTTAGTAGGCGATCGCATTTTGCAAGTATTATGTCAGCGTTTGCGACACAATCTGCGCTGTCAAGACACAGCATTCCGCTATGGTGGCGAAGAATTTGTGATTCTTCTGGCTAACACTACCGATGAAGAAGCACTATTAGTAGCCCGTCGTCTTAATCGCGTAGTTAGCGACGAACCATTTGCACTCAGTAATAAACTAACAATTAATATCACCATTAGTCTGGGCACAGCAAGTCTGCAAGCTGACGATGATCAACAAGGAGAGAGTCTTCTGAACCGTGCCGATCAATGTCTCCTACAGGCAAAAAATGCTGGGCGTAATCGGGTTATTCACTCAAACTACCTATCTCATGTTTCACATTTGAAAGCTGTTTCTTCATAATTTGTCATTTGTCATTTGTCATTTGTCATTTGTCATTTGTCATTAATTCTTCCCCTGCTCCCCCGGTTACTGAGCGTAGTCGAAGTATGCTCCCCCTACTCCCCCGGTTACTGAGCGTAGTCGAAGTATGCTCCCCCTGCCCCCATCTCCCCACTCCCTACTCCCCTCTTACTCCTAACTCAGCATGACAATCTTCAACCGAAGTGCGTTGTCGCATGGCATTAACTAAAGCTTCGTAACTAGACCAATTTTCTTGTAGTAGAGTTTTTGCTTGGAGGGCGTGAAACCGCAGTTTCTGTTGATAAACTGATTCAGAAAAGCCCAAAATTGTCAAGACTCCTATCAGCTTACTTTTATCATCAGAGCCACCCTCAGCATTATTAAAAACTAGGGTTTCAGCAGCAATACCCGCCATCCAAACAGTGCAGTAACGGTCTAGCATTTGGGCAGTGATTTTACCTACTTCTAATTGAGATGCTAATTCGCTATCATCAAAGCTAACGCCGCCTTGTCCAGGTTGTCCTAGTTTCCAGGCTTCCCAAGCACTGAGTGTGTAGCCAGTAACGGGAATACCCAGCAGGTAAGCAACCAAAAAATGCCCTGCTTCGTGGTGGACAATGCGATCGCGGTGTTCACTTGAAAAACCAGCAATCCAACCTAAAAAAATAGTACCACCCTTGCCTTGCAAGCTAAAACTATCTAAGGTAGCTATGCCTAAGATGGCGAAGGTTGCCAATGCCGGTACTGCTGGCGACAAATTCAAGAATGGCCCCAGCAGTACCGATAGAGTCATGAGAAAGATAGATATTGCAACTAAATTTAAGGTAGTCTGGCTCATTGAGAATTTTCTGAGTGCAGCTTAATCTTTCTTCATTATGAGGCGATCGCAGTATTTTTTATCGCCGCGACAACTGGAGTGTCGGACTGAATTTCAAAAATCTGTCTAATACCCAGTATTACGAAACGAGTGTGCGGCTTGTAGAAATCAATTAAACTGATTCAGAAAGTTGCTCATCTAGACGGCGAAACAAAAACACCCAAAGAGGTAGGGAACTGTTAATCGCAATGAGTCGTACTAAATGACCAGTTGTGACAATTTCAACATTATGATTCAATGCCAGGGAAACCAAAATCATTTCTGCCGATCCTCCTGGTGCTGTGACTAAGAGACAGGTTAACCAGTCCCAAGAGGTGAATTGCATCGCAAGTATAGCAGCGATCGCTCCAGCTATGAGAGTCATCGCCACAGACATCAAGGCATAGCCGACAGTCCGCTTCTGAAAGTTGGGTTTTTCTCCCCAATACTCACCAATGGTAATTCCCAGGAGCATTTGGCCCAATAAGTTTATTATTGGCGGTGGACTAAAACTAATATCACCCACAAAAGGGAGCCAATGTAGCAAAGGATTAAACCCGATACCAATCAACAATGCACCAAAGAAATCGCCTGCGGGAATTTTAAATAATATAGCTGGATAAATTACTAATGCAGTGATTAGAAGTACTAACAAGAGTAATTCTAGTTGAGATGGATCGAGATTGAGCCAAGCACCGTTGATTGGGAGTGTTTGCGGATAGTAATTACCAGCTGATGTCCTAGCGATGAAGGGGATCAAAACAACTACTGAAGTGACGCGAATCGCCTGAACTAGGGCAACTAAGCTGACATTTTTATTGTAATCGGCAGCGATCGCTGCCATAATTCCGACACCACCCGGAACTGTAGCCAGCATTGCTGTCAATAGGTTGGTTTTGCTGAGTCGGGCATAAATATAACCAATACAGCTTCCACTCAGCAGCAGAAACAAGGTCAGAAAAATAAATATGGGAATCCCAGAAGCAACACTAGCTAGATTACCGTGGGTATTGGAAGCGCCGACAGTTAAGCCTACAAGTGCCATTCCCACTTTTCTAGCAGTGCGGTTAGGTTGGGGAGAATATTCATAAAAAATTCGACACCCTTGAAGAACTACTGTACCAGCAGCAATCCCGCCAAATATCCAGGCAATCCTACCAATTTGGAACTTGGCGAGGAGTAAACCCAGAGGTAATGCTAGAAGCATTTCCAAGACAAGGACAATTAGTTGCTTCGTAAATAGCTGTTGTTTGGTAACAACAGGATTTTCATGAGTGTGTTCTTCTAGGCTGGGAGCAACACTTATGCTTTGATTCATCAATAACAAGCTTTTTTATTAATTTAACGCTTCGCGCAAGTCCCCATCTTCAAGGTACTCCTAAGAGGTTGTTTGAAAAGTGGTTGGCTGTATCTTTGCACTTATTGATCCCCCCTAACCCCCCTTAAAAAGCTACGGTGTACACATCTCTCTACAAAACCAAAATGTTGTAGATCCTCCTAAATCCACGCCACTTGCTTCACTTGGGGAGACCCCAAGACCGCAGTGGCTCCCCTTAAAAAGGGGGACTTTGAGAGGTTTTTGCCCCCCTTTTTAAGGGGGGTTGGGGGGATCAAAAGGCTATGGAGCAACTTTCCAAAACTTGTGTGTACACCGTAGCTTCAAAAGGGGGAAACCGGAGTCAAAGTCCTGTTGTTTAAAAATCAAATAGGAATCCCATATGAACTGAATGCTATATTTACTAACTTTTGGTATTATTTATTACTGACAACCTCTAGACCTGTCCTAGCTATTGATTTAATATCAACACCCTGATCGTTTAGTAGCACTACTATAGTGGTATTTTGATTGGGCAGATATGCCAGCAATGTTGTGAAGCCATAAGCTATACCACTATGGCCAATTGCTGTTTCCAAAGGAGATGAGAACCGTTCTACACCTAACCCATAACTATAGCTTTCGCCATTATTTTTAAATTTCAGCATTTCTTTCATCATCTTAGAGGAAAGTAAGCTTTTTTTGACAAATAACGCTTTAGCAAACTTGGCTAAATCTTCTGCTGTTGAAACCAATCCACCATCACCTAAACCGTTGCCATCATTGATTTGGGCGTAGGTATCTAGCTTACCATCCTTATTGCGATCGCCATAACCTGTAGCGACTTCTCCAATTATCGGTTCGCGCAATTCCGTGAAGGTATGTTTTAATCCTAATGGTTTTAAAATCTGACTGCGGATTGCTTGTGCGAGAGTTTCCCTAGTTATATTTTCAACGATCAGTTCTAAAAGAATGTAGTTGCAATCAGTATAAATAAATTTTTCTCCAGGATTTGCCTGTGGTTGTTCTTGGTACATATACTGAATAGCTTCTCTGGCTGTCCAAGGCTGTGAGCGACTTCTTTTTGCAGTAGCTTGAATAAACTCTTTTGTATCTAAGTATTCAGCAACACCACTGGTGTGGTTGAGCAGTTGACGAACTGTAATTTGGTCGCTGTTGATAATATGAGGAGTGATGTCTCTTGGTAGGTAGGTTGCGATCACTCGATCTAATTTTATCTTCCCTTGCTCCACTAATTTCAGCACAACCACCGCCATAAAAGTTTTACTCATACTGGCAATGGAAAAGCCATCTGTGGGTTTCATCCGAGTTTTAGTTGACAAGTTATTGACACCAGATGCTCCCAGCCAAGAACCTTTAGGTGTAGAAATATACATTACTGCACCAGGGATTTTTTCTTCTGCAACTATCTCATTTAAAAGTGTCTGTAGCTGAGAACTTTTTCCAACGGTGGAGGTAGATATGACTTGTTTAGCAAAAGATTTTTCAATT
The DNA here is from genome assembly GCF_017115105.1 of Nostoc sp. NMS2. Classification (GTDB taxonomy): domain Bacteria; phylum Cyanobacteriota; class Cyanobacteriia; order Cyanobacteriales; family Nostocaceae; genus Nostoc. The sequence continues at coordinate 85,567 of NZ_JABXKH010000135.1, forward strand.
ACTCTCTGACTAATGTTATTACTTACTAGATATCCTGCAAAACCAAGGGAAATCACAAAGACTATTGCAAATAAAATTTTTCTTAAAACCAAAAATTTTAGGTTCATTTTACTTCCTAAATAGAAACCTACCCGATTTAGATCAACGAGAATAAAAAAGACATCTGATAAGTAAATTGGCGCGAAAAAACCCAACTATGTTACGAAACATAGGCTTAAAGCCCTTACTAATGACCAATGACAAATGACAGCCCTCACCAGTTAGCTTTAATTGCGCCGACCTACTTATACAAATAGCATTGCTCTATTTCCAGATTAGTATCAAAATTTCAATTTACCAACTCTCATAAATATGACAATGCCAACTAAAAGCAAAACTAAAGCCACTGTTTGGGTAGTGGAAAAAGGTAAAGTACGACCTCGTTTAGATCATCTCACTACTGAGGAACCTTTAGAAATTCGTCTTGTTCCTTTCCAGAAGACGGTAGCTGTGACAATGCGGACACCAGGGGCAGATTTTGAACTAGCAGCTGGTTTCCTCTACAGTGAAGGAGTCGTTAGCCGCAGAGAAGATATCCGACGGATAAGCTACTGCGTTGATGAATTAGTAGATGGTGAGCAACGCCATAATATTGTAAATGTAGAATTGCGGGATGGGTTGATTCCAGATTTACAGCCTTTGGAGCGTCATTTTTATACCAGTAGCGCCTGTGGGGTGTGTGGTAAAGCTAGCCTTGAGGCTTTGCGTCTGCGGGGATGTCCAGTGATTCCTTCTGGCCCGACAGTAACACCTGAGATCGTATACAGCCTACCTGATAAGCTCCGGGCTGCTCAAGGTATCTTCACAGCTACAGGAGGTTTGCACGCTGCGGCTCTCTTCGATACTCAAGGTAATTTGTTAAACCTGTGGGAGGATGTTGGAAGACACAATGCTTTGGATAAATTGATTGGTACAGCTTTTCTCAGTGACGAATTGCCTTTAAATAATTGTATTGTTCTGGTAAGCGGACGCTCTAGTTTTGAGATTTTGCAAAAGTCTACAACTGCTGGAGTTCCCATTGTTTGTTCTGTTTCCGCTCCCAGTAGTTTAGCGGTATCTGTAGCCAAGGAATTTGGGATTACCTTAATTGGATTTCTGCGTGGAGAACGGTTCAATATTTACACTGGTTTGCAAAGAATTAACGCTGTATAAGAACACGGATTTAATCATAATTTATTTTTTATAGCCATTTTTAGGTATTTGCTGTACTTCCCCAGCACTGTATGGATTTGAGACAATTTTCCTTCAAAAATGTTTAAGTCCCGTTAGCTAAAGGCATAACGCACCCTATAAAACAATACGGTTCAGTTAAGGCTAATAACTAAAACTGGCGTAGGTTAGGTTGAGGAACGAAACCCGACATTATCAAGGCTTTGTTGGGTTTCGCTGTCGCTCCACCCAACCTACTATTCTTCTTAACTATATAAAATAGAAAAAATATACAGGGGTTTTCAATCCTGAATTTTAGCTGTCTTGAGCCAAGATATTGAACCGTTAATTGCTATGAATAGCAGAATAACATAAAGAAAAGCAATAAATTTAACTTCTTTAACATAATATAATCCAATGCCAATTACATCAACGATGATCCAGTAATACCAGCTTTCAATCCTTTTTTGCACCATAAGCCACATAGCAGTAAAGCTCATGATTGTTGTAAGTGCATCTAAGTAAGGAAAAGAAGCTTTCTCTAGAAATATTGCAGGGAGTAACAGGTGAATTTGACTCATCAAAGCTCCCGTTGCAAACGAAATTGCTATTGTGATTGCTGCAATCAAAACAATTTTACGCGGTGGACTATATCGAATCTGCAAAACCTTACCAGAATTAGGTATACTCCATCGCCACCAGCCATATACACTAACAACTAAATAGTAGATTTGTTCTAACATATCCGAATACAAACGGATTTGATAAAAAAGCGCCATATATAGCAATACACTTACTATTCCAACAGGCCAAGTCAGAATTTTCCTTTGAGAAATTAGCCACGCCGACCATAAATAAAAGACCGTTCCCAAGAGTTCTATGTAGCTCATAGGATATCCTATAATATTGAAGGCTATAGTATTTACACTCCAAAATTCCAGCATATTTATACACTTTATAAAATAATTTTATTGAAAAATAGCTCTCCCAGGTTGGTATATTTCTGGTAACAGGACAATACTTTTTTAACAATATTAATACGTGTATTGAGTTCGCCAGATAAGCGAAAAAATGGAATTTTTCTCACAATTAAATCGCTTTCAATTTGTTTTTGAAATATGGTACGGTTTGCTTCTCCAGAACGATCCCAGGTATCATCGTAGGGTATGTCTTTATCGCAAAGAAACACTAAATCATAGCGCGACATGGCTTGATGGGCAAGTTCTGCTAACTCTAGGGCAACAGTTTTGTGGTAATACAACGAGAATTGATAGGTTGTCAATGCATTGGTATCTGTAAATAAGTACTGGTTTGCTTGCAATAATAAGGCTTCTTCACGTTCTAAATGCCCTTTGGCAATTTCCACAAGTTGCGAGAGCGAAAGTCGTCTGTTAATTTGATTTTTTTCCCAATACTCGCGCCCGTACTCCGGCATCCATACAGTGTTGTACTCTTTAGCTAATTGTGATGCAATGGTGGTTTTACCAGTTGAAGGAGCGCCCAAAAAAACAATGTTAGCGATCAAATCGCGGTATACATCAGGATGTAAATACTTCCGAAATGCGTAAGTGTCTCTTCTAACTTGCGTTCCTGAAATAGGAAGAGTTTGGCGATCGCAATCCACAAGTCGATTAACTGCTCCTAGTGCCTGACTTACGTGTTCACCGTAAAATTCACTACAGTAAAAGTGGGTAATTTTTTTTGATTCCAGTTGTTTCAGGATGTAATCTTCGTGCTTTTTCTTTATCTCAGGAGTGTCCCCAATCTCGATTGGGCCATCCCAAGCTTCAATAACCTGGATTTGGGGATAAATTTTCCGCAGCCAGTTAGCTCTAACGGTTAGAGGAATAGCAGTCACCTCTGGACACTCATAAATCATCACAAACACTTCATCCATCTCTGCTAAAGCAGTTTCAATCACTAATTGATGTCCTTTGTGGAGAGGTGCGTATTTGCCTAGCGTGAGTCCGCATTTACCAGCCATAATTTTGACTTCCCTTAGCTTTATATTTGAATAACACTAATGTCTGTTTAAAACCTTGCAAACTGCATGATAGCAATCAGGAAAAGGCGTAGCCTCTCTTGTTGCGGCAGAGGTATTATTTTTCAGACAAATTTTTTAATATACGGAATGACTCAAGTATGGTTACACTACCGACATAGTAATCACTGGTGGTGGAATACCGAGCGATGTATAAAAATGTTAAAAAATTTACTGCTATTTTTCTGTTGGTTTTTCTGTTGATTGTTTCTATCAACTTTGCAGTAATTGCTCAAAATAGTTCAGATGGCCCTTCTGTAAATTTTGCATCACCTCAGATATGTTCAGTGCCTCCTGGTCTGAAAACTCAACAAGTCATTGCCGACAATGGTCGTAATCAAGTTAAGATGGGCGATCGCATCAGGGTAAGAGTTGAAGGATTATCAGCAGCCACCAAAAATACAACGGCTAATGTCAGCAATTCATTTGATCCTCGACAATTAGTGTTGTACCTGGATGGCTATGAACTAGAGGATGTTCACGGAGAACCAGTCATCGTCATGGTTCCGGGTAAAGATCAGCAGAAAATTGTTGATGATAATTGGTTAGCTTTTCGGCTTGAGCGTACCGACTCGTCTCAAGCTGCATGGAATACGCTTCTTGGTCAGGCAAATAGATACAGTATTAATGTAATAGCGGGGGTAGGCTGTCCTAGAAAACTGGCGATTCCGGTGAGCAATCCTCTATCACCTCCTCAATTAAAAATAGTTCTGTTATCGTGGCGATTTTGGCTGTGTCTGCTTTTAGTGCTGGCTATTGTATTAATATTCATCAGGTATTGCCGAAGCACTCTTCGTAGCCCTGGAATAGAAGGAGTTTACTCTAAAAAAGAGGTGATTGGTGGGCAAGAACTGTTGATTCCAGAAAAGGCGGAACTTGAAAAAGAAAATCGAAAAAGCCGAATTGCTCAATTTTTTCTTGGTAGAAAAAAACTAAACAAAAACCCGTTCAGTCTATCGATATCTCAACTTGCTTTTTGGACATTTCTAATTTTTGGTTCTTACCTGATTATCTATGGCATAACAGGGGATTATACCAATATTTTGACCCAACAATCACTAATATTATTGGGAATCAATTCTATAACTGTGTTTGGTACTTCCTTAATTGATGGGCAAGGGAATGAGAGAAATAGAAAAGGTAGTCAACGCGTTTCTGAAGGTTTTTTCTATGATATATTGTCGGATATTAATGGAGTCAACTTTCACCGCTTCCAAACATTTATTTGGACAGTTGCTATTGGACTATTCTTTGTTTGGGAGGTCATTAAAAATCTGGCAATGCCGGAATTTGATGAAACACTTTTGACACTACAAGGAATCAGTGCTGCAACATATCTTGGACTGAGAGGGCAAGAGCAGCATGGTATGACAAAAGAGCCGGAATCTACAACCATAGAAGATAATTCATCTGAACAACCGCTTCCACCAGCACAAGATAATCCACCGGAGAGCGATTCATCGATTCCTGCTAGCTAAATTCTAGAGTCATTTGGTGCATTACAAGGTTGGATTTTTAGCTGCGATCGCTCAAATAGGTGTTACTGAATAACAGCTACTAAATACTACAAATTAGGGCGATCGCACTTACTCAAGACCATATATAAAGCAATACTGTTTAGTAATATATTTTAGTAAAAGCAATAATTTAAAATATTGCGCCGTGTGCAACTTTCTTTCAAACCTAACCCCCGACCCCTTCCCTGCAAGGGAAGGGGAGCAAGAATCAAAGCCTCTCTCGTTTCGGGAGAGGTTTGGAAGTGGGGTTCTAAGAATAAGTTGCACATCGCGTAATATTAGGATCAGCTAAATTTGCAATCATACTTTGTATGGTAGTTTTGCACGCATTTTCAGATTTCATCGACTGCGATTTTGCTGTCAGCGATTTATCTCCAAGTTATTGGTACGAAGGGCATTGTCTTGAAACTGGCGTAGGCGTAGCCCGCACTTCGACTTCGCTCAGTGACCGTCGTAGACATCGCTTAAGATTACCCCGCACCTCAATGTCCGAAGCGATCGCTCATGGACTAATGCAACAACTTGCAAAGAATGACTGTTATTCTCATGAAGGCAAGATGTATGGAATACTGTTGGTTGAACTGCCTAATGGCGAACAACGGGTACTGAAAGCCTTTTCGGGTCTTTTGAATGGTTGTAGTGTGGTTGAAGGTTGGATTCCACCAATTCCAGGACGAGACGAAGTTGCTTTCGAGGAAGCCCGCACTTTGTCTGAGTTGGACGCGATTAAGCAGGAAATTATTACCTTGAAGCAACTGCCTGAACGCCAGCAATACCAAACCTTATCTGATGAATTTGAGCGACAATTGCAAGCAATGAGCGATCGCCATCGTCATTGCAAACACCAACGACAGGAAAAACGTCAACAAATCTGCAATACACTCCATCCAGAAGCACTCACTATTGCCCTTGAACAACTCGACGAAGAAAGTCGTCAGCAAGGAATTGAGCGACGACAACTTAAACGCCAGCAAAATGCAGTATTACAGCCTCTTCGACAGTTAATTGCAGCAACGGATGCGCTAATTAGCGAACTGAAACAACAGCGTAAAGCGTTATCTCGTCAATTACAAGCTCAGATGCACGCTAGCTACAGCCTGACTAATTTTTCCGGGCGATCGCTATCATTACAGCAATTGATGCCAGAAGGTTCGCCCACTGGCACTGGAGACTGTTGTGCCCCAAAGTTACTGCATTATGCGGCAACACATAATTTAAAACCACTGGCAATGGCAGAGTTTTGGTGGGGTGCATCTTCAGTAAATCAGGATAAAATTCCGGGAGAATTTTATGGCGCGTGTGCCGAACGATGTCAGCCATTGATGGGGTTTTTGCTCTCAGGCTTAAGACCTAACCCCCCAGCCCCCTTCCCTGCGAGGGAAGGGGGAGTAAGAAGCCCCTCCCCTATTAGCGGAGGGGTTTGGGGAGAGGTCACTTTACCGATTATTTATGAAGATGAATGGTTGATTGCGGTAAATAAACCTGCTGGGTTACTTTCGGTACCTGGTCGTTATCGCGATCGCCAAGATAGTGTTTTGAGTCGCTTACGTCATCTGTTACCGGATGGCATGGCGCTTGCATCTGTGCATCGCCTAGATCAAGAAACTTCTGGGATTTTGTTGTTAGCACGTGATCGCCAAACCCATCGGCAACTCAGCCAGCAGTTTCAGCAGCGCCAGGTTCACAAGGTTTATGAAGCCATACTTTCCGGCGTTGCGATCGCTGAACAAGGTGTAATTGACTTGCCATTGTGGGGAGATCCTGAAAATCGCCCTTATCAAAAAGTTGATTGGCAACACGGTAAACCCAGCTTGACAAACTTCCAGGTAATAGCGAGAGAACAAGATTACACCCGCTTAGAATTTACCCCGCTAACAGGACGCACCCATCAATTGAGGGTTCATGCGGCTGATGTCCGAGGACTTGGGATAACTATTTTAGGCGATCGCCTTTATGGATGCGATGCAGTTACTAGTCGCTTACATCTACACGCCAGAGAACTTCGCTTCGAGCATCCACAATTAGAAAAACCCTTACATTTGCAAGCAATTACCCCCTTTTGACCGAAGAGGCAGGGGAGCAGTGGGAAGGGGGACAAGGGGGAATTATTGAAGAAGTCTCTCCCTTGTCTCCCCCCTCTTCCTTATCTCCCTTGTCTCCCTGCCCCCTGCCCCTTTTCCTCTTGTTGACAGAATCCCAAAGAATCAAAGTGTAGCCTAAGAGCTAACCTATTGCTTTTTCAATTTGTATGTGATAATTTTTGCTTGTAGTTAATTCAACGGTTATTCGACCGACTTACCGTACTTAAGGAAGCCAATATCACAGCTAAAAGACTTCCCGATAAAAATATCTAACTAATTCTTGTGAGATTACCTCACAAGATTGGATGATTTATTCCTTGAAAATCCCTAGTGAGCGATAAGAACGAGAGTTCTGGAGTTTACTTTTAGACTCTCATTCTTATCTTTTCTTTAATCAAAGGAGTAATAAAAAAGTTGTTGAATCAATTTAAAAAGTTCTTATTTTTATTGCTACAACGCTCAGTCAAGTCCCTTAATGCCTTATTGGTTGCTAATTCTTGGCTAGGTTTAGTGATTTCTGGCTGCGCTCCAAGTAACTCTGCAAATAGTAATTTACTCAGAACTTGGAATGGGCTAAACGCCCCGCTATCCATGTACAGAACTATTTTGCCCAATGTAGTTTTTAAAGATATGCACTATGCCAATTGAATTTATTGGAATGATTGGAACGCGACAAATATCTGAGTTAGATGGGCCGAGAGTTGCAATCACGGGCGGTTCCATAGATCCTGTTTATGTTCGCAAGTTTGCTCAGGCACATGAAGATGGTGGCTTTGATCGCGTGTTGGTTGGTTATGGTTCAACTGGCCCCGATAGCTTAACTGTGGCATCGTTTGCGGCGGTTACAACAGAACGGTTGAAGTTTTTAATCGCTCATCGCCCTGGTTTCGTGGCTCCTACGCTCTTTGCACGCAAGACAGCAACTTTGGATCATTTTACTAATGGTCGCATTGCCGTACACATTATTACAGGTGGCAGCGATGCTGAACAACAACGCGATGGTGATTGGCTCGACCATGATACTCGCTATCGCCGTACAGATGAATACCTTGACATTGTGCGCCGAATATGGATAAGTGATACTCCCTTCGATTATGAGGGCGAATTCTACCGGGTGAAAGACGCTTATTCAGATGTGAAGCCTCTGCAACAGCCCCATATACCTGTGTACTTTGGGGGTGCTTCTGGTGCAGCAGTACCTGTGGGTGCAAAGCACAGTGATGTGTACGCTATGTGGGGAGAACCTATTGCAGCAATTAAAGAACGGATACGTGAAGTAAAAGCTGTAACACCACCGGGGCGATCGCCACGGTTCAGTGTATCTTTGCGGCCAATCTTGGGTGATACTGAAGCGAAGGCTTGGGAACGAGCGCATTCAATTCTTTCCCGTGTTAAAGAAATTCGGGCGGCAAAAACAGAAAATCCACTACCCTTAACTCGCTACTTGAATTCAGCACGTCCGCAAGCAGTGGGTTCCAGTCGTTTATTACAGTTTGCCCAAGAAAGCGAAATTTTCGATAAGCGCTTGTGGACTCCAATTGCTGCTGCTACTGGTGCTTATGGTAATACTACCGCCCTTGTTGGTACGCCGGAGCAAGTAGCAGAGTCCCTTGTGGATTACTATGATGCGGGAGTGACGACTCTATTGATTCGGGGATTTGATCCATTAGAAGATGCGATCGCTTACGGTCGTGATGTGATTCCCCTAGTCCGGGCAGAAGTGCAACGGCGGGAGCGACAAGCAGCTGTCATTGCTTAGTACAGTTTTGCTTAATATCTTACCCCACAAGATAGATAATTTATTTCTTGTCAGTCCCTAATTTAACTACTCCGCATTCTTCGTCTGAAATATTTGAAGACTGCTGTAAATAATTTGATTATTTCAAAATTGCATGACTAAAGTATTCATTCTCGATGCCAACCAACAACCGTTGTATCCAGTACGCATCAGCCATGCTAGGCTGCTATTGTCACAAGGTAAAGCTACTGTATTCCAGCGATATCCTTTTACTATCATTCTGAAGGAGTCTCTATCTCGTCTAAAACTTGAGCAACAGGGCTTCAAGATTCACCCTAGCATTAAAATAATTCGTAATTCGTAATACTTCGACTTCGCTCAGTACAAGTTCGTAATTCGTAATTTAATTCTGAATTACGAATTAACGCGATGTGCAACTTAGGATTGAAACCCCGCTTCCATTCCTCTCCCCCACTCCTGAGAGGCTTTGATTCTTACTCCCCTTCCCTTGCAGGGAAGGGGTTGGGGGTTAGGTTTGAGAGAAAGTTGCACACGGCGTGAATTACAAATTAGTTAATCTTAGTCGCCTGCCAAAGGGAGGAATTAATTATAGATGACGAACCACACTATCTTGGAACCATTGCCAGAAGACCAATGGTTTATTGAGAGCCAGGAATTACGATCCTTTGTAGCAACAGTGCGGGAAATTAGCGAGATCGCTGCTGACGATCGCGCACAAACTCTTGTTAGATTAGAACCCTATTTTCAAGAACTGCTTGCCCAACAGGAATGGCTACCTGAAAAATTTGCCCAAATTAATCCTGAAAGTAAGATGGGCGGTGGTATAGGTCAGTGGCTACTTTATCGCGCTAAAGACCGTTCTCTGTCAGTCTTCAGCTTGGTGATTCCGCCAGGTTCCACGACTCCCGTCCACGACCATTTGGCCTGGGGATTGATTGGTTTATACAAAGGTAATCAAGAAGAAACAGTCTATCGCCGTGTAGATAACGGCGATGCTGAAGGACGCGCACAATTACAAGTAACTGAAGTGCGTAGGCTTCAACCAGGCGATATCTACCGCCTGTTACCCCCAGATGATGATATCCACGCCGTCAAAACTACATCCCAGAGCGCATCTGTATCTATTCATATTCTGGGTAATGATACTGGCTGCATTTTGCGTCACCAGTTCATCCCAGAATCTCATAGCGTCAAATCCTTTCGCTCTGGATATTCCAACGCTCCCTGCAAAGAGGAAGAGGAAAAAGAACATGCCCAGGTACGATAGACCACAACCCCCTATATTCGAGCGAGTTGAAGACGAGCGCCTGCACCGCAAGCAACGCCTAGCCGCAGCCTTTCGCCTATTTGGTAAGTTTGGTTTCAGCGAGGGAATCGCAGGCCATATTACGGCTCGCGATCCAGAATTTACAGACCATTTCTGGGTCAATCCACTAGGAACATACTTCGGTCATATCCGAGTTTCTGACCTGCTCTTAGTTAACACAGAAGGTGAGGTGGTTAAAGGCGATGCTGAAGTAAATCGAGCGGCTTTCGCCATCCATTCTCAAATTCATGAAGTTCGACCTGATGTGATCGCGGCGGCTCACGCCCATTCAATTTATGGCAAAGCCTGGTCTAGTTTAGGTCGTCTCCTTGACCCCTTGACACAAGATTCATGTGCTTTTTACGAAGATCATGCCCTGTTTGACGATTTCACAGGTGTGGTTTTAGAAACTTCTGAAGGTCAACGACTGGCGCAAACCTTGGGGCCAAAGAAAGCCATAATTCTCCGTAACCACAGCATTTTAACTGTGGGAAATACGGTAGATGAAGCAGCCTTTTGGTACATTAGTTTAGAGCGATCGTGCCAAGCCCAACTACTGGCAGAAGCTGCGGGTAGACCAACTACTATCAAACACGAAACAGCCCGTTTAACACAAACTCAAGTGGGGTCACGGACAAGTGGGTGGTTCGGTTTCCAGCCCCTTTACGACAGGATTGTCCGTGAAGAACCTGATTTTCTGAATTAGTAATATATTTTTTGATACTAGGATAATGAACTTACGCATTGACAGGAAAGACCAAGTATAGATGATTTGAAAAACCAGATCCGCCGCAATCCGGTTCGGATAAGGTTTTTTGATGAAAGTTATAGATCGCAAAGACGCGATAAATCGCCGTCTCTTCCCTTAACCGAACCGTATGTATTGAGATCCTCTGTAGGGGCAATTCATTAATTGACCCTACCGCATTTAGTTTTGCGTAATTCCTATTATGTCAAATTTCCCTGAATTTATTGATATACTCCGGTAACTCTATAGGTTTATAGTATCCATATAGCTCAGAGAAATCATTTTGATGATTAACCTAATCTTTCGCCGTTTCATTGCCAAGTGGATATGGTTGATAAAAATCAGGAATATCCCATTTAATAGCCAGCACAAATTATTCTTTTCTTCTCCTTTGCCAATTGCGGGGGCTTTTGTTACGGGGCTGTGTCTGAGTGTGCTATTTGCTGCCTGTTCATCGACACCTACCCCTAATCCTAGCGCCACATCTCAGGGCAATTCTGCTTCCAGTAAAGCAACAGTAGTCAGATTTGGCTATCAGAAACAGAATATTTTGCTGAAAACCAAAGGTGTTTTAGAAAAGCGTTTGGTACCCGAAGGTATAACTGTACAGTGGACTGAATTTCAAGCGGGGCCACAACTACTAGAAGCCATGAATGTGGGTAGTATTGACATCGGTGCAGTAGGAGAATCACCGCCAATATTTGCTCAAGCAGCAGGAGCATCACTAACTTACGTTCTTGGTATTGCTGTTAGTCCTGCTAGTTCAGCAATTCTTGTTCCCCAAAATTCCTCGATTCAAAAAGTTACTGACCTAAAAGGCAAAAAAGTTGCTTTTCAAAAAGGGTCTAGTGCCCACTTATTATTAGTCCAAGCTTTAGAAAAAGCCGGATTAAAATATACTGACATTGAACCTAAATATTTGGCTCCAGCTGATGCCCGTGCTGCATTTGTCAAGGGTAGTGTAGATGCATGGGTAATTTGGGACCCCTTCTATGCAGCAGCTCAACAGGCAACTCAAGCCAGAGTCCTGATTGATGGTACAGGAATTAATAAACAGGGAGGATATTATTTGATGACACGCAAATTTGTCACTGAAAATTCCCCAACTGTGAAGGCAATAGTGGAGGAAATTAAAAATGTAGAAGAATGGTCTAAACAGAATCGAAAAGAAGTAGCAAAAACTCTTGCACCTGTGTTAGGAATTGATTTAGAAACTATGACTAAAGCAATTAATAGACGGACATTTGGGATTGTACCAGTTGACGACAATCTGATAAATCTACAACAAGGTGTTGCGGATACATATTATAAATTGAAGTTAATTCCCAAGGAGGTAAATGTGAAGGATGCAGTGTTGACAAAAGAAGAATATGCGGCATTTTCACCAAAAACTTAAACTACAGTAGAATTCAGAAGTCAGAATTCAAAATGGGCTACGCTAACAGGAGTAAAACACTCTTTATAGCTGGGTAACAGACTTAGCTTGTGTACCTCACCTACTTGAAATCTGCTGTATTACAATGAGTTGACTGTAGGGAGATACATCTGTACATCCCTACAAATGGGATTGATGTTAGTAATAAAACAACTGACAATTTTTGAATTTTGAATCTTGGAGTTGATTATGACTAATCCTACAGAACTACTGCGATCGCGCTACGGTGAAATTCCCTTTAATCCCGAAATTGAATGGAATGATTCTCTGACTGCACTATTATCTCACCGTTCCATCCGGTCTTATCTATCTGATCCTTTACCAGAGGGAACTCTGGAGTTGTTAATTGCAGCCGCCCAATCTGCATCTACTTCCTCTAATTTGCAAACCTGGAGTGTGGTAGCAGTTGAAGATCAACAGCGCAAAGAGGAGTTATCTAAGTTAGCGGGGAACCAAGCACATATTAAGCAGGTTCCTTTATTTTTGGTTTGGTTAGCAGACTTAGCGCGTCTGAGTTACGTTGCTGACAGTCGCGGCATATCTCATGATGCGCTGGAATACTTGGAAATGTTTGTGACGGCAACAATCGATGCAACTTTGGCGGCACAAAATGCAGCAGTTGCAGCCGAGTCACTCGGTTTAGGAACAGTGTATATCGGTGGAATCAGGAACCGCCCGCAAGAGGTAGCAGAGATATTGAATTTGCCCTCCTCTGTGTATGCTGTATTTGGGCTGTGTGTGGGCTATCCAAATCCAGAGGTAGAAGCAGCGATTAAGCCAAGGTTGCCACAATCAGCTGTGCTGCACCGCGAAACTTATAAATTAGCAGAGCAAGAAGAAGCGATCGCTCATTACAACGACATCATCAAAGAATTCTATACTGAACAAAAGATGAATGTCCCTGGTGATTGGTCAGAACACTCAGCGCAACGCATCGCAACCGTAGAATCACTGAGAGGACGCGATCGCTTGCGTGAAGTTCTCAATCACCTTGGCTTCAAGTTACTGTAAACAACAAAAATCAAGATTATGGATTTGCAACTCTGTGGCAAAGTTGCCTTAGTGACTGCTGCTAGTAAAGGTTTGGGTATTGAGCTTTGACAACTAATTAGACAATTCCAGAAATTAAATATGCGTTATCTAGAACCCTTGTAGAGACGTAGCAGTGCTACGTCTCTACATTCTTTTTTGGAGACGTCTATTCTATGATGAGGTTGGTATTAGCCTCAAGCGCATCTGTATATAATTGAGCAATCCATTATTTGATAGGGGCAATTAATCAATTACCCTTACTGAATAAAAGTAAGTAAATTTACAGATGACCAATAAACGAGAGCTTTCAGAACAGGATATTTGTACACAGTATATTTTACCTGCTTTGGTTAAATCAGGGTGGGATGTTAGCAAGCAAGTCCGAGAACAAGTCTATTTCACTGATGGTCGGATTTATGTCAAAGGCAATCAAACGCAACGCGGAAAGGGAAAAAAAGCCGATTATATTCTTTATTACCAGCCTAATATTCCGATTGCGGTGATTGAGGCTAAGAAAAATATTTATCCTGTTGGTCACGGGATGCAACAGGCTTTAAATTATGCAGATATTTTAGATTTACCTGTGGCTTTTAGTTCTAATGGTGATGGTTTTTTAGAACATGATAAATCTGGTTTTTCTAATTTAATTGAACGAGAATTAAGTCTTGATAATTTCCCGACTCCCGATCAACTTTGGCAGAAATATAAGAAGTTTAAGCAGATTGAAACCCCAGAAGCGGAAGAAATAGCAACTTTTGATTACTTTTTTGATCCTAAAGGTCGCCAACCGCGCTATTATCAGCAAATTGCGATTAATCGGACGGTGGAAGCGATTGCTAAAGGTCAAGATCGTTTACTATTGGTCATGGCAACGGGTTCGGGTAAGACTTACACCGCTTTTCAGATTATTTATCGGCTGTGGAAAAATGGCATCAAAAAACGAGTTTTATTTTTAGCCGATCGCCAAGCCTTAATTAGTCAAACCAAACGCGGTGATTTTAAGCATTTTAAAAGCAAAATGACGGTGATTAAAAAGAAAGTCATTGACACCGCTTTTGAAATATATTTAGTATTATACCAGGGTTTGGTTAATTATGATGAAAATGCTGATGCTTACCGAGAATTTAGTCCAGATTTTTTTGATTTAATTATAGTTGATGAATGTCATCGTGGTAGCGCGGCAGAGGATAGTAAATGGCGAGAAATTTTAGAATATTTTAGTTCAGCAAGCCAAATAGGGTTAACAGCAACACCAAAGGAAACAAAGGACGTTTCTAATATTGAATATTTTGGTGGTTCAATTTATACTTATTCTCTGAAGCAAGGGATTGATGACGGTTTTCTTGCTCCCTATAAAGTGATTCGAGTCGGTTTAAATGTTGACCTAGAAGGATATCAACCAGAAGCAGGTAAGCGAGATAAATCAGGGGATTTTATCGAAGATCGGGTTTATAATCGCAAAGATTTTGACCGGATTTTGGTAATTGATGAACGGACAAAAGCTATTGCAAAACGAGTGATAGAATTTTTGCGGGAAACTGATGTTTATGCAAAAACAATTATTTTTTGTGTGGATACAGAACACGCGGAACGGATGCGACAAGCTATTGCTAATGAAGCCGGAGATTTAGTTCGGGAAAATTATAAATATGTGATGCGAATTACAGGAGAAGATAAGGAAGGTAAACTAGAATTGGATAATTTTATTAATCCAGAAGAACGTTATCCGGTGATTGCGACGACTTCTAAGTTAATGACAACGGGGGTTGATGCTCAAACCTGTAAATTAATTGTCCTAGATTCTAATATTCGTTCGATGACAGAGTTTAAACAAATTATCGGCCGAGGAACAAGGATTAATGAAGAGTTTGGTAAGCAATTTTTCACAATTATGGATTTTCGGAATGTGACGGATCTATTTTTAGATCGCGCTTTTGATGGCGATCCGGTAATGATTAAGGAAGTACGGGAAAATGAGCCATTTACACCAGAAAATATTATCGGGGATATAACAGAAGAAATTATCGATCGCGAGACAGGAGAAAAAGTTGATTTTGAGCAAAATAACGAGATTTCAGAAAATATAAAACCGACAATTATTGATGGTGGCGAAATTACTACAGAAAAACAGGTTAAGGTTTATATTGCTGGCGTAAATATAGCAATTTTAAATGAGCGGATTCAATATCTCAATGATGATGGGGATTTGGTGACAACTAGTTTACGAGACTATACTAAACAAAATTTGCTGCGAGAATTTAGCAGTTTAGATGAGTTTTTGACACGCTGGAATCAGGCGGATAAAAAAAGTGCTTTGATTGCAGAACTTCGGGAACAGGATATTATTCTTGAGAATTTGCAGCAAGATGTTAAAAAAGATTTGGATTTATTTGATGTAATTTGTCATATTGCTTGGGATCGTCCTCCCTTAACTCGTAAAGAACGGGCAGAAAATGTCAGAAAACGAGATTATTTTACTAAGTATGGTTCACAAGTGCGGGCGGTTTTAGATGCTCTTTTAGAAAAATATGCTACCGATGGCATCGAGAATATCGAGGAACTTTCGGTGCTAAAATTAGAACCCTTGAAGCAACTTGGATCTCCAGGTGAAATTGTACAATTATTTGGCGGTAAATCTCAATATGTTTCAGCTTTGCAGGAATTAAAATCTGAATTGTATCAGGTAGTAGCGTAGGGGCAATTCATGAATTGCCCCTACGATGAATTACGCCCTAACTTTTCACGTTATGTGGAAAAGCCACGAAAAACCTAACCCCCTAACCCCCTTCCCTACGAGGGAAGGGGGAAAATTTAAAGTCTCTCTCCTAAAAGGAGAGAGATTTAGAGAGAGGTTTTTCAGATACCGTGAAAAGTCAGGAATTATCCAAACTACAAATTTTAGTCAACGCATAATTAAATTCGGTCAATGTCTCATGAAAAATCTGGGCGGTAATATTAAAAGTCTGCGTAATTTTATGCGGAAAGATCCGGGTGTGTCTGGTGATGGACAACGGATTGAACAGTTGGGCTGGTTACTGTTTCTGAAAATTTTGGATGCTAGCGATCGCGAGTTAGAATTACTCAAGGATGATTTTGTTTCGGTGATTCCAGAAAGGTTGCGTTGGTGCAATTGGGCAATTTCAGAGAAGGGAATGACTAATGGTGAAAAGTCATTAACGGGAGATGAATTACGGAATTTTATCGATCAAGAATTGTTCCCCACGCTGCGAAATTTAGACACCAGCACGGGTAATCAACGCGCAGTGATTGTGCGGGAGATTTTTGAGGGTACGAATAATTACATGAAGAATGGGACGATTATTCGCCAAGTTTTGGATAGTCTCAATGAAATTGATTTTGAAAGTTCCGAAGATCGTCATTTATTCGGGGATATTTACGAAACGATTTTGCGCGAACTCCAAACGGCGGGGGCTTATGGGGAGTTTTATACGCCCCGCGCTTTGACGGAGTTGATGACAGAAATGGTTAACCCGATGTTGGGGGAAACCGTACTCGATCCGGCTTGTGGAACCGATGGTTTTTTAACCTGCGCGATTAATCATCTGCGTCAGCAAGGGATTGATGAGGTGCGGGATCTGGAGACGTTGGAAAAGACGATTAAGGGGATGGAGTTTAAGCCGTTACCGTTTATGTTGGCGGTGACGAATTTATTTCTCCATGAGATCGAAGTTCCGAATATTGAATATATAGATAGTCTGAATCGAGAATATACTTCCATCGGTGCGGCGGATCGGGTAGATGTGATTTTGGCTAATCCACCTTTTGGGGCTTCGGTGACTGATGGAGTGCAAGATAATTTCCCGATGAGTTATCGCACTACCGAAAGTGCAGATTTGTTTCTGTTGTTGATGGTGCGATATCTGCAAGATGGGGGACGGGCAGCGATCGTTTTACCCGATGGCTCGTTAACGGGGGATGGGGTAAAGGCGCGGATTCGTCAGCATTTATTAGAGTCTTGTAATCTGCATACGATTGTGCGTTTACCTAATTCGGTGTTTCAACCTTATGCGTCTGTGGCGACTAATCTTTTGTTTTTTACGAAGGGTAAACCGACAACAGAAATCTGGTATTGGGAACATCAATTAATGGAAGGGATAAAGGCGTATTCTAAGACGAAACCGATTAATAAAAGTGAGTTTAAGTCTCTGAAGGCTTGGTGGCATCAGCGTGAGGAAAATGAGCAAGCATGGCGGGTGAGTTTTACGGATTTAGAGAAAAACGGATTTAATTTAGATGCGAAAAATCCTCATTTTTCGGAACAAGAAAGGGGTTATAGTTCCGTGGAGTTGTTGGGAATGTTACATGATTCTTTTCGTAAGAGTGATGAAACACTAGATAAGTTAAAGAATGTTTTGAAAAATGTATAAATCTGTCAAAGTTTCTGAATTTTTACATAGAGTTAAAGTTCCTGCTGAACTTCAACCTGAGCAGGAATATTCTCTTGTTACAATTAAAGTACATCACAAAGGAGTTGTTTTAAGAAATAAAACCAAAGGAAAATTAATTGGCTCTAAGATGTACAAAATCTCTAAAGGTCAATTTATTCTCTCTGGAATTGATGCAAGAAATGGTGCTTTTGGAATTGTACCAGATGAATTAGATGGTGCAATTGTTACTAATGATTTTTGGTATTTTGATATTGATGAAACAAAGGTTAAACGTGATTTTTTCTATTGGTTAACTAACACACCCTTGTTTTTAAATGCTTGTATTAAATCAAGTCAAGGTGTAACACAACGCATCAGACTACAAGCAAAACTATTTTTTGATTTTGAGTTCCGTTTTCCTCCACTGGAAGAACAAGAAAACTTTCTCAAAAGAATTCAACACGCCGATCAAGGTTTAATTTTACTTAGAGTTGAACTGCAAAAACAAGAAAGATATATTTCTCAACTGAAACAGGCAATTTTACAAGAAGCGATCGCAGGACAACTCACGGCAGAATGGCGCGATCGCCACCCAATGCAAAAAGGCAACCCAGATACTGACGCAGCCGCACTCCTAGCTAAAATCAAAGCCGAAAAACGACAATTAATTGCTGACGGAAAACTTAAACAAGAAAAACCCCTCCCCGAAATAATACCCGATAAAATCCCATTTTCTGTACCTGATAGTTGGGTTTGGTGTAGTTTGGGAAATGTAGGAATTTTTGAGCGTGGCAAATCTAAGCATAGACCTCGAAATGATGGAAATTTGTTCAAAGATGGCAATATTCCATTTATACAAACAGGGGATGTTTCCAGTGCAAAAAAAAGCAAGGGATATATTACAAGATGTAGTCAATTTTATAATGAAATTGGTTTAGCCCAAAGTAGGCTGTGGAGTAAAGATACTCTCTGTATTACTATTGCTGCCAATATTGCAGAAACTGGGTTTTTGGGAATAGATGCTTGCTTCCCGGATAGTATTGTTGGCTTCACATCTTTAACCAATATTTCAATGTCTTGGATGATTAAATACTATCTTTTTTGTGTTCAAGATGAAATTATAAAATTTGCTCCTGCGACAGCCCAAAAAAACATCAATCTTAATATAATCACATCTTTGCTTTTTCCCCTTCCTCCGCTTGCGGAACAAAAAGCGATCGTTGAAAAAGTCGATTATCTGATGAAAATAATTGACCAATTGCAAGAACAAATCAAACACCGAAAACAACTTGCAGAAGACCTCATGCAAACCGTCCTCCGCGAAGCCTTTGAATAACACTCAATGTACTTCTTTCCCGAAAGTTATGTTCCTTGGGTAAATACGGCGACACCGCAAGTATAAAATAAACCCAAAATATAGAAATAATAAAAAGCCGTCCTAGATGGTGACTGAACCTGTCGAAGTCAGAACGGGGCTTTAGACACAGTTTTTCGGTAAAGTCGTGAACCTGTTGTTCCAGGAATTGTGTAAAATATTCTCCTGACCAGATGTTAATATCCCTGATACAAATGAAGGGTTTTAGAATGCTCCGAAAACTTTCAGTTACCCTGAAGATAAAAGGGTTATATCTCTTGCCAAAGTACTAAGCATATCTGAGTATTGCTTTATTTTCTTCCGTTTCCCTGGTTTTGGGATCAAACGGAGGGTGAGGGCAATATGTATTAACGCGGCAAAAAAGTTAGAAAACTATGCACGGATTGCTAAGACGTGCCTGGACGCAGAGGGTTAAATGCGCCGTCGCACCCCTGTGAAGCGTCAAGAAATAGCTGATTAAATAGAATTTTAACCGATTTAATCATATATTTTGTAGCAGATACTTGTGGAAAAGCAAATGCTAGGTGTAAATGTTGTTATGAAAGTTGGCGATCGCGTCCGCGTTAAAGATTCGGTAGTAGTGTATCATCATCCTGAACACCGGAATCAGGCTTTTGACATCAAAGGCACAGAAGGTGATGTAGTAGGTATTGCCACCCAATGGCGAGACAGACCAGTAAGCGCTAATCTGCCGATTGTAGTCCAGTTTAGTAAAAAATTTAAAGCCCACTTACGTGAAAATGAGTTAGAAGTCATCTAAATCACTTATCGGCGGCGAAACCACTGAAAAATATTCAGTTCGCCGCGCATTCTTTTTAGCTCTTGGCGGTTCTGCTCTGCTGTTGTATAATACCACTCACAATAACGCTGAAACTCTGACCTTGAGCGAACTTCGTGGTAGAACTGGTGGGTTGTTTGGTGAGCAGCAAAAGCTTCCTCAACTTGGGGTTGAGGCGATGGCATAATATAGGGCAAGTTTTTAGACATAAAGTTATTGAAGGAGGCAGGAGGCAGAAGGCAGGAGTTAGAAGTTTAAAATTTAGTACATTTCATAATTAATAATTCATAGTTAATAACTCATAAATCATAATGGGAGCATCTGACTTTTGTAAAAACACACCTGCCCTGGCGAATAGAATTCACGGCTATACAGACAAAACCCACCTCCGTGGGTTTCAAATTCCTAGAGTCCGCGTAGGCGGACTTCGTTTGTGTAGCCGCGATTTCTAATCGCCTGGTATATTTGCTTTCGCACAGATGCTCATAATTCATAATTCCTAACTCATAACTTTATTAAAGCCAACCGCGTAAGCGATAGATAAAAGAACCAATGTATTCTTTTAAAGCGCTGGTAAATTGGTGCAAGTTGTCGGTATCAGGTAATAAATTTAGTATAGCGGCTTTGGGAGTGCCACCAAGTTCTTGCAGTTCACCTTGACTAACTAAAAAGTCAGTGGGTGCAGGAATGACATTAATTCCTTGACGCTTGAAAATGTTAAGCGATCGCGGTATATGCATTGCCGAAGTAACTAATAATACCTTATTAATTCCACGAGATTCTAAAATTTTTCGGACATTTACAGCATTTTCATAAGTATTGAGAGATTCAGGTTCCTGAACAATCGCGTCAGATGGAATACCAATAGATGTGAGTATTGTTGCCATATCTGCCGATTCTGGTGAACCGCCACCACGCCAATCAACGCGGCCGCCGCTAAGAATGATTATAGGGGCTTTTTTTTGGCGATATAGTTGGGCGGCATAAATCACGCGGTCGCCCGATTCACTCAAATCAACGGTAGGTCTTGGGAAAAAAGCTGATTTAGTTGCGCCACCCAAAACCACAATTGCATCTGCAACTGGTATTTGGGCGAGTGGGAGATTTTGCCATTCTAGCGATCGCACTAATGATTTAGCGATCCAGGCGTTACTACAAAATAGCAATAAAGTTAGGGCAAAAGCAATTGCGATCGCCGCAGTGTGCGGTCGTTTCCACAACGTGACTAATGCGACTACCAAACTTACACAGGCTAATCCTAGTGGATAAAAAAATAGTGGCAGTAATTTCGAGAGATATAAAAACATAGTGGGGAATGGGGAATGGGGGGGATGAGGGAGACAAGGGGGACAAGGGGGAATTATTAAAATTAAGTCTCCCCCTCTTCCTTGTCTTCCTTGTCTCCCTTGTCTCTTTTCCATGCCCAATGCCCAATGCCCAATGCCCAATTCCCAATTCCCCACTTACTATCTTTCCCAAAACCTGAAATTGATACTATTTCCAGGAGCGCGACGGTAACGGCGGGTGTTTCTTCTTGTTTGCCGTTTGTTCATCCTGTCGTTTGTTGGTTCAACTTCGCCCTCTTCTAATTCTTCAACTTGCAACTGAGTTCTAGTTTCTTCCTTACTTCCCCACCAAGCAGTAATCCAGCCTCCAGCTAAAGCGCCTAATCCACCTAGCAAGATACTCATGGGTGCTGGATACCCCAAATATACAAAGCCAAGCATGAAAAATAACCAATATTTTAATCCTGTATCAACACCATCAGAGGAGGCTACATTTGCTGCCTGGGGGCTATTATCGGTTACATTGGTGATCCAGCTGAGGATGAAACCGCCCATGATTCCTAAGAAGATGCTTAGGGCTGGTGCGGAGCCGGTCATTATTAATATAAATGTTAAAAATGCCCCAAATAACAACTGAGAAAAGAAGCTGGGAGAAATACTGAAAAAGTCGTTCTTTTTGTCTGCCATATAGTAAAAAAAGGCTATTAACTAGAACCAATTCATAGTTTGTAATTTTAGATTCAATTACGAATTACGAACTTGTACTGAGCGAAGTCGAAGTATTACGAATTACGAATTATTTTAATTGTGCCTCTTGTGATTGAGTTGTATCCAAAATCTTTACGTAGGCTTGTTCTTCTTCAGTGAAAGGTTCAGCTTGTTTGATTTGTGAGGCTAATAAATCGGCGGTGGCATCAGCAATATCACCAGTGCGGTTGTTCAGACGCTCTTTTAGAACTTCTAGCGGTGCTGTGCATTGGATAATTTGAAGGCGAATTTCGTGCTTTGTAGCTTGAGCGATCGCTTCTTGCCGCAAATGCTGTTGATCATACTTGGCATCCAAAATCACCGAAAACCCTTGTTTAGCCAGGATAATTCCCAATTCCAGCAGCCTTGTGTAGGTTTTTTCGGTCATCTCAGGTGTATACAAATCATCGCCACCTTTTTCCCACAGAGGAATTCCCCCTAAATGTTTCCGCACCGCATCAGAACGCAGGTGAATCGCTCCCTGTTGACGAGCTAAATGTCTGGCTGTGGTACTTTTACCAGAACCCGACAACCCTGACATCAAAATTAGCTCTCCAACCTTTGGTTTAGTGTACTCCCAAGCCTGTTTGTAATACTCACTGGCGGTTTTTGTCGCCTCTTCCTTTACCGCCGCAGGTACACTTGGATCGTCTAGCAAAAATGATGTCACCTTCGCCCGGACATAAGCCTGACGACTTAAATACAAGGGCAACACCTGTAAACCTTCCCAGTCTCCAGTTTGCTCTATGTAGGCATTCAAAAACGCATTCCCTAAGTCTTTGCGTTGCCGCGCTTCCAAATCCATCACTGTAAACGCCACATCGTACATCACATCGACAAAGCGAAACGGCTCGTTAAACTCAATACAATCGAACAGCAAGATTTTGTCGTGCCACAGGGCAATATTTCTCAGGTGTAAATCTCCGTGACATTCACGAATATAATCGTTGTGAATTCTGCTAGCAAATAATTCTGGACGTTCGGCAAAAAAGTTATCTGTATATTGCTTTGTTTCTGTAAATTGCGCCTGAGTCTGGGGGCCACCAATATACTTTTCAGTTTGCTGATAATTCTCATCAAAGGCAGCCCGGACATTTGGCACTTCACCAAAACTGCGAATGTAATCATTCGTCTGTGCTTCGGCATGGTATTGAGCAACCACCCGTCCCAACTCATCTAGGCGTGTCTCATTTAACTTACCCTGTTCAAAAAGCGTACTCAATAGCGACTCTTGAGGAAACTGGCGCATTTTCAGCACGTATTCTACAGCCTCAGCAGTTCCTCCTAACTGGTATTGCTCCCCTACAAGAGTTATAGGCAAAACCTCTAAATATAGTTCACCAGCACCCCTCTGATTTAACCGCAACTCTTCCTGAGAAAAATGTTGCCGCTTCTCTAAGGTGGAAAAGTCCAAAAAACCAAAATTCATCGGTTTTTTTAGTTTATAGGCGTAATCTCCAGTCAGCAGCACATAAGAAATGTGGGTTTGAATTAGTTGAATAGGTTCTGTTACTGCATGGGGATAAAATCCAGGTTGCAACATTTGCTGAATTAAGACTGGAAGAGTCGCTTCTGTCATCTCTGTCCTCTGCGCTCTCTGCGCCTCTGCGGTTCAAATACAAAAAAACCAGGAGTTTCCCCCCTGGTGTCATCAAAAATTATTACACAGTTTACCTAGCTTAAGAAACTGCCTCAGTTTCAGTTTCTGTCCCAGCATCTTCAGCGCTAATTTGTGGTGGCAAAACGCTCACAACAAGTCGCTCTGATTCAGCTAGAGGTGTAACACCTTCAGGAAAGGGTATATCACTAATACTCAAGCTGTCGCCAATTTGCAAGTTAGACACATCAATTTCGATCACATCTGGGATGTTTTCTGGCGCACAACTAACTTGTAATTCAGTGACTACGGTGTCTAACACGCCACCCTCTTGTTTAACACCAACAGCAGTTCCCACAAAACGCAACCGTACTTCTACAGTGGTGTCGCCGTGGCCAGCAACCGCGAAAAAGCTGAGGTGATAAGGTGTACCTTTGGCTGGATGGATCTGAAGTTCCCGCAGTAAGGTTTTACCGCGCCAAGGTGCATCAGCAATATTCAACTCAATCAAGGTGTTGTTGACTGAAACTCTTTTGAGCAAACGCTCAACAGTTTTGGCATCAATGGTCAAAGAAATGGACTCTGTACCCTTATGACCATACAAATTGGCAGGTACTAATCCAGAACGGCGCAAAGCTCTTGGCTTGCTGCCTTCTGGACGTTTTTGAGATTCGACTGTAATAGCCATAGAAGTTGTCCTTTGTCATTTGTCATTAGTCATTTGTCATTAGTCATTTGTCATTAGCAAAGGACTAATGACTAATTTACGCACTTAGCAAGGTAGCAGGTGTGCCGTCGGCCTGCAATAAAGCGCGTTTGGGCCCGTGGATGGGGTCTTCTACGATTATTGTTTGATCGCGGCTTGCTCCTAGTGAGACGATCGCGATCGGGACTTCCATTAATTCGGCGAGGAATTTTAGATAGTCCAGTGCTTGCTGTGGCAAGTCTTCCAGGGTGCGGCAGTGGGTTGTTGAAACTTGCCAGCCTGGTAAGGTTTTGTAGATGGGGCGACATCTAGCAAATTGACGAGAACTGGTGGGGAAGTGTTCGCTACGTTGACCATCTATGTTGTATGCGACACAAACTTTAATTTCCTCTAATTCATCGAGGACATCCAGTTTGGTCAGCGCCATACAATCCATGCCGTTAATCCGCACGGCATAGCGACCAATGACCGCATCGAACCAGCCACAGCGCCGTTTGCGTCCGGTGGTTGTGCCAAATTCGGCCCCGCGATCGCATAGCAATTCACCCAACTCTCCATCCAATTCGGTGGGAAATGGCCCCTCTCCCACCCGCGTTGTGTAGGCTTTCGACACGCCAATTACCCGGTCAATCATTGTCGGCCCTACCCCTGCACCAACACAAGCCCCCCCAGCAACAGGATTAGAGGAAGTGACATAAGGATAAGTTCCATGATCTAAGTCAAGGAGCGTACCTTGTGCGCCTTCAAACAAAATATTGCGCCGTCGCTGAATCGCATCGTATATTTTTAACGATGTATCAATAACGTAAGGGCGCAAGCGTTCTGCATACCCCAAATACTGTTCAATCACCTCTTGTGGATTGAGAGGCGGCAAGTTGTAAAGCTTTTCTAAAATGACGTTTTTATAATTAATCGTCCACTCCAACTGCTCACGGAGGCTATCGGGATTCATCAAGTCTAGAACTCGAATGCCTGTACGTTCAGATTTATCAGCATAAGTCGGCCCAATGCCCCGACCTGTTGTGCCGATCTTATGGCTTCCCCGTCGTTCTTCGGATGCCTGGTCAATCAACCGATGATAAGGCATCGTTACGTGGGCTGTCTCAGATATCAGCAGGTGGTCAGTGGAAATATTTAGTTCTTTTAGTTGGTCGAGTTCTGCGATCAAAATCTGTGGATCGATTACTGTTCCACAGCCGATAATGCAATCGGTATTTGGATACAAAATACCAGAGGGAATCAAGTGCAGCTTAAAGGTCTGACCTTTAACTACAATCGTGTGTCCAGCATTGACACCCCCTTGGTAACGCACCACAACATCTGCGGAACGACTGAGTAAGTCAGTTATTTTACCTTTTCCTTCATCGCCCCATTGGGCACCTATGACAATGACGTTAGCCAAGAGCTTATATTAAGAAGTAAAGTTTCCACAAACTATAATTATTAACATATTATGTGGATCATGTCAATAATCAAAATCTGCCAACTTATTGGGGTATTTAGGGGTGGGTTTTAGATTTTTGATTAAAAGACTCACCATTCTACTCTCGCAAAAAGGGCAACGACGGGAATTGCACCCGTATCTCCTGGTATACTCCAAGGAATTCTACTCTTTGAACTACGTTGCTGGGGCAGCGAACCGAATCGAACGGCTGTCTTTCGCGTTGAACGGCGGACGCTTTACCATTAAGCTACACTGCCATAAATTACCAGTCTATTTCTGTATAGTCTTTAAATAATCTAGCAAAAGGTGTTTTACCTTGGTTAATTCCTAGATAAATTGGGTCACAAATGCGTGCAGCAGCATCATTGACATCAAAGGGAGGATAAACGCCACGTTCTTGCATGGATTTTGCTTGATGATAGGGGTGTTGGAAGCTAATCCATCCAGGGTCTACTGCATTCATAAAAATACGATGTTTGGCGTATTCTTTGGCACAGGTACGGGTCATTTGATTGAGAGCAGCCTTTGCCATATTGGTGTGGGGATGTCGCCAAGGTTTATCAACATCGTTAAATCGCCCTTCCATTGAAGAAACATTAATGATGTATTTATTAGTTTCTTTGTAGTTGCTCATTAATCGCTTGAGTCTACTGTTAACGACAAATGGAGCGATCGCATTAATTATATGCACTTCCAATAATTCTAAAATACTGACTTCATCATCCTTCATCAGCCAGCTATTAAAGGGACGCAAGTCAAGTTGTTGCTCATCATCGGTATACCCTTCTAGAGGGAAAAAAGCCGAATTATCTCCGATGTCTTCGGGAATCAAAGGAATTTGGGACAGGAAAGCAGAATTTTTGGTAAATGTGGCTTGTTTTTCTTCTGTACTAGCTAATAGTGCAGAATTCTCAGTGTTCACCGCATGATTATGGCCTACTAACACCTGTATTTCTGGCGGTAGTTCCCCGAAAGACAGTGATTCAAACTCAATTAAATGACGATAAAACGCTGGCGGACGACGCACTGTTTGTGCCGCATTATTGATAATAATGTCGAGTCGCTGGTAAAACTTACAAATGTGTTGGGTAAATTGCTCAACACTGTGGAGATGGCGCAAATCGAGTCCGTAAATTTGCAACCGATGTTGCCATTCTAGAAAATCTGGCTCTACTGCGTACCTTTTTGCCGCGTCATGGGGAAAACGGCTGGTTACAATCACGGTCGCACCATCTCGCAACAGTCTCAACGCTACCCCATGACCAATCTTTACCCTGGCTCCTGTGACAACGGCAATCATACCCCGTAAATCAGCACTTTGCTGACGCTTGCTGAAGTTAAGATTTCCACATTCAACACAGAGTCCAGTGTAAAAGCTATGACCCTGTAAAAAAGTTGTCTTGCAGACAATGCAACGTGGTAGTTTGGTCATTAGCCATTTTTGGTATTATTGCCTACTCTCTGTTAATAGGAAACTTATCTGATTAAACTGCATTGCCCAAATTACTGTAAAAATGAATTTATATTAAAAACTAGCGGATTTATTTGTGAGTATTATGTATAAATCATCATCCCAAAAAATCCAGATATTTACAACTCTAACAGATTGTATTTTGTTACCAGTGTTCTCAAAATCCTTAAATTATTCTCAGTATTTGTTTTTAATCTTTAATATTAACTGATGGAGGTCATCTGCGGCAGAAAGGGCGAACGCATGGTCAAAAAATGGTATAGAGTTCAAAAGCTAAAAGCAATATTCGTCTTAGCATTGGCAGTTGTATTTACTAATGCTGTAGTCTCTTATAGCAACACTGTTAAGCTGATTCACAACCAGCAATGGATGACATCCTCTTATGAAGTTATTACCCAAGTTGAAAGTATCCAATCTCTACTCAAAGATACTGAAACTGCACAACGTAATTATCTAATTACAGCAGATGCAGACGATCTAAAAACTTATCTTGCAGCTTATCAACAAACTAATCGCAATATTCAGATTCTTAGTAAGTTAACTGCTGAAAACCATCAAAAGCAGCAGTGGATTTCTTGGTTGGAGCCGAAAATTAGCAGTAGGCTCAACATTCTGCAACAAGAGATTTACCTCAGACAAAGCCAGGGATTTGCAGCAGTTCGGCAGCGAATCTTATCTGAGAAAGATAACCAAAGTAGCAAACAAATTCAACAGCTTATTCACGACTCTTTAGAGGTAGAGCAAAATTTATTACAACAGGGAATGCAGCAAGCGCAAGCAAGTTCCCAAAAGGCGATAGTGACATTTTTTATCGCTGCTATTGTGGATTTGGTGCTGGTGGCGCTGCTGTATGATTTGTTGTGGCGTTATATCAGACAACTTCAGCAGACAGAACTAGCCTTACGCCAAAGTGAAAACCGTTTACGAGCCATGATAGATGCAGAACCAGAATGCATCAATTTAATTGCTAGGGATGGCACCCTTTTAGAAATTAATGCCGAAGGATTGGCAATGATGGAAGTAGAAAGTCCTGATGTATTGATTGGTAAACCAATTTATGCCGTAATTGTACCAGAGTATAGAGCCGCTTTTGCCGACTTGCATCAAAGTATCTGCCAAGGTAACAAGGGGACTTTGGAGTTTGAAATTGTCGGATTTAAAGGTACTCGTCGCTACATGGAAACTTATGCTGTGCCACTGCGTAACGAATCTGATGGTACATTCATTCATTTGGCACTGATGCGAGATATAACCCAGCAAAAACAGGCAGAACAGAAAATCCGTGAACAAGGATTGCTGCTGGATGTATCAACTGAGGGTATTTTGGTACGAAATATCCACAACCAAATATTGTTTTGGAATCAAGGTGCTGAACGTCTATATGGCTGGAAGGCTGAGGAAGTTGTGGGTAAGAATGTTTTGCAAATTTTGTATAAAGATATTTCACCACAGCTAGAAGATGCTTATTTGAAGGTGATGAATACAGGTGAGTGGCGGGGTGAGTTGCATCAACTGACAAAGGAAGGTAGAGTAATTATCGTTGAAAGTCGGTGGATGCTAATCCGAGATGATAATGGACAAACTAAGTCTATTTTGAGTGTGAACACCGAGATTAAGCAGCAGAAACAACTGGAAGCTCAACTTCTGCGATCGCAACGTTTGGAGAGTATAGGTACTTTAGCTGGTGGTATTGTCCATGATCTCAACAATATACTATCCCCAATTTTAATGTCAGTTCAACTTTTGCAGAAGAAATTGCCCGATTCGCAGAGTCAGCAAATACTGCAAACTTTAGAAAATAATGTGAAGCGCGGCGCTAATTTGCTCAAGCAAGTGTTGTCTTTTGCCCGGGGTGTTGAAGGCAAACGGACAATTGTACAAATTCAGCCTTTGATGGCAGAAATTGAGCAAATTATCACTCAAACATTCCCCAAATCTATTATCTGTCAGGCAGATATCCCTAAAAATCTGTGGTATGTCCGTGGAGACATAACTCAAATACATCAGGTGCTGATAAATTTAGTAGTTAATGCCCGCGATGCCATGCCCAATGGCGGTATATTGAGGATTGCGGCAGAGAATCTGGTGATTGGTGAACATTCTGCTCAGATCAATATTGATGCTAAAGTGGGTTCTTATGTTGCGATCGTGGTAACTGATACTGGTATGGGGATGTCGTCGAAAGTCCAGCAACGGATTTTTGAACCATTTTTTACCACCAAAGATGTAGGCAAAGGTACTGGTTTAGGACTTTCCACGGCGTTGGGTATCATTAAGAATCACGGTGGTTTTGTCAATGTTTACAGTCAGGTAGGCAGAGGGACTCAATTTACAGTTTACTTACCTGCCTCAACATTTAGAGATACACATTCGCTGTCTCCAGAATTGGAATCAGTTATGGGAGATGGCTAATAGATTTGGGTGGTGAAAGTATTACAGACAAAAAAATTTTATCAACCAAAACTTTCTGCCCACGTTATAAATTGGTTAATAGAAATAAAAAGATATCAGTTAATATGATACGCCGTTATCACTATTCTCTTATCTGGGCTATATACGGATTCGACTCTTGGGTATTCGTTATGAATCCACCATACTTTTATTCTATTAGACTGTGCAGGTGCGCCACCTGAGATTGAATACCCTGCTTGAGTCATTAAGGTTTCAAAAGTATTTGAGGCGTAGGTTGGGTTGAGGAACGAAACCCAACACCAACAATCTCTGATTTTGTTGGGTTTCACTTCGTTCAACCCAACCTACGAATATTTTATTTTTTCGGAGTAATAAAAGAGCGATAGAAATAAAAAGATATCAGTTAATATGATACGCCGTTATCACTATTCTCTTATCTGGGCTACATACGGATTCGACTCTTGGGTATTCATTATGAATCCACCATACTTTTATTCTATTAGACTGTGCAGGTGCGCTACCTGAGATTGAATACCCTGCTTGAGTCATTAAGGTTTCAAAAGTATTTGAGTCGAGAACCGTACAATTAAAAGCCGTTAGCCCCTGTATTTGATGTCTGTTTAGGGTCATAGCTACCCTGATAAGTCGTAAAAATTCTATATCCTGGTAATACTAAAGCAATTCCAGCGTTGCTATGAATTTTACCAGGATATCTATAGGGAATATCATCTGGTACGTTCCCACCAATGCGAAAACTAAAACCAAGTAGCCATATATACAAACCAGGTAGTAGTAAATCCATGCTATATGCAATAGCTCTCATTGCCTCATTTTCTTTGAAAGAAGCACAATTTCTGGTTATAGCGAATTTTTTGGAGATATTTTTCAGGTTTATGGTTTCTAACATGGTCTTAATTTCAATCCCCAATAGGGATTTTATAGCGGTTCCCAGTTGAGTGAGGTACAAAAACCCCACCCCCAACCCCCTCTCTGCTCTTCGATAGGGGGCTGTAATGTACCTCATTTGATTAGGAAAAGCTATAGTAAGTTTCAACCGTTTCAATCTCTATGAGAGATAAGGTGTTTTGCAACATTTTAGCACGTGTACATGGTATAATGCCATCTCGCCAGTTTGGGCGTGTTGTCGACAGTTCCAAAATTCAATCAAGTTTTGCGGTACAATGTGCAACTGTTCGCCGCGATCGCGTAACGTCCTGATAGCATTAACGGCATCCGGGTTCATTGGATGGCTAGGGTCTACACTCCTTAACAGGACATTAGTATCTACGAGGTAAGGCACTTAACCTCGTTCTCCATAAATACTTGAGCGGCTAATGGCTTCATCAGAAAGCGACGGGAGATTAAGCTCTCGGTGGCTCTCCACCCACTCAGTAAATGCTGCCACCCACTCTTGGGGGGTTGCAGTTTCATAGAAAGGGCGTTCCCTTGATGGTTGCACCAGTTGCTCAAGCATGGTGTTCAAGTGAGGTTTAATTTCCAATGGAGTACGGTTGGAAATCTTGGCTAACAAACGGGTAATTGTTTCAATATCCTGACTATGGGCTTGTTCTAAATCACTCACAACGGATTTTGGTTGACTGTTCATGGTTGAAACATTATCTAATTAAAGTTAATCGCTTATTTTTCAGCTTAAAGTATTTCAACTAAATTAACTTTGTTTGAGCTAACTACAAGTGAGTTTAAAAGTGAGGAAAATTAAAGTACTGGCTTTGATATTAATTAGTTTGGCAATGGTGTTGTGGTTTAATTTGCGTTATTCAACACCATCAATATCAACTGTTGCATCTTCACCACCAAAAACTATCCGCTACTTCGAGCGCACTTTGCCCCAAAGCATCGCTCACATTCTGTTGATTCCAGCTAATAGCAAATTTTTGGTAACTCCTGCATTATCACAAAAGGTAGCCACTGTAGAGGAATTTGCCCAGAAGCATCGAGCCGTAGCTATCTTGAACGCTGGCTTTTTTGACCCAGTTAACCAAAAATCTACATCTTATGTAATCTTACAAGGGAAGTTGGTAGCTGACCCCAAAAAAAACGATCGCCTGGTGAACAATCCCAACTTAAAATCTTACCTGAGTCAAATTTTCAATCGCACAGAATTTCGCCGCTACTCATGTGGGCAGAATATTCGCTATGATATTGCCCTGCACAGTGCGTCACAGCCAGCCGGTTGTCAGTTAGTCGATGCCATAGGCGCAGGGCCAAGCCTATTACCAGAACTTACTTTAGAAAAAGAAGGTTTTGTAGATAATGCTAATAAACGAGATGCACTTGGTAGCAACCAACCTAATGCCAGAACTGCCGTAGGTATCACCCGTGATGGTAGCGTTGTTTTAGTTATGGTGGCTCAAAAAGCTTCTGCTGCCGCTAGTGGGGTGTCGTTGCCAGCACTAGCTAATTTTATGAAAACTCTTGGTGCTGATAAAGCGATGAATCTGGATGGAGGGAGTTCGTCTTCGCTTTATTACAATGGCAAAACCTTTTACGGGAAGGTTGATTTGGAGGGAAATCCTATCAAGCGTCCTGTGAAGTCAGTTTTGCTGGTTCAGGAAAATTAGTGGTCTGTCCCATTAATTCTGAAGGGTTATAAAAGTTTGTAGTCAGCACTTCAGTGCTTAAAATTGAGCGATAAATCGCTCACTACAAACCTTGCAAAATTAATGCGATAGACCACTAGTGGTTCATATCATTAATTTTGACGAGTAGATAAATTCTTCAATTTATCTTCTTTCCTTCTTCCTTCTCGTAGAGAAGGCTTTACGCGGTTCGTTCTCTCATCCCTCAAATTTAATGGGACAGACCACTAGTTCCAAAAATAAAGCTAATGGATATTTATAAATTTGCAATTAGTCCGCTTTTGTTCAATGTGGTAAAAACAGACCCAGAGTGGTTACACCAGCAGACGATTCGCAGTTTTAGCTGGCTATCACAAACCCCTGCTAGTTGGGCAAACCAACGCTTACAAAAATCTTTATGTCTGTACGATTCACGCCTAGAACAAAATTTGTTTGGGCTAAACTTTCCAAATCCCGTAGGATTAGCAGCTGGATTTGACAAAGATGGAGTCGCTGCTGGTATTTGGTCTAATCTGGGTTTTGGTTTTGCCGAACTAGGAACTGTAACTTTTCACGCACAACCAGGAAATCCGCGTCCGCGTTTGTTTCGCTTGCCCTTGGATAAAGCTGCTCTCAATCGGATGGGTTTTAATAATCTCGGTGCAGCAGCAATGGCAACCCGTTTGAAATATGAAAAACAGGAGTTAACCCACTTAATACCCATAGGGATAAATTTGGGTAAATCTAAGGTAACTCCCCTAGAAGAAGCCGCACAAGATTATCTCGATAGTTTTCGCCTACTCAAGGATTTGGGAGATTATTTTGTTGTTAATGTCTCTTCCCCTAATACGCCGGGGTTGCGATCGCTCCAAGATGCTTCTATGCTCAGTGCCATCTTGAATTTATTACAACAAGAAAATATAGCACATAAACCCATTTTTGTCAAGATAGCGCCAGATTTAGAATGCGTTGCGATCGCTGACATTATCTCTTTGGCTAAAACCTACCAATTGGCGGGAATTATTGCCACCAATACCACCATCCGCCGTGATGGACTGAAAACCCAGGTGATTAACCAAACTGGCAAATCACCTCAAGAAGAAGCTGGCGGAATTAGCGGTGAACCATTGCGCGATCGCTCCACTGAGGTAATTCGTTTTATTTGGCAGCAAACCCAAGGACAAATCCCAATTATTGGCGTTGGTGGCATTTTTTCCCCAGAGGATGCTTGGGAAAAAATTACTGCTGGTGCTAGCTTGATCCAGGTTTATACAGGCTGGATTTATGAAGGCCCACTGATGGTACGCCGGATTCTAGCAGGTTTACTTTCCAAACTAGAACAAAACGGATTAAATTCCATCAACGAAGCTGTGGGCTTAGAAGTAAAAAATAAAAAGTAAACCTTTAAAGTTCTTACTTTTGCCTTCTTATTCCTCCTCGACTGGGAAAAACTCTTTAGTTTTTTCCGAGTATGACCAGGCAATACCATCAGGGTCTTTACTGCGACTCCATTCAGGAAACTCTGGATCGTTTCGTCGTTTATAAACCGTGCTGGAATAGACATTTAGGCGTTTGGCAAGTTCAGATTGGATCAGAGAGCCAAAAATTAACTGTTTTTCCAGCGATCGTTTAGCTTCTTCATGGGTTTGAGTTAGCTGTGGTATTGATTCGGTTTCTGGTTCCTCCTCAAGTGTTGGTGGTGGTGCTAAGAGCGATCGCGCAGTTTTAGTAACTGGTTGAGCAGGAAGTTCTTTGACAGGCTCACTACTGTCAAGAATATTGCCGAGAATACTGGCAGTTATAAAGTAATAAGACTGCCCCGCTTCTTCGGAATTGACTATACTGGCACCAAATTCTGAGGCTTTACCATCCAAGTAGCGTTTTGCCGTTGTTCCGGGAAAATTGCCCTTGATTGCCAAGTCCATTGGCGTGAGTCTGCCCTGATTTTCTCGAACCAACTGATGAAAAATTGGATTAACTCGTATAGTCCACTGTTGCCATTGATATTCCTGCCAAATCTTGAAGCCAATTACCAACACAATTAGCGCTAGTAAAATTCTCCAGGTAGCAACCAGGAAAATAATCAAAAACGAGATGGGCAAAAGTAGAACGAGAAAAGCCTTGCTGTTGTCTTCTATGGGTTTTTCACTCATGCCGATTTTTGCCAAGTGAATTTTGTGGAAATAATATTATATATATTGGCAAAAATTGTGACACTTTTTTGTATCTTTTGGCAAAGTTGCGGCAAATTTGCCGGCAAAACCTTTACTTCGTAGGTGTTATAGCCTATTGAAACTGGAATGGTCTGCGATGCCTACGGCGGTAAACTACGCACAAAAGTTTTACCAGCGAAAATAAGAGGGTTTTAACTCAACCAACAACTCCATAAATTGAGTCGTCAGCCTCTTGACAACAAATAATACATATACTACATTAATAATACAAGTCAACTTTCATCAGAGAGTTAACTTGCACCAGTAGCGGATAGCTCAAATGACAGAGCGCCTACCTTGCCCGGAAGGGCCGACGTATCAAGGGTTATCGTATATAACTTAAACACCCTCGATCAAACTTCTGGAGGTGTAGGTAAAAATCCTATTCCGCTACACCAAATTCAGTGCTGAGTCACGAATTTTAAATGTTTAACTAAACCTCATCTATGTTAGAATCTAGAGTTTTTTAAAAGATATATTTATGTAGGTTGGGTGGAGTGAAACGCAACCCAACATTATCACCAAATTTTATGTTGGGTTACGCTATCGCTGCACCCAACCTACAAAACTACGGTTCTCAAGGTAGACGAGGTTTAATAACTTTATATGTGGTGGGTAGCTCAGTGGATAGAGCGCCTAAATATCCTTATTCACCCCTTGCCTGAAAAGGCCGACGAATCGAGGGTTATTGCCTGCCAAGCGGGAGGTCGCGGGTTCAATTCCCGCTCCACTACACCAAATTAATTTTAGATTTTAGATTTTGGACTGAATTTAAAATCTAAAATCCAAAATCCAAAATTGCCATGTGGCGAGTAGCTCAGAGGTAGAGCGCTAAACATCCTTTTTCACCTCTTGTCTGAAAAGGCCGACGAATTAGGGTTATCGAATAGGGTTCGAGAGGTCGCGGGTTCGATTCCCGCTTCGCCACCTTTCATTTTTGCCCGCAAGGGCCGGGAGATGAAGCGATGAATTACAATTTTTTCACTAAAAATAAGACTACAACCCCCCAAAATCAGCCGATCCCCGGACGAGAAGCAGAAATGGTTCAGGGACGTTCCGGCGGCTTTATGTTTGATGCTGGCATTTGGAAAATGCTGCGTCGCTGTCTTTTGGTTGGCACAGCAAAAAGCACTTACTACGCTGGAAAACAGGAATTAACTGAGGATTTTGTAACAGTTGTCAGACAAGCTGTTGCCAAAAATCCCAGCCGTGTAGCGGAAGAAATTTTGTATGCTAGCGATGGACGCGCCATCAATAACAGTGCGCCTATATTAGCTTTGGTACTGCTCTCTATGGGTGAAGCACCACAGGCAAAACAGGCTTTTGGTGAAATCTTCCCGCAAATTGTTCGCACTGGTAGCCACTTCTACGAATGGCTGAACTACACAAAATCTCTGCGGGGATTTGGCAAAGTCGTGCGGGAAGCTGGTAAAACTTGGCTCTCAAGGGAAGATGTTAAGGGTTTAGCTTATCAACTGTTGAAATATCAACAGCGTCAAGGCTTTTCCCACCGGGATGCGTTGCGGTTGTTTCATGTCAAACCGCCTACAGAAAATCACCGTCAACTATTTGAATGGGTAGTTAGAGGCTGGGAAGAATTGCCAACAGACATTCCCTCAGAAGCGTTAGCGCAGATTTGGTGGTACGAGTGGCTGAAGCGGAATCCCACCGAAACCCATGAAGCTATTTCTCAAGGACGCTTAACCCACGAAATGGCAGCACCTGTGGGCAAAATGGATCAGCAAGCTTGGCAGTTGCTATTTCAGGAAATGCCAATAAGTGCAATGTTACGTAACTTGGGTTCCTTAACTGAACTAGGTGTGTTGCGAGCCGATGAAAGCGCCAATTTGCTGCGAGTGGAAGCAGTTCTTAATCGCAGAGAACATCTGCGTAAAGGTCGCATCCATCCGATTGATGTTTTGAAAGCACTCAAGACTTATAAATCTGGTGGAACATTAGGACGCAGTAAAAAGACTTGGAATCCAGTTCCTCGGATTGTGGACATTTTAGAAAAGGCGGTTGAACTGTCTTTTGATGTTGTGCAACCCACAGGTAAAGTCTTTATGCACGCTGTGGACATTTCTAGCTCTATGGGTAGCTTGGTTGCAGATATGGGACTGAGTTGTTGTGAAATTGCCACCACAATGGCACTGGTGACAGCAAAGGCAGAGAAAAACTATATGATTCGCGGCTTTTCTACAGAATTCCGGGAATTAGGTATCAGTGCCAAAGATAGTTTTAGTTCTGCGGTTCGCAAAGCTAGCAACCAAAACTTTGGTGGCACGGATGCGTCTGTGGCTTACGACTGGATGATTAAGAATAAGTTCAAAGCTGATGTAGTCTGCTTCTGGACTGACTCTGAAAGCTGGGCCGGATATAAACATCCAAGTCAAGCGCTGAAGGAGTACCGCAAAAAGGTAAATCCCAACGTCAAGGCGGTGTATGTCACCTTGACACCTTACCAAATTACTTTGGTAGATCCTGAAGATTCGCTGTCTTGGGATTTGGCAGGGTTCGATCCAGGTACGCCTCGGATCATCCAGATGCTAGCTACGGGTGAGTTGTAAATATTACTGAAGGGTAAAGGATGAAACACTTTATCCTTCATACTTCATGGCGGGTTATCCTTGTTCGCAACTTGCCTTTCGAGGACGAAGAATTAAGGTTATCGGTTATGTCTCCACCATTGTGGGGATTAGCGGGTTCAAACCCCGCACCCGCCTTTGTTTGATTCAGGATTTACGCAAAGACGTAAATAGGCGATTTAATTTTTGAATGGTCGTTTTTCTATTTCAGCGATGGGTAAGAGTAGAGTCAATACGGTTCGGTTAAGGCAAGAGACGCGATAAATCGCCGTCTTTACAATAATCAGTCCTTTGTCTTGACGGCGATTTATCGCGTCTTTGTGATCTAGGGCGTGTCATCAAAAAACCTTATCCGAACCGTATTGAGAGTAGAGTGTCTTCGATGTGCGATGTTAGACATCGTTCATCATTTATTCAACTACCGAATGGTTAATTAAACAATGTCCCCAAGAAATTGATAATTGGTTTCCAAAAGATACCAGTCAACACATAGGGAGCGTATTGTAAAAGCGGTAAGCTTGACTGCTTCGACGACTTTAGCGGTAAACACTCCAAGAGAAAAGGCACTATACAGGTAAGCCCATAGGCAGTTGCTAAGGCTGTATTCCATTTAGGTTCATCTCCTGGTATGGGGCTATAATAAATACCCAGCATAATGAAAGAGATCATTAAAAACTGCTCCCATAAAAACCAGGATTGGGGTGGTAGAAAATAAACTAACCGGAGAAAGCTGTTGTTGTCTATTTTTTGTCGCATCCCCAAAAGTACAGCCCAAGTTGCAGCCCCAACCATACCATCATCTTTCAGTCCATAAGTTCTTTGAAAGCGTTTAACGCCTCTTTCAGTTTCACGACTAAAATACCCATCAGGTTCTTTTTTGAAAAACCCTTCTTCATTGAGAATTATTTGCAGTTCTTTAACTGCGTCCTGTAACTTTGGAGACATACTTTTTTGATTGCGATAAAGCTTTGGGTAGAAAAGACAAGACCAACTCAGTGGCCCAACTATTCCATCTACCTGAAGATTATTGGCTTTCTGAAATTTGATTACAGCTTCTTCTGTTTCTAAGTCAAATTTACCACTAATAGTTGAGAGAAAACCCTGAGCTTGTAGTCGCTCTTGGAGTTCATTGATTGATTCTTGTGCAGAGTTTGGCGAAAAGCCTCGGTATAATATAGGACGTTTATTGAATACACAGACTTGTTTTTCTTCTGGAAAATAACGCCGGGATTGTTTTAGTCCAAACAAGAGGTTTAGAAAGTTAAGTGTTTTATTTGTCATAGTTTTATTGGAGATTTCCAAGAAAGAAATTATCTAAATAAACGAACCGTCGATATGGTCGGCAGCCTCTACTTACTAGAGACAAAAATAAACTTATAAATTAGCTTACTGGTTAAATTTAAGACAGGAATTAACACTGTTAAAAAAATGTTACTAATTTGTTAAGCTTTTGTTCATTAAAATGTTACTAACGCCACATTGATGACGAATTTATTGGGTGATATTTATGCCAGGTCAGTCAGAAGATTGGAATTTACCTAAAAGTTGGAATCGCAAGATTTTGCAGGACTGGGAGATAGACCGACTACTGACTAATTTGGAGGTTACGCTTCAAAAACGTTACAGACAAAGTACTAGGAAAGACTTGTTACTTGGGTTACTCTGTGGGTACAGCTTGAAAAAGATTGGTCAAGATTTGCACAAAAAAAACGCTGTTGTTAGAGCAGGTTTAAGCAATATCTATCGGGATATCGAAGCTTTGACAGGAGAACCAAATAAAACTGTTAAGTCCAGTAATGTTGTCTACGTTCTGGAAAAACATGGTTATCGTAGAGGTTCTGTTGTAGCTGCTATCCAACGCCGTGACATCCCTCACAATTTGCCAGCACCGACTTACACCCAATTTATTGGTCGGGAGGCAGATATGAAAAAGCTATTAGAACGCCTTTCGTCGGTGCATGGCGCTCACATGATCACAGTACATGGCATTGGTGGCGTAGGTAAAACGGCGCTGGTGTTAGCAGCTGCTTACTTATGCTTAAAAGCTAGTAACGAAAACTCTTCTGACGCACCCAAATTTGATGCGATTATTTTCACTTCAGCCAAACAGCAAGAACTTATTCCCACTAACAGTATATTGTGGCGGCAACAGGGACAGCGTAATCTACGCGATATCTTTCGAGAAATTGCTAATGCTTTAGACGACCCGACAATTCTTCAATCTCCTCCCAATGACCAATTTGATCGTGTTCGCCAAATTCTCTCAAAACGGAGAACACTGTTGATTGTGGACAATATGGAGACTATAGAGGATAGGAATGAGGTTATTGAGTTTTTATATAATCTACCCATTTGCATCAAAGTAATAATTACTAGCCGTGAACAAATTGCTTTGCTGCCAATCCGTCTGCGAAACTTACCTCCAGATGATGGTTTGCAGTTGATTCGACAACAAGCTGAAGAAAAAGGGATAAGCATTAATGATCAGGACTCTAAACAACTCTACGATCGCACTGGCGGAATCCCTTTGGCGATCGTCTATTCGATTGGTCAATTATCCAGTGGCTACTCGCTAAACTCGGTATTGAATCGATTAACCTCGGCTACAGGTGATGTGGCTCGTTTTTGCTTTGAGCAATCAGTGCAGGGAATCAAGGGACAACCACTCCACAAGTTACTTATGTCACTAGCGATTTTTCCTGACTCTGCCATCCTCGCTGCTGTGGCTGAGGTTGCTGGACTAACAACCGCTCCTGATGCTGTAAATAATGGCTTGGCACGTTTACAGCAACTTTCGTTGGTGAATCTCAACCCAGAGACTAAGCGGTTTGATATGCTCTCTCTGACTCGTGAATACGCCTTAGCAGAATTAGCTGCTTACCCAGATTTTGAGAGGGAAGCACGGAGGCGCTGGGTGAGATGGTATCTGGATTTTGCCCATAATTATGCTGGAGAAGATTGGGAAAAGTGGATACACTACAATAAGTTGGAGCCAGAAGAAGGAAATCTGCGAGCAGTACTTCATTGGTGTGAAGACAAAGAACACTATGAAGCAGTTAGAGATTTATGGCTTCTCTTAAGCCACTATGCAAATCTCTACGCCTATTGGGACGATCGCTTAGATTGGCTGCAATGGCTTATAGAACAATCAGAACGGCGTGGTGAATGGTCTTCTTTTGTAAAAATCATCGTCCGTAAAAGCTGGCTACTAATTCGAGAGTGTTCCTCTGTGAGTCTGAAAGAAGCAGACAAAATTTTGCGGCGGACGTGGATTTTGCGTCACCATGCAGATTTATGTGTTCAGGCTGACTTAGCCGAAAGTATGGCTAGGCTGCAAATTAGACAGAAGGATTATCAAGATGCACGCCACTGGCTAACGGTAGAAGAAAAATTGGTGATCGAGGCGAATCTAGAGGAGCGTCAGCACATCCGCTATTTTATTCCCGTTCTTTATCATCAGGCTGAAATCCTTTATTTAGAAAGTGAATATCTTTTAGCAAAGAAGCTCTTTCAAGAGGTGATGAAAAGTGCAAAAAAAATTAGTTGGCATCGGGTGATCAATTCTGCTCAAAATTGGCTGGCTGATATTGCAATTGAACAAGGCGATCGCGATGAAGCTGAAAAGCTATTAATTCAAGGCTTCACTGTCGCTGAAATGACTCACAACAAGCGACGTTTGGCTCGCTATCAGCGTTCTTTTGCCCGTTGGGAGAAAAAGTGGGGAAGTGCAGAGAAAGCCTACCAATTGTCAATTAAGGCTATTGATGGTTTTAAGCTCTTGGGAATGACACGGGATGCACAGGAGATGCAAATTTTCTTTGATTCTCTATAATCATAGACGGGCAAGATGGGATAATTTATCGAAACAGAATTCTGACTTCTGAATTCTTCTTCAATTCTTGGAAATCCCTAAAAGCGCGATCGCATATCCACCAAAACTAGGTATGATAATTTTTTATAAGATAATGTAATATAACTTAGCAGTATTCGAGCGATGCCTACGGCGGGCTGCGCCTACGCTATTCCTTTTCAATCTAATTGTAAGCAAAGCAGCAATTTGCTACCTATCAGAATAGTTTCATCCAAACTTGTCCACCCAAAGACAGTAGATTAAGTTTTGTCTGAATAACTATAAGGAATGAAATAGCTCTGCTTTCCAAAAAGTAAAAAGGAACAGATTTTTATGGCATTTGATTACAACCTGTTTGTCATTGGTGCTGGGCCTGGTGGATTGGCAGCAGCTAAAAAAGCAGCTAGTTACGGTGTCCGTGTGGCTATTGCCGAACAAGAATCCATCGGTGGAACCTGTGTAAATCGCGGTTGCATTCCCAAAAAACTGATTGTCTACGCTGCTGACTTCGCCCTGCAAAACCAAATAGCGCCCAGTTATGGGTGGAGTGAGTGTCAAACATATTTTGACTGGACATTATTTATTAAGTCAGTACATCAGCATCTTGACACCCTTAACCAGTCTTACTTTCAGCAATTACACAAAGCTGGAATTGAACTAATTTGCGATCGGGCCACTTTCATTGATGCTCATACTATCGATATCAATGGACTTAAAGTTACAGCCGACAAAATTTTAATTTCTGTGGGAGGGCAACCCCTCAAGCCCAAAATCCCAGGTATAGAATATGCCATTACATCCCGCGAGATGTTTCAGCTACCTTA
Source organism: Nostoc sp. NMS2 (assembly GCF_017115105.1). GTDB lineage: Bacteria > Cyanobacteriota > Cyanobacteriia > Cyanobacteriales > Nostocaceae > Nostoc. The sequence continues at coordinate 126,929 of NZ_JABXKH010000135.1, forward strand.
TCTACCAAAACGTTTAGCGATTATTGGCGGTGGCTACATTGGCGTAGAATTTTCCAGCATGATGCACGCTTTCGGTTGCGAGGTGACGGTGATTGAAAAAGACGAGATGATTTTATCGGGGTTTGATGATGACATTCGCTCTGCGGTACAACAAGGTTTGAGCAAACGCGGAATTAAGTTATTGACTAGTAGTACTGTTCAAGAAATCAAATACTCAGACGAGAGTTTGTTGTTGACTATTACTGGTAAGAAGCGAGAAATAATTACAGCAGATACGATCTTGGTTGCCACAGGTTACGCTCCAAATACCAAGAATCTTGGTTTAGAAAATGCCCATGTTGAACTTGGCGAACATGGTGCAATCAAAGTAGATGAATACAGCTGCACCAGCCAAGAAAATATTTTTGCTGTGGGTGACTGCACCAGCCGCGTGCAATTGTCTCCAGTGGCGAAGGCAGAAGGTATTGCTTTTGCCAATACAGTTTTTGGCAACAAGGCGCAAAAACTGAATTATGATTATGTGCCCACTGCTGTTTTTTGCCGTCCAGAAGCGGCTAGTGTGGGGATGACGGAGGCGAAGGCACGGGAAAAATTTGGTGAATCTGTACAATGCTACTGCACCCAGTTCCAACCACTTTTGTATCAGCTAACCGAACAGCATGAGCCAAGCACTATGAAGCTAGTGTTAAATGGTGATTCTGGGCAAGTTTTGGGCGCTCATCTGGTGGGTGAACACGCAGCAGATATCATTCAAAGTCTGGGCGTGGCAATTCGCAAGGGCATTACCAAGGAAGACTTGGATGAAACAATAGGCATTCATCCCACGGTAGGAGAAGAATTTTTGTCGTTAAATTAGGTGCGGGAATGAGGGAAGGGAGCAGGGAGCAGGGAGCAGGGGGCAGGGGGCAGGGGGCAAGGGGGCAGGGGGCAAGGGGGCAGGGGGCAGGGGGCAGGAGGAGCAATTCACTTGTGGGATTCGACTCCTTCTGAATTGAAGCCACTGAACTATCGTAAGAAAGCGGGAAGCTGACGCAACACTGGAGGTCTTAAACCCTTGCTCCCTCTGGTCGTGACAGTTCTAGAGTCCGGGCATTTTTCCCCCTGCTCCCTTGCCCCCTTGCCCCCTGCCCCTTGCCCCCTGCCCCCTGCTCCCTGCTCCCTGCTCCCTGCAAATAATTCTCCCCACCTCCCCGTGTCCTTCTCAAGGAGTTTCTGAGGATGCTTCTGAGCAAGATTTTGTGGGAGCGTTTAATTGGTCTAAAGTATTCATTAATGAGTCATCCCCTAGCATGGGGTATGTGCTTTGGAAATTTACCACATCGTCAAAAGCTTTTAGATCCTCAAGAGCCTCTGATGCAGACTGGTATCGGTGTTTGAAGTCATCCAGCACCATTTTACTGAGAATCTTAGCAAGGAATCGGCTTACCTGAGAGCGTAGTTTACCGCCGTAGGCATCGCTCCATTTGATCTCTCCATCAGCATCTCTATCTAGCTCACGGGGTGCTACACCAGTCAAGGCTCTAATCCCAACCATACCCACTGCATAGATATCACTACTGTATTGGGGACGGCCAAAACATTGTTCGCTTGGTGCGTAACCCTGAGTCCCAATGCCAATAGTAAAGGGGGTTTGCTCTTCAGTCTCAAGCTGCTTTGTGCTGACTTCTTTGACGGCTCCAAAATCAATCAATACCAGTTTTCCGTCTGAGTGTCGCCGGATAATATTACTGGGCTTAATATCCCGGTGAATCACATTGTTTTTATGAACAAATGTTAATGTTTGCAATAAGTCTCTGACAATTTTGATCGCGGCAATTTCATCAATTGCTCTACCTGGTGGCAATTCCTGATTTAAAGTATGACCAATTATCTGTTCTTGCACGAGATAAAATTCTTCATCTTCTTCAAAATATGCCAAAAGTTGAGGAATCTGATCGTGTGTTCCTAATTTTTCTAAGGTTTGCGCCTCTGAGTGAAATAAACGTCTAGCAAGTTGTAAGGCTTCTGGTTTAGTGCTGGCTGGTTTTAGTTGCTTGACAACACATAGCGGACTCCCAGGACGTTGGGTATCTTCGGCAATATAGGTTTCGCTGAATCCACCGGAACCGAGAACTTTGACAATTTTGTAGCGTCGAGCCAAGACTTTTCCTGATAAGGCTAAATCTCGTTGCTGGATTAGATATTGCAAGTCATATTGTTGACTGATAATCTCTTGGACAACTGGAGAAGTTTGATACTTCTGAAAAATGTTTACTAATTGACGTTTTCTGATGCTTTCCCTCATAACTGAGGTTCCTAAGTAGGAAAGTCCGGTCATGGCGATCGCAATCATTGGTACAATCGTAGGGAAAATTAATTGACCATAGACAAATAACCCATAGCTAATTCCTAACCAAGTGGCAGATAGAGCGAGGCTACATAGAAATCTATTGATACTACGCTTGCGTCTGCTAATCATCAAGGCTGCACTGCCAACTAGAGTTAGCACAAACAAACCCTGCAATGGTGGTGTGTTAATTCCTGGAGCGATGGCTTTTCCTGACATCAAAGTTGCGATCGCATTGGCGTGAATTTCCACGCCTGACATCGGTTTAGCGCTGTTGCTAGCTGCGACTGGATAATAATCATTATTTAACTTATCTGTCGCACCAATCAGCACTATCTTGTCTTTGAAGACCTTTCCCTGCTGCAAATAGGTGTTCCAATTTTCCGGGTCGAGTACGTGCCAAAAGGGTATTTGCTCAAATGTACCCGCAGAACCCCAAAAATAAATGCGATCGCCTTTTGGTCGCGGATAATTTACTTGTGCTGTTCTGAGTGCTGCTTCATCAAAAGAGGGTAGCTTCTCGATTAAATTACCTTCAGCCAACGATTTAGAAAACTCACTTGCCAATCGATGAACTTTACCATCCACCTCTACGGGAAAATTAACTGAGCCAATGGAAACTGACCCTGTACGAAACATCTGTTGTGGGTCTGTCAGTTGTGTAAAAGTCCCTTGGTGCGTTTGGGAATTTTCGTAGACGGCTGCTAAGGTAACTTTACTGCCATATTTTTGCAATACTGCTTGGAATTGGCGATCGTCAGTAGCTCCATAACTACTTGGCGTGTCAAAAACTACATCTATTGCTACAGAGCGGACACCTGCTTTAATTAACTTTGTAATTATCTGGGCATAAGCAGCACGTCTATAAGGATAAGATTTCAGTGTTTCTAGGTAGGCATACTGTTTCGGATTTGTTTTATAGTACTGTTCGGGAACTGATATTGACTGATCGTCTATTGCTAAAATTACGATGTCTTCTGGAGGCACAATCGGCCCACGCAGTTGAAAAAAGCCAGAAAGCGTCTTATTTTCGATCAACTGAACCGATTCCCCACCAGAAGCACTCAGCAGTGCTGCACCCATTACGCAAGCTCCAGCGAGGAGATGACCTAAGCGAATCATCCATCTAGACTGGCGAGCCGATGATGTTGACGTTACTTTTGTCGGTTTACTTGAGTGTCTATTGGCAGCAGAGACATAGTTTTTAGTTAAGGTAGATGTAGGTTCTTCTGCCATATCATGTTACTGATTGATTTAAGTCCAACACTTTTATTTATTCAGACCACGTTTTAGTGCAAGCACATTGAAATAATACTTAAATGACAATCTTATACATTTGTAAAGTATCTTCTATTCATCAACAAACTTTTATTGGCAGAGCTAGCCCCCAAGAGATTCCTACTCAGGTACTGCCTAAGTTATTGTTTTTTTGTTAAGTGAGTTACAACTAGTGATTGTCTCACAGATCAGAGCCGGATCTACTTCGCCTCTGCAATTGGTTACGGCGAGATTTTATCCTAACCTAACCAACAGGTACGTTCCTAACTGGGTGTTTTACCAGAAGCTGTCCCAAGTCCGTCTTCTGTCTTTGGCGCAATATTGGTACTCTCCACAAAGCGTGTCCTGATACTGAAAGCTTTAACTATAGATAGGCATCAAATTATATCTTACCCTAAGCTTATGCCATACCTCTTTAGGAGTAAACTTTAATGTTATACAGCGATAAATGCTGTTACTGGTTCAATTTTATTGGTAGATTTTGATCAGATGGTAGCTATTGCAGTGCTGGAGGTGAATAAGGTTTAGCACCCAGCATCTCAACTCCAATGTTGCATCCGTTTTTATGCCTTGAAAGAGGTAGGATAAAAGCTATAGATGAAGAGCTACTTTATAGATATTAGCAAACTTGCTATTTGAAAATTGCTATAATCTATTGTTCCATCTAAATTCATTTATATTATTAGGTGTAAATTTGTATGGGTTCTCCAATGAATCGTCTGTCTATTTTTGTAGACGGAAACAATATGTTCTATGCTCAACAAAAAAATGGGTGGTTTTTTGACCCACGGCGAGTCTTAGAATACTTTAAACATGAGCAATCAGAAACAACATTAATTAATGCATTCTGGTACACTGGCTTAAAAGACCCACAAGATCAACGAGGGTTTAGAGATGCTCTAATTAGTCTAGGATATACAGTCCGAACTAAAATTCTTAAAGAATACTATGATGATACATCCGGTCGGTACTCGCAAAAAGCGAATTTAGATATTGAAATTGTTGTAGATATGTTTAATACAGTAGACCAGTATGACCGAGTAGTATTATTCAGTGGTGATGGAGATTTTGAACGAGCAATTGAACTATTGCGCTCAAAAAATACACATATTACGGTAGTATCAACAGAAGGAATGATCGCTAGAGAACTACGGAACGCTACTGATAGATATATAGATTTAAATGATATCAGAGATCAAATAGAAAAAACCGAAGGTTAGTAGCCTTAGCAATTATTTACAAAGGTAAGAGTAAAAGAAAAACTAAGGTTGAAGATATATTGAGCCACAAGTAAAAATTAAACAACAAACCGCAAATGACAAACAAAACAGATCGAATTATCATTTTTGATACGACATTGCGAGATGGAGAGCAGTGTCCGGGGGCGACTCTGAATATAGACGAAAAGCTAGTTATTGCCAAGCAACTAGCGCGTCTGGGTGTGGATATAATTGAGGCCGGCTTTGCCTTTGCCAGTCCCGGAGATTTTGAAGCAGTCAGCAAGATTGCCGAAGTTGTGGGGACAGAAAATGGCCCGGTAATTTGCAGTTTGGCAAGAGCGATTAAAGCAGATATTGAAGCGGCCGCAGAAGCATTAAAACCAGCCGTTAAGGGCAGAATTCACACATTTATTTCGACTTCTGATATTCATTTAGAGTATCAGTTACGGAAGTCACGGGCAGAAGTGCTAGCGATCGCCGAAGAAATGGTAGCTTATGCCAAGTCCTTCATGACAGATGTGGAATTTTCGCCGATGGATGCGGCTCGTTCCGATCCAGAATTTCTGTACCAAGTATTAGAGCGAGCGATCGCAGCTGGTGCAACAACAGTTAACATTCCCGATACCGTGGGTTACACCACCCCAAGCGAATTTGGGGCAATAATTAAAGGCATTATCGAAAATGTCCCCAACATCGACCAAGCGATTATTTCTGTTCACGGTCATAATGATTTAGGCTTGGCAGTTGCTAACTTCTTAGAAGCCGTCAAAAATGGCGCACGGCAACTAGAATGTACGATTAATGGCATTGGCGAACGCGCCGGAAATGCCTCATTAGAAGAATTAGTAATGGCGTTGCACGTGCGGCGGCAATATTTTAACCCCTTCTTGGGAAGACCAGAAGAATCTCAAGAATCCCTGACAAATATCGACACCCGGCAAATTTACAAAACCTCACGCTTAGTTTCTAATTTGACGGGAATGTTGGTACAACCAAATAAAGCGATTGTTGGGGCGAATGCCTTTGCCCATGAGTCTGGAATTCATCAAGATGGTGTGTTAAAAAACAAACTCACCTACGAAATTATGGATGCCCAATTGATTGGCTTAACAGACAATCAAATAGTTTTGGGCAAACATTCAGGGAGAAATGCTTTCCGCACCCGATTAAAAGAATTGGGTTTTGAACTGTTGGATAGTGAGTTAAATAAAGCATTCGTCAGATTCAAAGAAGTAGCAGATAAAAAGAAAGATATTTCTGATTGGGACTTGGAAGCGATCGTTAACGATGAAATCCAACAAGCACCCGATTTGTTCCGGGTAGAGTTGGTGCAAGTTTCCTGTGGTAGCAACGCCAAACCCACTGCTACAGTCACCCTGCGGACTCCAGACGGTGAAGAATTAACCGATGCTGCGATCGGTACTGGGCCAGTGGATGCAGTTTACAAAGCCATCAATCGGGTGGTGAATGTACCCAACGAGTTGATTGAGTTTTCTGTGCAGTCAGTCACAGCTGGTATTGATGCCATTGGAGAAGTGACGATTCGTTTACGTTATGAATCTAAAGTCTTTTCTGGTCATGCAGCGAATACAGATATCATCGTGGCATCAGCGCAAGCTTATGTAAATGCGCTGAATAGGTTGTATGCATCTTTGCAAACTCAACAAAAGCCAGAGAAAGTATCTGCACAGAAAGTCTGAGATCGGATCTGTCAAACTGCCAGTTTTTAGCTGATGCTAACAAACTCCTCTCCAACTTTGGGGAGGAGTGATTTGTGAGTTCCAAAAAATCGTTGGAAATTATGCTGACAGAAAAACATATAAATATCAGAGAAGCCACCAGTAAAGAAGATTTACTGATTGCAAAATACTCTTACCAAATGTGGCTAGATATTGGTGTTGATGAGAAGAATATTCTCCACAGAGTGGCAGAATATTACCCTCAAGTTTATAGAAGAGGCGCGTCGAGATTTGTTTTACAAGGCTTTTTTTGCAGAGGTTGATAATACAGTTGTGGGTTCTGCAAGTTGTCAAATGTTTGCAGGTTTATACCCGAATGTTTTAAAAGATGAATACCGCAAATTTGGATATATTTGGGGCGTTTACGTTGAACAATCTTACCGCAGACAAGGTATTGCCAAAGGACTAGCTAATAGAGCAATTGAATATTTAAAAGCGATCGGTTGTACGCGAGTAGTTCTTAACGCTTCGCCATCGGATAAACCAGTTTATTCCAGCCTCGGTTTCTCTGAAGGTAATGCAATGCAATTAGATTTTATTTAAGTTTCTAGCTCAAGAAGCATCTCTGTTTGTCTATATTCGGATTTGTGCCAAAAGTCAAGTTTATTGAGTTAATTATGAATATTGTTTACTTTTTTAGATTTTTCTATTTATTTATATGCATAAAACTTTATTCTGAGAAACGATGTTTATAATCAGTCAGCTTGTATGAGTAGCGAAAAGACAACAGAATTGCCACTCTGGGTACAAGATAGAGATATAGTCATTGCTCATGATGAAGAAGTACAGTGGCGAGAAGGAAAACGCCCGGATTATTCATACACCAATGAATTTCTTCATCATGAGAGTAAATTTCAGCATCCAGAAGGTTCAATAGATGCGATCGCTCAAAACTTAGTCCGCACTTTTGAGATGGAAGCTTCTAATAAATCTAATCCTCAACAGTGGCTTTCGATTGTTACTGATAAGTTTAAGATGAGTACCAATGGCGGACAACAATTCACTGCTGAGGATGTTGCAACCGAAGGTACTTATAACCTGTTTTTAGGTAAAACTGAGCAATATAACTCTGAAACAGAAACCTTTGAATCTTCATTTCAAGTTTTTCATACAGCCTTTCCTAATGGCTTCCTTTGGGAATTAACAGAAGTCCTTTCGGGGCCGCCTAATGTTACCTTTAAGTGGCGACATTGGGGAACATTTAATGGTTCCTATAAGGACTATATACCCACAGGTGAAACAATAGAAATCGTCGGAGTTAGTATTGCTCGCGTCACTGATGATTTAAAGATTGAGTCTTTAGAGCATTATTTTGATAATAATGTCTTTCTTCAGAAATTAACAGCAGGTGGTTGTCCTTTCCATTCCTAAAATCAGTATATATAGTGTGCGTTACACCGTAGGCTAATACCATTTCACTAAAACCCTGATACATATAGATTTTGCGTAGGGGCACAATATGTTGTGCCCCTACCAACGTATTTGTATTATAATTAAAGTGAAACGGTATAACGCACTTTGAATTGTTGAGGGCGCGTTGCAGCAATCTGATTCGCCTAACTCACGATCGCAGCGATCGCCCACTCATCCAGTGTTATCGTAAACAATATTAGGAATTAATTACCAAGGCAGATGACTATTACTGTCAACCTGACTTAAGCAACTGCCAAAACATTACGACATTAGTCACCAACATTACGATATTAGTGAGTAATATTACGACATTAGTCATCAAACATTACGATATTAGTCACCAATATTACAATATTAGTCACCAATATTACGATATTAGTGAGTAATATTACGACATTAGTCATCAAACATTACAATATTAGTCACCAACATTACGATATTATTCACTAACATTAAAGCGATCGTGAATAAACTGAAGCTTGTATAAAGTTCAAATATATTATTTCTATAAAAATCAGCATCTAATTCTTGACTTCAGCAAAACCACTGGAATTGCCTACAAATATTATTAGAAAAAATATAATGATTTGCGAGTTTTTCTGATACAGAATACAGCTTAATTGAGGCAAGCTAGTTCTAGAAATATCTTCAAGGAGTACATTTATGCCTCGTACAAAGCGGACATCGCGGATTCTAGAAAAAGCTGAATTGAGAACGTCTGGATTCAAAGCAATTGATTCAAACATGGATTTTGGTAATAGTTGCGATTTGGAAAATCTGACTCAATCAATTGAGGAGTTTCGCACTATGCTTGATACTTATAACAACGCTTTAGCTGTGGTTGATTCTACTAAAACTAAAATCGATCAAATGGAAAAAAAGTTAAGTAAACTTTCAGATAAGATGCTGAAGGGAGTTGGTTTCAAGTATGGCACAGACAGCAGCGAATATGAAATAGCAGGTGGCGTTCGTGACAGCGAACGTATACGCAAAAGCAGGTTGACTCGCTTGAAAAGTAATGTACGGCAGACATCAGATGAAAATCAGAAATCTGCCTAGTTCTCGCATGGGTAAGCTACAGAAAAAATAGTTAACCACAGATAAATATACAGCAGATTGCAACAGGCGTGAGTTACAGATAATCGTAGTCAACTTAACGTTAAAAGGGCGGTTAGAAACCGCGTCTACACTTAGTCCGCGTAGGCGGACTTTGTTTGTGTAGCCGCGAATTCCATTCGCCCAGGCTTAAGTTGACACCAATGAACATTTTGTGTCCCTACCCGTGTACTTAATTTACCTGAAATACGCTCTACCCGCATTTATCACAAGCTGTGCGTAGCTTGCCGCCCGCTACGACTAAAACCAAAAACACATAGCATTACATTTTCAAATTTAGATGTACTCAAGTTTGAATTTGCAGCAATTCAATTAAATAGAATTAGCTGGCGAGATTATTTAACCCAACAAAACCCTGTTGCCGCAGCACTCATGGCAAAAATGAATATTTCACCTTAATCATGGTATTACTGTTTGCACAGTAGTAGCTGCTGTATTAACAGAAGGTGTAAACCCAGCGAGTTTACCCAACTTCTGCGGTACAAAGTCCGTTTCTTTGCTACCTTGAACCTCAGATAAGTAGCAATCTCGCACCGCCAATAACAAGCCTTTAATGGCATCTTGTCTGCCTGTTTTGACTAAATCGTCTGCCTTTTTGAAAAAATGCGATCGCCAAATGCATCTGCTGCAATGCTACTGATGTGGACATCGTTATCTATTAGCTTCTGAATCAGGGGAGCAATTTTGCTGTCAGTAGTGATTTGCGCCCAACTATTGCTTGTGCATAGTAGGAACAGTGTCAGGCATAAGACAACCACCTTGAGCGCACTAAGTAATACTTGTCTGGTATGCTTTGTCATTGAATCGGATTGAATCACCCGATGAACAACTCCAGTCAGAGAAACTATACCTAGATTGTAATCTAACTGTCAATGCGGGTTAGCGATGTCTACGACGGGCTACGCCTACGCACTTATTTACCCTCGCTTTGCTCAAGCTTGATTAGCATTGGGATTTAAACGCATCATGATTTTCTCTGGTTCTGTCAAATTTTTAAACCCATAACGGCGATACAGTCCATGAGCATCTTTTGTGCCTAACAACCACCTTTGAACATCTTGCAATTCTGGATATTCCAAAATATATTCTACAAACCATTTTCCTAAACCCTGTCCTCGATAAGGCTCCAAAATAAAAACATCTTTTAACAACGCAGAAGTTGCATAATCAGTGATGACTCTCGCAAAGCCAACTTGTTGATTATCTTCATAAAGTCCAAAACATAAAGAATTGTTTATTGACTTTTCCACAGTTGCTAACGGGATATTTTCAGCCCAATAGGAAGTTTGTAAAAAATCATGAATCATTTGAATATCTAGTTTAGATTTATCGGTGTTGATGTAAAATCGATGTTTTAATTCTTCATTCATCTCGCTACATCTTTTATTTAATAGGTTGAAAAATTATAATTCATTCTTGTGGTCAGTGGTTTGTAGTGTCAAATGATGAAATTACTGAACCATTAACTAGATAACAGAAGCTATATTCAGTATTCAAGAATATGGGTGCATTTAGCATTGATTATGAATCAGTCTACAACAAAATCTTGGCAAGAAGTCCGCGCTGCTTTTAAAAAAATCTGGGGTTATGAAGATTTCCGTCCACCACAGGGAGAAATTATCAGTAGTTTATTAGCACAAAAAGATGCGCTGATTATTATGCCTACAGGTGGCGGTAAGTCGATTTGTTTTCAACTTCCCGCATTGCTACAAACAGGATTAACCTTAGTAGTTTCGCCCTTGGTGGCGTTGATGGAAAACCAAGTACAGGAACTACTACAAAGTCACCAAAAAGCAGCACTTTTGCATAGTGAATTATCTTCATCTCAACGCCGTGCAACTCTGCAAGCTTTGGAACGTCAACAGCTAAGATTACTGTACTTGTCACCAGAAACTTTGTTAAGTGTGCCAGTGTGGGAAAGATTATGTCACCCGCAATTGCAAATTAATGGCTTAATTTTGGATGAAGCCCATTGTTTAGTGCAGTGGGGTGATACTTTTCGCCCAGCTTATCGCAGATTAGGGGCAGTGCGTCCGGCATTGCTAAAATCAAAACCACCAGGAACAAAAATTAGTATCGCCGCTTTTACCGCTACTGCTGACCCCTCAGCCCAAAAAATTATTCAAACTGTTTTACAATTACAGCAACCAGAGATTTTCCGCTTGAATCCCTACCGTCCTAACTTGCATCCCAGCGTTCGCATCGCTTGGACACCAAAAGGTAGGAAACAACAATTATTAAAGTTTATTCAAAATAGACCGCAACAATCGGGATTAGTTTATGTTCGCACTCGGAGAGATAGCGAAGATTTAGCCCAATGGTTAGCAGAGATGGGTTTTGCTACAGCTAGTTATCATGCGGGATTAGGTGCAACCGAACGCCGTGAAGTAGAAGCAAGCTGGTTAAGTGGTAAAATACCATTTGTGGTTTGCACCTGTGCGTTTGGTATGGGGATTAATAAATCAGATGTTCGCTGGGTTGCCCACTTTCATGCGCCACATTTGTTATCTGAATATGTGCAAGAAATTGGCCGCGCTGGAAGGGATGGGAAACCGGCAGAGGCTTTGACATTGGTGAGTGAACCTACAGGATGGTTAGATTCAGGGGATAAGCAAAGACAGGAGTTTTTTCAACAACAAATGCGATCGCAACAACAAATAGCGCAGCAACTTGTGAAAAAATTACCAAAACAGGGAGAAGTGAATGTAGTAACGCGACAATTTCCCGAAGGTGCTACGGCGCTGGCTTTACTCCACAGCAACGGTCAGCTAAACTGGCTTGATCCTTTCCATTACACCATTGGGCAAAAAGCCGGAAATCAGCCACTTATGCAATTACACGCTGCTAAACAAATGCAGCAATACCTAACAACTAAGCAGTGTCGTTGGCAGTTTTTGTTAAATGCCTTTGGTTTTGATAAAGAAGCAGCTAACTTGCGTTGTGGACATTGCGACAATTGCCGTCAATGAGTATCCTGACAATTCAGGTCATCTGGAAAACCTCTCTTCTATTTCTCTCTTCCTTTAAGGAGAGAGACTTTGAATTTTCCCCCTTCCCGCTTCGGGAAGGGGGTTAGGGGGTTAGGTTAATCGTTAGCTTTTCCACATAACGTGAAAAGTCAGAATGAGTATCAAAGACTCGTCGCCGAGTAAAAAAGACTCATTCACGAATATCAAAGGCTCGTCGCCGAGTATAAAAGACTCATTCACGAATATTACTCCCCTGCTCCCCTACATATTCTCCAGCTAGGTTCACCCAATAGGATGAATTGTCATCTTCACCACCAAGTGACAATAGGGTAGTCAAGTAGAGGATAAAAATATGTCATCTGCTCAAGCGCCCTCCCTACCACCGTTGATTCCGCGCGAAATCCTGTTTGGGAATCCCGAAAAAACCAGTCCACAACTCTCGCCTGATGGCAAGTACTTGGCATATATCGCCCCTGATGAGAAAAATGTCTTGCAGGTATGGTTGCGAACTATAGGACAAGAAGACGACCAGATACTAACTGCCGATAAAAAGCGTGGTATCCGCATTTTCTTCTGGACTTATAACGCCGACCAGTTGATTTATATGCAAGACTCGGATGGCGACGAGAACTTTCACCTCCACTTGGTTAATATTCACTCCAAAATTGTGCGTGACTTAACGCCATTCCAGGGTGTGAAAGCCGAACTAGTGGAACTGGAACCAAAATTTCCAGATGAAGTACTGGTAGCGTTGAACTTAAACAATCCCCAAAAATTTGACGTTTACCGCATCAACCTAAAAAATGGTGCTGTGGAGTTCGACACTGATAACCCTGGTAACATTATCAGTTGGACATCTGACGCTGAGTTCCAAGTACGCGCAGCCACAGCTAGTACACCCGATGGTGGTTACGATTTGTTGTTGCAGAAACCAGATAAACAGTGGGAAATTCTCCGCCACTGGGGGCCAGAGGAGGAAGGGAATTCTGTTAGCTTCTCAGATGATGGCAAAACCCTTTACATTCAAGGGAATCATGATGCTAACGCCAAACGTCTGCTAGCTGTTGACCTAGATACTCGTCAAGAAACCGTCATTGCTGAAGATGAACAGTATGATGTCGTGGGGATAATCATTCAGCCACTGACGCGAGTTATCCAAGCAGTTTCTTTCTACAAAGATAAACAGGAATGGCAGGTAATCGATCGCAGTATCGCCACTGATTTTGAGGAAATCGCTAAGGTGCGTCCTGGAGAATTCTCTGTAATTAGCCGCGACTTGGAAGATAAAACCTGGGCTTTAGCTTATAGAACTGACAATGGGCCAGTTTATTACTATGCTTACAACCGAGAATCCAAAACTAGCACCTTCCTCTTTAGCAACCAACCCAAACTCGAAACGTTGCAGTTAGCTTCAATGCAACCGATTTCCTACGAAGCGCGGGATGGTTTAACTCTCCACAGTTATCTGACAACCCCTGTAGGAATACTTACCCAAAATCTCCCAACAGTATTACTGGTTCATGGCGGCCCTTGGGCGCGAGATACTTGGGGTTTCTCTCCCACAACGCAATGGCTAGCTAACCGGGGTTATGCCGCGCTGCAAGTGAACTTTCGCGGTTCCACTGGTTATGGTAAAGCATTTTTGAATGCTGGAAATCGGGAATGGGGTGGCACAATGCACGATGACTTGATTGACAGCGTGAACTGGCTGGTAGAAAAAGGTATTTCTGATCCGCAAAAGATTGCGATTATGGGCGGTTCTTATGGAGGTTACGCCACCCTAGCGGGGTTGACTTTTACACCCGAAATCTTTGCTGCTGGCGTGGATATTGTCGGGCCGAGTAACCTGATTACCTTGATAGAAACTATACCGCCCTATTGGGAACCGATCAAAGCAATGATTTATCATCGCATTGGCAACTTGGAGACAGAAGAGGAGTTTCTCAAATCGCGATCGCCTTTATTTTTCGCTGACCGAATTCAAAAACCTTTACTCATCGGTCAAGGTGCAAACGATCCGCGAGTGAAACAATCAGAAAGCGATCAAATTGTCAACGCCATGCAACAGGCTGGTTTACCTGTGCAATATGCACTTTACACAGATGAAGGACATGGTTTTGCCAGACCAGAAAATCGGTTGCACTTTTTTGCGATCGCAGAAGAGTTTCTCGCCAAATACTTAGGTGGCAGATTTGAACCTTTGGCAGATATCCCCGGTCATTCAGGAATAGTTAAATAAAGTCTCAAAATGGTGGTTAGTGTCATTGACCACCTGAATATTTTTAATTTGGAAGGATTTATCCATACAACAACTGATTCTTAATTTCATCAGCCGTTAGTGTGCTTACCAGAATCCCAATTCGTTGTGCGACTTCATAAACGTTTTTCTAAGGCACAACGATAATCCCAAAATGTTCTTTATTCTCCTCTATATACTGGAGATGCAACCGCTCAAAATCAACACGGTTATGTGTCAAGAGACATCTGCCCACAGAAGTTGCAAATTCAAGTTGTTCACGGTCAGTTTTACCGAGTGTTGCTTGTTCAGGAACAGTTGTGATATCCAGACCGCGCGATCGCAACAGTCTAGCAACCAATGCTGACATATCCTCATCACTGTAAAGTGCAGCAAAAACCGTCACAATGTCCCCAATATAGCTTTTACAGACGGATGTATTAATTCATCGGGTACTCGGTTTCGCTCAATGTATTCATTAATTTCGGCTTGATGATCGAGATAAAAACTCAAGGCATCAAACACTTGTGCCAGCGTCAAATGTGGCAAATGATTTAGGATTTCTTCTGGCATAATCCCCAACCGCCACAAACCGACAATGGCACGAACAGATGTCCGAGTACCTATAATAATTGGCTCTCCACTCAAAATTTCCGGGTTACGGGTAACGTAGCGCGATGAGGTTTCAGCAAACATAGAATAAATCACTCAGCATAACTGGCGTTGCCTTTAGTTTACCAATAGTTCTGGTCAGCAGGAGGCTGGTTTGCCAGACTAGAAAATGGTTTGATTGAGGGATACGCCGCCAGTAAAACCTTTCTCATGCATCATTATTTAACCTTAATCCAAGTTTCTCGTTGTTCGCCCTGAATCGACTCTACAATTCCAAACCTTTCCTCAATTTTGCGTGGCAGAGTGTATATCCCAAAGATGTAAACACAATCTTCTTCCGGTTGCTTTGTCAAAACACGAACTCTGGCTTCATGATCTTGTAAACGCTCCATGAAAATAGATGCATAAATTTCAACATCTTCAGGAATCTCATATATTTCTTTTGAAAAGGTGAATCTCTTTTCTAAACTATTTGCAATTTGGTCAATAACATTTTGTTCAGTTAACGGATTTGTGAAGCGATAAACGTATGTTCGGCAGCACTTTCCATCTGCTAGCTGCTCTAACTGAGGGATATTTCTCAACGTTATCATACTTGCATCATACTTCATTTAGTCTCACCAGTAACCTTATATTTTTGACCACAGTGACACTCATAGCTTTAAGCACTCTGATGCTCAGACTCTTCTTTTTGCAACAGAAAATCGAGATAGTCTTGTAATTGCAACAGCCTGGCTCCAGATAGCTGGCGTAACTTTGCTAAAATCATTTCTTCTTGCTGCCACTGGGCAATGGGGATAATTTGAGATGCTGCTACTTCGACCGTCACATGGGGCAAATCAAACCCTTCCAGACTATACCCGTCCTGTTCCCCTTCAGGCATGGGGTAATGTTCCACAATTGTTCCAACATTTCCTCGCTTGAGGTTGTATTCTGGTAAATCCTGTGCTAAGGCAACTTGGGAGAATAAAGGGTACTGTACCTTCATGAGTTGGCTCCTTGATCTGGCACTAAGGTGACAAATTTGGTTGTATCGTTTGCAACCATCCAAATGGTTAAGATATTTAGTTCAACGCCATTAATCCCTCGCAGACACGCACGAATGGCATACTTGTGACCATAACGAGTTGTTTTGATCTCTTCGGCAGGTTGCGTTAAAACTTGAGCGCGTAGATCCTGTTCCAATTGTTGCCAGTTGTCTAGTGTGTACCCAGCCATAGCCAGAAATTTAGATTTATCGTCTTTTAGCAACGGCACAAGCAGATACTTGGTTAGCTTTTCTTCTGCGATTATTGCATCCTGCGGTAAAAAGGCCATTGTTTCATGGCATGAATTTTGGGTAGGAATTATTGACTACATTTTACTTTGGGACGCTGGTCTTCTGAATATTTGAGATATTGCTTTATCCCGCGTTGAGTACTTGCTCTGCGGTTAGCTGTAACTCTGGGAAAATAGTAGAAGCGATCGCACTGTTTCCTGTAAATCTGGTTTCTTCATAAAACCCGTCAACTAATATCAGTACGGTAACTACATTTATTTGTGGATCAACAATCCAATATTCAGCAATTCCCCTTGCGGCATACTCGGAACGTTTGTAGCGATAGTCCCGATCTTCGTTAGCTTTGCCAGGAGAAACAACCTCGACAACTAAAGCCGGAGGTGGCATATCTAGAGTGATTGTGGATCGCGTTGCACCTTCTAAGGCGGTTGCAAGTTCATCCGTCAGCACAACTAAGTCAGGAATGCGAGTTGTCGCACGAGAACCAGCAACAACAATTTCAACTTTGTTACTTAAGCGATTAACTGGGACGAACTTGAGGAAATTTACCAGCAGAAAGAGAGATATCTGGACATTTTTTGGGCTTTCAGGTGGCATTGCAACTAACTCACCTGCCACCAGTTCATATTGGCTATCCGTGCCATCGTCATACTTAAAATATTCCTCAAGCGTTAGACCTTTGCCAATGATTGCAGTCATATCAGGTCAACAGAAGTTACGTACTAATAGTTTACCAAATTCATCAATCCTGATCTATTATTTAAAACCACAGATAATTCATGGGTATTTATCTGTGGTTATATTTTCATCAAATTGACTTTTGCCAATTTACTAAATGCCTGATTATTTAAAGCGATCGCTTACCTAAAATTGCTGCAAAAATCGCAAATCACTAGCATACAACCGACGAATATCATCTATTTGATGTAATACCATTGCAAAGCGTTCTACACCAAAACCGGCAGCAAACCCTGTATAAACTTCTGGATCATAACCCACCGACTTAAGTACATTTGGATCGACCATACCGCAGCCCATCACCTCTAACCAGCGACCATTCCACTGCAAATCTACTTCGGCAGAGGGTTCGGTAAAGGGGAAATAACTCGCACGGAAGCGAATAGGTAAATCGCCAAATATTGCTTGTAAAAATACTTTAATTGTGCCCTTGAGGTCTGTAAAAGTTAATCCCTCGTCAATGGCTAAAAGTTCTATTTGATGGAAAACTGCTGAGTGAGTCGCGTCTACATTATCTCGCCGATAAACTCGCCCTGGAGCCACAACCCGAATCGGTGGTTCTTCTCTTTCCATGTAACGAATTTGCACTGACGAGGTATGAGTACGTAAAAGATTGCCATCTGGCAGGTAGAAGGTATCCTGCATATCACGGGCGGGGTGATCTGGTGGGGTGTTGAGAGCCTCGAAATTATAATAATCTGTTTCCATCTCTGGCCCTTGAGCCACGGTGTAGCCCATACCGACAAAGATATCCAGCGCTCGGTCAATAATAC
This sequence comes from Nostoc sp. NMS2, assembly GCF_017115105.1. Taxonomy (GTDB): domain Bacteria; phylum Cyanobacteriota; class Cyanobacteriia; order Cyanobacteriales; family Nostocaceae; genus Nostoc. Next base: position 144,628 of record NZ_JABXKH010000135.1, read on the forward strand.
CATTGAGGGGATGAATCCGACCTTGGGGGCTGTAAATTCCCGGCATAGTTACATCCAGAGTTTCTGCCTCTAGCTGTACCTGAATTTGAGCGGCTTCGAGGGTGGCGCGTTGCTGGTCTAGACTAGTTTGCAGGGATTCTTTGACTGTATTGGCGATCGCTCCAATTTTTGGTCGTTCCTCTGCACTCATTTGCCCCATACTTCGCAACAGTGCCCCCAGTTCCCCTTTTTTACCCAGATAATTAACTCTGAGTTCCTCCAGACGTTCTAAGGTGTCGGCGGCTGCGATCGCTTTTTCTCCTGACTGCCGCAGTGCTAAAAGTTGAGCTTCTAAATTGCTAGTCATTAGTTATTAGTCATTAGTCATTAGTCATTAGTCTATAGTCAAAAGCTGTGAACTGCTCGATAAATCAACCCACAGCCAAAGGGCAAACTTCCGCCACAATGTACTGGTGAGTATAAATGTTTTTTTGCTACTTGTGACCTCAGACATTGACAAATCGCTAATAACAAATAACTAATAACTAATGACCAATGACTAATGACCAATACTTCGACTACGCTCAGTACAAGTGACCAATGACCAATGACTATGAAATTACTAATTAGCAACGACGACGGCGTTTCTGCCTTGGGGATTCGTACCCTAGCCAACTACTTGGCAGAAGCAGGTCATGATGTTAGTGTAGTTTGCCCAGATCGAGAGCGATCGGCAACTGGACACGGGTTAACTTTACACCAACCCATTCGCGCTGAAATTGTTGAAGGGATTTTTCATCCCGCGATCAAAGCTTGGGCTTGCGATGGTACGCCTTCAGATTGCGTCAAATTGGCGCTGTGGGCTTTGCTAGATACTCCTCCCGATTTGGTTCTCTCTGGCATTAATCAAGGTGCCAATTTGGGAACTGAAATCTTGTATTCTGGGACTGTTTCGGCGGCAATGGAAGGTCTAATTGAAGGTATTCCCAGCATAGCCCTAAGTCTTATTAGTCACACATCTAAAGACTTTCAACCTGCTGCTAAGTTTGCCAAAATTCTCGTAGACCAGTTAGCCCAAAAACCTCTACCAGATTTAATGTTGCTCAACGTTAATATTCCTGCTGTGAAGTGGGAAGAAATTGCTGGAGTGACTCTTACCCGTCAAGGAGTACGGCGTTACATTGATGTGTTTGATAAACGAGTTGATCCTCGTGGAAAAACGTACTATTGGTTAACCGGAGAAGTAGTTGAAGATGTAGAACCTCCAACTGGATTAAATCTGCCTCAAAATGTACCGACAGACGTGCAGGTTGTACGTAAAAACCACATCAGTATAACTCCGTTACAATACAATCTAACTTACGCAACTGGATTAGATAAATTGTCTGATTGGGAATTTAATTTTTCGTGAATCATTTGATTTATCAGGACAAAACCGGAGTTATTTAAATGCATCAGAGAAAAATGTAGGCTATAACGTAGGGGCACTCTTGAAATAACCGATACACATTCACCCCAAAAGCTAGAAAATTCTCTCTGACAGTATTTCATCCACATTTACACAATCAGCCAGAAACAGGGTATGCTGTTTTACCAAGAAATCCTCCCTCTAATACAATCGGTGAGACAGCATAAACTTAGACAATTTAAGTAGTAATTTTTCCAATTATCGCCCGCTCAGTCCAGCAAGCAACACCCATGTCTAGGATAGAGAACCAATTTACCGTACAATTTTGGGGCGTTCGCGGCAGCATCCCCAGTCCAGGGCCACACACCGTTCGCTACGGCGGTAATACCCCTTGCATTTCAATGCAAGCGGGCGATAAACGCTTAGTTTTCGATGCTGGCACGGGACTACATGTTTTGGGGCAATCTTGGTTGCGCCAAATGCCGTTAGAAGGTCACATATTTTTTACTCACTCTCACTGGGATCACATGCAGGGTTTTCCCTTCTTTACCCCAGGATTTGTGAAGGGGAATGACTTTCATATCTACGGCGCGATCGCACCTGATGGTTCTACCATAGAACAACGCCTCAACGATCAAATGTTGCACCCGAACTTTCCCGTCCCCTTGCAGATTATGCAAGCCAATTTAAATTTCTACGACATTCGACCAGGGCAACCAATCCAAATCGATGACGTTACGGTAGAAACAGCACCTTTAAACCATCCAGGGGAGGCCGTAGGATACCGTGTCAACTGGCGTGGTGGTGCTGCCGCTTATATTACCGATACCGAACATTTTCCTGATCGACTCGATGATAATGTGCTGTGGCTAGCTCGTAATGCCGACATTCTGATTTACGATTCCACCTATACAGACGAAGAATACCACTCGCCAAAATCCCCGAAAATTGGCTGGGGACATTCTACCTGGCAAGAAGCTGTGAAAGTGGCACAAGCTGCTAACGTCAAAACTTTGGTGATTTACCACCACGACCCCGCCCACGATGACGACTTTTTAGATTGTGTAGGGCAACAAGCTTCTGAGAAATTTCCCGGTGCTATTATGGCACGGGAAGGAATGGTACTTCAGATTCCCACCTCAGTAGCCTTATCAGAATCTTTTCCTGTTAGTAAGTTTTCTACCTAAAGATTGCGATCGCAGGAATTGGAGATTTTAGATTAGATTGGTGATCAGAAGCTTTCAGCGCGAGGGCGTACCTGTTGGCTGCAAGGTGAGACAGCGCTGCCCAGAGTTGTCAACCAATTTTGGATTTTGGATTTTGGGTTGAAAGAAACCACTGTCTTCTCTACGAGACGCACTCGCGTTCGTAGCGGGACGAAGTTCGGGGTACTTGGCTGTGAGGATTTTAAATTGAGGATTTTGAATTTGTTCGGCCCGAAGGCGAGGTATGAACCAAAAAATCTAACATCTAAAATCTAAAATCTAAAATTCGTAGTCAAGCTAACAGCACAAGAAACTATCTTGGCAACTTCCCGTAGGTTAGGCTTTTAGCTGATAGTTAAAAGGGGTGGCATCAACACCCTGGCTGATCGCACAAGACCTCATGGGTAGTTGGTGAATGTCCTCCTCAAGGCGGTTTACCATAAGGTAGCTTCCTGCTGATAGCTAAAATAAACCTAAAATCTCAGAATCCACGTGCTAAATTTGTCTCAAAATGGGTGTTCTGTGTGGGTTGCTTCTTCTAGCGTTGGGCTGCTAACGCCGACTGCTGTTGCCCTTGGCAAGTTTGATGGTGTTCATCTTGGTCATCAAAGGGTAATTCAACCAGTCTTGCACCCTGGCGATCGCTTGTCAGTAGCCAGTAGTCCGCAGTCAAAGGAAAATCAACTGACAAATCAAGAATATACCTACTCAACAGTTGTCACCTTTGACCCCCATCCACAGGAGTTTTTTACAGGGCAACCCCGGACTTTGTTAACGCCACTGGATGAAAAAGTCCAACAATTGCGATCGCTTGGGGTAGAACAACTAGTATTACTACCCTTTGACAAAGAATTATCTGTTTTGACCCCCGAAGAATTCGTCAAAAAAATTCTCGTCCAGCAACTGCGATGCCAGCAAATTAGCATCGGGCAGGATTTTTGTTTTGGAGAAAAGCGCAGTGGCACTGCTAAAGATTTGCAATTAATCGCCGCCAAACACAATATCCCCGTTACCATCGTTCCCTTACAAACTTATACAGGTGACTCGCCCACCCAAAGCAGTTGCGTCAGTACTACTCCAACTCAAGATGCCCGCATTAGCACTTCATTGATCCGCCAAACCCTTGAGCAAGGCGACATCGAAAACGCAAATTTACTACTAGGTCGCCCCTATACTCTCTTTGGTGTTGTGGTTCAAGGTCAACAATTGGGTAGAACAATTGGCTTTCCCACCGCCAATCTCCAACTACCAAAAGAAAAGTTTTTGCCCCGCCAAGGAGTTTACGCTGTCCGTGTTTTTACTCCCAGTGAAACATCAAATGCTGCTTCTAGTGAGAGCTTGGGCGTAATGAACATCGGCAACCGCCCAACTGTAAACGGTACTTATTCATCTGCGGAAGTACATTTATTCGATTGGTCTGGTGATTTGTATGGCAAAAAACTGGCTGTGGAACTAGTTAAATTTTTGCGCCCTGAACAAAAATTTCCTTCTCTAGAAGCTCTGAAAACACAAATTCAACTTGACTGCGTTGTTGCTAAAGAAGTTTTGAGTGCTTAGTGGGAACAATAGATAGGGCATTGGGTATTGGGCATGGAAAAGAGGCAGAGGGGCGGGGGGCAGGGGGCAGGGGGAAAACTTATCTCCCTTTCTCCCTGCTTCCTGATCTCCCTCATCCTCCCCTGCTCCCACTGCTCCCCCTGCTCCCCATCTTCCTCATCTCCCCACTCCCCACAACGCATGAGAGAAAAAATCGACGCTCTAACACAAAATCTGGCTCTTACCATCGTTGGCAAAGCTGAAGCAATACGCTTAGTATTAGTTGCCTTGCTAGGTGGTGGTCATGCTCTCCTAGAAGATGTCCCTGGTGTTGGTAAAACCCTCCTTGCTAAATCCCTAGCTCGTTCCCTGGATGGCAAGTTTCAACGGCTACAATGTACCCCCGATTTACTACCAACTGATATCACTGGCACCAATATCTGGAACCCAAAAAGCGGCGAATTTACTTTTCTCCCCGGGCCAGTCTTTGCCAATATCCTTCTAGCTGACGAAATTAACCGCGCTACACCCCGCACTCAGTCAGCTTTGCTGGAAGTTATGGAAGAACATCAAGTAACAGTTGATGGTGTCTCTCGTCCAGTTCCCCAGCCCTTTTTTGTCATCGCCACTCAAAACCCTATCGAGTATCAAGGTACTTTTCCCCTGCCGGAAGCGCAAATGGATCGGTTCATGTTGTCGCTGAGTTTAGGCTATCCTTCGGAGGCAGAAGAACTCCTGATGCTGCAAAATCTCCAAAATGGTGTGAAGGTTGCTGATTTGCAGCCTTGTATTACCTTGGCAGAAGTGCAGGAATTGCGTTACATCTGCTCTCAAGTAAAAGTGACAACTTCCTTGCAACAGTACATCCTCGAATTGGTACGGGCAACACGCCAAGATGAGGAAATCGCCCTTGGTGTCAGTCCGCGTGGCACATTAGCATTACAAAGGGCTGCTCAAGCGCTAGCTTTTCTATTAGGGCGTGATTATGCCATTCCCGATGATGTGAAATTTCTCGTTCCTCATGTTCTTTGCCATCGCCTGATTCCTAGAGGAGGACGCAACGCTAGAACTGTTGTTGAGCGATTATTGCGATCGGTTTCTATTCCTTAAGTTCAGGTGAGTTAGATGAGCTAAAAAACAGCTATCCGGGGTGATAGTAACTATATTTCTTGTTGTATGAGGATATTTGTTTACGCTTCTACTCCGGTTCCTCTTTGGCCGACATTAACTTAAGTTTCCTCATCCTGCTGGAGTTTGGGCTTGTTAGGATCTCCTACAAAATCAGGTAGACAACAAATGAAAGCGATCGAAGTTACCGGCAGGATTGACTCTCAGGGAAACCTGCTTTTAGACCACAGCATTTCAAAAAGCTAGAGAGGCTTATCGTTTTAGTGACTATGATTTACAATCTTTTGCCAACAAAACAGCTATTGCAAGTATTTGGATTAAGTCTCACCTTGACGCTAATACCATTCAGAAAATAGCAACTAGAGCTTTTAAGGCTTTAGAGAAAATGTCATTTGGCAAGGCTAAAAAAGTTAGGTTTAAACAGAAAGGTCAGTTCTCGTCACTAAAAGGCAAGACCAATAAACAAGGTATCAGATGGACTGGTAACAATGTTGAATGGTCAAAATTAAAATTACCTGGCATCATTGCCAGCGACCCTGTAATCTTGCACGGTTTAAACTAAAAGATTAAATATGTGCGTTTAGTGCGCCGTATTCTTAATCAAAAAACTTATTGGTTTGCACAGTTAATCTGTGAGGGTGAACCTTATCAAAACAGAAAAAATCATTATCGCAACGTGTTCATCATTGCTCAGTCTGTGGGTTAAAGATGCAACGTGATATTTTATCTGCTTACCTGAGTCGTTACGTCGATCCAAAAACAGAAACCTTGTCAATCAAGCTAGCTAAAAATGGCTGGCTGGGGATGGAGAAATCCCTACTGGACGGTTGGCAAGATGGGTCAAATCAACCTGCTAGAACGCTCAGTGGTTCAAAGTCACCTATTAGCAATAGTGGGTCAGAGCGGGTGTCCAGTAATCTAATAGCGCGTGAGGAGTCGGAACCTGTAGGGGTAAACGAAACTCGCGTAGTGAGTTAGAACAAGAACTGCATTTATGCATGGGGTATCTCAGAAAATCCGAAACACTACCAATACAGCGTAAGTCCTATGATTAGCACAAGCGCCACTTCTAAATATCTGGGAATGTGAGGAATGTCAATTTTTGTTAAGCGCAAAACCCGCGATGGATTACGCCCCGCCAAAAGCGATGCCTACGGCGGGCTACGCCAACGCAAAACGCTAAATCAAAGTGCCGAACGTGAATTCAAACGCCAATTTTTCGGTTTACTTCTGGTAATTGTAACGTGGAGCCTAGCTATGGGTTGGCTTCTAGCCTTGGCAACTAACGCCCACAGTGCTACTCCCCCCGTCGAAATTGGCACTGTTGACGTAGTGCCTGCACAGTACCAACTGGGGCAAGAACTGTATTTGGAAAACTGCTCCACCTGCCACATTGCCTTACCACCAGCCGTTTTACCCACCCAAACGTGGAAAAATCTCCTGCAAGACTCGCAGCACTACGGCGCACAACTAAAGCCTTTAATCGATCCGCCACGTATTTTGGTGTGGAAATATCTTGCGACTTTCTCCCGTGTTCAGCGAGACGATGAAGAAACACCCTATCGCCTCAGTAACTCGCGTTATTTCAAAGCTTTGCATCCAGGAGTTAAGTTACCACGTCCCGTCCAGCTTGGCAGCTGTGTCAGCTGTCATCAAGGCGCTAGTGACTACAATTTTCGCCGCTTGTCAGCAGAGTGGGAGAAATCGAATTAAGGTGAGGGGGAGAGGAGGATGAGGGGGGAAAGATAAATTTTCTTCTTCATCTCCCCCTGCTCCCTCATCTCCCCCATCTCCCCCTGCTCCCTCATCTGGGGGCAAAATGATACTATGAAGAAAGAGTAAATATAAGATAAGAGTTAAAACCAATCATTTAGTAAACTGATTGGCTAGTTTTTCTCCTGTTTTTGAGGTAATTCTCATTTGATACCCATCCACAACCAAGACGGTTGGGTTGGGTTAAATGTTTATAATCAATGCCAAACCTTTAATTTCCATCCCCTTGATTCAGTTCTATAATCTGCCATGCTAAAACTTTTGTTGGGCGACCCCAACGCTCGTAAGCTTAAAAAATACCAACCTTCTGTTACTGAAATTAACCTTTTAGAGGAAGAAACTAAGGTCCTTTCCGATGAGGAGCTAAAAGGTAAAACCGTCGAATTTAAACAACGGCTCGCCAAGGGTGAAGCCCTGGATGACCTTTTGCCAGAAGCTTACGCCGTTGTTCGGGAAGCAGGACGGCGAGTGTTAGGCTTGCGGCACTTTGATGTCCAACTTCTTGGCGGTATCATTTTGCACGTAGGGCAAATTGCCGAAATGAAAACTGGTGAGGGTAAAACGCTCGTAGCAACCTTACCAAGTTATTTAAATGCCCTGACTGGTAAAGGTGTACATGTCATCACCGTGAACGATTATCTGGCTCGTCGGGATGCGGAATGGATGGGACAGGTGCATCGGTTCTTGGGGTTGAGTGTGGGGCTAATCCAGTCAAGTATGACTCCCAGTGAACGCCAGAAAAACTATGATTGCGATATCACTTATGTCACCAACAGCGAAGTCGGCTTTGACTACCTGCGGGATAACATGGCGACATCAATGGCAGATGTAGTACAACGCCCATTCAATTACTGCGTAATTGACGAGGTAGACTCGATTTTAATTGATGAGGCGCGGACACCTCTAATTATTTCCGGGCAGGTGGAAAGACCTACGGAAAAGTATCTGCAAGCGGCTGAAATAGCATTCACGCTCAAAAAAGACGAGCATTATGATGTAGATGAAAAAGCTCGTAACGTGCTATTGACAGATGAAGGCTTTGCGGAAGCCGAAAATCTTTTGGGAGTCACAGATTTATTTGACCCAGAAGATCCTTGGGCGCACTTCGTTTTTAATGCAATTAAAGCTAAAGAACTTTTCCTCAAGGATGTAAATTACATCGTCCGCAATGGGGAAGTGGTAATTGTGGATGAATTTACCGGCCGGGTGCTACCTGGGCGGCGTTGGAGCGATGGACTACACCAGGCTATTGAAGCCAAAGAACACGAAGAGATTCAGCCAGAAACTCAAACTCTAGCGACAATTACTTATCAAAATATGTTCTTGCTGTATCCAAAACTTGGTGGAATGACCGGAACAGCAAAAACGGAAGAACCAGAATTTGAAAAAATTTACAAACTGGAAGTTGCGGTAATTCCTACTAACCGTGACAGAAGACGCGAAGACTTGTCTGATATGGTTTTTAAGACAGAACCAGGCAAGTGGGGTGCGATCGCAAAGGAATGTGCTGAAATGCACCAACTCGGCAGACCTGTATTAGTAGGAACCACTAGTGTAGAAAAATCCGAACTTCTCAGCCGATTGCTGAAGCAGCTAGAGATTCCCCACGAATTGCTCAATGCCAGACCGGAAAACGTTGAGCGGGAGGCGGAAATCGTCGCTCAAGCCGGACGGAAAGGTGCTGTTACCATTGCTACTAACATGGCAGGTAGAGGTACAGACATCATCTTGGGTGGTAACTCCGAATACATGGCACGTCTGAAGCTGCGGGAGTACTTCATGCCCCGAATCGTGATGCCAGAAGATGAAGACACCTTCGGCGTGCAAAGAGCAGCCGGATTACCCACAGGACACGGTGGTGGTCAAGGCTTTGTCCCTGGTAAAAAAGTTAAAACTTGGCGGGCTTCACCAGAAATTTTCCCTACCCAGTTAACGAAAGAAACAGAGAAACTACTCAAAGATGCAGTAGAAATTGCAGTGCGTGAGTATGGCGATCGCAGTTTACCAGAACTGGAAGCTGAAGACAAGGTGGCTGTAGCGGCCGAAAAAGCTCCCATCGACGACCCTGTGATTATGAAATTGCGGGAAGCTTACAACCGCATTAAGCAAGAATATGAACAATTTACTACCCGCGAACATGATGAGGTAGTAGGAATCGGTGGGTTGCATGTAATTGGTACAGAACGCCACGAATCGCGGCGGATTGACAACCAGTTGCGCGGACGTGCAGGCAGACAAGGCGACCCTGGAACTACGAGATTCTTCCTCAGTTTAGAGGATAACCTACTGCGGATCTTTGGTGGCGATCGCGTTGCTGGGTTAATGAACGCCTTCCAAGTGGAAGAAGATATGCCCATCGAATCTGGGATGCTTACCCGCAGTTTGGAAGGCGCACAGAAAAAAGTCGAAACCTACTACTATGACATCCGTAAGCAGGTATTTGAGTATGACGAGGTGATGAATAATCAACGTCGTGCTATTTATGCCGAACGCCGGAGAGTGTTAGAAGGTCAAGACTTGAAAGAACAGGTAATCAAGTACGCTGAAAAAACGATGGATGACATCGTTGACTACTATATCAACATAGACTTACCCTCAGAAGAGTGGGAGTTGGAAAAGTTGGTTGAGAAAGTCAAAGAATTCGTCTATCTGCTAGCAGACTTGCAGCCAAATCAATTAGAGGATATGTCAGTCAGTGAGATTAAAGCCTTCCTCCATGAACAGGTGCGAATTGCTTACGACCTCAAAGAAGCGCAAATTGACCAAGTTCAACCCGGACTGATGCGCCAAGCTGAACGTTTCTTTATCTTGCAACGCATTGATACCCTGTGGCGGGAACACCTGCAACAAATGGATGCCTTGCGCGAATCGGTGGGATTGCGCGGTTACGGTCAAAAAGACCCCCTAATTGAGTATAAGAGCGAGGGTTACGAACTCTTCTTGGATATGATGGTCAACATCCGCCGAGATGTGGTGTATTCGTTGTTTATGTTCCAGCCGCAGCCGCAGCAGATGATGCAAGCTTCATCTGAGATGGTGTAAGTAGGGAATATCTCACGCAGAGACGCTAAGACACAACAATTTCTTAGCGTCTTTGTATATTTGTGCATTGCTCAAAAATACTGTGTTTTCAGGGTTCGTTGAAATGGGTAAGCTGATACTACCAAATCTTCAGGGTAAGCAAATGGGGCAAGTAATAGTTACCCTCACTGTCACGAATCGAATTGATCGAGTTTTAGCTCAACGAGGCTTTATTTCTTCGGGGGAAGTTCGCTCTTATACTCTGGATAATGTTTTAGTTGATACGGGTGCAACTTTGCTGTGCTTACCTGCTAGCATTATTAGTCAACTAGGTTTAGTTCAAGGTGGAGAAGCCCAGGTAGAGACTGCGGCTGGAGTGCAGCAGGGGCGGATTTTCCGAGATGTGGAACTCTCTATTGGAGAACGTCAAGGAACCTTTGATTGTCTGGAACTCACAGAAGTATCTTATGCCCTTTTGGGTGTAACGCCAATGGAAGTTTTAGGGTTAGAACCAGACCTGAAAAATCGGAAGTTGCGAGTTTTACCGATGAATTCTGAGCAAACTTATCTGAGTGTATTGTAAGCAGTGGTATGTTTTATGCTATTAGTAAAACGCTGTTTTTGGATACGAGTCAATTTGTGAGTTCAATCAACCTGCAATTATCTCCAGATTCCATAAGTCAAGGTGAGCAGGCTATTCGTCAGGAAATTGCCTTGCAGTTATACGACCAAAATATTTTTACTTTTGGTCAAGCACGCCGCTTGGCTAATCTATCTGTATGGAAATTTCAGCAACTTCTAGCGCAACAAAAAATTCCCCGCCATTATACTGAAATGGATTTAGCAGATGATATTGAGTCAATTAAAACAGGTTCTTGGTAGTTGTGACAGTTATTTGTAACGCTACGCCTTTGATTAACTTCGCTACTATCAATCGTCTTGATATTTTACAGGCAGTATTTGAGACAAGAGAATGAGTTGAGTAGTCTTTAATAGAACGCGATCGCTTATAATTGGCGTAGTTTTGAGATTGTCTGTGGTGCGATCGCTCGTCTTTTGCGATCGTTGAATAGTTTGAAGACAAGTCTTGTGAAGCAATCTCATCTCACAGAACGTTTATATAGGGTCGTGCTATGCTATTGGGGTGTCTAATAAAGAAAGTCATGACTGCTCCAGTGGAAGAATTATTAAGCACCTTTGAGCGTCTGCCAGAGTCAGAGAGACTAGAAATAGCTCTGGAGATTTTGAAAAGGGTCAGACATTTAGACTTTCCATCTTTGTTAAACGAAGATTTGATTTGGAATGCTGAAGAACTTTTTTTGGAGTTAGATCGGCAAGAAACTCTCAATGAAAAAGCTCTTATTTATCTCTAGCCAGAATATTGCTGTTTTTGGTGGTTATCGACTAACTATTTAACCACTATTTTTGTAATCAAGATTCCATGCGGAATTGATTATTTAGCAGAACAGTAGCTATTAATTTCCTTGACTATTGAACTTTCTTCTGTACTACTTTGTTTCAAAGATACCAAAAAACCCTTTGCTGCTGGTATATTCTTTTTATCTATAGCTCCTGCTGCATTATTCAATTCCTTGCTAATGTTCTGATAGAGTGTAATAAAGCGTCCTTGAAAACCTTGCAACTTTTCATCTTTAATTTCGAGGGTTTTCATCTCTTGGGCAAGTGGATCTATCTTACCAGCAAGTTCAGTTAAAGCTTTAGAACCTTTTGCTGGATTGGGATTTTTACCAAATTCCTGACCTAGAGTAGATGCCTGATTAGCAACCTTTATGACTTTGTTACATTGAGCAACTTTACTTTCTCCACAACCTGCAAATAATAATGCGATCGCAGTTGTTGCTGCAAGCATAAAACTTTGTTTAAATACGCTTTGCATAGATTTTACTATCTCCGACTATGTTTTGCGAAACTTGGGCAAAGGAAATTTATTCTCAGCAAACTCTATTTCTGCTTCTAACTTTTATATCCCTGCTACTTTATACTTCATTCTTTCGCAAATGTGTATGTAATTTCACTTAAATAAATATCCAATTGTACAGTTTTGGCTCTTTCGTTAACTGAAGCAATGTTTTGCCAACAGTGTCTACAAAGCTTTTAGGCGTTAATTTTCTTGCTTTTTGCTGTTGCAGTGACTTGGCGATTAACAAACGAGCTACTACACCCTTCAGTAAAATCTTTACAGAATAAGACTTTTAAGCTTAACCCGGTTTTCTGTTCCAATTGTACTAACACCTTGGCTCTTACAACTATGAGTCCTTTTTTCTCATAAGGTAGGCTCGTTTTGCTGCAATGGGACTACCAGAAGATTGTGGTTTAGAATCTTCTTCGTAATCTAATGAGCCTATATAAAGGAAATTTCGGAATAAATCTTCTCTTATCGCACTCTGTGTAAACTGATGCTTTGGGATATACATTGCTACTGGATCAAGCCCATACATTGTTATTCCCTCGTCCATTGTAAAGACATTTAATACTAACCACTTTTTACAGATTTTTTCTAAAAATAATACGTATTTATCCCAATCTGCTTTTGGCAACTCATGAAAACACATCCAATCAATAACGAGGTCAAATTCAGATAATAGCCCTTGTATTGAGTCATCCAAAATATCACACTGTTTGAACTCAATATTACACCTTAGCTGAACATCATTTTTTTTGACAGGAAAACCAGTAAGATTTGGATAAGTTTCCCCAAGTTTTATGCTTTGTAGCAATTTATTTGCATCTTCAATGGCATTAGAAGCAATATCAATACCTAGTACATTGACATCGGGTCGATTCAAACGCTCTTCATTGAGGAGCATGGTTAGCGTACCATATCCACGTCCACAGCCTATATCAAGTATATTTTTAATTTCACTCCAGTTGCATCCATCCATTTCTTTGGATACGAATTTAGACTGATAATCTAATGGCAATTCTTCCCAATCAGTACATGGTTTTTTATACTCATTTTCAAAACTCTCCTGGAAGAGTTCAGGTTTGAAAAGAGTTATCAAAGAATCTGCTTCAAACTCCAAATATCGTAAGGTTTTTCGCAGAGGATCTAACTGCTTACCTGCCAAAAAGCGTAGAGAGATAGACTCAGTAAATGGGGTAAGTAATCCACTAATACCAAACATCCAATTCTGATCAGAGCCAATTTTGAACATGGCAAGTTCTGGCATTATGTCTAACTCACTATTGAATAAAAAATCTAACTTATCAAAGTCAGTATCTCTGAGAGTGTAATATAATGAATCCTCACTATTTGAATGTAATTCTTGAATAAATCTTTCGAGCAAAAACTTTCTCCCACCTGGGTTAATCGAATTGTCAAACTGTTCTTTAGTACCGATAGGATAGAACTCAAAATTATCAATATCAATTATTTGCTTTCCAGCATTGTAAGGAGCATAACTCAAACCTGAACCACCAGGGTAACTAAATCTTAGCTTGGCCGTTTGAGCAAACATATTCTCCATTTTGTAGTGACTAAAATCCTTATATTTTAGAGGATCTTTATATATATATAAATTTGCATTCATCCGCAAATCATTAATAGTTTCTACAGATGGAAGCTTCTTTTTATCTATACCTTTATAATCATTAGCTTTAACTAAAATACAACGTCGTATCCTTAACTTATCTTTTCTACTTAAATCTTTCATGCTTGGGAAATATTCATGAGAACCTTTCCAGGTGTGGCTGATATATTCAGGAGAGGTATGATCTGAAAATGCCATCTGCGGCCAGTTGTAAAACTGTTCTGGCAACATAGCTGTTACCAAAAATAAAGTTATGTTTTCATCTGGGTACATATCGAGCAGTTTCTTACAAAATGTTGTGACTGCTTCTGTGTAGGCTTTTGGCGAAGTAGTTATCTCAACTGTTTGGTTGTTAGGTTGTCCTTCTTTGGTACATATCTGAACAAAATTTGTCCAAGAATAAGCTATAGATGGGTGGATATATAAATCTAGTTTTTTGGCAGAGTCTATCCATGCTTGTTTGTGCTGCCTGAAAGCTTGATTGATTTGTGAAGTGAGTTTATTTTGATCTCCGCTTTCAAAGCTTGTAAACAGATCGTCAGGCACTAAAGAGTCTAAACTAATCAATTCACTAGCTGTTTTTTCTAAGGAATTTATAGCAGTATCAGCACGATGACTTAAGCTAGAAATCTGTTTAGCAGTATTTGTTAAGTTTTCTGTGCCTATGTTAAGTTGATTGCTTAAATCTTTAGCTGTTTCAAGAAGAGCATCTGTTGTCTCTTTAGTCTTTTCAAGAAAATTAATCTTTGATGCTGTGTAGGCAACCAATGTGGTCAGTAAAATACTGACTCCTTGATCCATGATTGCATTAATCTTTTCTGTTGCATTCTTACCTTTAGACATTGACACACTAACAGTAATTATCAATGTGATTAAAGCCCAAAAAGGACTCCAGTCCCGCCGTTTTTTTGCTCGCTTCATCTCTGTCAATCTCTTAAATTATTTTGAGTTTAGAGGAAAAAATCACTTTTAAGGACTAATTCAACTGTGTAAACAACTTCAATAACATAGTGGTCAAGCTTAGGAACAATCCGTACTTTGTCTATAGGTTTGTCTAGAAATTAATTTACATTACCAAACCCTTTCTCTGGCCATTTTGGAATTAATTTCAAGGTTGTAGTATTCATTGTAACTTTTTTTTGTTCCCATAGCATGGGGTGGTATTCAATATTGCGCCAAGAGTCAACCATATCGTTGTAGTGGGTATGGAAAGCATGGCCTGATTGTCCAGGTGTATGAATTGCAACTGAGTTATCCAAATTTCCCAAATCTACAATCATCCGCAGGGAAGGAATATCAGTCACCTCAAAGGATTTATTTGCTCTCCATCGGTTAGCATTAACTGTTTCGCCGTTACCAGCCGTGGTAAATGCACCACGATTAAATAAAGCTTCAATCGGTGCAACCCCAGATTTACCCAAGGTGGCATTACGAAAAGTAACAGTATGCAATTTGCCCCAATTCCAGTTTTTCGGATCTTTGCTTTGAATCCGTTCTAGTTCATTCACGGCTTTTGTAAAGGATTGCCGCAAAATTTGGTCGCGGTTCTCAACTTTTGGGGTGTTGCGATTATCCCACCAAGAACTATTGGGCTGTTTTACCAAATTTGCTACCACAGCATACCAGCGATCGCCCCCATTGGGAAAGTATCTCTCAGGTAACTGATCGTGAAATGTGTCTCTTAGCAAGTGTTTCCAGAATACTTCAAACAAGGCAGCAGCCGATGATGTCATTCCCAACTGCAAATTCCAATCTCGGAGAAGTTTTTGGGCTGCTTGCAAGCGGGGAGTATCAACTGTGATAGATTGCAGTAGCGGTAGTAATGTTTGTGCATTAAGATTGCGATCGTCACCCTGTATCTGCTGGACATCTTCTAGGGAAATCGGTTCGGTTTGTTGTGAAATCATCTCAACGATGCGCTGTGCCCGATAGCCATAAACCCAGTCTGCGGTAATTAAATAAGGATATTTACGCATCGCTAAATTATTGGCAGTAGCAATATAGCCTTGAGATGGATTGAAACTTCTGGGTAACTGCTCAAAGTCAATATAGCCCTGCCACTCATATTCATCCGTCCAACCAGGAACGGGATAACGCCCATTTCCCTTGGCTCGGATGGGGAATTTACCAGGCATTTGGTAGCCAATATTGCCATCAACGTCAGCGTAGACCAAATTTTGAGCCGGGACATCATAATTAGTCGCAGCAGTGCGGAATTCCTGCCAGTTTTGGGCGCGATTTATTTGGGGAATGGCATCCGCTAGTTTGGAAGGTTCTAGGGCTGTCCAGCGCAGTGCTACGGCATAGTTTTGCGGTATTTCTAACGGCTGACTTGGCTGGAACTTCTTCAGATTGGGCGAAACATCAGAGAGAATCGGCCCATGTCGGGTATAGCGCACCGTTTGCACAATCGGCTGACTCCCCGCAACTTGAATCGTCTCTTGCACGAGTTTCATATCAACCCATTTGCCATTTACCTCATACTGATTGGGGTTTTTGGGATTGATTTTCTCGATGTATAAATCCATCACATCAGATAGTACATTAGTTACACCCCAGGCAATGCGATCGCTATGACCGATAATTACCCCAATCATCCCCGCAAAGGAAAAACCAGTAACGTTGTATGGACATTCTGCCCTCTTAGATGTACAGTGCAAACCAACCTCATACCATATAGAGGGTATTTGCACACCTAAGTGGGGATCATTTGCCAAAATTGGCATACCTGTATCTGTAAGCTCACCGGATATCACCCAGTTATTGGAACCAATGCCGATTCCCGTAGGCCCGATGAGTTGTTCCAAAGCCATCATCGGCTTATTAATTGACTCTATTACCTCCTCAATACCAAAGGCGGTGAATGGTGTCTCGTCATAATTTTCATCCTCTCCTGTTTTCTCTTTTTGGAACTCAGGTAAAATCGCTGGCAAGTTTTGAGGATACGGTGGATAAAGTTCCTCTACTTGAGCGGGAGTCAGGGTTTTAAGTAGGATGGCACGTTCAACTTCGCTCTGGAAATTTGTACCCAAATCGTAAGCCATCACCTTACCCCAAGTCAGAGAATGCAGTATTTGCCAAGGTTCTGGCTTATACCCAGGATTGAGGAATTTTAGCACAGCATATTCTAGACTTAGAGCGCTGCCTTGATGCTCCCTCAGATAAGCATTGACACCATCTGCGTATGCTTCCAGGTATGCCTTCATCTCTGCATTCATTTCTTGAATTTCTTGCTGCGCCACCCTCGCCCAACCCATTGTCCGCAGATATCTGTCAGTCTCAACCTGAGAAGAACCAAACATTTCTGAGAGTCGCCCAGAACCGATGTGTCGCCAAAAATCCATTTGCCAAAAACGGTCTTGGGCGTGGATATAACCTTGCGCCATAAATAAATCGTGGGAGTTGGCAGCATAAATGTGGGGAATTCCCCATTTATCACGGTGGACGGTTACTTCAGCTTTGAGTTCAGGTAGTTGAATTGTGCCACTCTCTTGCGGAAAGGATTGGCGTACAGTGTAAGTGGCGAATCCCACTAACAATAGCCCCAGCACTAACAGCACAATTAAAGTTCTTTTGAGAATCTGAGGAAACCAACGTTTCCTGAAGTTTTTTATTTGGGCTGGTTGTGGCATTGTTTAGTAAAATCACACGATATTACAACGTTGATATTACAGTAGAGCGAGCAATATTGATTTGATGCCCAGAAAATTCTGGGGAAGCTCTCTTTAAACAAGTTGGCTAGTTGAAAAAGAGGCAAGGGAGCAGGGAGCAAGGGGGATAGAGCCTGTTGCCCTAGCTTCCCGCTCTTTACGAGAGCCACTTAGTAGAAGTGGAGGACTCAGACCCATATTCCGAAGAAGATTCATGACAAGGACGGAGTGATTTCCCCCTTCCCCCTTCCCCCTGCCCCCTGCCTCTTCCTCGACAAGTCTATTGGTCAAAAAGCTTACTTCAAAGTTCCCAAAACGGGCGCTACCTCAACCTCGGAAATTTGCGGAACCAAGAAACCCTTAGCATAAATCTGAGGATTTGTTTGTGAGACTATGGTATAAGACTGGCGAAGATTAGCATTTACTGCCACAGTTTTCACGTCGTACATCTGCATCGCCATCTTGGGATAGAAACCAATACCAATAATCATCAGCAGAAAACAGGCAGCGATAAACACTTCACGAGGTCTAGCATCGTCATAGACTGCATCTTCTGGCACGAAGCAATCTGTACCAAAACAAACTGTTCCCTCATCTTCTTGATTTTCCAAGCCTGCATTATTAATGTCGCAGATCAGCGCTGCACCCTGACCATAAAATACCTCTCGCAGCATGGAAAGTAAATAAATAGGTGTGAGGATAACTCCAACTGCGGCGAGAAAAACCGTGACAGTGCAGAAAGTTGAACTGTAAACGTCACTGCTTGTCATCCCAACAAATACCGATAGTTCGCCAGCAAAGCCGCTCATACCGGGAAGTGCTAGAGATGCCATTGCTGCGATGGTGAACAGGGCAAAGACTTTGGGCATGGCTTGACCAATACCGCCCATATCTTTCATGATCATTGTGTGGGTGCGATCGTAAGTAACTCCAGCCAAGAAGAACAGCACTGAGGCAATCAAACCATGCGAAATCATTTGCAACATCGCGCCGTTGATTCCCAAATCAGTGAATGAGGCAATACCAAGCAGTACAAACCCCATGTGGGAAATCGACGAATAAGCTAAACGCCGCTTCATATTCGTCTGAGCAAAGGAGTTTAATGCACCATAGATAATGTTGACAACACCCAGAATGGCTAGAACCGGCGCAAAGTAAATGTGTGCATCGGGGAGTAGCTCAAGATTCAGGCGAATTAGTCCATATCCACCCATTTTTAGCAACACACCAGCCAAAATCATCGATACAGGAGAGGATGCTTCGCCGTGGGCATCAGGCAACCAGGTATGCATCGGGAAAACAGCAAGCTTAACACCAAATGCAATCAATAACCCTGCATAAAGTAGCAGTTGTAGACCAAGGGGATATTCCTTATTTGCGAGGGCAGTTATGTCAAATGTCATATCACCGCCGCCGTATAACCCCATTGCCAAGGCTGCTACTAAAATAAATATAGAAGCGGCTGCGGTATACAACAAAAATTTCGTAGCCGCATAACGCCGTCTTTGCCCACCCCAAATGCAGACTAGTAGGTAGACGGGAATCAGTTCTACTTCCCACATAATGAAAAATAGCAGCAAGTCTTTGGCAACGAACACCCCTACCTGTGCAGAATACAGCACCAGCATTAAAAAATAGAAGAGGCGGGGGCGGTGATCGACTTGCCAAGCCGAAAACATCGAGAGTGTGGTGACAAATCCGGCTAGAAGCACAAGTGGCACTGAAAGTCCATCAACTGATACTGCCCAGTTCAAGCCTAACTGAGGCACCCAGGCATAATTCTCTACAAGTTGAAAACTAGCACTGCTGGCATCGTAATGCTTCCAAAAGGCGTAGCACATCAAGGCAAAGTCTGCAATACCTATACCCAGTGCATACCATCGAACACGCTTACCATCTTTATCAGGCAGCACAGGGATAAACAGGGAAGCAACGAGTGGCAGCAAGACAATCGCGGTAAGCCAGGGAAATTGATCCGCTATCATGTATATGAGGAAAAATACTTATTTGTTCGTCAATTATGTCATTTTACTAAAGTGTGTAACAATTTCTTCATAAATCTTTGTACCAGGTAATTGCTTTGACCGGAAAATAATTTTTAATCAGCATATTTACGGTACTAACCCAGCCCGCAAAGCCCGAACAGCAGCCTGTGTTCGGTCAGCGACGCAAAGCTTATTGAGAATACCTCGAACATGAGTTTTTACTGTTCCGACTGTTAAATAGAGCCTTTTAGCAATTTCTGCATTGTCACACCCAGCGACAATCAACTCTAAGACATCCATCTCTCGGTGAGTTAAAGGATAGCTGACTATACTTTTCTCAACATCTGGGTCAATACCTTCAATCAAGACTCTTTTTCCCGATGCGCCTCTGCTCCCATCGGGGAAATCTTGACGTATTTGTTGTAGTACAAGGTCTGCGATCGCAGGATCGATCCATGAGCTACCTGCATAAGTCGTTTGCACAGCCTCAACTAGTTTCTCAGTTTCGATATCCTTCATGCAATAAGAATCTGCACCTGCGGCAAAAGCTGCTAAAACTGCCTGCTCGCTATTCTGCATGGTTAAAATTAGCAGTTTTGTGGTGTAGTCTTCATTCTCCGCTTGATATTGCCTAAATGTACGTGTTAGCTCAATACCATCCATGTCAGGCAAACCGATGTCAATAGTGGCAACATCAGGCTTGAGAGTTTTCAGAAGCTTAATGCCGTCGGCTGCATTGGCTGCTTCACCAACAATGTTAAACTCTGGCTGGGTTTGTAAGGCAGACCTTAAGCCGATTCTCGTCAGGTTGTGATCTTCAATTACAAGGATCTTGATTTCACTCATACTTGCTTTTTTACTGTTATCTATCTAAAGTACAGACTAAAGTACAGATTAAAATAATCTCGTTCTTCTATTCGGTATCTTATACAAAAAGCAATGTAATCGGTATTGTTTCCTGAACTTCATCTACCATTAGACATAAATAACCTTATCTTGTAGGTTTTTCTCAGGCAAGAGTTCCGATATGACAATATAATTCAATCAAAAAACATTTTTATACATTCACCTGATGGTAGATGTTTTATGCTAAACAATTTTTCATTGAAAATCCGCTAGCAAGCAGGAGTCGGTTATCTATTAAATAATCACCCTTGCAGTGGCTATAATGACGTACATACAATGGATTAAGCGACCTTAACCTAAGACCCAGACACAGATATTGCTTGGATAAGTAAACGGATAATATACTTGGTAGAGAATAATGTTACCAAAATAATTAATACTAATTTTTACCAAATAGCAGTATTTTCACGTATAAAACAAGATACTTAATTCAGGAAACTTTAAAGGAAAATGTGAATCCTTAATAATCTCAGCGCTGGTAAAGTAAGCTATTACTAGATTTGCTAGGGATAGCCAAGCACTTCTTTTTTTTATTCAGCCATGTCTTTAACTAAAAGTGTCAAAAAAGATAAAATTCTCGTTGTCGATGATGTTTTTGACAATTTACTGGTCTTAGAAGCAGTCCTAGAAGATGAGGACTATGAAATTAGTTTGGTGGAAGATAGCAAAATTGCTCTGGCTATGGCTGAGGAGTCACCACCAGACATAATTCTCTTAGATGTGATGATGCCGGAGATAGATGGCTATGAATTTACTCGACGCATCCGACAGAACCCGGCGTTGCCATTTATCCCTATTCTGCTGCTAACGGCTCACTATGAGTCTAGCGTTGTGGAAGGACTCGATGCTGGTGCAGATGACTTTATTCGTAAACCATTCGATCCTGATGAACTACATGCACGAGTGCGATCGCTCTTGCGCCTCAAACATAGCATCGACGAACGAGATCAGATGGCTAACCTGCGGGCAGATTTTGTCTCGCGTTTTACTCACGATTTACGTATACCGCTAGTAGCCTCCAACCGTGTCTTAAAATTATTGCTGGAAGGCAGGTTTTGCGAAGTTTCGCCACAATTGCAAGAAATCATTGATACCATGATTGGCAGTAATCAAGACCTGCTGGAAATGGTAAATACCTTGCTAGAAGTTTATCGTCATGAGGCGGGATGTAAAACCTTAAAAATTTCTCCCTGCAATATTCAAGAACTAGTTGGTGAAGTTACCCAAGAATTAACTCCCTTAGCTGAAGAAAAAGGATTAGCTGTAAATATTGATAAAGGTGAAACTGCAAGCACCATCATGGGCGATCGCTTAGAACTGCGGCGAGTTTTAACAAATATTATCGGCAATGCTATCAAATTTACAGACAAAGGTTCTGTAGATATTCACTGCCATCTCACTCCAGCCGATGTGACTATTGATATCCAAGATACAGGGCCGGGAATTTCTAAACAAGACCAGGCAATATTATTTGAGCGATTTCGCCAAGGCAAACACCAGCGTTCTGGTAGTGGTTTAGGACTATATCTATCTCGCTGTATTATCGAAGCACATCAAGGCACAATTGGTGTGACATCTGAGCCTGGGGATGGTAGTACATTTACTATCCGTCTACCTGTAGCAGCCGAAAATTAAAAGTGAGGATGTTTTGCAACCAAAAATAGTGTTCACAGACAAAATCCGTGAACACTAAAACATGGGAGGCAATACGGTTCTGTTAAGGTTTTTTTGATGAAAATTTTATTTAGATCGCAAAGGCGCTATAAATCATCACAAAAACGCGATGAATTGCCGTCTCTACAATAATCGGTCTTTCGTCTTGACGGCGATTCATCGCGTCTCTTGCCTTAACCGAATAGTATTCTTCCTAAATAAAGTTCAGCCTATTCTAAAGTCTTTTTTACTTCATCTTTGATATTTTCGGCAGTGTGACGAACTTGGGCTTCAGCTTGTTTAGCTTTACCTTCAGCTTTATCTTTAGGATCGCCAGTTACTTCACCAACCGCTTCTTGTACTTTTCCTTCGACGTTCTTTGCAAAAGCCTTTGCTCTATCTTCGATACTCATATACTTTGTTCCTAAGTTATGTCAGCTAGTGATTAGTTGTTGCTTGCCAGGAAAGCGTTGCAATGTCTATAGATTACTTTTCGACAAATTTTAATTCTTCTATCTAACGATGTTTTTATTAAAAATATTTGTGTCCATTGTACATAGTTATTTAAAGGTTAAATTCATCTTTAAGAATTCAAATAATATCCAAAAGATAGAAAGGATTTATTCTATTGTTCTATCTTGAGAGAAAATCATTTGCTACCTTAGCTAGATAAGGTAGCAAATACCTAGTACAGCGCGGCGTAAATAAACCACCCATTCCAAATCTATGAAACCCTTACGGTACAGCAATTACGAATTACGAATTACGAATTACGCCCTGCGGTACTAGCCTAAATTAGCGGTTAAGAAATACTCAGAATGTGATGAATCGCAACTTGAGTTCCCAACACTGTTGCACGGTGAGTAGTGTATTATACTTTAAAGAGTGATTACTTAAGCCGCAGTTAGAAACATTTGGCACAACAAAATAGTTGAGATGTAAGAAAATCTTCTAATATTCTTAGTTTCAGAAAAAGTGGGTTGTCACAAATCTTAGGCAGAAAGAAACATAATTTTTCAAGTTTTAACTGAAGAGTAGTTTAGCTAGTACCGCTTCGCGTAATTCGTAATTCGTAATTCGTAATTCGTAATTACCGTTGCGTAAGGGTTTTAGACATTTCAAATGGTCTGTTTATTTCCGCCGAACTGTACTAGTGCAAGAAAGCAGAGAAAAGTCTGTAGATTTTTCTGCGGCTTTCCGCAGGGTACGGAACTTCAAAGAGACAGCAGGAAGAAAGCTTGTAAATTAAGCTTTTGTTACCTTTTTAAACTGGATAGTTGTTTCCGCCATGCCGCATTAGTAAAACTTGTGACTAATTTCTCACCAAAGACAGCAGGAACAAGTATTTACGTTTATTTCTATTTATCAAGGTATTTATGCAATCAAATTTTACTACTCAACCAACTCCTAACTCCCAATATGTAGATTCTAGGATGCAAACTGATGTATCTGTTAACATTTTAATCGGATTTTCTATTTTGATTCCAATGGTTGTACTTGTAGGATTTAATATCTATAAGAAACAGCGGGCTGCTGTTCTCAGGAAACAAATTGCTTCATTAGAAAAACTGTGGCTTTTGAATATTAAGAAAAAAAGAGCTTGAAGAAAAATAAGATAGACAATGAAGTACTTATTTATAGTTTGGGTGCTTATACTCTCTTTAGTCGCTCCTAATGCTGCGATGTCTGACGACAAGCCGCTTCGCGTCTACGCTCAAGCACGACAGCCCTATACTTTAATATCTGGACTTGGGACAATTCACCATCCAGTTTCTACTGCTAATGCTTAAGCGCAAGAGTTTTTCGATCAGGGATTAAACCCGAAGAACCCCATACCGTCAAAGCTACGTTTTGTCTCCCTTTTTCCCAAAAGGAGAGGCTAGCGCCAAGGGAGAAGACTCAGGGCTGCCAAATCATCAGGGGTCGAATCCCCGAATGATAATTTGCTCCTGCCTCCTGCCCCCTGCCTCCTGCCCCCTGCCTCCTGCCTCCTGCCCCCTGCCCCCTGCCTCCTGCCTCCTGCCTCCTGCCCCCTGCCCCCTGCCTCCTTCAAATTTGTTGCCTGACTTTGGCTTTCGTATTAAAATTTTGAAGTAATACTTCATGGTTAATGCAGTCAAACATTCAATTCGGATATTCTAAAGATGTGCCCCTGTATGTCTGATTTCCTTTATCACCCTACAGAATTTATCTTCTTCCATTTCCAACCCTTTTTTGGGTTGGGCTGTACTTAGGGTAGCTGGGGCAGGCGATCGCATTTACGCGATCGGATCGCTGGTTAACTATCTACTGGATGCAGAGAGATGGCTCCTATGTCATCCTAGATTTAGGAGAGTTAATTCAGTGACGTCTTTGATTTTAGTATTGAAAGGCTTTTCCTTTTAGTATTTACAGACTTCTCAGAGAAATTAAAATCTCTACACAGTGATGATTTTGGAGCGAATCGATGTCTATTTACGTAGGTAACCTCTCTTATGACGTTACACAAGAAGATTTAAGTGGTATTTTTGCAGAATATGGTACTGTAAAGCGAGTTCAAGTACCTACTGACCGTGAAACAGGTCGTCCGCGAGGCTTTGCTTTTGTGGAAATGGGAACTGAAGCGGAAGAAACAGCTGCCATTGAAGCTCTCGACGGTGCAGAGTGGATGGGTCGTGACCTGAAAGTAAATAAGGCTAAACCCAAGGAAGATAGAGGTGATAGAGGTTCCTTTGGTGGAAACCGAGGAGGATACGGCGGTGGCGGCGGACGCGGCGGACGCTACTAACTTTGGAAACAAAAAAAATTTACCAATAGTCTTAAGGTCAGACAAATAACAGTCTGTCTTTTTTTTGTAATGTTCCCGCCTGATTAAGTCAACTTAGTAGGAGAAGTAATGACCCAAGTAATTGTCGGTGACAATGAACACATTGAATCAGCCTTACGACGATTTAAGCGAGAAGTTTCCAAGGCTGGAATTTTTCCAGACATGAGAAAGCATCGTCATTTTGAAACACCCTTAGAAAAACGCAAGCGCAAAGAAGTCGCCAAGCACAGACAGAGTAAGAGAAGTTTTCGTAATTAAGGGCTGACATACAAAGCAGAATTCAGGAGCGGAGCCGGAGACGCTCCGCCTCCGGTCAGAATTCAGGAGTCAAACAATTTTGGATTTTAGATACTTCGACTTACCTCGGCTTCGCCCTTCGGCTACGCTCAGGACAGGCTCGGCACAAGTCGCTCAGTACAAGTTTGCGATTTTGGATTGACCCCGCGCCACTTGCGGTACGGGGCATTATGATTTTCAATTTGGGATGAGAGGATTTGTTTCACTTAACTTCGGGTGGGGCATGAACCGAAATAATCTAAAATCTAAAATCTAAAATCTAAAATCTAAAATCTAAAATTCTTAGTCAAACAGGTTTTATACCTTGCTTTGAGATTTAGCTTTTGTACTTCACCTTCGTTGAAATCTGCTGTAAATATAAACGAATGCCCTCATAGATTCTATGAGGGTTTTCCTTTTGCCTATTTAAAAATCAGGAAACCTCAAGAAACGCTAAAATCAACTCAGCCTTTGTATTGTAGCGGTTGTGTCCCACATCACTCAGAGTGCGGTTCACTGCATAAATCCTGATTGTCAACGTCCTTATCCCCAACCTTGGGGCAACAAATTTTGCAACAGCTGTGGCGCTCCGCTAGAGTTGTTAGACCGCTATGTTCCACTTCAGCCATTAGGATCGGGAGGATTTGCTCAAATTTACACGGTTTGGGATGAAAAAACTCAAACAGAGAAAGTGCTGAAAGTGTTGGTAGAAGATTCACCAAAGGCACTGGAATTATTTACCCAAGAGGCGGCAGTTTTATCTAGTTTGCAGCATCCAGGTGTCCCCGCAGTCGATACCGAAGGGTATTTTCAGGTACAACTGTTTAACCCCAAGCAGCACCAACTACCTTGTCTGGTAATGGAAAAAATCAATGGACGGACTTTAGAGGAGATATTAAAAAAGTTTCCTCAAGGGTGTCCAGAGAAGTTGGTTGTAAACTGGTTTGCCCAAGCTGTAGAGATTTTACAAGAATTACACAAACGTCAGATTATTCACCGGGATATTAAACCTTCTAATTTAATGCTGGGTACATCTTCGCCCACTGTCAGCCTACCTCAAGGGCAAATAGAAGGCGATCGCCTGGTACTAATTGATTTTGGTGGGGCAAAGCAATTTAGCCCCTCTAAGCTGCGTTCTCAGTCTAGTTCCACCCGATTATTTTCTTCTGGTTATAGTCCACCAGAACAAGTAAGTGGAAGTATTGTCGGGCCAAGTGCCGATTTTTATGCCCTTGGTCGAACGGTAATTGAACTGCTAACAGGTAAATACCCGCTAGAGTTGGAAGATCAACAAACTGGGAAATTGCGCTGGCGTACTGTGGTGAATGTCAACCCGCAACTAGCAGATTTACTGGATGAAATGGTGCAAGAGGATGTGCGATCGCGTCCAGCAAATGCAGCTATGATTCAAAAACGCTTGGCAAAGATTTCTCAACCATTACCGCCACCAGGATTATTTGCCCAAGTACGCGACAAGGTTAAGCAAGCCTCAACGCAAGTTTCCCAGAGATTTACACTGCTAATCCAAGCTATTGAACAAGTTTTAGCTAACTTTAGCCAAGCTGTAACTAAAACCGTTATTTTTATCACTCAGACAATCATCAAAATTTTCCAAGCTTGTTTGGCGACGATTTGGGCGATGATTTTGGCTTATGTTGGCGCTTGTTTTGGTGCGATCGCTGGTTTTATTTTGGCATATCACACCAGCTTGGGGCGTTGGATTGTGGAATTTATTTCGAGTCAGCTAAACCAATTAGTCCCAAATACTCAAACCGTCTTTGGGGCGGATATTTTGGTATTCATCGCCGCAGGCTGGGGAACCGCTTGGGGACTGACAGTATCCGGGTGTTTTGGTCAACGGCGGCGCTTTTTAGTAGCATCGCTGATGGGCATGATTAGCTATGGTTTTGGCTGGTTCATTTTGCAATTAATCACACCAAAAGATAGTGGCGAGGGCTTAGTGGCAGTGATTTTAGTAGCAGCTTGCCTACTCACCTTGAGCTTAGGTCTTCGCAGCCATCACATAGTGTACGCCGTGTTAGCTGCCTTTGGTAGTGCGATCGCCTACGCATTTTTGATTCTTTTCAGGTTAGCACCACCCATCTTCCAATTTACTAGTCAACCAGCCTGGTCAGAGTTACAGTTACCTCTGATTTTTTTTGGTTCTCTAGGCTTCTTTATCAGCTTCTGGTTAGGAGTGAGTTATTACCTAATTGTCCCTGGATTGCGCTTTTTAGGATGGCGTTAAAATAATTCGTAATACCTCGACTTCGCTCGGCACAAGTTCGTAATTCGTAATTCGTAATTAAAGACAGTTATGTAAAGGGATTTAGACTGCGACTGAAACAAAGACCGCCTAGAGACTAATACGCTTGGGATAAGGCTTTTTTCTCCTTTTCCTCAAAAATAGCCTGCCTCAAAAGATAAATTCCCTTAACTGACCTTATTAACCTATAGATGAAGGGGGATTAGACCCCAAAATTACGAATTACGAACTTGTGCCGAGCGAAGTCGAGGTATTACGAATTAATCAAGTGCCCAAAAACAAGATCCCCCTAGTCGTATTTTTCATCGAGCTAGGGGGATCACATATATGGTAGTCTATAAGAGGTTCGGTATAGTTCCTTACGAATCGATTGTATAGCCTATATTTCAGTTTGAGTAGTCTTACCATTAGAATTTATAGTATTTTTACAGCTTCTTAATGAATGCTTCATCCCTGTTCTTCCCTAGAGAAGCGGTATATGTAAGTATGACAGTAGGCAATGTGCGTAAGCTGTCATTTTTGTGGATATCTGTAAAAAATATGAAATTTAAGATTGTTGCTACCGTCGCTCTATTAGCTTGTTTTGGGTTTGCAGAGCAAGCTCTGGCGTTAAATCAACTAGATTTAGATCAGTTGAAGGCAGCAAATGCCTGTCCCCGGTGTAATTTGAGTGGTGCTGACCTAACTAAACTGAATCTGACTGGAGCAAATTTGCGAGGGGCTGACTTGAGCGGCGCTACATTGTCTCAAGCTAATCTCACAAATGCCGATCTCACCGGTGCAAATTTAGAAGGTGCGATTCTAAATTCGGCGAATCTCATCGGTGCTTCCTTAACCGGAGCAAATTTGAAATCAGCATCTCTAGAAAACGCCGACTTATCTTATGCCGGTTTCATTAGCGCCAATTTGGAAGCAGCAAACTTAAAAGATGCTAAATTGCAGTTTACCAATTTTCGGGGGGCTAACTTCCGACTAACAACTATGGCCAATGGTGTCGTCACCTCTGATAAGCCTTATGGCTGGTCGTTAGAGCGTCAAAAGACCAAAGAATGTAACGAGTTCAAACCCGAAAATACTCCAGGCACAACCTGTTATTCAAAGTGAACTGGGTATTGGGCACTTGTACTGAGCGACTTGTGCCGAGCCTGTCCTGAGCGTAGCCGAAGGGCGAAGCCGAGGTAAGTCGAAGTATTGGGCATTGGGCACAAGAGGCAGAGGTGCAGAGGAGCAGAGGGGCAGAGGGGAAAAACTAACTGCAACTTCTCCCTGCTCCCTGCTCCCTGCTCCCCTGCCTCCTTCACCTTGTATAGCAAAAGCATTTTGTTTGTTAACAGTTCTTTATCATGGGAAAAAAGCTTGTAGATTAATTGAATCGATGCTTACCCATATTAAAGATTTAGCAGCAAAACTAGCGCCTCGCTTGATTGAAATTCGCCGCCACATCCACTCTCACCCAGAACTCAGTGGTCAGGAGTACCAAACAGCAGCCTTCGTAGCTGGTGTTTTGTCTTCCAGTGGTCTACACGTACAAGAGGGAGTTGGCAAAACGGGCGTAGTTGGAGAACTCCAAGGCACTGGTCAAAATGACCGTTTATTGGCAATTCGCACCGATATGGATGCCTTGCCAATTCAAGAAGGGACAAATTTAGAATACGCCTCTCGTGCAGAGGGTGTTATGCACGCTTGTGGTCACGATGTCCATACCACGGTGGGGTTAGGAACAGCAATGGTGCTGTCCCAAATGGCAGAGGAGTTGGGTGGAAAAGTGCGGTTTTTATTTCAACCAGCTGAGGAAATTGCTCAAGGCGCAAGCTGGATGGTGAAAGATGGGGCGATGGAAAATGTCTCGGCTGTATTAGGGATTCATGTTTTTCCTTCTATACCCGCAGGATCTATTGGCGTGCGTTACGGGGCATTGACAGCCGCCGCAGATGATTTAGAAATTATAATTATGGGAGAATCTGGACATGGGGCGCGTCCTCATGAGGCCATTGATGCAATTTGGATTGCTTGCCAAGTCATTACTGCATTGCAACAAGCCATCAGCCGGACACAAAATCCTTTGCGTCCTGTAGTATTGAGTATCGGGAAAATTAATGGTGGCAGAGCGCCAAATATAATTGCGGATAAAGTACAGTTGTTGGGAACAGTGCGATCGCTCCATCCCGAAACTCGGGCCCATCTCCCTAACTGGATTGAAAATATTGTATCTAATGTTTGCCAGACCTACGGAGCAAACTATCAAGTCAATTATCGTCAGGGTGTACCCAGTGTCCAGAATGATTATACCCTAACGCAATTGTTACAATCAGCCGCAGAAGAAGCTTGGAGTAGCGATCGCGTTCAAGTTTTACCTGAACCTTCTCTTGGTGCTGAAGATTTTTCTATGTATTTGGAACACGCCCCTGGTTCTATGTTTCGCTTGGGTGTAGGCTACAAAGAAAGAATCATTAACCACCCATTACACCATCCCCAATTTGAAGTTGATGAATCTGCCATTATCACCGGGGTTGTAACTATGGCTTATGCCGCTTATAAATACTGTCAGCAAAATGTTTAAACAAAAACTCCCAGCGCTTATGTGCTGGGAGTTTTTGTTTAACTAAACTTTTTTAGCGGATATAGAAAGCCCGAAAACATTCTATAGATTCGCTTCTTTAACAACACCTAGCTTTTGCTGAATTCGGGTCTTAGCAGCTTTGAATTCAGTAGCCAGTTGCTCACTTTGTTCAGTGCTTAGGTTGTTGCGAATGGCAGCAAACATTGTGCTTTCTTCTTGACGAATATGATCGCCAAGAGCATCCATCAGCTGTTTGACTTTCTCTTTAAATTGGGGTGAAGATGGGCTAAGAGTCTTAATTTCCTCTAACGCCTGCTTTGCATGAGCTTGCTCATCAAACAGTTCTTGGGTGTTATCTTGACCGTAGAAAGGACGTACTCTTGGATAGACTACTTCCTCTTCAGCTTCCGCGTGAGCAGTTAGATCCTTATAAATTTGACCGAAGTACTCTTGGATCTTCTGGGGATTGTTGCTTTGCAGCAATTCTGTGAACAGGGTATTTACCTTGTTGTGATCGAGGCGGATGGCATCTTGAATATTCAGATCCTTTTTGTCGCTGCTTTGGGTAACAGCACTACCTACTACACCACTGACTGCGGCCATAGCGTCTTGAACACGTGCCCAAATTCCTTGATCTGCATCTTGTCCAGTGAGTTCGCGCACGCCCAGAATTTCTAAAATACCTTTGAGTTGTTCTTGGTGAGCGCGGTTCTCAAAGTTAATGGTATTTAAAGGTGCGATCGCTAGCAACACATCAGCACCAACTTTTTGAGCAGCTTTGTGAACTATCAAGCCACTCATTACTAGTTGATGTTTCAGCAATTCATGCTGAGATACTTTTTCATACAGGCTCAACTCAGAACCTTTGAACAATTCGCGGGCTTTTTCAATGAATTGTGTAACAGTTTTTTTGGGTTCAGCCTGAATGCCATACTGACCAATTACAGTTTCTAGAATACCAAGGTTTTTTTCATCATCTTTAATGAAATTTCGGATGCGATCGGCAATTTCGGCATCAAGTCCTTCTTTCAAAAGCGATTGCTCATTTTCGATGACCAACTGTTGGAGTGCTTTAAGACTTGCCAATTTTACAGCAATAGCATTACGCTTCGTATCATCTAAAGTAGCTACCATCGGTGTTATCCTCGGCAAAGTGTTCGTAGTTATTACTGATATAACCTTGACACACAGGTTAGGGGAATTCCCTCTTTCTTTTGAGCGATCGCTCTCACAACTCTGGGTAGAGAAACAAAACTTTTCGTTACATTTTCTGTTTTTATACTTTTAGATAGATAATTTTAAATATGTATTCTATCTCTAGACTGATAAAAGGCTGGTTAACTATTTTAGCTATTTTTAGTGATCGCTTACAATTACTATTCTAGTTTAAATATATTAATATAGTACATTCTTACTATTAAAAATCAATCTACTACAGCACAGCGTAAATCTAACTACCATCTCAATATTTCCGAACCCCTCTTACGGTGATGTGTACTCAGGCGATCGCAACGCAGCCTTGACAAACCTCACCGCAATTGTGACGATTACGCTAGAATTATTAAAGGTTCTTTACAGAGTTTTGCTAATCATACCTAATTCTGTTAAAAAAGCCTAGCATTCAAATGTAAATCTAAAAACCCCCTCTAGAGTTCACCAAAAGCTTCTATGACGCTCCCAATTCGCAACGTCGCCATTATCGCCCACGTTGACCACGGCAAAACCACGCTGGTTGACGCACTCCTCAAACAATCCGGCATTTTCCGCGAAGGCGAAGACGTTCCGGATTGCGTTATGGACTCCAACGCCCTAGAACGGGAACGGGGTATCACTATCCTGTCTAAAAATACAGCCGTTCGCTACAAAGAAACACTAATCAATATTGTTGACACTCCTGGACACGCTGACTTTGGTGGCGAAGTTGAACGCGTACTCGGCATGGTTGATGGATGTCTTCTGATTGTCGATGCCAATGAAGGCCCCATGCCCCAAACCCGCTTTGTTCTGAAAAAAGCTTTAGAAAAAGGGCTGCGCCCTATCGTTATTATCAACAAAATTGATCGTGGACAAACTGACCCCCACGTTGCTGTAGATAAAGTTTTGGATCTGTTCTTGGAATTAGGAGCAGATGAAGACCAGTGTGATTTTACCTATCTGTTTGCCTCCGGTATGGCAGGTTTTGCTAAGGAAAGCTTGGAAGCAGAATCGGTAGATATGCAACCCCTGTTTAATGCGATTCTGCAACACGTTCCACCACCAGTCGGTGACAGCAATAAGCCTCTGCAATTGCAAGTTACAACCCTAGATTATTCTGAATATCTGGGACGGATTGTGATTGGCAGAATTCACAACGGTACTATCCGCTCAGGACAACAAGCAGCTTTAGTAACAGAAGATGGCACTATTGTCAAGGGTAAAATTACTAAGTTGATGGGCTTTGATGGACTGAAGCGGGTAGACATGGAAGAAGCAACCGCAGGTTATATTGTCGCGGTGGCTGGTTTCGCTGATGCTTATATTGGGGAAACGATTACTGACCCCAATGAACCGCAAGCTTTACCACTAATTAAAGTGGATGAACCAACCTTGCAAATGGCCTTCTGGGTGAATGATTCGCCCTTTGCTGGTCAAGAAGGCAAATTGGTGACATCAAGACAAATACGCGATCGCCTTTTCCGCGAATTAGAAACCAACGTGGCTTTGCGGGTCGAAGAAACCGATTCTCCCGATAAATTCCTAGTTTCCGGTCGTGGTGAGTTACACCTGGGTATCTTAATTGAAACCATGCGTCGGGAAGGCTTCGAGTTTCAGGTATCTCAGCCACAGGTAATTTACCGCGAAATCAATGGTCAACCTTGCGAACCTTTTGAACTCTTGGTATTAGACATTCCTGCTGATGGTGTGGGTAGCTGCATTGAACGCCTGGGACAACGCAAAGGCGAAATGCAAGATATGCAACCAGGTAGTGGCGATCGCACCCAGTTAGAGTTTGTCATACCCGCCCGTGGATTGATTGGTTTCCGGGGTGAATTCATGCGGATGACTCGTGGCGAAGGCATCATGAACCACAGCTTCTTAGACTACCGTCAACTCAGTGGCGACATTGAAGCCCGTAACAAAGGCGTTTTAATCTCCTTTGAAGAAGGCGTTTCTACCTTCTACGCCATGAGAAATGCCGAAGATAGAGGAGCATTCTTTATTACTCCCGGCACAAAGGTTTACAGAGGCATGATTGTCGGCGAACACAATCGTTCCCAAGATTTAGAATTGAATATCTGTAAAACCAAACAGTTAACCAACCACCGCGCTGCTGGTGGCGATGAACTAGTGCAACTGCAAGCACCAATAGATATGAGCCTAGAGCGGGCTTTGGAATACATTGGCCCCGATGAATTGGTGGAAGTTACACCCCAATCAATTCGTCTGCGGAAGATGTCGAAGAAGTTGGCAAAACGGTAAGTAAAGTAATAACTCGACTTTAATTGATTTAAAAAGCCCGTATGAGCGGGCTTTTTATTTTTCACTTAAATAAAACTTTAAGGCAGAAAATTAACTAAAAGTATGAACCGATCGCCCATTAATTTCATCACGGCACAAGCCAAGCGCGATCGCTAACCAGTAGGCATTCTTACAGAAAGCGATCGCCCTAGCCGTGTATTTAGTCAAATCTTTGAGTAACAATGAAGAGGACTGAAAAAGGATTATTCCCATGACTATTCGTGAAACTGCGATCGCAAAGTTGCAGCAACTTTCTGAACCACTCTTGCAAGAAGTGACCGATTTCATTGATTTTGTGATCCAGAAACATCAAGTTAAAAATGCTGACAGTCAGCCTGATGAAACGCTTGTGGAAAAATGGTCACAATGGTTTGAGGCTGTGGATTCCTTAGAGGTATCTCCACCTGAACCAGTCAGCAACTATCAGCAACTCCTACTCAACAAATATCGGCAACAAGGGCTAGAGCTATGATCCTGTGTGATGCAGGAGTCTTATTATGTTTAGTTGATCCCACTTAGCCTCAGCACAATGCTTATAAAATTGCAGTGATGCGTTTGACAAAGCCTCTCGTCACAACGTGGTCATGCCTCACAGAAGCTATGTATCTTGCCCTGCATCGTGGCGGCTGGCAAATGCAAAAACAGTTGGGGCAACTTCTTTTAGATAAACTGTTGACCGTCTATGAGGTTCAGGAAAGTGATTACAGCCGTTTGTTGGCGTTGATGGAACAATACCGCAATCGCCCAATGGATTTAGCAGATGCTACATTGGTTTTGACGGCTGAAAAGACAGGGTATCGTCAAATTCTCACCCTCGATTCTGATTTCTTGTTTTATCGAATTTGTCATCAAGACACCTTTGAAATTATTTCAGTCTGAAGCAATGAGTAACCAAATCACGATTCAGATGAGGTTTCGCAACGCCAGGATGTCTGTTTGAATGACCTGCGCGTAGGGGGAGCATCGTTGTAGACATCGCTAGTCAGCAGGGATTCTTACAGAAAGTGATCGCCAAACCATAGCATAGATTTAGAGTGCGTAGGCATAGCCCGTCGTAGACATCGCTCCTTTGCATATTTTCACACAAAGCGATCGCAGGTTAAAAATTTTCAATATATTTTCTTAGAAACACTAATTGATTTGCCATATCCTCGGCTTCTACACTTTCTACTAACTTCAACAAGCCTCGCAACTGTTCTCCAATTGCATAGCTCTGCTTGGCAGCAAGTACAATACCTGAATGCTTTTGTTGCTGTTCGAGATAAGCTTTATGCAATCGACAAAAATCACCAACATTGAAACTATAAATAATACGTTTCTGTTCCGTTGCCCAGATTAATTGGCTATCATCAGATGATCCTAATCTATCTGCTTCAGCCGTTGTCATTACATCAATCCCTGCATTGCGTAAGCCATTAGATAAAGATTTCTTGCCAGCATCTTCATCTAAATAGAAGCGAATTTGACTCATGCAAAATTACCTGACATCCACTTCGTTTCCAGCGCATTACATTCTGCTTGATATAAAGCAATTTCTTTATCCATTGCCTCCTGATTAGCATAGTAATAGGCAAGCGCCGCATAAACTTGCGCTAAGGATAAGTGTGGATATTCTGTGACAATATCTTGAGGAGATAAGCCTGCTTGAGAATCCATCACAATGTTTTGAACCGTCATGCGCGTACCAGCAATGCAAGGGCGACCTCCAGCAACTTGAGGTGTCCTCACAATTAGGGTTCCAATATCAACTATTGCTACCATGTTTTTTCCACTCTAACTGAATCAATGAATCTTCCACGTCTATTCTAGAGTTTAATAATACATAGCAGTTCTGGCTCTAACAAAATTATAGATGCAACCAAACCAACCGGCTTAAGCGACCTGGCTGAACCCTGCCAGGAGACATGCTTACAGAAAGCGATCGCCAAACCATAGCAAAAATTTACGGTGCGTAGGGGGAGCATCATCGTAGACATCATCTCTTGGTACTTCTTTCATTTC
Source organism: Nostoc sp. NMS2 (assembly GCF_017115105.1). GTDB lineage: Bacteria > Cyanobacteriota > Cyanobacteriia > Cyanobacteriales > Nostocaceae > Nostoc. Next base: position 179,830 of record NZ_JABXKH010000135.1, read on the forward strand.
AGAAAAACTCAGATAAGACTAATATATTTAAGGTAAATAATTATCATCTAATAATTGTGAAAGAGTGTAAGGACATTTTTATAGAAAATCGGACTAGGTTTAGGTTGGTTTTTCAAGCAAGTGATATAATGATAGTTAATTATTATTAATCAACTAGAATATGCTAAAATACCTAACAATTACAGAAGCACAAGAGCAACTTCTAGATTTACCAGACGATTTAAAAGAAGATCCAATAATTATTACCAAACATGGTAAACCAGTAATAGCTGCAATTAGTTTTGAGAAATACGAATCTTTACTAGAAACTCTGGCAATTTTATCTGATAAAGAATTTACCCAAGAATTACAAGAAAGTATAGCTCAAGGAGAGAGGGGAGAAACTATTAGTTGGAATAATGCCAAACTCAAACTCGGACTCTGACATACCACAGTCTGATAATATTGAATTTGAAATTCAGTTAACACCTCCAGGGTTAGCGCGTCTCAAACCCTATTGACAGAGGGATTATGGCAGAGGGTCTGAGTTTGGGAGAGCCGCAGCCAAAACAGAAAC
>NZ_JABXKH010000180.1 GCF_017115105.1 Nostoc sp. NMS2
GAATTAAATCTTACCCTACCTCGGATGGTGTCACTTTGTTTCCAACAAAGATTGCTGATCAGGCAAGTCCTCTTGTCAATAGGCTTTGAGACGCGCTAACCCTGGAGAGTTTACCTGCTTTTGTTAAAGTTTTGATTTCAGAAGGAATAGCTGTTTCACTATTTACATAAACCGTAACGCCCAAGGTTAAATTATTAACGAGGTCAAATTCAATCATAGAACCTAACTCACAGATGTCATCAAATGGTTTTTCCATATCAATCACATCTATATAAGCTTCAATATCTCCGGTAATGATCTGTTTTGATAACTCAACTAGATTTTGCCAATTTTCATAATCTTCCTTATATTCTGAAATTGCAGTATTATAATTTAATATATCTGTTTTTCTACCTTCATCTACACCTTTTACTAAGGTAGCTTGCTTAGTTTTAACACGTCTAAATAATTTGTCACAAAGCGTAGGCTTAAATTGAGATAATTTAAGTTGAGCAGCAATTTCATGTGTATTTAATTTTTCAGGTTTAATTGGTGGTTGAGAATTGCGAATCAGACTCCAATCCCACTCTTCACCGCATTCTTTATGAACTGACAGAAGACAATCTATACGGTTCTCATAAACTTGCACTTCATATTTAGCAAGTTCTAATTCTTGCATTTTCGCTCGTAATTTTGACTCTTTTGCTAGCTCTCTCATAGTGAGAGCAGACTGGCGTTGTTTATGCCGTTGTTCTGCTTCTCTTTGTCGCTGGTATCTTTCAAGATTACGCCGAGCTTTTGCACATTCACGAGCCGCTCGCCGGGCTGCACTTTGTCTTGCTTTCGTAGCTGGTGATGGGTTGCCCCTGCCATCATAATTCCATCCCATAGGATTAAAAAGTAAAATACTGTTGGATAAATTTAGCTATTATGAGTACAATTGGAGGTTATTTAATTTCTTCCCAAACTTAGTTAACCCAAATTCTTTCATAGTTAGTGCTAAAGAATTATATTTATAAATTTTGAATACAAAAACTATTGCTTATTTAGCATAAATTAAATTTAATATAGAAAGTACCGTATTTATACATAATATTTTCTCTGAAAGAACTTAAAATTGTGAAATAGTTTTAAGAGAAAACCAAGGTTAATAGTATTTTTCAGAGTACTGGAATAATAATCCGCCCTTGCAGATTGTAATTAAAAAACTGTTGAGTAAGTTCCCATAGTGGGGAATTGGTTGACTGAAATGAGTAACGCGATCGCCCTTCAACTACTGGCATACTCCAGCACTCGTTCCCACTCCCAACGCCAAGCAGTCTCTACCAACATTTCCTTGCCGTTGGTGAATTGGATGAATTCTTGCCCATTGTCGTAAAACACATCAGCAACCAGCCGATTACGCACATCATACCCCCACTGAGAAACTGCGGCATTCCACCATCTTTGTCCTGCCGATTGTAACAGTGGCAGTTCCAGGTACTCATCACGCCATGCTTTTGGCTTCCATTGCTCACGCACTGCACTAATTAAAATCGCGTTCGGAAAAAATTGCTTTTCATTCTTTTGTAGCCACAGCACATAGTCAATCGTGCTTCTTAAAGCATCCTCTAATCCGTATGTGCAACCTTCTAGAGATATTTGAACTTCTTCGAGCGAAAAGTTTACCCCAATGGCAACCAAAGCTCGTTCATATTGCTTGAATATCTCGTATTCAACTGAGTCTTGTGACCAAAACCACACGCTTAATACACCTCCCAAATAATCAGCAATTTCTAGATGATCAAATTCTATCAAGCCATTTGGTAAGCTCAACAGTCCTTCATGAAGGTGCTTGTTCCGCCGCGCCCGTCGCTCAAAATGAAAAATCTTTAAATTCTGCGATCGCTTATCAAACACCAGAGCTTGTAGAACAGGGGAATCCCACTTCGTTGTTGATTGAAAACTCGGTTTCGAGTGTAGAAGTCAAACCAGTTGATGAGGGTGAAGCTTCCGCCGCGCTCGTCACTGAAAAATGGTCGCATGAGGCTATAATTGCAAGGTCGAATGTGCGACCTGTAAGAAGGGAAAAACTCAATCGAGCGGCGAATTCGGGGGAGAATCCGGGGTTTGACTTCTTGCAGGAGTGTTGGAATGATGATCCGGCTTTGCAGATTGTGGTCAAGAAGTTGCTGGCGAAGTTTCAGCAGTGGGGTGTTGCGATTGTTGATGGAGTGCTGGTTGATTGGTATGAGTAGCGCGGTTGCCCTTCATAGCAACCACTCACCCTACATCCGGGAGCTTTGAGGGAAAGCTTGTCAAGATTCCTCGAATAGGCGATCGCCTTTATGTAACCGATAAGCGATTTGATAGGTTTGTCCAAGAGATCGCATAGTGGGAGAATGGGCTGCTAAATACCGAGCAGCAGCAACTAATACATGAATCCTAGCAGGAGTGTCACCTAATAGAGAATACTGACGAAAAGCGGCTTCTATTTCTTGAATTACATGAAAATCACGGTTTTCTCTAAGCATCATTTTCCCCAGCATCGCCATGAGTCTTTCAGGATTACCACCATGATATAAATAATTTGCTACTAATTGCCCTGTCTGGTTTACTTGCTGATGACGGTTTAATAAATCTGGTAGCTGTTGGAGTAATTGTTCGGGATTTTGCACGATGTCTTGAGGTGCTGGCAGACGTGCTGCTGGGACATTCAAAAAACGATTTAAATACACACTCATCGCCGCATCAAACACACCTCTTAGTAATTCGACTGTTGGTACTCTTCGTAAAGCTTGATGTACGGCATTTGCAAACGTAAATGGATGGTGGGCTGAATTCCAATCTCCAAAGTCATTATTAGTGTGGAAACGAGCTACTCGTAATGCTGCTGTATAAGCAACTACACCAGCTAATTGTTCTTCAGTACAACCTGTTGACAGTGCATTCAACAGCGAGTCTGCGATCGCTTGTGGGTCTTCACCTAATAAAATTGGTACTAGTTCATCTGCTTGTGACCAACTTCCTTGTCGAGATTTTCCCACACTTAATACAGTCGGTAATTGCTCAAAAGCCGACTCTAATATTGCCACCAAATCTACAGGGTAGCGCCAGGAATTGGATTCTTCCATCCGGGAAGCATTGGCTAAACCTGAAACTAGACTAGGCAGAATTGATTCTGCTGCTTGCCAAGCTATAGCATCAAGTGCTTCTAATGCTTTATTGATAAAATCAAGCGTATGCCCAACATCAAGATAACGACGATCCGTAGCAGCACAGAACAGCATATCTGCTATTTGCTTTGAATTAGCTCCTGAACCAATCGCAGATACTAAACATCTTTGTGCTGCTTCAGCATCCCGTACCTGAATAAATTGGCGAAACCAGTTTTTGAGAGTTGCAAAATCTACTTTAGAGTTGGGTAATGGCTGAACGACAAACTCTGGTGGGGCATCTGCACTATCATTAGCTACTGCCGACAGTCCGTGGAATAAAGCACGGGGTTTGTCTTCTACATCTAGATAAGGTAGTAGATTCATCATGCAGGTATGGATAGTTAAACCTGTACTCCAACCTGCTTTGTTATAACGAGTACCAAATTCTAGCCCTATAAGAAATGGTTCTACCGGATTCACCGCTATATCTAACAGTGCGAGTGTTGATTTGGCAATCACTAAAGAAATATTCTGCTCTAAACCGTCTTGCAGACGTTGGCGGTAGTGAGCATGAGGGTTAACTAGTGGTGCTAAAGTATCCGCTCAATAAATCGGGGCGAACTACCAGTTCAGGAACGAGTTTACGTCATTTGAGCCTTGTCACTGAGCGATTTACCCCGGATTATTGAGCGGTTACGTGCTAAATTTACCCAGACTTCACCATCACGGATTTCTACCGCAAAACCAGGAACATCATCTGCCCACGAGTCAAACGTTCCACCACTCGCAAGATCAAACCGGGCATAATGCCAAGGACAGGTAACAATACCATCTTTGCAAGTGCTTCCTTGTAAGGGAAAGCCCATGTGAGGACAACGGTTATCAATTGCGTAAACTGTATTGTTTGAGTAAAATAAAGCAATGGTATGCTTTTCTTTGTAGACTAACAAACTGCCTTGTGCCTGAACTTCTGCAAGTTGAGCAACACGGATATAATCGTCTGGTTTCGTTGCACCTTCAAATATTTGAGTCATTTAATTGCACATAGGTAAATGTCAAAACCCTTATTTCTACTCTGGCAAAGTTTTTCAGCTTTGAGCATTTCTGCATTCTAATTTTTGTTAACTTTAAAATTGGTAACGATGTCTGCCACTACTCCTTCGCGTAAAGCATTTTAACTGCTAGCGTATTCCAGCACTCGTTCCCACTCCCAATGCCAAGCCGTCTTTACCAGTATTTCTTTACCATTGGTGAATTTGATAAATTCTTGTCCAAAGGCAATAAAACACATCAGTAACGAGACGATTGCGTACATCATACCCTCACTTGGAAGCTGCGCCATTCCACCACCTTTGCCCCGGTGACTCTAACATTGGCAGTTCCAGGTATTCATCACGCCATGCCTATTGGGAAAATATACCTGGGACGATAAGCTCTCGCTTAAGCCTTTTCCTTAAGAGCGGGAGGCTGTGCCAATGGAGACAAACACAGCGAACGCCTATCGCCTTTGAGTACGACTAAAATGAACATAAAGTTAGTACAATTAAATGGGACTGAAATTCCTACTAACAATTACGATGCGAATTAATCGTTTAACCTATGAACCTTCAATCCGTATTGGTATCGTTGGTGCTGGATGCGCTGGTTTAACGGCTGCCGAAGAATTACATGATCTTGGATACAAAAATACCACCATCATTGATGCCAAAAATCGCGTAGGTGGGAAAACATATTCAATTAGATACGCAGACCCCAGTTTTCAAGCCCGTGGTATTTACGAGGGTGGAACTGTTTGGATCTTACCTAGCCCCTTGTACAAAAAATATAGAAAAAGGTATGGCATTTCTCCATCGGTTCATGTGATGCCACGGGTGCAAGTATTTGACTTAGGGACTGGCAAAGTTTCTAGCCCGTTTTTAGTGGAGTCCAAATATTCTTTATTCAGCCGACTCTGGCAGTTGAGGAAATTCTTCCAAGAATTAGACAAGTATACTCGGTATTCAGATCCAGGCTATATCAATCCTGCTTATCGAGGTATGAATGAATCCTCACCTCAATGGTTTAACAAACAGGGTTTGGATTTTATTCGAGATGCTTTAATGCCGATTGCGAATGCGGCACAATTTGGATATTTGGAACAAGAAGCTTCTGCTGCTTATGTGATTCGGCTACTGGCATTATTGAACCGTTGCAATTTCCTGAAAAAATTGGTTCTGAATATGCCTCAATTGCAAGAAGGGAATCAAGAATTATGGAATCGTTTAGCAGCAACTCATAACTTGTGTCTAGGACAAACTATTGAGCGTGTTTCTCGCGGTCAAACTATTTTGGTCAAAACTGCCTCAAATCAATGGGAATTCGAGCGTTTAATTTGGACTGCTCCTGTAGATGACTTTCTTAGCGTAGCTGATGCTTCCCCTGAAGAAGCAGATATTTTTTCTCGGGTACGTACAATTAAAAGAGCGGTTATTACCTGTAAAGTAGAGGGTTTACCTGCAAACATTTTCTACGTAATCAGAAATACTTTAAATCAGCCTTTACCAACTAGTTATCCATTAGCTATCTACGAGGTTGATTCAGGCAGTAAAATCTACAATTTTTATCCATTCATGGATGAAACGACAACTGTTGAAGAGTTGGAAAGCAACGTAGCCGATTGTGTCAAAAAGCTCGGAGGCACTCAAGTGACACCTTTGGGGCAACCCCTAATTTGGAAGTGGTTCTCTCATTTTTCAGCCGAAGACCTCAAGGATGGTATTTATCAACGATTGGAAATGTTGCAAGGTAGTCAAAACACCTACTTTGCTAATGAAATGACTGCTGGGGTGAGCGTACCTTATGGTATGGAATATGCGGCTTATTTAGTGGAACGCTTCTTTTGAGAGTTGATATACTCCCTGCAATTGAATTGAGTACGCATATTGTAGCTAGACCAGAATGTAACGGCAATGCCTAAGTTCTGACCAACTTATGGTAACTCATACATACTTAGTTATTTTGTTGTTCCTGCAATCGATGGAGGGTATTTATCGCTTCCTCCGCAGTTTGGGGCTGGGTTTGTACGGCATCTGGGTAGTCAAATAACAGATACCCAATATTTTCAAGCGCCACTTGCTCAAGATGCCCCTTTGCTCCTGCATCTATGTTATCCACTGCGATGTAGCCATTGTAATGAGGGCAGATATAGACACTCCCCCCTGCTCTCACATCGTACACAACCCTTGTCATTCCTGATATTTTGGCCACATTAAATTCGATATAGGGACTACAATTACGATTCGCCCATTCACAATTGGGGAGCAAACCACTCTCGTTTCCATGAAAGAACGTGCTTGTGTGTTGTAGATTGGCTTTAAGCACTAAATCTTTGACTGTCTCCTGAACATCATTCTTCTCAGTCGCAAAATTCATCGTGACAAGTTGCCCGTCGATAGACAAGGATGACAGGCGCTTCCTAGTTCCATCGTAGTCGATCGTTCGCATTATCCTTTGAGATTCCGCAGCCCTTATGCCCATTTGATTCTTTTGACTTTGCTGCACAACATGGGTCAGTTCATGTGCCAATAACTCCTGTCCATCTCGACTCCCCGGCTGATATACCCCCTGCCGAAAAAACACATCCTGCCCCGTCGTAAACGCCTTCGCCTGTATCGATTGATTCAACTGGTCTGCCCGAGTATCCGTGTGAACCTTCACCCCACTAAAATCAGCCCCAAACGCTTGCTCCATCGGTGACTTGATACTATCAGCCAGTGGTTGTCCGCTCCCCCGTGACTGTTGTATTGATGTTTCCAAATCCGGTGATGTAGCCATACCTTCGTCTGCTACACGCTGTAACATCGGCTTCATTTGCAGTTCGTCTTCTGACAATGGCAAGGATTCTCGCTGTATGCTGCCCTCCAGTTTCATTTGCAGTTCTTCTTCCTCTTCAGGCAACGACTCACGCTGAACTTTTTCGCCCTGTGATTGATGAATCCGTTGCACTACTTGACGTGCTGTTTCATCAGCCTCTTGCTCATACTTATCCCCAGGCTCTCCAATCGTCAGCTTTGCCTGAATTGGAGTTGATGTCTGTGGTCTTCTCAGTGGAATATTGGCAATATTATGACCAAATCGAGTTGCGTGTACCAATCGAGAATTCAATAATCCGTTCATCTTCGCTTGCAAAACTGTTAGGCGCTCCTGTCCTTCGGACGTAATCGTGCCAGACTTGGCTTGTATGGAAAGTCCAGTTGCTTCCATCTGTTCTGCAAAGCCTTCATTCTCTGTATCAGTTGGTGTTTTAGCTGCAACTGATGCTTTTTGGATTTCGCTACCAAATGGTCTATGCGCTAATTGAGGGTATGAGTTTAGTGCTAAGGAATTGGAATAATTAGATGAGTCAGTCTTTGAAGATTTTGTTTTGTGCATTGTTTTTACAAGTTCAATGATTTACGTCAACCTGACATCAATCAGAGATGTCAGGAAAATCTTGAATATCGTGTTGTGAAAATCTAGGTACTTATGGTTACAAAATGCCAAAAACCAACCATTGGATCACAACAGTCACAAAATTCTGTCCTAACAGGTTTTCATAACTATTTTTACATTCTTTAAAAACAGACAATTGAGCTATTTGATCTTTGTCCAACAACAAGATTTCGAGATTTCCTCCAGCTTTTATGCAATATTTATATTTTAGTAACAATCCTTAACGACTTTGATCTGAATATGTATAAGACAAGAAATTTCAAGAACTTTATAAAAAAGAAGATATATATAGCATTTTAAAAAAAATTCGCTTCATCTTAAGAGATTTTTATCTATCTGGTGGTAGAGATTACTATTCAGTAACGTGAAATTATATTAATAATAGAGTTTTTAGCTATACAAATGAGCAATTTTATGTATTAAGACAAATAGCTCGTTTCAAATTTTTACAAATCATGCTTTGTTTGTAATCGCAAACAAAGAAAAACCCTTCCCCACCGCCGCAGACTTCGCCAAAGCAGTACAGAAGGTCGTTCCAAAAAATACGTCACCCACTAGAACCAGTAGCACAAAACAAGAAAAAGTCAAAACGCAATTGTGTAATTCTGTGACTGTTGTGAAACAGTCACACCCTCGTTATGGGGAATCAGGAGTGATTGAGGCAGATGCACCGAATCACTGGCAACAGATTGTCACCTTTGCAGATGGCGAAAGGATGTTGATCAACAACACCGATTTAGATGCCCCAAGCGTTCCATTCCCCAGAGAGCGCACTTACCCCGCAGAATATACCGAAGCGATCGCCCAAATCAAAGAGCAACACCAGCAAGAGTTAGAGCGTCTAGAGCAGGAATTGAGGATTGGGCTACAAGCAGAAGCAGGGGCTAAAGCTGAAGCCCAAGTACAAGAGCAAATCCAATCTCTGCAAAACCTGTACAAGCAACAAAGGGAGGAAAACGTTCAGTTACGGCAACGGCTGAATGAAATGGAATCGCTACGGCAGTTGGAGATTGAAAACCAACAACTCCAGCAGCGCATTCAGGAATTAGAAAACGCCGTACAACAACATCCGGTTCAACAATGGGGAAATACCATGACCCAGCAAGCGACTAAAGCCTTGAACAAGCAAGTTAAACAAGCTCTGGAGAAAACGATTGATCTGCGATCGCTAGCCCAAGAACCGCCCAAAGAGAATGCCCAGGAATGCTTACGTTTAATGGGTATGGCTTTGAAGAATCTCGCCAACGCTATGAACAATACCCAAGCGTTAGAGGCTGCGGCGATAATTCTGGGGAGTGAGCCGACACCATCTGCGATCGCCTACCGTGCCGAACAACTAGAAATGCTTCCCCAGGCAGTTAGTGAGATTAAGGCAGTGTTAGCTAAACCTGGATGTACTTGGCATGAGTTTTTGAATGTTGCCCAAGAGTATGAGGTGATTAAATCAGATTATTTGGCGGAATTGACCACCCAAGAGACTGATTTAATCACTGCTCTCCAGAACGCATCCTCTCAACCAGACACTATTGGCATCGGTTCTATAGTTGCTCACGCTGACCCATACCGTACTTTGTATGTCGAGAGGGGTGAGGTGGTAGAAGAATTAGGAGATGAGGTGATAGTGGCTTGGGATCACTGGAAGGAGCAATCGAAAAAGACTGACAGATACTTTCGAGATGAGTTGCGATTCTGGCAGCCTCAATAGGCTTTCAATGTACTGATAACTTTTTAGACAACAAAATACAAGTACCAAGTCCTGCATCACAGTGGGGGAAATTTCCGTGCGTCAACATAAACAGGAGATTGTAAAATGACTGCAACTATTACTAAACCCAAACCCAAAAAATCTGCTGCTAGCAAACCACAGTCACCGTACAAGCGGCTTCATGTGATTATTCCCATCGAAGATATGTTGTGGGCTTCCCAGCAAAAGCCTTCAGTTACGCAACTGTGGCAGGAGTGTTGGACGGCTGACCCTTATGGTTCCCGGTGGATGCCGCTAACTTCTGCTTTGGGGTACAGTACTTTTATCTCTGCAAAGAAAATTCTCTCCGAAAGTGGGTTGTTCATTTTCAAACCTGACAAGTCAATTCAGGATGGCCGGGAGACAGTGAAGTGGATGGTGCAGAATTTGCATGGTAGCCGGATGAAGGAATTTTGGGAGAAAGCCAATGCTGAAAATCAGCAACCAGATGCTGAAAAACGAGAACCAAATGCTGAAAAACGAGAATCAAATGCTGGGGATTCAGAGATAGATGCTGGCTCTGAAGAAATAGGTGCTTTGTACGAAGCATCTATTTTAGGTCAAAGTCAGCTAGAGCAAGGGTTACAGGAAACCTCACAAACTGTTCAGGAACACCTCACAAGCTCTTCAAAAGAGATTGTGAGGTGTATCTCTGACACGCTTACCGAAATTCCGCACTCTTGTGAGGCGGCGATTGCTCCCTTGGGGGTCGCGTCGCCTCAGTTTGTTCAAGGCGTGTCAGAGTTGGAGGAAGAGTTACCTGCGGTAACGGACTGTACATCGCTGGCGCTTGTGGATGATGCACAGAGTAATCCCGCTTTGTTGTTGGCTGAAAACCAGGATTGTGGTGTTGAGCCGAAAGACTGTTATGAAGGTACTTGTTCTGCCGCGTCCATCGCACAAAATGAAAAATCTTCAACTTCAGCGATCGCAGATCAGAAAATAGAACCGAGTCGCCCCTCTACTTCGTTGTTGATTGAAAATTCGGTTTCGGGTGTAGAAATGAAAGCAGATCATGAGGGTGAAGGTTCTGCCGCGCTTGTCCCTGATCCTGAAAAGTGGTCACATGAGGCGATTGTTGCAAGGTCGAATATGCGACCTGTAAGAAGGGAAAAACTGAATCGAGCAGCAAATTCAGGGGAGAATCCGGGGTTTGACTTCTTGATCTCGTGCTGGAATGATGATCCGGCACTTGTAATAATGATCAAGAAGCTGCTGGTGAAGTTTCCGCAATGGGGGATTGCGATTGTTGATGGGGTGTTGGTAGGCTGGGAAGAGTAGTGATGATTTGCGATTTATCGCAAGGAAAGCGGCAACGCTCTGCGAACGCGTCTACATTTTATTCTTCCTAAAAAAGATTAGTTTTTTCCCCAGAAAATTGATAAAGCTAAAAAATTATTTGATTGAATTTTCTAATGCTTTGCTAACTGAATCTCTGGTTCCTCCAACCAATTCAAGTGAAGCATCTCTATAGTTTTTAATAGCAAGATTTACAGGGTATTGCGATTCTACTGCCCAGTCAATGTCAAACCATGCTGAGAATATAGGCTATATCCATAAGCAAATTGAATGGCAGGTTCTGAATTATTTGCGTGGAGGCGATGTTTATTATCAAAGGACAATTTAATTGGTCTTTCACAAATAATTACCATTTTTTCAAACTTGGTAGAATTATGACCAGAACTAACTAGTTTTTCTAAAGAAATAATCCATCCACAATTTTGTACTAATAATTCTAACAATTGCCAATCTATAGGATCATAATTACAATTGAATACCGACATACAAAAGTCCATTTTACTTCCATAACTAGCTATCAATTCTGGCTGAATATAAAGGCTAGAACGTATTAATATTTTTTTTGTTGTTGATTTGCTTGCTCATTTAATTGCCTTCTAATTTGGTTAAGAAGTTGATTTTTATATTGATTAATAAGATGCTTTAACTGTTCATTTTTTTGACAAATTAATCGTATAATCTCTCCATCGAGTTGACGTTTTATATAATCCCAAATTTTGAATAACAAGCAGTATTCAACACCATATTCTAGTCTGCACAAGCCTTGTTCTAGAATTATTGTAAAAGCAGCATAAGGGCTGTTACAGAAAACAATATTAGGTTTTATGTATCCAAGACTAGCATAAGCTTTGTTTATAGCTTCTGCTGCTGCGTTTTTATTAATTGCCTCGATAGATAATATAATATTACGCCATTTTTTTTCGTATGCTTCAATTATTTTTTCCTGTTCTAAAGTCAAATTATAAAACATTTTTATAAACCGGGTTTAGAATGAAATTACTTATCTTAGGGCTTAGGCTTATAGTTAGGATTAGGTAGAAAATCTCCCTTGGGGGGAGACAAAATAGCCTGAAAGAGCTACAGGGTAAAGAATATGGCAATT
>NZ_JABXKH010000077.1 GCF_017115105.1 Nostoc sp. NMS2
GTTTCTGTTTTGGCTGCGGCTCTCCCAAACTCAGACCCTCTGCCATAATCCCTCTGTCAATAGGGTTTGAGACGCGCTAACCCTGAGTGGATTCCCTTGAAGTTCGTTTAAGATGGTAAAATATCAAGAATTATTGGGAGGAATCAATCGTCATGACTTTTATTGTTGCTAAATGGACGATTGACGAGTATCACCGCATGATTGATGCTGGCATTTTGAGCGATCGCAAAGTTGAACTACTTAAGGGAGAAATTGTCGAAATGTCGCCGGAAGGAGAACCCCATGCTTATTGTAGTGATGAAGCTGGTGAGTATCTAGCAAAGTTATTGGCTGAACGCGCCAAAATTCGTGAAGCCAAGCCTATCACCTTACCCAATGACTCGGAACCAGAACCAGATATTGCCATTGTCCAACGTTTAGGACGCGAGTATCGAGAGCATCATCCTTATCCAGAAAATATTTTTTGGTTGATTGAGTATGCTAACTCCAGTTTAGAAAAAGATTTAGAGAGAAAAAGCAAAATCTACGCAGAAGCAGGTATTTTAGAATATTGGGTTGTAAATCTTAAAAAGCTACACTTAGTGGTGTTTCGAGAAATCTTAGACGGAGAGTATGCGACAAAAATAACATTGACTACGGGAACAATTCAACCGCTAGCATTTCCAGATATTTCTGTTGCTGTGGAACAAATTATTAATAGTTAACTTAATTAAAATTCTATGCGCTTGCGTTAAATTTAAAATTAAATTCCATGACTTTTACCAATTACCCAATTACGCCGGAAAAACCGGGCTAAAGCTGATTCTTCTAAAGATAAATAAATTGGCCGTCCGTGGGGACAGGTGCGAGGGTTGCGAGTGCGTTGCCAATTATCTAAAAGTGTCTGCATTTCTTGTTGGTTCATGGGTGTACCATTACGAATGGCACTGCGACAAGCGACAGCTACTTGGGCGGTTTGTAAGTCGCCTCCCCAACTAAGCTCTAAAATTGCTTCTGCACAGTCGTCTCGCGGTTGCAAAGGTGCGGGGATGTTTCGGACAGCCCAAAGTTGCTCGCCAAAGGGTTCTATGTCTAAACCGATGCGTTGTAGTTGCGATACTTGCGCTGGCGACAATTGATAAAGAATGATTGGCGGTTCCACGGGGATAAGTTGCCAATCATCGCATAATTGCTCATACAAGACTCGCTCATGGGCAATGTGCTGTTCTACTAACCACATACCACCTGGATGTTCAGCCACAATATAAGTGTTGCTAACTTGAGCTACAGCTTTTAAAAAGTTAGGAGAGACGCGATTAATCGCGTCTGTACAAGAGTTGTGATCTTCGTTGGGATTTTGAGGATGGAAATTGTAGCCGCCTTTTGCTTCTGCGGTTTTGAGTAATTTGCTAACTCGTGTTGTGTGGACAGCTTCTTTGAGATTGCTAGAAGAAATGCTGAGTGCTTGGTTAATTGCTTGGGTAATTTGCTCTTGCCAATAAATGATTTCGTTGAGGTAAATTTCTGTTTTTGCTGGATTGCGATTCCAGTTAATTTGATCGGGTGAGATGGCAAGATGTAAGAAACAAATTGGATAGCGATCGCGTGGTAAGGTTCTGTAAAATGCTGATAATATCGTTTGCTCTAGTTCCGGTGTCTTAACCATCCGGCCGTTAATGGCTACACGTACCCAATCTGGACGATGACGATGACAGCGATCAGGTAATCCTACCACTAAAGTGAGTGCTGAGTGGGAAGTGGAAAGAGACGCGATTAATCGTGTCTGTACTGGAGAGTTAGGAGGGTTGGGTATTTCGAGTTTCAGTTCTTGCAAATCACCTTGTCGCACTTGGGGTAAAATCTGCGGTAGCAGTTGCCCAGTTGTTGCAGCCGGAGAGATGGTGAACCATTGACGATCATTTTGCCAAATCTGCCAGGTGACGTGGGGATGACATAAGGCGATTTGGTGAATTGTGGCTTGCACGGCTTTTATTTGCTGTGCGGCTGTGGGCAATCCCTGACGACGTGATGAGCAATTACCGAAAAGATTAGAAACTGTCACCACTGTACCAGGTGCGATCGCAGTTACTTCAACTTGCACAACTTCCCCACCATCGCCATAGCTAATCCGCCATCCTAATTTTCCACCCACAGGACGACTCAAAATTTCCAAATCTGCCAGAGTTGTTAAACTGTGTAACGCCTCACCACGAAACCCCAAACTGTTAATTTTCCATAAATCGGCACTAAAGCGAATTTTACTGGTGCTGTGGGCTGTAGCTGCTTGTTGCAAGTCATCTAGGTTCATTCCACAGCCATTATCTGCCACACGAATTCGCCATTGCTGCGGCCATAGAGAAACCACAATTCGCGTTGCACCTGCGTCTAGGGAATTTTCTACCAATTCCCGCACCACAGAAGCTAAAGAGTCGATTACCTCACCAGCTGTGATAAGATATACGACTTCTGTTGGTAGAGCTTGAATAGTAGATGCCATAAATTATAGTTTATAGCTTCTGGGGGTAAGGGAAGTAGGGGGAGATGGGGGATAATTTGCAACTAGTACAGCACGGCGTAAATAAACCTTGCGGTACTAGCTAGTTGCAAATTATTAACTTATTACACTGAAAACTCAATTAAAAGGCGATTTTTGATAAATTGCTTGTGAGGTTATAAGCAGGAAAAGCTTATGAGTAATAATTTAGTTGCTGATGTCCATGATTTAAAGACCCGTTTGCAATGGGGTCAACCAGGTTTTACAATTGTTGATGTGCGCGATCGCCACATCTACAATCACGGTCGGATCAGTGGAGCAATACCCATTCCATTAGACGATTTGGAATCTAAAGCCAAATCTGCCATACATAAAGAACGCCATATCTATATTTATGGTGACACTGATGAGCATACAACCCAGGCTGCACAAATTCTCAGAGGGGCAGGGTTTGTTGAAGTAGCGGAAATCAAAGGTGGCCTTGCAGCTTGGATTTCCGCCGGTGGTGCTACAGAAGGTCTTGGCGCTTAAACTTAACCCAGGCATACTAATCTAAGTCTATTTATCTCATCATTGCTGGTTTTTTGTACTGCACATTAGACTTCTAGCAAAAATCAGAATTAGCGAAAAATTAACCACAAATCAACACCGATGAATTATCTGTGAACATCTGTGGTTTAATTTGTAAAACATTATTTTTGCAAGATATCTATTGTGCATTACAGCTTTCTTTACACCATCATATAAAAATCAGTAATTGCAATATTAATTAACATTAAATCACCTTGCTTTTTGCTTATCTTTAGGTGGTCGTTAATTACTATCTCTTATTGCCAAAACTTTAGATGGTTCAGGTTTGAGCAAACCGTTCAACAAGGATGCAGGACGTTCACTGTAAGGCCAAGCGAAAGCATGACGAAAAGCAGCATCCTGACAAGCTTGTAGTTGTTCAAAACTAATGATGTCGTAAGTCAAGAGATTTTCATACTCAAACGGTAGACGTACATTGTGCAACCCAGCATTATCAGTACAGATAGCAATATCTACCCCAGCATCAAAACAACGGTCAAAAACTAATTTGAGTTGACGGATATCCTGCAAAGTACCAGTTTTTAGGTAAGTTGTGGGGCAAACCTCTAAACATTGTCCGCGTCTAGCTACATCATTAAGTAACTCTGGATACAGTAGGGGGATTTGGATACCGTGACCGATTCGCATGAGATAAGGTAACAGTTCGGGGTAACAACCGGCGGTGGTTTCATATAGATGTCCCGTGGTTTTAACGCCTAGCGATCGCGCATAATCATATAAGCTAATCCATTCTTCTAAACGATCGGCATAATAGCTATCACCCCCTGCGACATCGACTGCACAGACATACTGCTTATTTTGCGCTGCCAAATCAACAATTGCCTTGTTCACCTGATATGGTAGGCGCGTGTGCATACAGAGAATTTGGCTAGTAACAATTGGATGTTCTGGCTGGTGGCTAGCAAGTCCTACTACTTTCACAATTTCTGCCATCTTGTCAATTCTCTGTGATTGATTCAGATGTTCAGGTGTTCGCAAATAGGGAGTGTAACGCAGTTCTAGATAAGCCAAATTTTCAAAAATGTAAGCACCCCGCACTAAGCGATAGATAAAGTAAGGCAAAGTCTCCACAGTTTGCACACTTTCTACCAGGGTGTGTAATTCTAGATACTCATCTAAGCTGTTGCGTGGGCGAGTGTAAAAATCTTCAAATTCTGAATAGTCAGCAAAACGGGAAATCAACTCCGAAGAATGTCGCTCGAAATATCGCCATAGAACTCGCGGTACGACGGAACCGCCCAGATGTCTATGTAATTCAGCATATAAAGCCATAGTGGTATTTTTAGATAAAAATTTCAATAATTGTAACAAAAACATAGAAATAAAAAACCTATACTCGCAAAAATTGAGAGCAAAGCGGAGGTTTACCACCATCTGAATTTTCAACCCAAGTCTTATTAATTGAGCTTTTGCTCGTTCCCATATTCTGTATGAGCAAAGAGATAATAGAAAATCGAGCTTTTTTAGGGCAAGGCGCAAAGCGCACACCACGCGAACAAGGTTTCAGGTTTTCAATGCGTAAGTCCTGTTTATGCCGTGCTGTACCAGATGATGCGAGAAGGTCGGTATTTATCCTTATTTTCTGAAAATCCAGCATTTAATAGAGTTTTGAGGATAAATAAACTTGACATTATCAAGATTAAATTGATAGCATTTAAAACCCTTAGTTTTTGTGTTATACTGAAATAAATATTTAAATTGTTGAGCAAGTGAAATATAGCAATATATTTTTCTTTAGCTAAACAAAATCTTGGGCGAGGTTGATATTAATTGAAAATTCAAGCGTTGGATGTCAAGGCTGGCGATCGCATTATTGCTTACTGCAACAATAAAATGCAAACCTGCAAGGTAAAACGCATATTAGATCCCGGTCAAGCTAATATCACACTATCAGTATTCACCTCTGAGAATTATCGCGGTTGCTCAGTTTCATCTATAGTCCGCTTCCAGTCGAACGCCTTGGTTGATTTGGTAAGTTAAAAATCAAGGAAACATTCAATCTCAAAATGTCTGTAGCAATTGTCCAGCCTCAAGATGGATTTGATTTTTATTAAAAGTCCAATGCCTGGGTTGGGCTACGCCTACGCACACACAAATCTGTTTAATTATGGCTGGATAATTTTCCAGAAAAGAGTCGTGACGGTACACGAGTCAAGACAATAGCAATAAACTAATTAGTACACTGTAGCGGAAATTTGATCGCCTTTAGACAATGGGCCTAAGCCCATTGTCTACTTTGTTAGTTATTTTTCACATTTTAGAACTTACGCATCAAGTACGAAATGTAGGGGCAATTCATGAATTCCATCTATGGAAAATTAAGGCTTTCACTGTCTTTTTGCATAAGTCCTAAAATCACGATCTATGTTAACGAAATTAGATTTAAGCATTCTCATCTAGGATGGTTCCTTCTATATTGGCTCCAGACAAATTTGCTCCGCTCAAATTTGTCTGGTTCAAATCTGCTTGGGTAAGATTTGCTTGGGATAAGTCAGCTACAGTTAAGTCTGCACCACTCAAATCGGCTCCATCTAGATTCGCCGCTATCAAGCTTGCTTCCTGCAAATCCGCCTCACTCAAATTAGTTTCAATCAACTTAGCAACCGTCAAATCAGCTTGACTCAAATTAGCTCCTTCCATTGCTGCTCCATCCAGGATAGCTCCATCCAAAATAGCTCCGCTTAAGTTGCTACCACTGAGGTTAGCATTACTCAAATCGGCTCCATTTAAGTCTGCTTCAATCAAACTGGCGTGGGCTAAATTAGCATGACTCAGATTAGCTCCATCTAAAATAGCTCTATCTAAAATTACGTTACTGAGATTGGCTTCCCTTAAGTTTGCCTCGCTTAAGTTGACACCAGTAAAGTCTCTGACACCTGCGGCATAGTTTTTCAGGAGTTGATCTGCTTTCATATCTGTCGCTGTGCTAAGGAACGCTAATTGAGGCTATAAAAATTACTAAGATAGGCGGTAGATCCCCAGTACGCGCAACGGAGAATGGGTGTGGTAAATAAAACCGGAGTGAATATGGAATCACCTTTATTTACATTAGTCATCCTCAATGACTGGCGCTACTACCTAGAGTTGTGAGTTATTTTCATACTTGGGAGGGATGTTGAGAGATGAAAAAATTTTAAGCATTAGTGCAAAGCGATCGCTATACTCAATTGTGGTGTTCGTCTGGCATAGGTTATGGCAAAACCAATTCGTATTCTTTTGCAGACTACAATTCCTACAACTGAAGATGACTGGAGCATTTTTCGTTTCTCGATATTACAAGATTACTTAGCATCGATTAAAGACGAAGCAGGAAACTCCTTATTTGAAGTTACGGGACGCGATTACGAATCAGATGGAGTAGGTGGCGATGCAGTTCTAAGTAGTCTCGACAAATCAGATTTTGATGAACTTTGGCTATTTGGTTTAGAAGTGGATAACGGTTTAACCGAAAAAGATATTGCCGGAATTAATGCTTTTCGGCAACGTGGCGGCGGTATTTTGACAACACGCGATCATCAAGATATGGGTTGTTCCATGTGTGGTTTAATTGACATCGGTGATGTCCACTATTTCAACACAAAAAATCCCGACCCCGATAAATCTCGCTGGAGTCGAGATGACTCATACACAACTAATATCTCCTGGCCAAATTATCATTCTGGAGCTAATGGTGATTACCAAAAAATTAGCATTATTGAACCCATTCACGAACTTTTAAAAAATCCCAATTCCAATTCGGGAAGCATTGAATTTTTTCCAACACATCCCCACGAAGGCGGAATTGGCGTGCCTTTGGGCAATGCAAACGCGCGGGTAATTGCTTTGGGTAAAAGTTTAGTTACAGGTCGCAACTTCAATTTGGTTGTAGCGATCGAGCATCATCAAGATAAACAGGGGAATATAGTAGGACGAGCAGTAGCCAACTCTAGCTTCCATCATTTAGTAGATTACAACTGGGATATTGAAAAAGGCTGTCCCACCTTTGTAGCTGAATCACCGGGAGATGGCATGAAAAAACAGCCACGCGCTTTAGAAGATATCAAAACCTATGTGCGTAACGTCGCTTTCTGGCTAGCAAGTTGATTAACGCTCTTTTATTACTCCGAAAAAATAAAATATTCGTAGGTTGGGTTGAACTTTAGTGAAACCCCAACAAAATCAGAGATTGTTGGTGTTGGGTTTCGTTCCTCAACCCAACCTACGCCTAAGTTCATCAAAGTCCTTAAAAATAAGGGTGGATGATTTTTATCCCACGAGAGTCATAAAAGAGCGTTAAGTAGTTATTGGTCATTAGTCATTGGTCAGTTTGATTTTTTACTAATTGCCGTAATTCCACCGCGATACCCAATATTTTCGGGATCGCGGTGGATAGTTTACGTTTCTCCACCAACCACTACATCTTGAATTCGGAGACTAGGGCCGCCACAACCTACTGATAACCCGTTTTGTCCTCCCTTGCCACAACCGCCGGATTCATCCCAGTAAAAATCATCACCAATGGCCTCAATATCCGCTAAAGTTTGGAATACATTTCCCGAAAGCGTTACATCCCGCACAGGTTCAGCAATTTTGCCGTTCCTAATCATCCAAGCTTCCCCAGCACTAAAGGTAAACATCTCACCATTCGTCATTCCACCCAACCAATTACGGGCATAAACTCCTTCTTTGATATCGGTGAATAAGTCTTCAACTGGTGTTTTACCCCGTTCAATCCAGGTATTTGTCATCCGCACAATGGGAGTGAAGTGATAATTAAGACATCTGGCGTTCCCAGTAGGTGTTTCCTCCAATTTGCCAGCAGTTTCACGAGAATGTAAACGTCCAACTAAAACTCCATCTTTAATTAGTTGAGTAGTGGTAGCGGGCGTACCTTCATCGTCGTAAAAATAGCTACCGCGATGTCCCTGTGGGGCAGCACCATCAAAAATTTGCAGTTCTTCTGGGCCAAACCGCCGTCCAATGGTCATGACTTCTAATAAATCAGGATTTTCGTAAGCCATATCAGCCTCAGAAAGATGTCCAAAAGCTTCGTGGACAAACAAACCCGTGAGAATTGGGTCAATGACTACGCTATAAGTATTGCCTTTGACAGGTGGCAAAGATAAAGCTGCGATCGCTCTTTGAGCCGCACCTTTTACCTGTTCATCCAAATCAGTTAAATCTTCGTAAGCTTTGCGAGAACCAGTAGTTTCCCTTCCAGTTTGTACAGTTTCGCCATTTCTGGCAGTGGCGGCAAAGCGCATTTCCATATCCACCCAAGATTGATCGATCAAAGTGCCCTCTGAGGTAGCAATGATCGCTCTTTGAGCGCTGTCACCATAACGCACCGAGGTAGTGGTAATCCGGTCATCAATACTTTTGAGCAATTCGGTATAGCGATCGCACAATTGTTTTTTCTTCGAGAGGGGAATTTTTCGGGGATCAGTACCTTTGAGAGGGAGAATACATACTGCTTGCACCGGGTCAATGGGTGCAAGTAAAGTTTCTTCATCACCAACCATTCGCGCCGCAGCGATCGCTTCTTCTATCCGATCCTGAATTGTCCCCAGTTGGTTAAAGCAGCTTAACCCCCACCCACCTTTATAACAAGCGCGAATATGTCCACCAATGGAGATGCCTTCACTGAGAGTTTCTACCTTGTCGCCACGCAACAAGATATCAGTCCCTTCTGCTTCTTCAAGGCGAATCATCAGATAATCTACACGCTCACAGTAGCGGGCGATCAAGTCAGAAAGTAAATTTTGTGCTTCAGCAAGTGTAGTCGGCATTTTTGGGTAGTTACAATGACGAACTGCATTTATTTTGCAATTTTTTGGGCAATTTTTGCTACTCAATGTTAAAGTTGCCTATAAATTCATTACCTAGAGGATGTTTCAGAGGGTGAACAGCGATCGCTGACTCTTAGTACTTCCTTTTTTAGGATGGGTAAGAACTCAAGGATGTGCTAAGGTAGTTAGGTGAGAATAAAATTCGGTTACAGCGTTTGTTTTTAGTATTGACAGGCTTTTCCCTTTTGGTCTTAACAAGCTTGTCTCCGAAATCTAAATCTCTACACACCTATGATTTTGGAGATAACGCATGTCAATTTATGTAGGTAATCTATCCTACGAGGTCACACAAGAAGACCTTACATCTGTATTTGCTGAACATGGTTCTGTAAAACGCGTTCAGTTGCCTACTGACCGTGAAACAGGCCGTCCACGTGGCTTTGCTTTCGTAGAGATGGGTACAGAAGCTGAAGAAACAGCTGCCATTGAAGCTCTTGATGGTGCTGAGTGGATGGGACGCGACCTTAAAGTCAACAAGGCTAAACCCAAGGAAGACAGAAGTGGTTCCTTTGGTGGTGGCGGTGGCGATCGTCGCGGCGGCGGCGGTGGTGGATACAACCGGGGACGATACTAAGCTTTAAAATCAAAAATTAAGTTTTAACGTCTTAAGGGCAGAATCATTATCTGCCCTTTTTGCGCTCCGATCTACTGGATGCCTTGAAATTGCCCAGTACCAATTAAGTAGGAGATGAAAATGACCCAAGTATTTGTGGGCGAAAATGAAGGAATTGAGTCGGCCTTACGTCGATTTAAGAGAGAAGTTTCCAAAGCAGGTATTTTTCCAGACATGAGAAAGAATCGTCATTTTGAAACGCCTTTGGAAAAACACAAGCGCAAAGAAGTTGCAAGACATAAACAACGGAAGAGAAATTTTCGTCGCAATTGAAAACAAGCGATACCTACGATAAGCTATAATAACGCACTCTCTGATAAAATTTTTAGCTGTTGAAGGGGCGATCGCTGTACTCCTGGATGTGAATCGAAAGAGTAAGTTTTGGTAAAGCCATTACTGATTATGGGATGGGCAATGTAAATAAAGATGTGTCCCCCAATTGACAAAAATTTGTTATCGTTACTTCCGGGCTAGCGATCGCTATGCTAACCTTACTATATCTAGCTGAAGAATTATTTTTGAGATTCCCTCAATAGTCAACAATGCTTTTGAAGTGTCTGTCTTCAAAAGCGGAATTTTAGATTTTGGACTTTCCTGCGGAATGCTACACTAAGCCCTCGCTGAACGTCTCAGTCAAACGATTTTAAAATTGAAAGCTTCAAAATTCAAAATTTAAAAAGGTCTGATAAGAAGCGAATTTAAACGCGAGAACAATTTTATTCAAAGCAACTGCATAAAGAGCGGGAATGCTCAAGGGGCAGGTATGGGAGCCATCTAAAATCTAAAATTGTTAATGATTGGGCATCCTAACGCCCATAGTAGCCTATTGAGTAGTTTGTAGCTCTGGAGAAGTTTGGGCAGGAATACTGTTGCCCCTGCCTCTAAACTCCCCTGGTGATTTTCCTAGAAAACACTAGCACAGATGATGATAACAAAACGGGTTTGTGGATTCAGTGATCGGTAAACTATTACCTCAAAACCATCCATACTGGGCATGGCTAAGTGTTCAGTTGTTACCTATAGTGGATGTTTTCAGAAAAATAACTGATAACCTTGAAACACCATATTTCACTCCCAAATTAGATGTGCTTATCACAATTTTGTTTTTTGTTCGGTGTGACTTACTAAGTTTGGAAGCCTTTTTCCTCCTGAGTAGAAAGAGAGCGAATTAACTCCCGAATCACATCAGTTGCTGGTCTCCCGGTCATTGAACAGTATTGTTCAAGCTTTTGTGCCTCGCTTGATGTGAGATTGATTGTAAGTCGTTTAGCAGCCCATTTTTTATTCATATAGTTGACAGACAAGCTATGTTTTTAAACTACTTCTCTAATATCAATCATTTAAGATGCTACTACAATGGTATAAGTAATGACATTTAATTCAAGTGATCGTGAAGCAGGATAGTATATTTTTCTAAGCAATAGTGAAGACGTATGGTGTATGCTCAAGTATGAAGTTTAGTTGCTTTTAGAGCTTTAATTATAAGCAGAATGTAAAAGTGATATTCAATTAAGTAAACATAAAATAAGTATTTTCACTAACTGTTATCGGATTTTAAAAAATTAAAATAATTTGCTGAGGCAAGTAATCAAGTCTAACCTATGGCTTCATTGAAAAATACTGTGCTGTGCTTTAGTTTAAAGTAGTGCTAGTCAAAAATCAGACTGGTATAACTTCGATGAGTGTGACAGTTCGTTAACTAATAACTAGGCTGTAACCTATAAAACAATACGCTTGGGTTAAGGATAATCGTAGGTTGGGTTTCACTTTGTTCAACCCAACAAACCAGCGAAAATATTGGGTTTCGTTCCCCAACCTAACCTACGCAGTTTAAGGTTTTTGGCAATAACTGAACCATATAGACCTATAAAAGTCATGTTTAGTCATTGGGAGCATCCACTTTTGGAAGAAACACCGGGCGATTGGAAATCGCGGCTACACAAACGAAGTCCGCCTTCGCGGACTCTCTGAAACCCGCGAAGGCGGGTTTGGTTTGTATAGCCCCAGACTTCTAGTCTGAGGGCAATCCGCCAAAAGTGGATGCTCCC
>NZ_JABXKH010000166.1 GCF_017115105.1 Nostoc sp. NMS2
GTTTCTGTTTTGGCTGCGGCTCTCCCAAACTCAGACCCTCTGCCATAATCCCTCTGTCAATAGGGTTTGAGACGCGCTAACCCTGGAGGTAAGTCGAAGTATTACGAATTACGAATTACGAATTACGATCAAATTCCTGCCACGTTCATAGCTGCTAAAAAAGCCTTCTGGCTCACATCTCTGTAAACTGTATTTAAATACTTCATTACCACTTCACTTGAAGTTGAATTTACTGCATTTTCCTCTTCTTTCGCAAGGGGTATCGCTCCTAATACATCTAATACTATCTCGCTAGTGGAAGGTGCAATCACTACCAAAGATGACTCTAGAGGTTCGTTATATTGCCAGAAGGAATCAATTTTTACCGAGTATTTGTTATTAGGAATTGACTGTTGAATATCAGGCGTTTCTATGGTATTGGGTTGAATCTTCTCACTACGTAACTGACGTAAATCGCTGATAATTTGCTCTTTAGTGCGTCCGCGTAATTGAAAGAGTACAAAGGGGTCTTCGCTAAAGCGATCGCCTAACTGATAGTATAGCGCACCAATATGCTTACAGGGATTGGCTTTATCAGGACAAGAGCATTTACTATGGACATCACCAAGGGTAAAAGGAAATATCGAAAGACCATTAGCCGTGAACACTTCTTCTATATTTTGTGGCATTTCTCCTGCTAGTAGCTTGGCAGCAAAAATTGCCCTTTGGGACATGGTTTCAATTACATAACCCCATTGTTCATCGCTAAATGGTTCAAGGGAAAGAGAAACTTTATAAGGTTCTATTTCACTACCTTGTACTCTAGCCAATACTTTTGCACCTTTAAATTCGATGCTCAAAACATTTCCTTGACGAGCATAATTTCTCGCACGTTCTAAACGTTTTTTAAAGCGATAAGAATCTAGCAAATCTAGCCATTGTTGTGACCACCATTCTCGACTTGCTTGTAATGTGTAATTAGTCATAATTAATTTAAAAACTTGGTAGTCGGCTACACTAATTTTGAGGGTTTGTAGTAAGCGCTAAAGCGCTCAAATTAAGGACTAAAGTCCTTACTACGAACTTATTCTGCATCTTCGTCAATTACTGCGCTGCGGTCAAGTAGTAGTAAGTTGCGGAGTTGGTCTGTATCCATTTCAGTTAACCATTCTTCACCAGCACCCACAACTTGTTCAGCTAGTTGTTTCTTACTTTCAATCATGTCATGAATTTTTTCTTCTAAAGTGCCTGTACAAACAAATTTATGTACTTGCACATTCCGGGTTTGACCAATCCGAAATACTCTATCTGTGGCTTGATTCTCTACGGCTGGATTCCACCATCTATCAAAGTGGAATACATGATTGGCTCTGGTTAAATTCAATCCTACACCACCGGCCTTTAGAGAAAGAATCATAATTGGTGGGCCTTGGGGGTCATGTTGGAAACGGTCGATCATTTCCTCTCGTTGTTTTTTACTGGTGCTACCATATAGAAAGAATATTTCTCGTCCAAGCTGTTTTTCTAAATAGGGTTTAAGTAATTTACCCCACTCAGCAAATTGTGTGAAGATTAAAGCGCGATCGCCTTCTGCTAAAACTTCTTCTAACATTTCTTCTAGCCGCAGCAGTTTGGCTGAATTATGTTGCTCTAATGTCGCCTGTTTCAAATATTGGGCTGGGTGATTGCAGATTTGTTTGAGTTTGATTAGTAAAGCTAAAATCATCCCTCGACGTTGCAATCCTTCCGCAGATTCTATGTCTGCTAAAGATTGTTCTACAACTTGTTGATAAAGTGCGGCTTGGTCGGCAGTAAGTCCACAAAATACGGTCATTTCTTGCTTATCTGGCAAGTCTTGAATGATGTCGCGATCGCTTTTCAATCGCCGCAGGATAAATGGCTGAACTAATGAACGTAACTGAGTCAAAGAAGCTGTATCACCGTACTTTTCAATTGGCATGGCAAACCGACGCTGGAAAAATTGCTTGTTGCCTAAATATCCTGGATTGAGAAAATCTAAAATAGACCAGAGTTCTTGCAGTCTATTTTCTACTGGTGTCCCCGTCAACGCAATCCGAAATGTAGCTTCTAATTGCCGCACTGCTTTTGACTGCTTCGCCTCTGAATTTTTCACGTTCTGGGCTTCATCTAAAACAATTATCTGCCAAGAGACACTTTCTAATGACTTGATATCTCGATGAAGAAGTGAGTAGCTGGTGACGATTAAATCGTGTTTTTTTACTGCTTCTAAAAACGCTTTCCCTTTTGGGCGTTTGTCGCCGTGATATTGCAAAATTTTCAGGCTTGGTGCAAATTTATTGACTTCTCTTTCCCAGTTACCTAAAACCGAAGTTGGACAAACTAGTAGTGTTGGATTTTCGAGTGCATCCTGTTCTTTGAGATGTAGCAGAAAGGCAATGAACTGCACGGTTTTACCGAGTCCCATATCGTCGGCGAGACACGCACCCAAACCCCAACGTTCTAAGAATGACAGCCAAGCAGCACCACGTTCTTGATACGGTCGTAACTGCCCTTTAAAGCCTGTTGGTGTAGGTAAAGGTGCGATCGCTTGATTATTACTTAACGCCCCAATCAACTCTTGTAATGCCCCAGATGCTTCAAAGCTAACCACAGGTAATTTTTCAATTACCTGGGTATCTCCTGTACTGAAACGTAAGGCATCTTCCAAGGAAAGGGCCATTTGGTCTTTACGAGTGGTAAAAAAAGTTTGGGCTGTTTTGATATCTTGCGGCCGCAATTCTACCCACTCGCCGTTAATTTCCACTAGCGGGCTATTTAAAGCCACAAGTTTATCAAACTCAGCTTTAGAAATAGTTTGTCCGCCAATTGCCAATTGCCATTGGAAATTCAGCAAACTTTGCAACCCTAAACGTCCCTGCTTTTTCTTCGGGGTTTCGGCAGTAATTTTCAAACCCAAACGGTTCGCCCATCCTTCGCGGTTCGCCAAGCTGGGAGGTAAAATTACTCCCAAACCACTATCTTCCAATCTCCAAGCTACAGCTTTGATAAACTCATAAGCTTGGATGGGGGTGATACGAGAAAATTGGGGATATTCGGTTTCAAAACTGGGTGCGATCACTGGATATAATCGGGAAGCTAGCCCCAATCCTCGCAAAAACGTTTCCTGTGGTTGCTCAATTGTGCGATTTTCATAAACCAATCGTTCAACTGGATTGTTCCAAATAGTAGCCGCATCCACCACAAACTCAGGATCGTCAGCAGCTTGCAAAAAATATGCCAATGTCCACTCTGTTTCGCCAGACTCTGGAGAACACAGTTGAAAACAGGTACGAAATAGAGTTTTAAGAGTTAACTGGTATTGTAGCGGCATAGTCCAAGCCTTCAGTGCCGCTTCCAGTCGTTCCACTTCAATGGCATCTGCATTAACTGGATGAGATGCACTGGTTAAAGCTTGCAACCACTGTCGCACCGCAGATGGTAAAGATGCAATCGCTTTAGCTTCAATTGGAGGTTGAGAACCTACCATTTCTCGCACTTGGGCATCTATTGTATTGTTGAGAAATCCCAAAAGTAATTCTTGAGGTTCGGCGGGGAAGTTTACATAAATTGGGCATTGGGCATTGGGCATTGGGCATTGGTTATTTCCCCCCTGCTCCCCTGCTCCCCTGCTCCCCTGCTCCCCTGCTTCCCCCACTCCCCACTCCCCACTCCCCACTCCCTGATAAGTACGACAAACCAACGGCATATCCGCAGAAAATTTTTCTAGGCGAGTTCCATCTACAGCACTGTCTAGAAGTACTTGCCATTTAGCAGCAAATTCAGCGTCTGATTGTCGATCAATTCTTGGTAAAAACTTACACCGCGAGATTAAATCTAAACTCCATCGGGCAACTTGCGACCAAAAACGTAAATCTCCTCCTAAAAAGGCATCTTCCCCTTTAGCAGCATTTAGGGGAACAGCAGCGAGAAATTTTACCGCCTCGCTGGGGTTGAGACAAAAACCCTCTACTCGCCACGGTTGCAAATATTGGGGAGAGTCTGTTTCTAGTCCCAAGCTGGCAGAATGTACTGGAAAAATCGTAGATGTTCCTTCTGCACTGTCTTCGGGGATATAAGTTGGTAGGGCAATTATTTGTGAATGCGTTGGTAAACTGATCTCAGTGGCACTAGCTGCTTTCCGGGTTCGCCCAGTAGTAGCGATCGCTTTGCCCAACTCAGGCATCGCAATTTGGGGTTGCTGGATAAAGTTAGTAATCGCCATCTTCTGGGAAACCAACCACTCACTCAACTCCACTGATGTCATTGCCAATGGATGTACTGCTATATCTCCAGATCCATTAGACTCGAAATTAACTCGTGGCGATCGCCAAGTTTCTCCCCAAATAAATAAACAACCCTTTTGATTTTTTAGTAACCAATTACCGTGTAAAATCGCCATTTGCTAACTACTCAGATTTTCCCAAAACTCTAGAATTAAAATCGCAATTATTCGATTTATTGCATCTTCTCAAAAAGATTTATGGTCGAAGTTTCTCATATAATAAATATTTAAGTAAATATTCCATATAAACATTGTTAATAATGAATTTTCACCTAATTAAAGTCTTAAAAAACGGGATGTTAGTGGAACTGGATTATATACATCCTCACGAACACGAGGGTGTAAGAGCATTACTCAATGTTGTAATTGTTGAAGGTAAAACTTATCCCCAAAAGCAACCTCTATCTCCTACAGAATTTTCAGCTTACTGGTTAAGCAAGGATGCCTTTGTTGTCAGGACATCTGTTGTAGATCCTACACACAAGCCAAAAGAAATATTAGGGGCGTTTTATTTAAAGCCAAACTTTCCCGGTCGGTGTAGCCATATTTGCAACGCTGGTTTTATTGTAAAACCTGGATTACGTGGTCAGGGTTTAGGACGGTTCATGGGAGAGGCTATGCTTTCGATAGCAGCAAATCTGGGCTACGAAGCAGTGATGTTTAATTTGGTCTTTGAGACTAATATACCTTCAATTACACTTTGGCAGTCGTTAGGATTTAAGATTATTGGGCGAATTCCGGGCGCGGCGAAGCTAGGGGATGAACAAGTAGTAAACGCGCTGATAATGTATCGTCCTTTGGGTTGAAGGGCTTCTAGCCATTTTCAATTCGGTGAGGTACACGTATGCAGACAAACCTAACCCCCTAACCCCCTTCCCGACGCGGGAAGGGGGAAAAATTCAAAGCCTCTCTCCTCTTAGGAGAGAGGTTTGGAGAGAGGTCAAAATTGTGCCTCACTGGGTCGAGAACCACTTCTCTATCTTTGTATGTACTAGAAGTCAGCCCTAGTGCATAAATGTTAGGATTGCCACAGAAAGAGAATAGCGAAAGAGAAGGAAAAAAAACTGAATGACAGAAGTTGATAAGTCAATATCCTTCGATGGCAGGGATATTCGGCTGAAAGTAGGCTTACTAGCTCCCCAGGCAGGTGGGTCGGTTTTGATAGAATCAGGGGACACATCCGTTTTAGTGACAGCTACGCGATCGCAAGCCAGAGAAGGCATTGATTTTCTTCCCCTCACAGTAGATTACGAAGAAAGACTGTATGCAGCTGGTAGAATTCCCGGCGGGATCATGCGGCGGGAAGGTCGTCCACCAGAAAAAACAATTCTCACCAGCCGTCTTATAGACCGTCCCATGCGTCCCTTGTTCCCCTCATGGTTAAGGGATGACCTGCAAATTATCGCCTTAACTCTATCGATGGACGAGTTAGTTCCACCCGATGTGCTAGCAGTTACAGGCGCTTCCATCGCTACCCTGATTGCCCAGATTCCTTTTAATGGGCCAATGGCAGCAGTTCGCGTTGGTTTAGTGGGAGATGATTTCATTATTAACCCCACTTATGCAGAAATTGAAGCCGGAGATTTGGATCTAGTAGTAGCCGGTTCACCACATGGCGTAATCATGGTGGAGGCGGGAGCTAATCAGTTGCCAGAGCGAGATATCATCGAGGCGATTGACTTTGGTTATGAAGCAGTGCGGGACTTAATCAAAGCGCAGCAAGATTTAGTAGCTGAACTGGGTCTAGTGATAGTGCAAGAAGCACCACCACAAGTAGACCAGACGCTAGAAAATTATATCCGCGATCGCGCTAACGGTCAGATTAAGAAAATCCTCTCTCAATTTACCTTCACCAAACCCGAACGCGATGCAGCTTTAGATGTCGTCAAAGATGAAATTGCCACGACGATTAAGGAACTGCCAGAAGAAGATCCAATTCGAGTTGCCGCAACTGCAAATAGCAAGGCACTTGGTAACACTTTTAAAGACATTACCAAATACTTCATGCGGCGGCAAATCATCGAAGATAATGTTCGCGTTGATGGTCGTAAACTTGATGAAGTTCGACGTGTTTCTTGTTTAGTTGGTGTCTTACCAAAGCGAGTCCACGGTAGCGGTTTATTTAACCGAGAACTAACTCAGGTATTATCCACTTGTACCTTGGGTACACCAGGGGATGCTCAAAACCTCAACGATGATATGCAGCTAGACCAACATAAGCGTTATCTGCATCATTACAACTTCCCGCCGTTCTCTGTCGGGGAAACCAAGCCAATGCGTTCTCCAGGAAGGCGTGAAATCGGTCACGGAGCATTAGCGGAGCGATCGCTAATTCCTGTGCTACCCTCAAAAGAACAATTTCCCTACGTGATTCGCATCGTATCGGAAGTACTTTCTTCCAACGGTTCCACCTCAATGGGTTCAGTCTGCGGTTCCACCCTCGCCCTCATGGATGCTGGTGTACCAATTCTCAAACCCGTCAGTGGCGCAGCAATGGGTCTGATTAAGGATGGGGACGAAGTGCGAATCCTCACCGACATTCAGGGCATTGAAGACTTCTTGGGCGATATGGACTTCAAAGTTGCGGGGACGGATACCGGAATTACCGCCTTGCAAATGGATATGAAAATCTCCGGTTTGTCGTTGGATGTTATTTCCCAAGCCGTCCACCAAGCCAAAGCAGCCAGGTTGCACATTCTGGAGAAAATGCTCGCCTGCATCGAGCAACCACGGACTGAAACCTCACCTTATGCCCCACGTCTGTTAACAATCAAGATTGATTCAGATATGATTGGTCTGGTCATCGGGCCTGGAGGCAAGACTATAAAGGGCATCACAGAAGAAACTGGTGCAAAAATTGACATCGAAGATGATGGCACGGTGACAATTTCGGCTGTGGATGAGAACAAGGCCAAGAGAGCCAAAAACATCATCCAAGGCATGACTCGCAAGCTGCACGAAGGCGATGTCTATGCAGGACGCATTACTCGGATTATACCGATAGGTGCATTTGTGGAATTTCTGCCTGGGAAAGAAGGGATGATCCACATCTCACAACTAGCTGACTACCGCGTTGGCAAAGTTGAGGATGAAGTAGCAGTGGGCGACGAAGTGATTATCAAAGTCCGTGAAATTGATAACAAAGGTCGGATTAATCTCACCCGCTTGGGTATCCACCCAGATCAAGCAGCAGCAGCAAGAGAAGCTGCGGCGGTGAATCGGTAACTCGATTTGGGATTTTAGATTTGATCTAAAATCCGCGATGCCTACTGTGAAGGCATCGCCGTATGCTTCTCTAATTGCACTAAATATTATTCAAACTCATACCTGTAAATCTCTTTAATAACTATAAAAGATAAGTTTAAATCAATTAAAGTTTGTAAAAAGGACTTTAGTCCTAATAGTCCTACTTTTGAGCGATTCATCTCTCAAAAGTAGGATTTATTTTATGTTTAATTTTATCTACTTAATACCCGATAAGTAGTCAGACAGAATTAATTACACAATGACTGTAAATATTTTTGTTCAGCTACTTAGCGATTCTCAATTGCATTGAAATTGTAGGCAAGGGAAGTAAAATTCAAAGCCTCTCTCCTAACGCTCTTCTATTACTCTCGTTAAATAAAAATTCAGAACCCTTGATTTTTAAGGCTTTGATAAATTTACGAGTAGGTTGGGTTGAGGGACGAAACCCAACACGAAAAACCCTTGGTTTTGTTGGGTTTCACTAAAGTTCAACCCAACCTACATTTTTTCTTTCATCAGAGTCATAAAAGAGCGCTAAAAGGCTATGGTGTACACACAAGTCGGAAATAGTAGTCTGTCAAGGAATAATTGACGAGTAGATTCTTTGTAGAGACGGCGATTTATCGCGTCTCTC
Organism: Nostoc sp. NMS2; assembly: GCF_017115105.1. Taxonomy (GTDB): domain Bacteria; phylum Cyanobacteriota; class Cyanobacteriia; order Cyanobacteriales; family Nostocaceae; genus Nostoc. The sequence goes on from NZ_JABXKH010000166.1 coordinate 8,163, forward strand.
TAACGTGTTAGTTTTTCAGACGCGATTTATCGCGTCTCTACAATAAGCGATAAAGAGTTTTTTGGGTTTTGCGATCGCTACCAAAGCTCCAATTATTTTTAACTAAAATGTAAGTTGTCATCAATAAAGCTAACTTATGAGCTTCGCCATTTCTCAGTAGTAGATAATGTTTACCTTTAATAATATAGTTATGTCTATTCCTACCGAATGATTTATTAGCTCATAGTTGAATAAATCATCAAATATTAAATTAGTAAAACCTGCTTTAATACCACACTAAATCGAGAGATTTTTCGTATTTTAATCAATTATTAATTACTTAGAAATAAACCTTGCTATTAAATACTAAATATGTCATATTAAATACTTCATTCAGAACTAAAGATATTGACACAATGTTAGCAACATATCTAAAATCTCTTAATGAGCATTATCAAGCTCTTAACAATGAAGGTGAAGATGTCATCCAAGGATTAATTCAAAGTTCCAAAACTTTACCCCCTAAATATTTTTACGATGATTACGGCTCGGAACTATTTGAACAAATATGTGAATTATCAGAATATTACCCAACACGAACAGAAGCATGGATTTTGCGTCAATATGCCGATGAAATAGCCCAGACAACAGGTAATTGTGAACTTGTAGAATTAGGCAGTGGCAGTTCTACAAAAACTCTCTTTTTGTTAGATGCTTACCAAAAAATTGCAAGCTACTGTAGATATATACCCATTGATGTTAGTCATGGAATCCTTAAATCTAGCGTACTAAAACTACAACATAAATATCCAAATTTATTTGTTGAGGGATTAATAGGAACCTACGAACAAGCCTTGATGAAGCTAGAATCAACATTTGCAGCATCACGGATGATTTTTTTCTTGGGTAGTTCTCTTGGGAATTTTAACCCACGAGAATGTGATGATTTTTTAAGCCAAATTACTAGGACTTTACAAGCAGGTGACTACTTTCTTTTGGGGATTGATTTACAAAAACCCAAGGAAATTTTGGAGCCAGCTTATAATGATAGTCAGGGAGTAACGGCTGCTTTTAACTTAAATATCCTTTCCCATCTAAATTGGCGTTTTCAAGGCAATTTTGACCTCAATTTCTTCACTCACCAAGCTATTTATAATCAAAATGATGCCCAAATTGAAATGTATCTGCATTGCCAAAAGAGTCATGAGGTATCTTTAAAAGCGCTAGATTTACAAGTTAGCTTTGCAGATGGAGAGAGCATTCTCACCGAAATTTCTCGCAAGTTTGATTTAGTAATTATGCAAAAACAACTGGAGACACATGGACTTAAGACTCTGAAAACTTGGACAGATCCCAATCAGTGGTTTGGGTTAATTCTTTGTCAAGCTTAAATTTTGTTTACCCAAAGTTTAATTTCAATAGACATATCCGTGAATTAGGCTTTAAATATTAAGCCATTTATAAATGCTTAAGTAAGTGGCATTTGTTTGTTCATGGATATGTTTCATTTAGCAGAGTCGCAAGGCAATCAACAATTAACCTTAACAATTTTTTAATTAAGTTTGTCAAGTGAATCAACCAGAGTTAATCGTCTCTATAACAGCAATTTAGTTACATCATGAACACTCTTCAATCTACTCCTCCACCTAAATTAGATAGTTGCGATCGCCAAGTTATCCTCGATTATTTTAAGAATGCTTGGCAACTGGAAGATATGCTGATGAAAAGTTTAGTAGGAGAAGATACATTTTATCTCAATCCCGATCCTCTGAGAAATCCTCTAATTTTTTATCTGGGACATTCGGCTGTTTTCTATATCAATAAATTAATTTGCGTTGGATTATTAGAAAAAAGGATCAATCCCGACTATGAAATTTTGTTTGAAATTGGAGTTGATCCAGAGATACCAGAGGAATTGGATGAAGCGATCGCTCATTTGGAATGGCCACAAGTTGCACAAACTTGGGAGTACCGAAAACAAGCATATTCCGTAATTTATGAAGTAATTAAAACAACCCCAATTACTCTGCCAATTCATCCCACTCATCCCCTTTGGGCTTTAATGATGGGGATTGAACATCAGCGTATTCATATTGAAACCTCTTCGATGTTAATTCGCCAACTACCGATTGAGAGAGTGAAACGTCCTCAAAACTGGCAATATGCACCTTTTAATGGTTACACTCTTCAAAACGAAATGATACAAGTTGCGGGTGGGGTAGTAAAACTCGGTAAAGCCTTTGACGATCCGACTTATGGATGGGATATTGATTATGGCGATCGCACTGTTGAAGTACAACCTTTTTTAGCCAGTAAATATCTGATTACCAATGCCGATTTTATTTATTTTGTCAAGGCTGGTGGCTACGAAAATCAAGCGTATTGGGATGAAGAATCTTGGCATTGGAAAACTGAAAACAACATCAAATATCCCAAATTTTGGATACCTCAAAATGGCAGTTACAAATATCGAGCCATGTTTGATGAAATCGACTTACCCTTAGATTGGCCTGTAGAGGTCAATCACTACGAAGCAATAGCTTACTGTCGTTGGCAAGGTAAAGATACTCGTTTAATGAGTGAAGCCGAATATCATTTAGCAACTTATGGTAGTGCTTTGGTAGAAGATGTAGACAATTACAATATCAATTTAAAATTTGGCTCACCTACTCCAGTGGGAATGTTAGAAACCGCCAAAAATTATTCTGGATTGTACGATTTACGCGGTAATGTTTGGGAACACTTGAGTGATAATTTAAATCCTTTATCAGGATATAAGCCTCATTTCCTTTACGAAGATAATTCTGCCATCTTTTTTGATAATAAACATCAGATGATGTTAGGAGGATGCTGGATAACTAACGGTACAGAAGCTTTAAAATATTATCGCAACTGGTTCCGTCCCAATTTTTATCAACACGCAGGTTTTAGGATTGTTCAAGATATCAAGCATTCAAATAATTCGTAATTCGTAATTCGTAATTCGTAATTCGTAATTCGTAATTCGTAATTC
>NZ_JABXKH010000014.1 GCF_017115105.1 Nostoc sp. NMS2
TATTTTAGATAATGCCAGTTTCCATAAAAGAAAAGATATTTTAGCCCATATTAAGCTCGCTAGATTCTACTACCGTCTCTAATTCTTGACGGGTAATCGGAAAATTGTTTTTAGCACAAGCCGTAATTAATTCATCAACAGCAACCCAACCACCAGGAGCAAGTTTAATTCCAATTGCATCCGGTGTGTGTCGCAGATATTTGCTGAGATATTTGCTGATTTTGACGAAGCGAGAATCACTCATTTGCTTGTAATTAGCATATTTATACTACAATTATATACTTGTGTATTACGTAACAACTTTCATTGATGCTTTTACAAAAATATTAAGCAATCCAAAAATAGGTAAGCACCAATGTAATAGCAGTTAGTGGTAGCCCAAATCGCAAATGTTCCCCAAAAGTGAGTCGATATCCCTGTTTGGTAGCAGCCTCCGCCACAATCAAGTTTGCCACCGAACCCAGCAGGGTGAGATTTCCTGCCAGTGTTGAAACCGCCGCTAGTAGTAGCCAAGTGCGGGTGTCGGGATGGGGAATTAGGTGATGTAGTAGCAGTACAGCCGGTACATTCGACACTAAATTTGATAGCAACGCCGTTATCCCCAAAATGCTTAAGGGATCGTGAACAAAACGAGAAAGCCATCCTAAAGAACCAAGTTTTTGCACACCCTCGGTAAGGATGAACAGTCCACAAAACATTAACAACAAGTCCCAGTCTACCTTTTGTAAAATTCGCTCAGGCTTGATGCGGCGCGTTACTAGTAATAGTGCGGCAGCAATCAAGGTAACTTCAGCAGTAGGAATTCCGATTAAAAATGCTACTAGTAATCCGGTGGTAATCAATAGACTTTTAATTAACAGTGGCTTGAAGATGTGGTAACGAGGTGGTTTTACTTTTAAGTAAGGGTGAAGCGAATCTTCTTTGGAGACGCTACGCGATCGCACTTCTGGATATAATAACCACAATAAACCTACCTGAATCGTCAAACAGATCAACGCAAGTGGTGTTAAGGCTTTGGCAAAGTCTAGATAACTAATGCCAGAGAAGGAACCGATCAAGATATTTTGAGGATTACCGCTCAAAGTGGCAACGGAACCAAGGTTAGTTGCACCTGCTAGCGCCAGCAAATAGGGAATAGGTTTAAGCTTGAGTAATTGGGTAATACCAACTACTAAAGGTGTCAAAATTAGAGCAATTGTATCATTGAGAAAAAGTGCTGAGAGAATGCCACTGCCAAAAGTTAACACCACTAGTAACCCAAATGGGCTGTGGATGCGGCGGATTGTATAATCAAGGGCAAGCTGGAAAAAACCAGAGACGGCGAGATTGGCACTGATTACCATCATGCCAAATAGAAAAATTAGTGTTTTGTAGTCGATCGCACCCCACGCCGCAGGCAAATCTAGTACTCCCAATGCCATTAAGAAGGCAGCCCCAACAATGGCGATCGTCGCCCGATTCATCCGCAGTCCGGGCAAATATCCTAATCCTAGCCCGATGTAGGTGATAATAATCACGAGATATCGCAAAACTACCATTACTCTATTCCCTAAACGTAGCAAGCCCCGATTCAAAGCTTACCGGATGACGCACGCACCAATGCCAATAACTAGTAAGTAAGATGTGTGCCCTTACAACGTAGTATCATCATCAATAGCTGAGAATAAGCGATCGCTCACCAAGACTTAAAACCACTTTTCTGTTTCCAGGTGTGTAGTTACCTACGCCGAACGCCTTCTAGAAAAGCAACTTGGTGTGACACATCGCTTAACTTTTGAAACGCCTTGCAAATAAGATTATGTTAGATTTATTTATCTCTACTTACTTAATTTTTGTAAAACCAGATACATTAAATGGTAGTTTAGTCGCAAAGGAATCAAAGAGCATGGCCATTAGTAGTCCTGAAGTCATTCGTCATATCTTGATCGGGCTGGGATATTTAGCCCCTGAGATTGATCCGAAGCCCGATCTGACTAAATTCGCTCCCTGGAAGCGCAATAACAACTCATTGACAGATGATCTTACTGAAGAAGCGATTAAAAAGTTTCAGAAGCAGTACTCACAAAAACTTGTGGTAAATGGTAACGCTGATGCCGAGACTCGAACTGTAATGGAAGATACAGTCAAAGGGCTTCAGAATAGATTGAAGTTTCACGGTTTTGCAACCCCTGCCGAAATTCCAAAAGACTTGCCATTTTATGGCCCAGCTACTTATATAGCAGTCAAGAAATTTCAGAAATCTCAAGGTTTAACTGAAAATGGCATTGCCACTATTGAACAGCGTCAAATTCTACAGCAGTCTAACCTAACAGATAAGCCTCAGCCCCAGCCCCAGCCACAATCACAACTCAAGCTGATAGATTTGTGCTTCCAATTCAAAAAGAATCCTCAAAATCCTTCTTACATCGCAGCGTTAAATAACTTACAAAAAAACCTACCCAAGGACGTTTTACACAAAGTTACTAACAAATGGAGAGGGACAAACGACCAAAATCCTGAGATTGTCAAGCTGACAAATTTGTTCACTTATTATGACGACAACAATCAAAACCATCGTGATGCACTAAATCACTTACAAAGTCAGATTACCCCAGCTATCTCTCAAGCATTTTTAAGTCTCTGGAATAAGAAATAAACAAAGCGATCGCTCTTGGATAACTGACAAAGCCTCTAGTAGTTTTTGTGGTGATCCTAAAGGGGAGCGACGCGAAAAAGTAAGATCATCGTGAAAAGAGCAGAGGGAGATAGGGGAGATAGGGGAGACAAGGGAGACAAGGGAGACAAGGGAGAAAATTTTATCTTGTCTTTTTTGTCTTTCTTGTCCCCCTCATCTTCACTCCCTGCTCCCTCTGCTCCCCCTGCCTCCCCATCTAACTGTTAGAGCATTGCTCCCCACACTAGCTTTGTAGCGATCGCACCCTAGATTTAGACACTGTTCATCCCTAGAGACAACATTTATTTTCCTTAAACAGTCGATAATGTAAATAAATGTAAAAAATTCTCAGGCAGGATAGAAGCATCTATGCGTGTAATTTTGATGACTGGTAAAGGCGGCGTGGGCAAAACTTCCGTCGCTGCTGCAACTGGACTCCGTTGTGCAGAACTGGGCTATCAGACATTGGTTTTAAGTACAGATCCGGCTCATTCCCTGGCAGATAGTTTTGACATAGAACTGGGACACGCACCCCAAAAAATTCGCCCAAATCTGTGGGGTGCAGAACTGGATGCGCTGCAAGAACTAGAGGGAAACTGGGGTGCTGTAAAACGTTACATTACCCAAGTTTTACAAGCAAGGGGTTTAGATGGCGTACAGGCGGAGGAATTGGCAATTTTACCAGGCATGGATGAGATTTTTGGCTTGGTAAGGATGAAACGCCATTACGATGAAGGTGAGTTTGATGTTTTGATTATCGACTCAGCCCCCACTGGTACTGCACTGCGCTTGCTGAGTCTACCTGAAGTCGGTGGCTGGTATATGCGCCGTTTTTACAAACCATTTCAAAACATCTCGGTAGCACTTCGCCCTCTGGTTGAACCCTTTTTTAGACCAATTGCTGGTTTTTCGCTACCCGATAAAGAGGTGATGGATGCCCCTTATGAATTTTATGAACAAATTGAAGCTCTAGAAAAAGTCTTAACAGACAATACCCAAACCTCAGTGCGTCTAGTCACAAATCCTGAAAAGATGGTGATTAAAGAATCTCTGCGTGCCCATGCTTATCTGAGTTTGTATAATGTTGCAACAGATTTAGTAGTGGCTAATCGGATTATCCCAAGCGTTGTCCAAGATCCCTTTTTCCAACGTTGGAAGGAAAGTCAGGAGCAATATCGCCAGGAAATTCATGATAATTTCCACCCTCTTCCTGTGAAAGAAGTTCCCCTATTTTCTGAAGAAATGTGTGGATTAGCTGCATTGGAACGCCTCAAGGAAACTCTTTATAAAGATGAAGATCCGACTCAGGTTTATTACAAAGAAACAACTCTAAGAGTCGTGCAAGAGGAGAACCAATACAGCTTAGAAATTTATTTACCTGGTATTCCTAAAGACCAAGTTCAACTAAGTAAAACCGGAGACGAATTAAATATTACTATTGGCAACCATCGTCGTAACTTAGTTTTGCCACAAGCCTTAGCAGCGCTCCAACCAGGAGGGGCAAAGATGGAAGATGACTATCTAAAAATCCGCTTTGCTGACAACACAAGAGTTTAATTTTGTTGAATGTTTCTCTGTCAACAAAAAGTTAGAACTAACAAGCAAGAAATTTATCTTCTAGCTAGTACAGACGCAATTCTTTAGCGTCTTTTTTTATGATTTTTTGATGAATTTTTATAAAAGCTAAATAAATATTTTCACTAGTAATTAGACCGTAGTTTTACTGAAGACAAATTGATGAAATAAATTTCACAATGTTTTTAGATTTAATAACTTCAGTTTGCAAATACTAATTTATTTTTCTATAAGCAATGACCTCCAATCCTGAACAAAATTTGCCTTTATATAGCCAGGAAGAAAGTTTACTACGCCGGATTACAAACCGTATCCGACGAAGCTTAGAGTTAGAAGAAATTATCACAGTGACTACGGCGGAGGTGCGATCGCTCCTAAAAACTGATCGAGTGATGATTTACAAATTTCATGCTGATGGTAGCGGTCAAGTGGTTGCTGAGTCAATTTACAATAATCGTTTACCGTCATTACTGGGGCTGAATTTCCCGGCAGACGATATTCCACTCAGCGCTCGTGAACTATTTATCAAATCACGGGTGCGTTCTGTTGTAAATGTAGATACTCAAGAGATTGGTCAAAGTCACCTGCGTGACTTGGATAATGGAGAAATTATATCAGAGGAAATCCGTTACCGCTCTGTAGACTCCTGCCATATTGAATATTTGACGGCAATGGGGGTGAAATCTTCTGTAGTAGCGCCTATTCTCTATCAAGATCAACTCTGGGGGCTACTGGTGTCTCATAATTCCCAAGCGCGTTTGATTTCAGAATATGAACTAGAAGCAGTGCAGATGGTGGTAGAGCAGTTGTCAGTAGCGATCGCTCAAAGTACCCTGCTCACCCAAGTCCGCAAAACAGCCGAACAAGAAACTATCATTAACCGCATTGCTACTCTGCTGCATTCACTGCCGACAATTGTATTACAACCAGCCTTAGAAGCGACTGTTGCTGCCTTTAATGGAGTTGGTGGCAGGCTTTGCATTAGAAATGAAGCCTTTGATTTCCACAATGGCAACGTTACCAGCTTAACAGAATGCTTAATACCAGGAAATACTTGTATCAAGCTTTATATCTGTGGACAGCAACCTGTGATGCCAGAACAAACTATATATCCACTAATAGAGCAATATAGTGTCTGGCAAGAACACTACAAGTCTAGTAAATACGATGTTTGGGCAATTTCAGATATATATAAAATTTCTGACTTGCGAACTTTGCAAGTTGCTTTTCAACCAACTAAAATTCGCAGCGTGTTGATGATCCCACTCCAGTATCGTCAGCAGTTGCTAGGCTATTTAAGTATTTTCCGCAACGAAGTAGATACAGAGACTCTATGGGCAGGGCAATATGACAGCGATCAAAGGCAACTGTACCCTAGACAATCCTTTGAGGTTTGGCGCGAATCTAAAAAAGCACAAGCTCAAAAATGGACGGTTGAAGAGATTGAACTGGCTAGAAACTTGGGTAAACATTTTGCTTCAGCAATTCAGCAATATGAACTATACCAACAAGTACAAGTCTTCAATGAAAATTTAGAAAAACAAGTTAAAAGACGCACAGTTGAGTTACAACGGTCATCTGAACAAGAACAGGCTGTATTTAAAGTTATTGCCGAGATTCGAGAATCTCTGGACACAGATACCATTTTTCAAACCACTACTAAAGAAGTTTGTCAATTAATCAAAGCCGATCGCGTTTCTGTTTATCGTTTCGATTCTGATTGGGGTGGTAAATTTGTCGGGGATTTTGAGGCTGCTAGTCCATATTGGTCGAATGAGTCCGAACTAGGTATTAATACAATTTGGAATGATACTTACTTACAAGATACACAGGGAGGACGCTACCGCAACAATGAAACATTTGCAGTCGATGACATCTATAAGATGGGATTTGCGAAGTGTCATATCGACAATCTAGAGCAGTTTCAAATTCACGCTTTTGTGCTTGCTCCGATCTTTGTTGGGCAAAAACTTTGGGGTTTGCTGGCAACTTATCAACACACTGGCCTCCGACAATGGAAAGCCTCTGAAGTTAACTTTCTCAGTCAGATTGCGGCCCAAATGGGCGTAGCACTTCAGCAAGCTGAATTACTCACTCAGACACAACAACAGACGTTAAATTTGCAACAAGCAGCAGAACAACAACGGGTATTGTTTGAAGTTGTAGCGAAAGTTAGGGAATCTCTCGATCTAGATGCGATTTTTCAGACAACCACCCAAGAAATCTGTAAATCACTACAAGCGGATCGAGTTGCAGTTTACCGCTTCCAAGCTGATTGGAGTGGTGAATATATTGCCGAGTTTGTGGGCGAACGCTGGGTAAAGCTAGTAGGTTCTGATACTAAGACAGTTTGGCAAGATAGCTATTTGCAGGAAACCCAAGGTGGGCGATATCGTCACAATGAAACCTTTGCAGTTGATGATATTTATCAAGTTGGACATTCGCAATGCCACATTGCAGTTCTAGAGCAAATTCAAGCAAGGGCTTATGCGATCGCACCTATATTTATTGGGCAGCAGCTATGGGGCTTGTTAGCAGCTTATCAGAACTCTGAACCCCGCCATTGGGAAGCCTCGGAAATTAAGTTTATCACTCAAATTGCCAATCAGCTTGGGGTTGCACTCCAACAAGCCCAATTGCATAATCAAACCAAAGAGCAGACAGAAAAGCTGACTCAAGCTCTCTATGATTTAAAGCAAACTCAAACCCAACTGATCCAAACTGAGAAAATGTCCTCATTAGGTCAACTAGTAGCTGGTGTTGCTCACGAAATTAATAACCCCGTGAACTTCATTTATGGCAACATCAATCATGTCAACAATTACGCCCAAGATTTACTGAGTATACTAGACCTCTATTTACAAAATACCCCTAACCCCAGCCCTGAGATCCGCGATCGCACCTTCGAGATAGACTTAGAATTTCTCATGGAGGATTTGCCCAAAACTCTATCTTCCATGAAAGTTGGGGTTGATCGCATCCGTCAAATTGTCTTGGGTTTACGGAATTTCTCTCGCCTTGATGAGGCAGAAATGAAGCCGGTTGATATTCACGAGGGCATTGATAGCACTTTACTAATTTTACAGCATCGTTTGAAAGCAAAACCAGAAAGTCCGGCTATTAAATTAGTCAAAGAATACAGTGAGCTTCCCTTAGTAGAATGCTATGCCGGGCCACTGAATCAAGTATTTATGAATGTTTTAAGCAATGCGATCGATGCTCTTGAAGATTACAGGGAATCTCCATCAAAACTTCATAGCTGTCAAATTACCATTAGTACTGCTATTGGAGAGCTTGAAGGTAATATCAAAAGCGTAGTAATTCGCATTGCAGACAATGGCTCAGGAATACCCGAAGCTCTGAAGGCAAGAATCTGCGACCCATTTTTCACTACTAAACCAGTGGGAAAAGGCACTGGCTTAGGGTTATCAATAAGTTATCAAATTGTCGTGGATAAACACGGTGGTGTGTTTAAATGTGATTCTCAGCCGGGGTTAGGTACAGAATTTTGGATTGAAATTCCGGTGAGCCAAATTACCAAATCTTAGAAACAGAAAATAGTAAAACTTAAGGCAGCTTGAAGAAGTAGAAGAAATAATTATTTGATGGGAAATACAGTCGCACTGTAGGGGCAATTCATGAATTGCCCCTACGACAGATGTGGTGCCCAATAAAGAGCAACTTTTAATTTATTACTCCTGAAAGTGGGTGCAATATTGTTAAATGAAAGCTATGCCTAGTCTCAGCTTTCAAATACCGTTCTTGCAGGGGTTGCCACTGCTGCCACGACTGATAACGATTTTCAGTTAACAAAGTCGCAAGGGTAGGCAACTCAGTCTTAATTTCTGATTTAAATACCTTTCCAAGCCAGTCAGTTAAGACCGCACTATCTTGCATGTTACCCAAAATTTCTTGGATATTTTTCACTTCTGTCATATAAGCTCCGTAAGACTCACCATATAAGTCTGTAAATAACTCCATTTGGTAGCGTATACGTTTAGCTTCTTTTCGCAAACTATGCAGAATTTCGCCTTGTGTTGTTAATTGTTGTTCTATCTTTTCTGGTTTCCAGTTATTCTGAATTTTTACCTCTGATTCTACAAGTTGAGTGCCAACTAGCCAACCTGGATGTAGTAAGAAGTTACTCACTTCTGGCAAAAGTAAATCTGGTAAGACTTGCTGGATAGTAATAGATGCCAATGGTTGATAATTTGGTTTATCTAACCACTTATCCAATGCCTCTTTTAAAGACTTATAAGATTCGTCTTTTAACGTTTTCTGTACACTCGATAGTACATCTTCACGTTGTTTAGCTAAAGCGTTGAAAGCTGTTTGTAAAGATTCCTGTTCTTTACGTGGTAAGTTTGGTTTGTAATTGTTTTCCAAACTTTCTTTGAGTACGTCTAAATCTCGCAAATTACCAAGACGACGGGCTATTTTACCAATATTTTTATCGCTGATTGGTTTTGGTACATCCACTGCTAGTCCAAACCTAGTTACAGCCGTGCGTAAGCGACGCATTCCTACTCGCATTTGATGGAGCGCTTCTGGATCTTCATCTTTCTTTACTGATTTTTCCCACTTCAAGGTTTTCTTAAAGTGTTTTTGAATCGCTTGGTAGGCGTAGTCCCCTAGAGTTTTTACCGTGGGTTGTGTGGCTAATTTCATAATTGATCTTAATGACTACCTCATGAGGTTATTGAATAATAACATTAGTTAAAAACTTCTATCCACTTTTGATATTTTTTTTATTCAATGAAAGTTGTAATATTCATTCTTACTATTGATAGTTGCATACCATCTTAGAAATCTACACTATCTACCAAAGGTATAAAGAGCCGATTCACCTTTGCGATTTAATATGTCCGATAGCTTCTATTTATTTACATAGGTCTATTATGATAACATGATTAATCTTTTTGCAATCATAAGGATGATTTAAAATGTCAAACTCACATTTGCTTAATCAAGTTATCTTGACTTTTGTAGATAATTTTAAAGAACATAGAGAAGACTTATCAGCACTGTTGTTAACACATCAGAAGTATTTATGGTTAGGGTCAGATGAAACCTCAACTATTGAACGTCTGTCTTTGGTTGATACTGATAATTTTACAGATCATCAACAATTTCGGGTAGCAGAATTTATCAACTTACCTGCACCAGAAAATGAAGAAATAGATATAGAGGGACTTGCTTACACTGATGATTATCTATGGTTTGTTGGTTCTCATAGCTACAAACGTAAAAAGCCTAAACCTGATAAGACTAATGCACAAAACTTTAACCGGCTGGCAAAAATTGAATCAGAACCTAATCGTTACGTCTTAGGACGGATTCCTCTAATAGACGGTAACTTATTCTCATCTTGTCCGCATTCTCAAAATCCAGATGTGCAATTGAATGCCGCTAAACTAGAGGTAACGGAACAGGGTAATTTGCTGATGACAGCTTTGGCAGATGACCCTCATTTAGGCTTGTTTATCAAGGCATCAATTCCAGGAAAAGATAACGGCTTTGATATTGAAGGAATAGGCGTTTATCAAAACCGGATTTTTTTGGGTTTGCGTGGTCCTGTATTGCGGGGTTGGGCTGTGGTGCTGGAAATTGAGTTAGAAGATTCTAGCGCTGGAATTATGAAACTGCGGCAAATTGGAGAAGCCAAGGAGTTATATAAAAAGCATTTTGTCTGGTTGAATGGTTTGGGAATTCGGGATTTGTGTGTAGATGGTAAAGATTTGTTGATTTTAGCCGGCCCAACGATGGATTTAGATGGGCCCGTGCAAATATATCGTTGGGTAAATGGCGTGAATCTGCGAGAAAATGTCTTCAGTAATCCCGATTTTGTCCAGGATATTCCTTATGGAAATCGGGAAGATCGCGCTGAGGGAATGACGCTGTTTCAGGATGTGGCTGGTATACCTTCGCTATTGGTAGTTTATGACTCTCCAGCAAAAAGTAGGCTGGTGGGTGATGGTGGTGTAATAGCGGATGTGTTTAAGCTGGAATAATTTTGGATTTTGGATTTTGGACTTCGACTTACCTCGACTTCGCCCTTCGGCTACGCTCAGGACAGGCTCGGCACAAGTCGCTCAGTCGAACGATTTTGGATTTTTAAAGGTTAGTGGAGATTGCTTGTACGGGACAAGTAGGGATACACTGTTCGCAGACGATACAGCGCGATCGCGTGAATGTCAGTTTGTATGTCTCTGGGTGGAGAGTCAGGGCTTCAGTAGGACAAACCCCAGTACACAAGCCACAATGGACACAGACATCCTCGTCGATCGCAATTTCGCCTAAAGTATAAGAAACGTTAACATGGCGCGATCGCATCCACTCTATAGCAGCATCTAGTTGATCGATATCTCCCGCTAGTTCCACTACTAGTTTGCCAATTTGATTTGGGGCAACTTGGGCACGGATAATATTAGCAGCGACGTTGAATTCTTTGGCCAGTACGTAAGTGACTGGCATTTGCACGGCGCGTTTCGGGAAGGTGAGTGTTACTCGTTTTTTCACAGGTTTAGCAGAGGGTTTCTTCTGTTGTAGCGGATTAGAAGTCTAATAACTCCAAACAGTTAGAAGATGTAGGGAGTATGAAATGGTCATTGGTGTCAACTTAAGTCAGAAAGCTTATTCCACAGTTATTTTACCCCACACGCCAGATGCTCCACTACAGCGCTTCGCGCATCCTGCGGCGGGGGAGACCCCTGTTCCCGCAGTGGCTCCCCTTAAAAAGGGGGACTTTGATTCTAGTTCCCCCCTTTTTTAAGGGGGGTTAGGGGGGATCAAAACGATATGGAATCAGGTGAGCAGACTTGTGTGTACACCGTAGGTGAACGGGGAGGGGAGATTTTGTCGCTAGACAAAAGCGGGGTGGGGTTGCGAGG
>NZ_JABXKH010000094.1 GCF_017115105.1 Nostoc sp. NMS2
TGGGTGAACCCCAAAACTACCGTGTCAATAGGGTTTGAGATGCGCTTACCCTGCAAAATTTATCGAGGCAATTTCTCGATTCAAAGAATGGATTTATTCATTTCCTAATCATATTTTTTGTTCTTGGGGTAATTACGACAAAAAGCAATTTATTCAAGATTGCGCGTTTCATAATTTTCCTTATCCTTTTACTTCAGAACACATCAATATCAAAGAGGAATTTTCAGAATATCTTGGCGTATCTAAAAAATTTGGTATGGCACAAGCTCTCAATGAGCTAGGGATAGAATTGAAAGGCACACATCATCGCGGCATTGATGATGCTCACAACATTGCATCTATCTACAGACAGATTAAAAGCGCAAAAATAAGCTGAATAATAGAAAAGTTGTAACGTACCATTTTGAACTGTTGTTCTAGATTACGAAGATTGTTGCTACAAAATTACTTCTAGTCAAACAATTTTGGATTGACCCCGCGCCACTTGCGGTGCGGGACATTATGATTTTCAATTTGGGATTTTGGATTTGTTTCACTTAACTTCGGGTGGGGGATGAACCGAAATAATCTAAAATCTAAAATCTAAAATTCTTAGTCAAAAGGATTTTTGGAGGAACTTTTTTTGTTATTGGGTGAGTATTCAGAACAATTTATGGCTTCTTCGGTAAGAACAATAGAAGGATTGACTGCACATTTTAGATAATGATTATTTGAATAAAAGCGACAGTTTTTACAAGGAAGTTTGTGTAAGCCGTTAATAGAAATAACCATTTTCTCATCTAAAAATGCCCGAATTTTTTGCAATATTAGAAAAAAAACTATCCAACCAATTAGAAAGCCAACAGGAGATAAAGATATCGCTATATCGGGGATGCTTAATTCATGCGTTGTTTGCTCATTTCTTGCTTCACTCAAGTTTCCATGATGTAAATTACTATTGGCTACTACAGTTTTTTGCAAAAGTAGATCGTGATACATATTATTTACCTTTTGCTATATGTATTTACTAACTTGATTTTTGATAGCCGGGTAACTATAAATTTAGAATCATGACAAACTTAAAAATTGTCCATATTTGTTCATATTAGAGATGTAGACATCAAAAAATGTTGAATATTTATTCATTGATTAGGTTGGCTTATGTGTATTTTAATTAACTAACAATCACTACACAACTATCAGTAGCGGCATATTTTAATGTTTATAATGGTTTAATTATAGGTTTAGCAAAATAAAGCTTCGCCTATATCTGCCAAGAGTTTTGCTTGTCATTTGAAGTTATATACCCAAGGGAAGAAATTAGATAATGGACTTATAACTAGATATCTTTATGTTAAGATAGATATAAAAATATTCTTAAAAGTTTCTAGACATTAAGAGGATGTTTTAAAAGTGGTCGGTTGTAATTTTGGGCACTTCTAGATCCCCCCTAACCCCCCTTAAAAAGGGGGGAACAGAAATTAAAGTCCCCCTTTTTAAGGGGAGCCACTGCGGTCTTGGGGTCTCCCCAAATGAAGCAAGTAGCGTGGATTTAGGGGGATCTAAAACGTTTTGCTACCGACCAGAGAACTTTTAAAACATCCTGTAAAGCCATATCACTTTTCAGTTATTTTTTTTATAAAAATTTTGAATGCAACTATAGTTGTATTGGAAACTTATTTATTAAAGATTTTTCGCTGATAATGGAGCTTTTGGGGTGCGTTAAATAGCCTCATGCACTTGTAGTGATTAATTCTATTCTTTTGAGAATTTTTGCTCTAATTACCTGATAAAGTAAGATACATATCTGGGTTAAGTGGGCTATCAAAGAATAGTCCCTCATCAGATTGCAAGCCAATAATACTGATTTTGAGGCTACAATTTATGCTAAGATTTTGGCGAAAAAAAATAGTTTTTTTCTTCACAACAATTGTGCTGGCAATTCTGCTAATTTCTCATCAACCAGTACTAATAGCTGAGGCACAATCTTCTAGACCAACACCAACACCTGTTAGGTCATTTGCCCCTGTAGCTTATCCTAATAGGGCACTAAGTGCTTTCCCTGCACAACTACCACCATTGCCTTATGGTTATGGGGCATTAGGAAAAGTTATTGATGCTGAAACGATGAAATTGCATCATGATGCACACCATGCTAGTTACGTCAAGAACATAAATGATGCATTAAAGCAGTACCCAGATTTGCAAAAAAGAAGTGTTGAAGCTTTATTAGTGGATTTGAACAGCGTACCCGAAGATATTCGGGCAAAGGTGCGTAACAACGGTGGTGGTCATCTCAACCACACGATTTTTTGGCAATTGATGAGTCCTGATGGTGGTGGACAACCAACAGGAGCGATCGCTCAAGAAATTAACCAAACTTTTGGCAGTTTTGATGCCTTTAAAAAACAGTTTAACGCAGCAGGTGCTGCTCGGTTTGGTAGTGGTTGGGTTTGGCTAGTACGCAATCCTCAAAATCAACTCCAGATTGTTACTACAGCAAATCAGGATAACCCAATTATGGATGGTTTCTATCCGATTATGGGTAACGATCTATGGGAACACGCTTATTATCTTAAATACCGCAACCGTCGGGCTGAGTATTTGAATAATTGGTGGAATGTTGTGAATTGGCCGCAGATTAATAGGCGATCGCAACTTTCACCAAAACAGCCTCGTTAGCAATACCGTGAAAAAGCAGGGGAGCAGGGGAGAAGCCTAACACCTTGTGGGTGGGGCTTCTCTACAAGATGCGCGAACAACCCTTGGCATATTGTCAAAGAAATATTTACAAAGCTACCTCCACAGGTAGCTTTATTTATAGCACTGCTACGTCTTTACATTCTTTTTTACCAGATGTCTAATTATGAATTACGAATTTTTAAAGACCGATGTTTAGAACGAACTATGTATAGTAGAACAATTACCAATACAAGCGCTTTGAGCATTGATGGCTCCACTACCTTCTTCACTTCCGTAGGGGGTTTAGGAGTAACATTACACGGAATCTCAATGATCTGTGTGCGATCAGAACCATTACCACTAGGAGTCAGATCGCATTCGCCTTTGCTGGTGAGAGACAAAGGTGTGGGTGTGGGTGTAAGTGTATTTCCTGGAGAAAGAGATGGTTGACCTGAAGAACTATCGCTATCCATTAATAGAATCATAGCTATAACAAGAGCTGCAACTCCTATTGGCCAGAGTGGAAAGGAATCAGGACTGTCTGGTACAACGACATCTCCCGCAGAGCCAGGGATATCAAGGGCTATTGTTTCTCCATCCAACGGCACTGGACTATCACTCACCAACATATCTCCTGGGATATCTTCTCCCAAAAGCTGATTAAATTCTTCTGGAATCGCGTTGTTGGGTCGTCCGAGTTCCCCACCCTCTTCGGAGTATGGATAGGATAGTAGTTCAAAAATCCTCTTTTCGAGTTGGTTTGAATCTCCAGAATGCAACGCATCTAAGCCTGTAGAGATTTTACCTATATAAAAATTCGTCATCTCTGGCGATAGACCTAGAGATTGAATTTGCTCCTTAATGTTGGAAATTTTTGAGGCTTCCTCAAACAGCAGTCGTCCGTATGAGAATTTCAAGTTTAGTAGTCCATTACGGAGGCTGACGGAGTTATTGGTTCCTGAATATGGAGACCAGTAGAACTGGTTTGTTACCTGTCCGAGTCCTTCTACTGGATTGCGACCAAAACGTTGTCCAAGAAGGTATTGAGAGCTATCCATAATTGCGGGAGATTCGTTTCTCCAAAATGAGGCGAAAGGCACCGCAGAGAGGTTGGGATTGTTACCGTAAAAGCTAGCGAAATTCTGGAAATTTTTCTCCCCACCTGCTGCTCGGATCAGGAGGTTTTGATAGGTACTTCCGCCGTTTAATTCCACTAATCGTTGGATTACCGATCCAGTTTTATTGCAGGTCAGACCAAATCCTACATTACATCCAGGAATGACTCGCATCTGGCTCAAATTTTGGTTATTGATTTGGTACTGGAGATATTCAGACTCCAATCCTTGTTGGATACCATAGCGTCCAATATTGAGTTGTGCAAAAGCAGACTGACATGTAGTGAGTCCTACTGCAACAGATGATAATGCGATCGCTGCAAAACGACTCGCCTTCGATATTGCAATTCTTTGAAAAATTGATTTAGGCAAAATGCACCTCCAGTAAACGACAGTAATTTAATTGGGGATTGGGCATTGAAGAGGGGCAGGGGAGCGGGGAGAAAGGGAGAGAATACAATAATTACATCTTTCTCCTCTGCACCCTTCCCCCTGCCCCTCTTCCTCATCTCCTCCATCCCCCTCATCCCCCACTCAACTCTTAGGTAAATAAATATTGATCGTGATTCCGGTACCTTTGAGATTTCCTGATGAGAGTGTGTGATATAAGACCAATCCCCGGTTTGGTTGATCGAAAAGAAACGCACGACGTGTAGGTTTGATCTTCCCTTGCTTTACTAAGGAAACGAAGGCTTCTAAATACCTACGTATACCTTTGCGGTTCTCTTGAGTAGTATTCAGATGATGCTCAATCAGCATCATAAAGAAGTCCAAGCTACGATTTTCTTGCCCCTGAATCAGACTGCCCTCATCTAGAAAAGAACTTGCTATGAGCCTGTTATCAACTTGTTTAACCTTAAACAGAGTGAAGTAACGCCCTTCTTTTTTCGGATCGTTCGCATAACAAACCCAAGAACCCTCTTGATTCTGGGTAAAACCTTGTTCAGCAAGGTAAGAAAGCAAAGAATTATTTGCCTTAGTCTGTGGTGGAGGTAATAAATCTTCAATGGAATCTAAAGAGCAAATCCTCTGTGTTGTTTTCCGTTGAGAAACAGCAGCAGCCTCTTGGATACGAAGGCCTAATGGCTTGTCAGCAGACATCGCCATGCTAGACATTGCAGCCAATGCAGACACTTGGAGAGCGATCGCTCCAACCAAACGAACAATGATATTCATGTTTTACCTGTTACTTTTACTTACGTTGTCAATAATCAAGTTGTTACTAAATCAGGATTGATTTAGCAGTCCTAAATCATTTGTTAAATTTAAGTGTTTGCCTCATTTGACCGAGGTCGCTTAAGTTTTCACCAGTCAAATAGGAATTTTATATATAGGTAACTAAGCAAAAAGATATCAATGTCTAAAGAAAAGACACAATCTTAATGTTTAATTGGCAACAAAAATTGTGCTTTCTGTTACTTTCTTGTATACAAAAAACCATTGACATTGCGTCAACACTTTCATATTTACTGTTGTCTAAATTTTTGCCGATGTTAAGAGGCTTTTGTGCCTTCTTTACTGGCTGTCATAATTCATAAAAAAGGGCTTTTTTAGCTATTTAGTATCTTATATAAGCAAAGTTTCAAAAGCTCTGTGCTTTGCACATTGGTGCTTTTGGTGATTTCCTTGCTAGGTTGAATAACTTTTTGTTTTTTGGAGGTAGCACGCCTAACTAGCTGTTTCAGCATGGTTGTAATTTAGTGTATAAATAATATCTCCTGACAGTAAAATAATATTACCATGAGCTTGAGACACGCAACTGTATTGTGGACAGTTATCAAAGCTGTACACAGTGAATCTTAACTACCTCTCTATTAAATTTCATGGCAAATAGCTGAGATTCAAAGTCAATTTACTTATATAGCGTTAGTGTATTAAAATACAGTAACTTTGTTCTTTAATTGTTGCTTTTTTGTCTTAAATGTAACTCATTTTTAACAGTCATACGTATATCAAGATATTTTTATTGCTGGATAAGCTTGGTTATCTGAACTTTAAGCTAGAAGCGATGCCTGCGGCGATAAACTACGCATCATATCAAGTCTGGGTAATTAATTATGATTCCCACAGTCATTGCACCCCTTACCAATACATTAAGAGGATAGAAAAAGCGTATCTTTGACTACAATTAATATATTAACCTGATATTTTTACAAGCCTTGACAGTATGAATGTGGAATTTTTTAACAGGATTCCTTTGATGCCTTTAGTATTACTATGGCTGGCTTACACTCTCTTGGGATGGTATCTTGCAGCTAATCATATTGTTTGGTTAGTGGGAGCTTTTGTTACTGCTATGGTTATAGCCATAGTGCGAAAGAGTACTTCTTGGTTAGAGCGTTTAGTTGAATTTGGATCTCAAACTTTAGCTGTTATATTATTTTTAAGTATATCAATTGCTTTTGTAGCAACTTGGTCGCTATTATTAAGGCTTTTTCTTATCCCCTTAGCAACTACGCTTTTAGCTGATTTGGAAATGCGCTTTTCTGGCTTTAACAAGCTAGATTCGTTTTGGATATTAACAGTTCTAGCGGTATTGGGTTTAGTCGTGGGTGAATTAATCGATATTCTACTTTTTCCCAGTAGTAGATACTAAAAGATGTTGAGTTTCCATCTCTTGGATTTGTAACCTAATTTTTAAGAATTTATTTCATAAATTCAAATTTTTTAACTTTAAATTACCTCCATTGGGGGTTGACAGAAAAAATTTTAGATATTGAAAAGAATAATCTAAAATTCAAAATTGTTTGACTGAGTTCAAATTCAAGCAAGGTCAGGAAATATGATAGGGTTAAAGGGAAAGAATGCTTTAGTTACAGGTGCAACTTCAGGTATCGGTCAGGCGATCGCTATCAGACTCGCTTAACAAGGGTGCAACATCGCCATCAATTACCGCAAAAGCCCGGAAGCGGCGGTAGGCATAGAAGAAATGGCATTGCAAAAAGCCTGCGGAAATATCGAAAATTGTGGTGTGAAGTCGCTACTGATTCAGGGAGATGTCTCCCAAGAATCAGGCATTGTTGAGATGGTCAACACCGTAGTAAAGGAATTTGGCAGTTTAGATATTCTAATTAACATTGAAACCCTTGTGGCAGGGGTAATTCCACTATCTTTCCCCCTTCCCCCTGCTCCCCTGCCTCCTGCCTTTCTTTGTAAGGCTGGCGTACTTTCCACAATTGCGCCGATACATACTATGTAGTGGAATTAAACGCCTATGACTAGTGCAATCGATAAGAACACTCAGATGGAAGCAGAAGCCTGGAAACTGCTAGAAAAGTCCATAATCTATTACCAGGGAAAACCCATTGGGACTGTAGCCGCCCACGATCCAGAGTTAGATGCACTCAATTATGACCAATGCTTTCTCCGTGATTTTGTGCCTTCTGCTTTGGTGTTTCTCATGTATGGGAAAGCAGAGATTGTCCGTAATTTCTTAGTAGAAACACTGAAGTTACAAAGTCATGAAAAGCAGATAGACTGCTTTGAACCAGGAGCGGGGTTAATGCCTGCCAGTTTCAAAGTACATTTTAATGGGAATGAGGAATTTTTAGTCGCTGATTTTGGTGAGCAGGCGATCGCTCGTGTTCCCCCAATTGATTCTTGTATGTGGTGGATTCTCTTGCTACGGGCTTATGAAAAAGCTACAGGCGATTTGTCCCTGGCACGTCAACCAGATTTTCAAGCAGGAATCAAATTAATTTTGGATCTTTGCCTAGTACATAAGTTTTCTATGTACCCAACAATGCTAGTTCCCGATGGCGCATTTATGATTGACCGTCGGATGGGAGTCTACGAACATCCTCTAGAAATTCAGGTGTTATTTTATGCGTCCTTGAGAGCAACCAGTGAATTGCTTTTACCAGATGGGGATGGCGATAGTTATCTCGGCAAAGTCAATAGGCGATTGGGATCTTTGAAATATCATATCCGCAACTATTATTGGCTAGACCTGAAGCGATTGGGGGAAATCTATCGTTACAAGGGTAATGAATTTGGTACACAAGTTGTTAATAAATTCAACATCCATTCAGAATCAATCCCCAGTTGGTTAACTGATTGGTTGCCCGAAACTGGAGGATATTTAGCGGGAAATCTGGGGCCGGGACGGATCGATTTTCGCTTTTTTGCTCTAGGAAATCTGATGGCAATCTTAGCTTCTTTAGCCAGCGACACAGAATCTCAAAGCATCATGAATTTATTTGCCCAACGCTGGCAAGACTTGATCGGCTATATGCCTGTTAAAATCTGCTTTCCCGCTTTAGAAGGTTTAGAGTGGAGAATTGTGACAGGATGTGATTCTAAAAACAGCGCTTGGTCTTATCATAACGGTGGCAACTGGCCCGTTTTACTGTGGCTATTTGCTGCTGCGGCGCAGAAAGCAGGTAGAACAGAACTTGCTCAAGCAGCGATCGCTATTGCCGAAAAACGGTTATTTAAGGATCAATTCCCTGAATATTACGATGGCAACAATGGTCGCTTAATTGGCAAAGAAGCCAGAATCAATCAAACTTGGAGCATTGCCGGATTGCTGGCGGCTAAAAAAATCGTGGAAAATCCAGAATACTTGGAATTGATCAGTTTTGCAGAAGGTCTTGAAGGCCCAGGCTGTAGCCTGTAGGTATTTAGCGGTGTCATTATCAGGGTGTCTCTACTAACTATTTTCCCAGTTCCTAGACTTCTTCTTTGATCGTAAGAAGGGAAAAATAACCTCAAATTCTCAAAGACTCGATAACTGATACACTATATTGTAAGAGGTATCTGAAGTGTCATACTTAGTAATATCATCAGATAGTCTTTGCATCCTTAACACGTTTTAACGTGTATAACACATGAAAACTACTTCAGATTTAATTCCAGAATTTGAAAAACTATTCAGACAAAAATTACAACTAAATAATTGTAAGCTCAGAAAGAAAAGACAAGAGAATAATTATGAAATTATTACTCCCGCTAAAGACATTTTTTTGATGTATTGGTCTGAATTCCCTGAAGTTAGCTTAATATATCAGGCTGTAGGGGTACGCACTCAGCAGACTGGAGTTTATGAGCGAGCTATCCGCTTGCACATTAGTTCTTGTTTGAGTAGTATCCAGGAAAATCCTACCTCTGAAACACCATTATTGGTGAAATAAGTAATACTTAGATAACCAACATAATATTTACTAAGCTCTCGCCAGTTTTGTTAGATAGCTGACGAGAGTTTCTCAATTTAAATCTATTGATCGAGGAATAAAAATGCAATCCGAAAAAAATCAAGATCGAGATCAGCTAGATTATAAAACCTTGTTAGGCAATGCAAAGCAAGCTTTAAAACTTGAATACCATAAATCAGCCACTTTAGCGTCTCAACTGCAAGCCATAAAAACTCAGTTAGAGCTAGTTCAGGCTGAAAATAAAATTTTGAGGGAAAGTGCTTATGAAGATGTAGTTAAGCACTTTGAGGCGCGGACTCAAGCAGCAGAAGGACTCGCACTAAAAACAGAAGTACACCAAAGATTCCTTGAAGCCAATGGTTGCAAGGAAGATGAGAGCTTTGATACTCTATGGGATAGCATTAAAAATAAGATTCAGATCCAAGACGGCGAAGTGAGAATCGTTGCTCAAAATGGTACTCCCAAATTCACCTTAACTGGTAGCATGATGACTTTGAGGGATTTTATTCAATCCCTCAAAAAAGACCCAATCTTTGAAAAATTTTTCTTGAGCTAAAGAGCCAAATTAATGAAAGGCTCTAGCTATAAGTAGACTAAAAATTGTAGCACAAAGCTATTCATCTTCGTCTCCTGGCGGTCTTTCGCTCTCGCTTTGTTGGGCATCCCATTCTAAAATAATGCGTTCCAACATCTCGGACTGCGTACAGTTATTAACATCGGCGTACATTTTAATCAACTGCCTCACTTCAGGACTAATGTGGCGAATTTCTAGTTGGTTACTTTGTAGCATTTCCATTAACTTTTAGTGTCTATTACATTATGTTGAACCATTAAGCTATGTCTATTGCAATAAATTTTGTTAATGGATTTCCAAATAAAAAAATATCCAACTATTTATTGTGGGGTGGGCATCTTGCCCGCCTTGGCCTATGGGCGGGCAAGATGCCATAGGTATCAAGTTAAAGCTTCAGCCCAGATGTCAAGCGACCTTGCAGCGTTGCGTCGATGTCGCGGGCGAACAGCTTTGACAAGCCCCATAGAACGCTGATGCTCAACCAACCAAGGAATAAGTTGTAGTTGTGAATTGTGCAAGAGTGCGCGATGGAAAAAATACAAACTGCGAAAGACCATTTCCACCGAAATACGTTCTAAGGGCTGCTGCAAAGCGACAGCGACATCCGCACACAAATCATTGAGTACTGCGTAAAAAATCCAAGTAGCATAGACTTGCATCTGCACACCATTAGTGCCGCCAACCCACAGATAGGATAAACTTAAACATTCGTTTAGTCAGTAAAAAAGCATCTTCTATTTGCCAACGTCGGCGGTACAAATCACAGACTTGTTGTGGAAAAAGTTGTTTTGGGTCAAGAATATTAGTCAAGTAATGATACCAAGTCTTGCCCCATAGTACTGACACTTGGTGCATCGGGTAGCGACAAGGATTAGTATGGTGAAATCCCATTTTTGTTTAATTTCGTCTTTATAGTGAGAACTACTCAAAAGAACGCGCACTACTTGATAGGGCACCTTGTTTTTTTCGTGGCTTACTCATAGCTCAAATCAACATCCTTGTGTTGAGTTTAACTATTGAGCTTTAACCACTTGACAAGATTCTATTTTTCTTAACTTGACACCAATGGCTTTTCGGCCCACCCCACAAGATTGGATAATTGAGTATTTTTTTATTTGGAAGTCCCTTATTGGGAATGGTGCAATATCTCAGTAAAAGTTCCAATAAAAACCCCTGGTAGTTAGCCAGGGGTTATGCAAGTCAGTACTTTTTCGCATGGAATGTATCCTACTCAAATACCATAGCAACGGTCTAATTTATAGATATGCCATTTTGCCAAACAAAAAAAGCCCCCGGTGGTAAGCCGAGGGTTAATTTTTTTTGGAATAGCGGTAATCTACAAAGCTATTATTCCCAGATCAACAGGCAATAGAATCAGAATTTCTACAACATAAATATATCTAGTTGCTTGCCTTTAAATAAGTAAACCTGATGAAACTCATCAGATTTACAAAAGTAATAAAACTTGATTAAAAATTGTAAAGCGTTGTAAAGTGTATTCACAGGCAAAGACAAACGAGCCTGATTCATAAATCACTAACCGCACTTATAAAACAATGACAACAACCTTACAACAGCGCTCAAGCGCCAACGTATGGGAT
>NZ_JABXKH010000058.1 GCF_017115105.1 Nostoc sp. NMS2
CGTAATTCGTAATTCGTAATTCGTAATTCGTAATTCGTAATTCGTAATTCGTAATAGAGCCTCCGGCACGCTCCGCGTTAAGCGAAGCTATGCCGCAGGCTTCACGCAATTCGTAATTAAAAAGATGGCTAATGATAGTAAGAAACTTTCGGTTTTGCTGGTAGATGACGAAGAACGGTTTCGTCAAGGGTTACGTACTCTCTTGAATTTTTATAGTATTAATTCTGCGTTACCTGTAGAAGTTATGGGTGATGCGGATTCTGTGGAGCAGGTTTTAAAGTTTACAGCCCAGAAGTGTCCAGATTTAATTTTGCTGGATATGCAATTGAAGGGATGTGACGGGATTACAGTTCTGGCACGTCTTAAGGAAACTGGTTACACTGGAAAGGTTTTAGTGTTGTCGGCTCATCAAGAAGACGACTGGATTTTTAGAGCAATGCAGGCGGGAGCCGCAGGTTATGTGTTTAAAAATCGTGTGGCAACACAATTGTGTGAGGCGATTGAGACTGTTACAAGAGCGGAAATTTATCTACCTTCAGAAGTTGCTAGTCGGTTTTTCCGGTTTTTTCAGGCTTATTCAGATTCTTGTCTGAAAGCATGTCATGAGGTGCATTTAACCGAAAGAGAGCAAGAGGTTTTATACTGGTTAACTCAAGGTGCTTCTAATGAAGAAATTGCTAAACATTTATATGTAACAGTTGCTACTGTTAAGGCGCATCTCACCAGTATTTTTGAAAAATTGAAGGTTACTAGTCGGACTCAAGCGATTGTGGCTGCCCTCAAGTTAGGATTAGTTCACGCTTGATAGCTCTTTGAATTTTGAATTTTGAATTGGTTATATGCCTTCATTTGAATCTTTTTATCAAGAATACCCCTGCTCATATAATTCTCCCTTAAGTTGCGATCGCCCTTTCCAAACGGCGCAGCAAATCAAGGGGGCTAAGTTTTGCTTGGAATGTGGTTTTCCGGCAACTTTACCACAGGAGGCTGAGATTAAAGGAAGTCAGGGAACTTATCAAATAGCTAGTTTTATCGGTGTACGGGGTTTAGGCCGCTTATACTCAGGTATTCAACTCAAGGACAAACAACCTGTCATCATCAAAGAATACCTGCTACCCAGTCGTTGTTTTAATGAAAGCGAGACTCTGAAGCGCAAAGAGACTTTCAAACGGGTGGGTGGTGTAAGTTTAGCCGATAGTCGAATTCAAAACTTCCGGCTTGTAGAAACGAAAGAAGCGATCGCAGATGAAAAAGGACAACGCTGTTATCTTATCACTCAAGGAATAGAGTCATCCCAAACTTTAGGTAAGTATCTCATAGAAAAGGGCGCAATGACATCTCCTGATGTGCGCGAGGTACTAAATCAAGGTTTACAAACTCTCCAGTTTCTCCACACCCAAAAGCTGCGTTTTCCCTCAAATCAAGTACAACTGGGGATAACTCACGGCAATATTAGTTTAGATAGTACTTTAATTAAAGTAGAAAATAATCAAAAATTCTCTATATACTTTTGCGATTTAGCTACCTGGGAAAACTTATTTATTCCACCGATTATTCCTCAACCCGCGCCCGCCAGACCTGAACAAGATTTAGAATCATTAGGATTGCTAGCCTTTTATCTATGGGTAGGACGGACAACTAATTTTTCATCCCACCAGCCTCTCGATTTTAGAGATAATCAACAATGGCCAGATACTGATAGCCATTTAAAACAGTTTATTTATCGCCTCATTGGTCTAGAAACTCCTTTCGAGAATGCGGAAACTGCTCGTCAAGCACTACTACAACTTCCCAAAGAAGAGCGTCGCAAAAGTTCAGTGCGTTCGCCAGGCTCTCAAGTAATAGAAAAGCGTTTGCCAATGCCTTTAATCCTGATAGGAATTCTGGCTTTATTATTGCTCGGCGGAGGAATTTTGTATTGGCTTTTGGGCAAGAAAACAGATAACCCTAATCAATATATACTATGGTCTAGACTTGTGCAAAATTTCTCCGAAGTCCCCAATGTTCCTGCGGGACAATTTACTTACACAGGAGAAAAGGATAGTACATGGAGTTATGTTTTAACGCAACCAGTGGACAACAGTCGTTTAGGAGAGTTATTGACCAGACCAAAGCCAGATGCGACAGCAACATTTAATTATGAACCTGTTTTGTCATCAAACGTAAAGAATCCGATTAAAAGTATCGAAGAAGTCCAAACAAACAGAAAAGATTTTGCAATTACTAGTTTGGTAGAGAACATTACAGATAAACTTTCTAAAAAACAAGTTGCTTATGATGGATTAATTGTTTTTGTAGCATTTAATAAGAGAGACTCTAATCTTGCTAATGCTCTTGGAGGGCAAATAAGTCTTGAGCAATTGCGTCAAATTTACACAGGTAAAATTACCAATTGGCAACAAATTAGTCCCAAACTTCCAAATCTACCTGTGAAACCTTTTGCCCCAACAGAACCGGAAGCAATCAGTAAATTTCAAGAAATAGTTCTCAAAAACGTCCCTCAAGACGAAGCTTTATTTGCTGCAAATGTTACTAAACTGGATACAACAAAAACCCAAAATCAGATACGCAGCGAGACTTTAGAGGGGCGAACCACTGGTATTATAAGTTTTGGCATTATCAGTAAAACTTCGAGTCAGTGTACTGGTTATCCGCTTGCGATCGCAGATGGCAAAAAATCAGCGATTCAACCTCTGTTTCAACGGCGCTCGCGCCGCTCAATTAATCCCTCAGATGACTTGTGTCAACATGATGATTATTATGTTGATGTCACAACATTCCAAAGCTACCCCTTGGGATATCCTATTTTTGTAGTGTACCCTAAAGACACCAGTCGCCTGCCTGGTGGTTCTACATTTGCCCAGATGCTAACCACTCGTCAGGGTCAGTGTTTACTTAGTAAAGTAGGTCTTGTAGCTTTACAACCTATGCCTGATGATATAAATTCCTATGCCTGCAAATCGGTGCCCCAATCCTAGTTGCGAATATTTCAACCGCGCCCTGCCTAACAATGCTAAGGTTTGTCCCTGGTGTTCCACTCCTGTGGGTAATGTAGTTTCCCCGACACCACAACAACCGCCTAGTCAACCGCCGCCTATTCAGCAACAACCTAGTCAACCACCACCTGCTCAGTATCAACGGCCGCCTACAGAGCAACCTAATTACCAACCTCCCCAACAAGCTCCCGTTGATTATTCAACAGTCTATCAGCAACGAGTCTCTTATCAACCAACACCGCCTGTTTATACCCCTCCGCCTCAAAGAGCGCCAGCTTTAAAGCTGATTCATACTACTGGCAGAGAATTTCACCTCGTTGGGGAAGGAGGTTATATTGGTCGCCGCAGTCAGAGTCCAGGAATAGCGCCGCCAGAAATTGATTTGACTGGTATTCCCAGTGAGGGAATAGTCTCTCGTCGTCATGCGCGAGTCGATTGGGACTGGTCGCAAAATGCATACATGATTGTTGATATGAGTACAAATGGTATTTATTTAAACAACAATCCTCTCACTCCTGGTATGCAATATCGGCTGCTTAATGGTGATTCTTTGCGATTTGGTCAGGATAATCTAGTTAATTTTACGGTGTATATTGTGTAGTAAAGCTCTTGGCTAATGGGCTAGAGTTGCAAAAAGCTGTCAAATTTTACGGGGTAGTTGATCGATCAACTACCCTCAGTTGTCTTTGGTGTCGCCGCATTCCTTCTAGCATTGCCTGTTCGCTGTCATCCAATCCATCGGCATAGGCATCATTGATGCTCTGAAGCAGCTTTTGACTATGGTGACGATGTAGATACTCCTCAAGTGCTAACGAAAATAAATCAGAGGGGGAAATTTGCATTTCCTGCGCCAGATTAGAAGCTTGTTCGTAGAGGGAATCAGGAATTGAAATCTCTTGAATCATGATCGTAAAGGTTTGGGAAGCAATCGGTTGGGTATTTCTAGCTTAAGTAAGTTGGCGCGAAAAGACCCAAGTATATTACGAAACGTAAATAGACTAAAAGCGCTTACTAATGACCAATACTTCGACTTACCTCGACTTCGCCCTTCGGCTACGCTCAGGACAGGCTCGGCACAAGTCACTCAGTACAAGTGACAAAAGACAGCCTTTGCCAGTTAGCTTTAACGAACTTTGGGGGTTTAAGTCCCCTGTCTCTACAGACAGCGCGTTTTGGGTCGGGGTCTAAATCCCCGTCACAAAACTTAATTACGAATTACGAATTACGAATTACGAATTATTTAATTGCGCCGACCTACTTACAGTATTTTTATGAAATAAAATTGGAAGATAAGAAAATCACACTTGATCAACCCTCCTATTTGAGCGATCGCATTTTGAGTCAGAATGGAGAGGGCGATCGCCCTAAACTACATCCTCGGCATCAGCTGCTAATACTTGGTCAAGGGTTAAGGTTAAGTTGGGAAAAGTAAGACATGGAATTGTTTCTCCTTCAAGGTACTCAGAGCGTTGATACTCACCATTTTCTAAGGTCATGACGATCGCCTTTTTTCCTTTTCCACGCAGACAATACTTAGCAGGAATTTGACCTCTGTAGTCGATAATCCAATATTCCGGTACTCCCAAGGCAAGATATTCTTCTTGCTTGTCTATGAGGTCAGTTGACCAGTTAAATGAGGCGATCTCGACAATCATGAATGGCTGAGTTTGGATGCCCATCCTTGGTCGATCGTCGGGGTAAAACTGGGGGCGTTGGATAATGGCAATATCAGGTCGTCGGCTTTGTGTCTCGTTAATCTGTAGCGCGTTTCGCTTCCGCACTGAGTATTTCAGTTGACGCTTGCGGTAGGCAAGTTCAAACATGAAGGATAGGAATTCAAGAATTTCTTCATGTAGTTCGCTGGGTTCTGGCATTAACATCAGCCTCCCAGCAACCAACTCATACTCATTAAGTTCATTACCATCGTCAAAATCAAGGAATTGCTTAAAGGTTAGTGGTAATGGGGTTGTGATCATGGCGATCGCTCTTAAAGGTAACAGAGTTGTCTTGAAATTGGAAATTGATCTAATTCTCGATTAATATACCAAATCCAGATATGAGTATCTAGGATAATTATTTCAGACATTCCCAATCTTGATAAATTTCTTTGCGCTTTTCGTCGTAGATTTTAGACTTCGACTACGCTCAGTCGAACGATTTTGGATTTTAGATTTATTCTCGCGTTTCAATTCGGGGGCAACTCTTGGAGACGCTGTGTTTCGACTCCGCTCAACATAAATTCGCGTTCAGACCTTTTTAAATTTGGGATTTTGAATCTTCAATTCCATTATCCAAAATTTAAAATCTAAAATTCGGTGAGTAAAGTTCAGTTGCTAGGTAATTCTGCTTCTCTTAACTGTTCATAAGGATTCCAATCAGGAGGAGGAGAGGTAGATGAACTCCACCACTTAGCACCAGATTGAATCCAATTGTGACGCAAAGTGGCATGATCCGTTTCTGCATCATCATAACCAAACTCTGTTCCACAAGAGGGACATATTTCAAACGAGGGTGAGCCAGCAACATCGAAGGGAGGTTCTTCTAGTCCGTTATAACCACATACTGGGCATCTATACATCGTTAATTTTTAACTCATTGAATATTGACTCAGTGCTTACTACTAGAGCATATTATTGTTCACACTGTCTGGCAATGGTTCCACAGTTAGGCTTTTACACAATTTGGCTTGTTTTCCCTTTACCGCAGACAGATTGTTTAACTCTGCCTATATCTGCTTAGTGTAATATGCCAATGGGTTGCCAGGAACAAACATTGTTAAAATTTTACCAGCACTATTTGTTGCGACGAACTGGCCAGTAGTTTGATTGAGGTAGTATGTCTTGCCCGTTCCCCCAGTTTTCTGCAAGGAGGTTGGATCGCTTACGATAGCATCGGCTGCCGCTTCGTAGTCTGCTTCATTAGCGTATGCGGCACCAGCATCGTTTTGTACGCTAACATGCTTGGTGAAGTGGCTAGATAATGACCCAGAGCTGGCGAAAACACATTGTAATCTAGGCAGAGATACAGAGGATATATGGAATGTATGTGGGAGAGAGCTTCTTGACAAGTGATTGTCGTTCTGCTGAACGACGTGAGTAAGCTCGTGAGCAATCAACTCTTGCCCCCCTCGACTCCCAGGGTTATATTCCCCCTGCCGAAAGAACACATCCTGTCCCGTAGTGAAAGCCCGCGCCTGAATTGAGCGATTCAACTGGTCAGATTGACCATCTGTGTGAACCTTCACCCCACTAAAATCAGCCCCAAATGCCTGTTCCATCGGTTCGCGGATGTTGTCTGCGATCGCCTGTCCACCACCCTTAGCTTGGTTAATGGACGCTTCCAGGTCAGGCGCAGCAGCCATTCCAGCCTCAGCCTGATGCACCATCGGCTTCATCTGCAATTCTTCTTCTTCCTCTGGCAATGCTTCTCGTTGCACTAAAGGCGTGATGGAATTTGCCAGAGGTTTCATCTGTAATTCTTCTTCTTCCTCTGGCAATGCTTCTCGTTGGATAGACTGGTGATTTACAGGTTGCGCCATTCTTTGCATTACCTGCTGTGCTACGCTATCAGCTTCCTGTTCGTAAATGTCTCCAGGCTGACTAATTGAGAGTTTTGCTTGAGAACGCAGTGGTATGCGACTGATATCGTGAGTAACTGGTTGATGGAGTGGTTGTATTTCAGAAACCGCTTGGCGTGAAATTGCCGACGACTCCAAACCAAAGCTGGGTGTCGCGTGTTTCAGGGATGGAATTGAGAAGCCTGTAGTAGTTTTTTTATTCTGGCTGACGTGTTCTCTCATTTTCTTCTCCTGTTGCCCAAGCAGTAGCTAGATGAATATTTTGCTGTTATTAACATCTAGGATACTGCGATCGCATTTATTACACAATTTATCAAAAGTCTTGAATCAATGCAAAAACTAAGTTCGACTTTTGGCTACTTTTGATTCTGATGCAGTACCTTTAGCCTGGATTCTAGGAGAGTTTTTTTATTTATGGACTCAAAACAGCAACAAAGTTTTTTCACCTTCGATGGAGATGTTGGCGGTACTGCTGGATACGCCGGGATTTCGGCGACATCTAATGCTAGCAAGGCGGCTAAAACGGCAAGTAAATATCTCAACGACTCACGGCTGATAAACCAGCTTACAGAACACGTATATAAACTTTTGCTAGAAGACTTGCGATCGCAGCGTGAAAGGGTAGGTAATTATGATTCCCAGAGGTGGTTGTGATGGCTACAGGCGCTAACAATGGCAACATTACTCACGAATTAAATTATGTCACTACTAATCGGTTCTACGTAGAGATAGACAGTTCTATTGCTGCATCTTTCGCTGAATGTTCAGGATTAAGTGTTCAAATTAAGAAAAATGTTTTTCAGGAAGGCGGTGTCAACGATCAGCAAAGAATTTATTTAGGTCATACAGAATTTGCAGACGTAACTCTTAAACGTGGAGTTACCGATCATCCAGGTTTTTGGAACTGGATGAATGCAGTTTTTGATGAACAAAAGAAAACATCTCGGCGTAATGTCAATATTCTGATTTTCAATCAAGCTGGTGAAACGATGATGAGTTGGACTTTGATTGGTGCTATTCCTATAACCTGGAAAACACCTGCATTTCAAGCAGATGGGAAAGCCGTTGCGATTGAAGAATTAACTTTAGCTTATGAAGGTTTACAAGTTGCAAGGTCTACAGGAGGAGGGACTTCTGTACAACGAAATCAAAAATCAGGCTATTTCGTTTCTAGTTAATTGGCTACTCTTAAACTATAACTATGCAAATTATTCAATCTCCACTAGGAAACAATATTCATCCCCTTGGGGTAATATCATCTTTATCTAATTTTCAGAGAAAAATATCAAAAAAAGAATCTCATTCTTTGCATTCACGAAGTAATTTTATCAGTGCAATACAAACTAAACCACCATTAGTTAAATCCTCTAAATTTTTATTGTCTCGTCAGTATGAACAATCAATTCAACCATTAATAGGTTGGGATAGTTGGGATACTCAGGACATAAATAGTGAATTTCCATTGCTTGAGTCTGATGTTTATAATTCAATAACTTTATCCGAAAATAGTAATATTACTGAATCAGGAAAAGATAGTCTTTCAAAAATATTACCAAGTTCTATTGAAACCAATCCGATTAATGGTACTTCAAAAGTACAGAAAATTAAGGGTAAGTCTAAATCAAA
The DNA here is from genome assembly GCF_017115105.1 of Nostoc sp. NMS2. Lineage (GTDB taxonomy): Bacteria > Cyanobacteriota > Cyanobacteriia > Cyanobacteriales > Nostocaceae > Nostoc. The sequence continues at coordinate 8,200 of NZ_JABXKH010000058.1, forward strand.
AAAAACAAATAAATCTCAAAAGCCACCAGTAAAAAAATCAAAATCTAGAACTAAAAAGCTTCTCACATCATCTGTGGCGAAGAATATTGAGCAATTTGTTGAAGAAAACAATATTACTGTTAACCTGAATGAAAATAGCTTCTTAGAATCAGACGAGCCTCTGTCTATTGACGCTAATTCTGAAACTCCCAGATTACAACTGGATATTAGTTCAGATAATACTACAAACCAGTCTGATTATGTTAGTAATATAACACCTAGCATAGCGGCATCAACTTCGCCTACTGTTGAAGATAAATCGACTGTTGTCAGAAATATTGCTACCAATAATCTGCAATTTAATTCTGAGTTACCATCTAGCGATTATAGTACAGATTTGTCTACAACAGAAAGAATTATGCCATCACAAGAGAAGATTGAAATAGACAGTAATGTAAGTGAATTGGTTGAAGATTCACCTGTAGAATTTTCTTCGGATAATAATGTTGCAGAAACATTTTATCCATCTAGTAACTTTGCTAATAATCAACAAGAGATAATTACTGAAACATCAGAATTAGCTAATATTTCAGATGTTCCAGTCAAAAAAACTTCAAAAAAACAGGATATTAAAAAACATCAAATACAGAAGGAATTTGATGATAAAAGCAGCACAAACCAAATTAATTTAATCCAAGCGAAAGAGGTTTCGCCAATCTTAAATTCTCCATCACCGGAAGATGAATTGCCAAATGCTAATAGTAACTTCGATGCAATTCCAGTCATTAAATCAGACTTAATATTAGAAAGTACAGCAAATGATTTTGTCACAAATAATGCGGTTGCTGATAATTCTTTAACTTTAACTGATGTTGATGATACACCTAAACTACTCCATCCTTTAGACACTGAAGACAATATCATAGGGCCGTATATTACTACATCTAATTCTGGGTCTTCAGTTACAAAAAATCCTATTCCAGTAGAACAAGAAATTGATTCTGACCTTTCACACTATGTGGAAAAACCAACCAAAAATCTAACCCCTAAGTCCCCTTTATTACCAGAGAATGGGGAGAGTTTAAAGCCTCTGTTCTTTCAGGAACAAGGCTTTCTAGATCCCATGAAAAATCAGGAAATTGATTCTGGTTTTACGAGTGAGTCTCCAGACAGTACGCTTGTTCAGTTAACACCTACCTTAGCCAATATTGAAAACACACCTAGTTTATTCAGCAACTCTGATAGCGATGAACAATTAGTCACTTTAGAGTCACAGGCTGCTATGGGGGTTAATGTTTTAGATATCTCAGCAAATGTAAGTTCAGTGCAACGTGATAGCAATTTTGAGAATACTACCAGCGAGTTTACAGAAAGTCATTCCATCTTAGCAGCGCCTGAAATTACTGAAACACCAATCATTACCGCCACATCGCCTGAAATTAGTGAAGCACTGGTAGTTAGCACTACATCGCCTGAAATTGCTGAAACACCAACAATTACCGCCATATCGCCTGAAATTGATGAAATACCAACAATTACCGCCATATCGCCTGAAATTGCTGAAACATCGGTAGTTAGCGCCAGTTCAATTGAAATTGATGAAATACCAACAATTACCGCCACATCCCCTGAAATTAGTGAAGCATTGGTAGTTAGCGCCAGTTCACCTGAAATTGATGAGACACCAACAATTACCGCCATATCCCCTGAAATTGTTGAAACACCAACAATTACTGCCACATTCCCTGAAATTATTGAAGCATTGGTAGTTAGCGCCAGTTCACCTGAAATTGATGAGACACCAACAATTACCGCCATATCCCCTGAAATTGTTGAAGAAACAAGTGTCTTTAGGAAAATTATTGATAAAGAACAAACAGGAGAATCAGAAAATCCTGAAATATCAACCTTTGCTGATACCTGGGATAATCCAGATATTCTAGAAAACCCAACTTCTCTGCAAGATGAGGTAAGCACAGCACCTAAAGTTGAGCAAAATGCGATCGCACCTAAAGGTTATGCTACTGGTGGTTATGTGACAGACTCCCAGGTTGAAAATCGCCAGCAGATAGCACCTTCAGATATAGTACCTGCAATGCTTACACCTGGGGAGTTTGTGATTAATACCAGGGATGCACAGAAAAATTTACCTCTACTGCATCACATCAACACTGGTGGAACACCGCAGGATATTATTCTTCCAAGTTTACAGACATCCAATCCTACAGAGCCAGAAGAAACAATTTCTCGAGAGACTCCGACTAAAGTCGATTCTTTTTCAGACACTTCATTACAGCTAAAAAGCATTGAGACTGATTCACCTCAGATATTCAATTCTTTAATTCCTTCTTCCTTGGGGTTAAATATTAGTAAACAGAAACTTTCGATTCTAAATTCTCCCCATCATACTCTTCAAAATGAAACAATAGATGTAGGTGAATCTTCGCCTCAATACTCATCGCCTCCTCTGATTTTCCGAAAAGCAAATTCTACAACTAATACATCTTCCCAATGGTCAAATACACCTTCTCAATGGTCAAGTGTGGAAGATTTACTAAATGGAAATAATGATGATTTTACTAGCTTTAATTTTAATGATGGAGAATCAAACAGTCAAAATTATGAATTTCCTCATGTTTCAGAATCGCCACAAGTTTTTGCTAAACACCTTCCTTCACCTAGAGGCTTTGTTGATGGTGGAGAAGTCACTCTACCCGATATATCTAGAGAAATACAACCTGTAACTGAGACAATAGATAACAAGTCTTTGTCTTCTGCAGAAGATAATAAAGATGATACGGCTAATCTGGAAGCTCTAGCCCGTGAAATTTATAATAGATTACGACAAAGGATAGAAATTGAGCGAGAGCGTCATGGTGGTTACTCAGGTCGATTACCTTGGTAAGTTTTCATTTAAAAACTAATTTTTGGAGAACTATTAAAATGGCAAGTCCAGCAATTATTGTTATTCAGAAGCGTCAACCGCAACTTGAAAAAGCAAAACTTGTAGCTTATAACAACGAAGCACCAGATATTGAATTAATGTTTAATCCTACAGATATTAGTTTTACTCGGACTGTTAAATGGGAAAGCAAGGATGGTAATAGAGGAACTACTCTCCTGCCGAAAGTAAACTTTTCTGGTGTTGAACCTTATAAGTTTACACTTAAACAGTTACTTTATGATACTTATGAAACGAAAGAGTCGGTGATGAAAAAATATATAGATAATATTAAAAAAGGTGTAGAAACTATCAGTAAAGCAACTGATAAACGCCCACCAGTTTATATATTTACATGGGGGAATGAATATTTTTATTGTGTGATCACGAGTTTAACCTACACTTTAAATATGTTTTTGAGTGATGGTACACCAGTCAGGGCACTAGTAGATATAGCCTTGCAAGAAGTAGATAAGAATAATCTTCCTGGAGGACGGGAATCTGCTTCTAAAGGAGATTCTCGCAATTCAGATAAGAAGGGACAAAAACTGAATAAGCAGAAATAATAAAGTGAGAAATTGGGATGATCCCAATGCAAGCAAATTTACCAAGTTAGCAGGTAGTCATTGCGAATGGAGCGAAGCGGAATGAAGCAATCGCAGCATCTAGACTTTGCGATTGCAACTCTAAGAGACGCTCCGCGAACGCTTCATTTCATTACGCTCACAATCACAAAATATGTCTTTACACATTTGGGATGCTCCCGAGAAATTAGTATTTGTTTTGTTATTAAAGGTTGCTCTAAACATTTCATAAATTATCAAATAATAGTCATGCCTCCTAAAAAAAGCCTTTATTTAAGCGAACCTAAAATACAGATAGATGGAAAACAAGCTTCTCCTGAATTAATGAAGGATGTGTTGCAAATCACAATAGAAGAAAGCCTTCATTTGCCAGCAATGTTTACGCTAGTAATTCATAATAGCTATATTCCCACATCTGACCGACCAGAAAACAAGGCTTGGCGACATGAGCAGTTATTTAAAATTGGGAAAAAAGTGAAGTTAGGTTTTACTTCTAGTACTACTCTAGATAATAATTTTCAAGAGGAAGTAGAAGAATTCCTGATTGAAGGCGAAATTACAGCAATGGAAGTTCACTTCAATGAAAAATCTGAAGCTGATATCATTGTTCGTGGTTATGATATTTCGCACCGTCTACACAGAGGTCGTTATAATCGTTCTTTTTTAAATGAAACTGATAGCGGAATAGTCAAGAAAATAATTCAAGAAGTAGGTATAAGACCTGGTAATATAGAGGCAACGGGTGAAGTTCATAAGTATGTTTTCCAAGAAAATCAAACTAATATGGAATTTTTGCGAGAAAGGGCTGCTCGCATTGGTTTCGAGTTATTTATTACAGAGGAAAAATTAAATTTTTGTAAGCCAAAAACTCAAGGAGCTTTATCACTAAAATGGCTAGTTGATATTAATAAATTTAGTACCCGCGTTACCAGTGCCGAACAGATAAGTTCTGTGGAAGTACGCGCTTGGGACTATACCCAGAAAAAATTGATTAGTGGAACAGCCAAGAAAGAGAAGCAAATAACCGAAACGGGTAATCGGCTAGGAAGTAGTACCAGTACTGCATTTTCTAATCTGAAGTCTCCCAAAATGATTGTTGTAGATAAACCTGTTGCCAGCAAAAAACAAGCAGAGACGATGGCTCAGGCTTTGTGTGATGAACTAGGAGGAGAATTTGTTTACGCAGATGCCAAAGCAGAAGGGAATCCTGAGATTCGTCCTGGACGGGTTATTAATCTTGAGGGTATGGGCGATCGCTATAGTGGTAAGTATTATGTTACAGAAACTCGCCATTTCTTCAGTCAGCGCGTTTATGAAACTGATTTTAGCGTCCGGGGACTCCGTTCTGGTAACTTATTCACAACTTTATCCCCAGAAAAACGTCTACAGCCATCTGAGACTTTATTGGTGGGAATTGTAACTGATAACAAAGACCCAGAGAAAATGGGCAGAGTAAAAGTCAAGTTTCCCACTCTCACAGAAGACCATACAAGTGACTGGGCGAGAGTTGTAGCTGTGGGAGCAGGCCAAAACAGAGGTTTCGACTGTTTACCAGAGGTAAACGATGAAGTCTTAGTAGGTTTTGAACATGGGGATATTCACCGTCCTTACGTCATTGGTGGGGTATGGAACGGGAAGGATGCGCCACCAGAAAAGGTGGGTGATTCTGTTACAAGTGGTGTAAGATTACGCACCATTAAGACTCGCGTTGGTCATGTTCTACAGTTTGTTGAAGAGGATAAAGGCAGTAGTAAAACTGGTATTCGTGTAGAAACTAAAGACGGTCATAAAATATATCTCAATGATAGTCAAAGGTGCATAGAGATTGAAACCAAAGGCGGTCATAAAATCAAAATGGACGACATGGGTAAATCTGTTTCAGTCAAATCAACAGGTAATATGTCATTAGATGCTGCCGGAAATATAGACATTTCAGCTAACGGCACAATTACAGTTAAAGGTGCATTGATTCGACTTAATTAATTCGTAATTCGTAATTCGTAATTCGTAATAGAGCCTCCGGCACGCTACGCGGTTTTCATGTCCAAAGGGCTGTACGTAATTCGTAATAAACACAATAGGAGGTTGTGATGGGTAAACCAGCAGCAAGAATTACCGACAATGTAGCGCACCCCTTACCCCCAGTTTTAACAGGAGGGCCGGGTAGTCCCAATGTGTTGATTGGGTCTTTACCTGCGTGGCGAGGTGTGCTTGCAGCAGCAGTACCAGGTTTGCAGTCTGCCAAAACATCTTCTGATATAGCTATCAAAGCAGCTGAGGCTGCTACCCTAGCGGCAGCAGGTACACCAGGCGCACCTGCTGCTTTAGCCGCCGAACAAACTACAAAGGCAACATCTGCTGCTACTATGGGTAGTGCGATCGCTGCTGCTGCTGCTGGTGCTGATATTCATAATTGCGCTACACCCTTACCCTTACCTCCCCACGGGCCTGGGGTTGTGATTGACGGTAGTCAGACTGTGCTGATTAACAATTTGCCAGCCTCTCGGATGGGCGACACAATTATAGAAGCATTAGGGCCACCGAATAAAATTATCAAAGGTGAGTTTACTGTTTTGATTGGCGGCTGATTGGAGAAGTAGGGGGATCTAGAACTTTTTGCTACAGATAAGAGGACTTTTCAAACATGCTTTTACACTTAAAAGCCAGCTATCTTAAGGATTTGCGCTTTTATTAGTTCTATTCGCCTCTGTACCAGATTTTGTAACACGCTCTGTAGGATACTCGCAGCGATCTGCTTCAACATCAAATATTAAGCCAGTCGGACATGGCATTAGTACAAGGCCATAAGGCGCGCATTGATAGAACGAATTAGGATCTTCAGGGTTTGGGTAGAGTTTATCAAAATCAGAAGATGTACATGGAAAGTTAGGAATTCTATTGCTACTTGTATCTTGAATGACACTACTGACAATACTCAGATTTAAAAGTGATTGGGCATTTGCACTACCCGTTGTCAACCCTATGACCGCTACAATCGCTATAAAGCTACAAATGATTTGCTTGATTAACTTTGTCATAAAACTCTACCTCCAATTGGTCTATTAATTAATTACGGACTTATTGAAAACTGATGTTTGTATTGTCTTATAATCGGTATTAAAAATACAAGGACAGTTAAGACAGTTAAGCAAATTGTTGAGACAATAAAGCAGATTTACGCTATACAACATCCACGCGACAAATTTAAAAAATCAGTTTTTTACTACTCATTAATACTCCAACAGCATTATTTATGGGAATTTTAAATTACCCGCAGGGTTCGACCTTTGGCGAATAGGCTTAAACCTTCTGTGCCTATATCTTTGAAGATATCCATGTAAAACTGTCTAAGTGCCAGATATGGTTTACGGTCGTGAACGAGCCTATTTGGGAACAGGTTGGGCTTATCCACTGCATTTAAGTGTGCAAGGTGGGATACAACTTAGCCGTGAAGATCAAAAAGTCAAAGAATCTATTTGGATTATCCTCCGCACGGGAGTAGGTGAGCGGGTTTATCGACCTACCTTTGGTTCGCGCTTGTCAGAACTGGCGTTTGCACCTTTGAATACCGATACCCTACTGCGAATCCGTCTTTATGTCTTGGAAGCTTTAGAAGTTTGGGAACCACGCATTACTATCGATGAAGTTGTTGCCGATCCTGACCCTGTGCGTGGCAGGGTAGATATTATCATCAATTATCGACTTAAAGATAGTCCCGATATTTATAGTTTTGTTTATCCTTATTATTTGGTTTCAGCTGGGGAGGAATCGTGAACTTTGATTTTTTACCGAAATTACCTTCTTCCAACTTAGACGATCGCGCCTTCGATGATTTGGTGGAAGAATGTATTATGCGTATTCCTCGCTACTGTCCAGAATGGACTGACCACAACCTCAGCGACCCAGGAATTACGCTAATTGAATTATTTGCTTGGTTAACTGACCAAATGTTGCTCAGATTTAACCAAGTACCTCGAAAAAATTATGTCGCTTTCCTCGAATTACTGGGTATTCGTCTTCAGCCTCCCGCCCCAGCCCGCACGGAATTAACTTTTTATTTAAGCGCTGCATTACCCGAAGCCTACACTATTCCAGCCGGATTGGAAGCTTCAACTATCCGCACTGAAACAACAGAAGCGATTACTTTTAGTACAGATTCTCCTCTAATTATCGGCAAACCCCGCATCCAACACTTCTTAACTGCCCAAACTATCGAAGATATTCCCCAATCTCTGCGCGAAAGAGTCACAACTTCATGGACTCGTCAATCTAACGGTTTCTGGACAGGTAATGAACAAGCGATTTTTGAAGAGGAACCCCAGCCTGGTAACTGCTTTTATTTAGCAATTAATTCTGACGAGCCACTAGACGCTAATGTTTTAGAAATTATTTTTCAAGGGGCTGCGGCTACCCCGGCCGGGATTAACCCCAATCAACCTCCCCGCAAGTGGGAAGCCTGGGATGGGGAAAATTGGCAAACAGTTTTATTACAAGAGTCGGATGATAAAACTCGCGGTTTCAGTTTTTATGAAATCGCCCAACAGGGTGGAAATCCGTCTCAAGGTGCAGAGGTACGTTTGCATTTACCTCAGATTTGGCCTGTGGCTAATTTTACTTCTTACCGGGGTCGCTGGCTGCGCTGTAGTTTTATTTCCACAGAAGGCAATGAATCTGGTTACAATCGTCCACCAAGAATTATTGGTTTAGCAGTGCAGTCAATTGGCGGTACTGTTAGAGCTAGCCACAGTATGCTGATTATCGATGAACGATTAGGAATTAGTGACGGTACACCCGGTCAGAGTTTCCAGTTACAAACAGCGCCAATTTTAGAACGCCGAGAAAATGAGTATATTTTAGTTACTCCCAGTGGTGGTTTGCCTCAGAAGTGGACTGAGGTGAGAGATTTTGCTGATTCTGGGCCACATAACTTTCATTACACCATCGATTCGATCACTGGTACAATCCAGTTTGGGCCGTTGATTCGGGAACCTAGCCAACTTAAACAGCATACCCAAGTCCGAACGCGCATTCAGCAACCATCACTAGATGAGACATCTGTACAAGTTCTGGAAAATAACCAATCAGAACATCAATATGGGGCGATTCCTGCCCGTGGTGCAGAGATTAAAATGGTTGCTTATCGTACAGGTGGCGGTAGAGAAGGCAATGTGCAAACTGGGGCAATCCAGTTTTTGAAGTCTGCGTATCCATACATTGCTAGTGTAGTCAATCGTATACCTGCAATCAATGGTGCGGATGCCGAATCGCTGGAGCAGGCTGTAATGAAGGCTCCCCGCATCCTCCGCACACGCGATCGCGCCGTCACTGCGGAAGATTTTGAAGTTTTGACTCAACAAGCGGGTGCTGGTGCGATCGCGCGTGTCCGGTGTTTGCCAGCAAATTCTCGCAGACAAGCTGGTATAGTTAGTTTACTAGTAGTTCCATTCGCAAATACAGATGCGATCGCCCAAGGTGATGGCATGACACCAGAAGAATTTGCCCTTAGTAATGCACTGCAAGAGCAAATTTTGAGTTATTTAGATGAAAGACGGTTATTAGGGGTACAAATAGAATTACAAGAACCAAATTACGTAGGTGTTTCTGTACAGACAGAAATTGCTTTAGAACCTGCTTATGAGAATCCTTTTGCCAGAGAAGAAATTCGGCGTAATTTAAGGGTATTACTGTATAAATATTTAAATCCATTAACTGGAGGAATGGACGGTAAAGGTTGGCCATTTGGGCGACCCGTTTATACATCAGATATTGTCGCATTACTGCAACAAACCCCAGGCGTGCGTCATTTAGGCCCAGTCCTGCTATTTCCCATCCGCAAGCAAGGAGAAAATTGGCGACGACAACCATCACCAGAACAATTAATTGATCCAGGATCAGAAGGTTTGATATGTTCTTGGGCTGATACCAATCTACGTTCAAATCACGACATTCAAATAATTCGTAATTCGTAATTCGTAATTCGTAATTTGTCACTAGTTCTTCATTCCGCAATTCCCAATTCCCAATCCCTAATCCTATGGTTCAAAGTCGCTCTAGTCCGGCTGTAAGCATTCAATTAACACCAATGCAAATACCTGAAGCTTTACCTGTAGCGGGTTTAGGATTTGCAAATGCGGATATGGATGTAGGTGGACGTACTTTACTTTTGCATCCTGGACATCCCAGCGAGATGATTGTACAAGTGCAAAACTTAGAACAACGTCCTTTGCGGGTAAGCTTAAGCGTTGAGGGAAACTTTCCATCCCAATGGTGTCAAATTGGCACAGAAGGCAGTGAAATACCGCCACGTGGACAAATGGATGCTGTTCTCTATTTCTCAATTCCCGACACATTTTTTGAAGACCAAGAAGCAATTTCCCCTGAAAAAAAAGACAAACTAACTCTCAATTTTCGCAGCCTAGTCACTCTACATATAGACAGAGGCACTGACAACGAAAAAATCGAGAGAAGCGAGTATTTCGATTTATATATCCGTCCTTACACTGCCTACATGGAGTTCTTGCCAATTTTGTATCGGGAAGTGGACTTTATTGGTCGCTTCATGAAGATATTTGAGCAAGCTTTTCAACCAATAGTTGATAGTTACAATGTCATGTGGGCAAACCTCGATCCTTTGACAGCACCACAAGCATTACTACCTTTTATGGCTCATTGGGTTGCTTGGCAAGTAGATTCAGTTTGGGATCTCCACCAACAACGGCGTTTAATTCGTCGGGCTGTAGAACTTTATCGCTGGCGGGGAACTCGTAAAGGATTGCGTCTCTATTTACATCTTTATACTGGTTTACCACTCGATGAAGATTTACCTAATGAAGCTGATAAACATATCAGTATCACAGAACCTTTTGGCCCAAGTTTCATTATCGGAGATGCCCAATTAGGAAATGCAGTTTTAGCAGGTGGGCAACCATATCATTTTATAGTCCGTTTGCGTTCAAATATTTCTAGTGGCATCATTAATGAGCAACTTATACAAAGAATCATAGAACAAGAAAAACCTGCTTTTTGCACTTATGAATTATCTATAGAAAATCCCTCTAATTAGGTAATTCGTAATTAGGTAAAATTAAATTGTAGTGGCATGGCAAGATTAAAATAGTGCATTAGATGTAGGTTGGGTGAAGCGGAGCGCAACCCAACATATAACAATCCTAAATGAGTCGTGAAAAATATAGATAAGGAAACGAACCGCCAAGAACGCCAAGGACGCAAAGAGAAGAAAGAAAAAAGAGATATATAATTTTCACAAATGATTTAGGACTGCTATATATCAGAATGTTGGGTTACGCAAAGCCTCCAACGCCAATTGCTACAAGGCGGGAAACCCACGCAACGCAGTGGCTCCCCAACATACAATTTTTTTGCAATATTTTAGCCTTGCCGCGCCAGTAGGGTGTGTTATCGCTGTAACGTACCATCAATAATTAAAGGTGCATTATGCCAAAGGCTAACGCACCCTACATCTAATCTAAAATCCAAAATCTAAAATTGCTATGTCCCATCCTTTCCCACCCCCACCAATCAGATCCTTGGAACGCCTGCAAGCCGCAGATGGCTTACTAATCAATGCAGAACGCTGGCGTACAGCCCATGATTATCACCGCAATCGGCAAAATGCCCAATATCAAAGTTTAAACCAACCAGGAATTGTTTGTGGTTTAGGCGTTCGAGATGTGACAGCCCCAAGTCAAGTAGAAGCTAGATATCGAGATGGGCGTTGGGTGCAAATTCAACCTGGTATTGCAATTGATTTAGCAGGTAATCTAATTGTTGTACCGACTTCTTATGATTTTCCCATTGATATAGAAGTAGTAAGTTCTGAACCACTCATGATCTACTTAGTAGTTAGCTATGTAGACCCTGATGAATTGCGGCGTGGACAGCAAAGAGATATTGTTCAAGAAACTTATCGAATTGACCAAAGAAACTCTATACCAGTCAGTTCAGAAATAGAAATATGTCGGATACTTCTGCAACCAGCACATACTGAAATTACCCAACCCGCCGATGCTTTCTTTCCTGGATATAATAATATTGATTTGCGTTATCGCCGTCAAGCACAAATGCGTCCCCAAGCACTTGTCTGTATGGCAGAGGCGAATCATAGCGATCCTGAATGTGCGCGTAATTTTTTCAGCCTTTCCTATTTGTTACAAGCAGTAGAACCCCTATATCCCAGTTTGCGAGGGGCTGATGAACCAGGTCAGGTTTCTTTAGGAGAAAATATTCAAGATTATGACCTACTTTATCTGACAGGCGGACAGGCCATTTCTTTAAATAGTCTTGAATTTGAATCCCTTAAAAATTACTTAAATTTAGGTGGTGTGCTTCTCGTTGATGCGCCAACAAATGCTAATGCTCTAATTGAGAGTACTCAAGCATTAGCACAACAGTTAGAAAGTTCTTTAAGACCTTTAGAAGAATTGCAACGGAGTCATCCTTTAAGGACAAAACCTTTCTTATTTGCTGCCTTGCCAATGGTTAATCAACAGCAGATTAAAATGTTAATCGGTGGCGGAATTATTTTAGTAATTGGTGATTTAGCAACCGCTTGGGGATTGGATAGAGATTTGAATTTACCCAGATTGACGATTCGCACAGCCCAGGAACTTGGAATTAATATTCTTCACTATGCTTGGAAGCGCCGACAGTTGATAGGTTTGCAACAGGAAGATAATTCAGGACAGTGGTAAAAGCAAAAAAATTAAGGGAAGATACGCGATAAATCGCCGTCTCTACAAAGGGCTAATTATTGTAAAGACGGCGATTTATCTCGTCTTTGCGATCTATAACTTTCATCAAAAAACCTTATCCGAACCGTATTGAGGGTGGGCATTGCTGCAAATAATATTGCACCCATTCCACATTTTTTTGCCAATGTTTATCCCATAACCCACATTCTGCATCGTAGGGGAGCATCCCAATTTTGCCAAAAGACACAGGACTGGGGCAAAAAACCTGTACAAACCTCTTCCCTTTGCGTTCTTGGCGTCCTTGGCGGTTCGTCATTTCATTCTCGGTCTAAGTCCAAACACCGTATAATAATAAACTTGCACATTTGGGATGCTCCCCATCGTAGTGGGTTTGTCCAATTGATTATCAATATAGCGGTTATCAGTTTATCTATGCGTAAAATTCGGTTTGTAGATTTATTTTCAGGAATAGGAGGAATTAGATTAGCTTTTAAACAGGCGGCTGATTCTTTAAATATAAAAAGTGAATGTGTTTTCAGCAGTGAAATCAATTCAGATGCTCAATTAGTTTATGAAAAAAACTTTGGTCAAAAAGCATTAGGTGATATTCGATTAATTGATCAACTACCAGAACATGAATTTTTATTAGCTGGGTTTCCTTGCCAGTCTTTTTCTCATGCTGGCAAAAAAGAAGGATTTGTCGATACACGAGGCACACTATTTTTTGAAATAACAAGATTACTCGATACCTATAAACCACAGGCTTTTATTTTTGAAAATGTCCGAGGGCTTTATAGTCACGATCAAGGGCGAACCTTAGCAACAATTAAGCATGAAATTCAAAAAAGAGGCTATAGTTTTCATTCTTTTTTACTCAACAGTGCAAACTTTGGCTTACCGCAAAATCGCGTCCGCATTTATCTGGTAGGAATTTTAGATGCTTCTCCCACTTTTGAATTGATTTCTGATGTGGGGCCTAAAGACTCGCATTCATATAATCCTCAGCAGTTATCTTTGTTCTATCCACCAAAAAAATCTGTGGCTGTTGCCGACATTTTGGAGACTAATCCAGATGAAAAGTATAATTGCTCAGAAAAGTTTGTCAATGCGTTGAAACGAATATTTAATAATGATTTAAATCGCTTACATGGAATAAGGCTGATTGATTATCGGGGGGGGAACTCTATTCATTCCTGGGATTTAGGATTGCGTGGTGAGTGTAGTGCCGAGGAAGTTGAACTAATGAACCGTTTCATATTAAAGAGACGGAATAAAGAATTTGGACAAGAACAAGATGGTAAACTATTAACTCAGGAGCAAATAGCTAGCTTTTTTGAGCATCCCAATTTAGGGGAAGTTTTGAATTCACTAGTTACAAAAAAATATCTAAAACTTATTAATGATAAATATAAACCTCTGTCGGGTAACTTTTCATTTGAAGTTTATAAGTTTGTAGATCCAAATAAGATTTCGGTAACGTTGGTTGCTAGTGATGCTAATAGATTAGGAGTTTATCATAATCAGAGAGTGCGGCGACTAACTCCACGAGAAGCTGCAAGGCTGCAAGGTTTTCCTGATAGCTTTACACTTCATCCAAATGATGATACGGCTTACCATCAACTAGGAAATTCTGTGAGTATTAATGTAGTCAAATCTGTGGCTCAAGAAGTGATTATGAAAGCCTTAAATCATACTCAAGAAAGAATAGAGAAATCTGGGCAATCGCTTTGTTCTGTAACATCCTTAAATCACAAATCCTAGAACTACATTTTAACCCCTGGCGTTTATGCCATCTCCAACAACACTATCCCAAGCAGCAATTTCAGCTTGATATTCTGGATCTTCAGCATCCTGCTTGAGGGCTGCAATCATTTCTGCCGCTAAAATTCAATATAAATCTTCTGCCCGTAATAACCAAAAGCCGCTATAAGTCATGCCGGAATCATCTGGTTGAACTAACAAAAAATGCAATCCTCGGCAATGCTTTTTTCGCTGTTGATATGTTTGGGCTGCTGTTGTAACTTCTGGATCTTCAAAAGTGGCAACAATCCACCTATCTACTAAGCCAGCCTCTAATATTAAGCCGTCTGGTGCGCCAGAAATATAGTTTAACGCCACAGGACGGGCTTGCTGCAACCACCGTGCTAGGCGCATCGATTGCCGTCCACCATAAATTACTACACCAGGGACGGGCACTGTTGATGCTAAACCCAAGTTGATGGGTTTAAGATGTTCTGGGATGTGCAAAATGGGAATGGGGCGATCGCTAAATCTCGTTTCTACATCACTAGCAGCTAGAGTCGCAAACCGCCATTGTTCTCCCCAGAGGTTCTCTGCTAATGGTGCTGGAGGTGGTTTATCCAGCGCTGAGGGATATTGCTTTTCTTGTAACCACTGCTTCAACGCCAAAGTGTGGCGCGTAGGTTCGACATTGATACTTAAATTGCGTCCCGCCGCCTCAATTAAGCTTAGAGACTGAGGACGAAATACCTGAATCACATCCGGCAATTTTTCACCAGCAGCTAACTCAAGTTGATCTGCAACCCAACTCGAATTCGCTGCTGACTGGAGACAGGTAGCTTCATACTCAAAGCTGCGATTTGCGTCACAAATCAACAACTCCCATAAAATTTGTCCAGATGCATCTTGCAAGGGACGGCGATAAAAATCAACTTGCCAAATTTTCATATTATGTGGGCATGGGGCATTGGGCACTTGTACTGAGCGAAGTCGAAGTATTGGGCATGGGGCATGGGGCATTGGGGGGATGCGAGAGATCGGTGAGAGTTAAAACTGAAAGTTTTAAGTTCAGAGGCTCAACGTTCATGTTCAGAGGCTCAACGTTCATGTTCAGAGGCTCAACGTTCATGCTCAGAGGCTCAACGTTCATGCTCAGAGGCTCAACGTTCATGCTCAAAGGCTCAACGTTCATGCTCAAAGGCTCAACGTTCATGCTCAGAGGTTCAACGTTTATGCTCAAAGGCTCAACGTTCATGCTCATCTCCCGATACCCAACACCAATTTATAAAGCCTGAATCCACTCTTTGACAGAATATTCAGTCCAGATGCCATTTTTCCAGTAGGGATCATTTTCAATCAACTGGCGCACAGTGGCTTCGTCTTCGGCTTCGTAAATCCCAAAAACTTTTGTGACATCCTTGGTGGGGCCGATGGTAATCAGCACACCGGATTCTTTCTGTTTTGCTAATCCGTCTAAGTGAGCTTGGCGGTGGGGGGTGCGTTTTTCGAGAACGTCTTCGCAGTAAGTTCCCCAGAGTACATATTTAGGCATAACTTTACCAATTTTGGATTTTAGATACTTCGACTTACCTCGACTTCGCTCGGCACAAGTCGCTCAGTACAAGTTTTGGATTTTGGATTGTGAGTGCGGAGTGAGGAATTATTAACTCCTAACTAACAAATGACAAATGACAAATGACTAACTTCTAAGGTTTACGCCGAATTTTTCCACCAGGGCTTCGCGGACTTTATTGTGTACTGGTTCGACTTCTGCCTCAGTAAGGGTGCGATCGCTAGCCCGATAAATTAGACGAAATGCTAAACTCCTCTGTCCTTCGGGGACGTTTTCGCCCCGATATTCATCAAATAATTCCACAGATTCGAGCAAATCTTTACCCGCTTTGGTAATTACTTTTTGAATTTCGGTAACTGAGATTTTTACGGGTGCGAAAAAGGCGATGTCGCGATCGCTAGCTGGATAGGTAGAATAGGGCTGAAATGCCGGAACTAGGACTTCATCTTGTCCTAGAGATTCTAAAAGCACATCTAAATCCAACTGAAAAATATAAACGGAATCTGGTAAACCTTTTTCTCGTCGCAATTGGGGATGGAGTTGTCCAAAAATACCTAGCCTGTTACCCCGAATCCACAAAGAAGCGGTGCGTCCTGGATGTAAACGATGATCTCGGCAATCGGGTTGAAATTCTACCTGCAAGGCAAGTTGCCGAAATACACTTTCTAAAATGCCTTTGGCTTCAAACCAGGTGATGGGTTCTTCGCGTCCACTTTTTGACCATTTGCCAACGGTGCGATCGCCTCCTATAATCCCAGCTAGGGCTTCTGTCTCTTGCAAACCGTCTTCTTCTCGCCAGAAAATTTGCCCGATTTCAAAGCCGTTCAGCGCACCATTACCTTGCTCTAAATTGTATTGAAAGGCATCAATCAACCCAGATATCAAATCGTTTCGCAGCGCTGAATATTCGGCAAATAATGGGTTTGACAGTACTATCTGTCTGTCTTCTCCTGGTTTAACTAAAGAATAGTGGATTAATTCTGTCAATCCTTCAGCCCGGAGGAAAGCCCGTAACTTGCGAATCAGTTCCTCGTCTAAAGGCAGATAACCACCTTCAGCTTTTTCTGGTAAAGTATCACAGAATCTGTTGTAACCATAGAGACGGGCGATTTCTTCAATTAAATCAATTTCTCGCTCTAAGTCGCGGTAACGATAGGGTGGGACGGAAACTGACCATGTAGGTTGATGGTTGCTATCTTCACCTGAAGGAGTCAACTGACATCCTAGTGCAGTCAGGATGCGCTCAACATCTTGTTCTTGGAGTTCACCTGTGTCCTCTCCCAAATCGATTGGCCCTAGTATCTGATTAACTCGGTCTAAACGCAGTGCGATCAAATGACTCCAGGTAGAAGGATCGGGGCGAGTGTCGGCAATTTCCTGCTGGACAAGAATTCCACTAGCCAATTCGCTAATTAAGGATAAGGCGCGGCGATTAGCTATTTCTAACTCAGCGCGGTTAACTCCCCGTTCATATCTGCCAGAAGCTTCACTTCTTAAGCCTACACTGCGAGAAGAACGGCGAATTGCCACGGAATCAAATAAAGCTGCTTCTAAAACTAAGCTTTGAGTCCCTTCATGCACTTCTGTTTCTTCTCCACCCATAACTCCCGCCAATGCAACGGGTTTGTCGTTAGCAGTGATTAACAAATTTTGGGTTGCCAGGGTGCGAATTTGTCCATCCAGGGTTTTGAGGGATTCTCCATTATTAGCGAAGCGAACGCCGATGGTTAAATTTTCGCTACTTGCAACTGATTTTAAGCGATCGCAATCAAAGGCGTGCAGTGGTTGTCCCCATTCCAACAAAACATAGTTAGTAATATCCACCACATTACTTATAGGACGTACCCCAGCCGCCCGCAAACGCTGTTGCAACCATTCGGGAGATGGAGCAATTTTGACCTGTTCAATTACCGTACCGATGTATGCAGGACAAGCTTGGGTATCGGCAATTTTTAAAGTTAAATTTCCAGTATTTTTGCTAATAGAGACTTCACCAGGTTCAGGAATGCTCAACTTTCCACCAGTTAAAGCTGCTACTTCCCGTGCTACGCCTACCATACTCAGAGCATCAGCGCGATTAGCAGTTGCAGTTAAGTCTAAAATTACATCATCTAAACCCAACAACGGCCGCACATCACTACCCAATGGTAAATTTTCTTGGGTAAAAATATGAATTCCGTCTACATCGGTGGGCAAACCGAGTTCCTTTAAAGAACAAATCATGCCCTGAGATGCGACACCACGGAGTTTTGCAGGTTTAATTTTTAAATCGATATTGGGTAAGTAAGTACCCGTAGTTGCGATCGGTACATAGATATCTGCCTTCACATTGGCAGCGCCACAGACAATATTTAAAGCCTCATCAGCACCGATATCGACTTGACAAACACTTAATTTATCGGCGTTGGGGTGGGGTTGACGCTCAAGCACTTTCCCTACAACCACGCCATTTGCCCAAGTGCGGCGATCTTCAATATCTTCAACCTCAAACCCTGCCATTGTCAGGGTTTCGGCTAATTCTTCTGGACTAAGTTTTATCTCTACTAGTTCGCGCAGCCAATTTAGAGAAATACGCATGGAGTGTGCTTGTTTTAGGAATCGTCTTTTGTTCTTATTTTAGGGTGCAAAAAGCGATCGATGGCTACTCATCCCGCAAAGCATACCCTTTCACTTGAACAATCCTACTACGTTAGACTGGCAGAACAATCTCTCATGCTAATCTTTTCTTGTCGTCTTGGGTTATGTCAATGTGGGAGAGATGTTTGCTAGGAGAGATTCAGTAGCTTCTATATACAAATGGAACCCACGATTGAACAGTTAAAGGCTTTCTACGATTTATGTGTGCGAGTAAGTAACCTACTACAAACAATTGAGCTAACCAGGTATGACACGCGATCGCAAAGAATAGTAGTGCTAATCGGTCAAACAATTCAAGTAGAAATTTTGAGTAACGGAGAGGAAATTATCCAATGAGTAATTTAGATTATCAGCAATTAACTGAAGCAGAATTACGGGAATATGTAAAGCATCATCCCCAGGATGAAGAAGCTTTTCAGCATTATCTGAGAATTGTTAGAGCCAAGCCAAATAGGGTTGTAGTTAGCACGGGTGAACAGTTGGAGGCTGAGTTAAGGAAAAGACTGGCATTATGAACAAAACCCTTTATTTACTACAGACATTATTATCTCTTAGGTTGTTAGGTGCGTAGGCGTAGCCCGCACTTCGACTTCGCTCAGTGACCGTCGTAGACATCGCCTGAGATTAAAATAATGGTTTTTAACCCACGGAGGTGGGTAAAGTCTCGTGTAGCCAAGCCAGTGCGTTGGGCGGGCAATGCCCGACTTGAAGCACCTGGCGCGCGACTTATAGTCGCCAGGCCTTTTAAGCTAAAACACATCTAATTTGCATATTAAAATTTTCTCAATATCTTGTGGGGTGGGCAACATGAGCGCCCTGATTATGCAACTTGAATGCTGATTAGCTTAAAACATCCTCTGAGAGCTAAAGACCAGACTGAAGTATCAACAATGACTTTCATCCACTCCGGCGCTGTTGCTTGTAGTCATAATCATCGTCGTATTCAATCGTGCCAAATAGCTCCATAATCTTCAATTGCTTTTGACGCTCTACATCCTCTCGTAATGCCTCTTCAACAACGGCATCCTTAGTTGGATGACCACCAAGTTCGATAGCTTCCTTAATTAAGTTTTCGTCCATTTCTAAATTAGTAGCCATGTGCAGATTCTGATAATTACGAATTACGAATTTTCAAAGGTTTCGTGGTTAATTTAAGTCAAATGCATGAAGACTATTTTCAGTAATTCGGCGCGAGTAAACGGTTTAGTCAGATATCCAGATGCCCCAACCAATTTAGCTTTTACTTTATCGACAATTCCTTTATTCCCAGTCACAAAAATGATGGGAGTTTTTTGAAATATTGAATTATTTCGTATAATCCGACACAACTCATAACCATCTATTCCTAGCATATTTAAATCCAACAAAATTAAGTCCGGTTTGTGCCTTATAATTGATAAAACGGCTTTTACTGGATCGTTAATAGTCACCACAGAAAAATTTTCATTTTCTAAGAAACGGCTGATTTCTTTGAGAATTGTCGGGCTATCATCTACAGAAACGATTTTGTGAACTTTTTGTGCCGTTACAGTAGCAGCTGTTACTTTTTGGGAAGCAGGATTTATGTTATTTGATATTGTTGGTTCCTGAAAGTTTTCTTGGGGAGGAGGAGAAATCTGTGGTAATCGTTGAACATGAGATATATTCTCTTCAGCAATATCGGGGAAAGAGTTGACGGTGCTATTTAGCTCTTTTGTGGTATAATCTATCTCTGGAATTAGTTTTGAGAAAAGCGATTGCTCTTCAAATAGCTTTGGTAACTTATCAAATGGTGGATCGGGTTCATGCAAGATAATCGCACCATTAAGTATGTAAGGGTATAAATTACGAGCTAGTTGGATTTCATCTTGATTCAAAATTGTTGCCAGATGACACAAGCTGAAACCCTTCATCCAATTAATTAAATCTGACTGAAGTTCTGGTAAATCTTTTTCCTCAATTTTGCTATTAATCAACAGATATGGACGTTGATATGGAGAAGAAATTTGTGGAACAAAAGCTTGCCAATTATCTAATCTTCCTTGGCAACGTTCTAGAATCTTTTCTACATCTAGCCTACAAATTCTTGGCATTTTCTCAAGTGGTTCTGTTAATTCATAAGTACCTTCTTTAATGAGCAAAAATGATTCAATCACCTCTTTAACTAATTCTTGAATCAGCACTGCTGCTTGTGTAGAATGTAGATGTTGTTGACTAACAAGCCATGATATCGCCTGATATTCAGGAGGGTGGCTTCTGCAATTGCTGTCATATTCGAGTAACTGAATGTGGGAGTCAGGTTCAAACATCAGACGGACTTGAACCCGAACCTCGCTAGTAAGCAGGGGAATTTGGTGGCTGAGGCGGCGCAAATGGCGTTCTAGTCGGTCAAAAGGTTCCACTGAATGGGTAGCGTAAGTTATTTTGCCCTGTTCTAAGTAAATTGACCAACGAACTGAGTTACTTAATGCTTGTAAACAAGTACTGTCAAAGCAATTGGATAACTGTCTTAACAAACTTAGAGGACGTAGTTTGATGAATGCACCTGAGTTATTCATATTTTTCAAGTTTTTTGCGGAATCAACAACTGAACATTTGTAGATTGAAAATATCAACTATGAAGTATTTTCTTCTTGGTAATATTTATCTACGTACAAGTTATTCCTTTTAAAATATATACATATTTTAAAAATTATAAGTTTTATAACTCATTTGTTACATTTGGTACTTTTTACTTAATTTATCTCAAACCACAAGGAAGTAAGTATGAATAAAGATAAACATTGATCTATAGGAATCCGATTTGATTAATGAACATACTTGTGTAGGGAGGGAATAGGGAACAGGGAACAGAAAAGAAGGGAGTTAGAGGTGTACTGAGTTTTTTCAGAAATCAAATATGAGTCCTATAGCTAGACTATTCAGTAGATGTTGGTTAACTCTGGATAGCCACTCTCGACAACTCTTCCCTTAAGACCTTAGCAATGGCGTTTATGCCTACTCACACAAAGCAGGCAAATTTGATTCAAAGTTCACACAGTTACGCTGGTATACTTCTAAAGTTAACGATCTTGATTATGGTTAATAATTTTTCTGTAAAGGAAGGATTCTTCTACATACAATCTTTAAAAACTTATCTAGGAAAGTTTACGTATTTATTGTACTGTAGGTTTAATGGATATAAATTTTTGGTAGATACATTACAACAGGTAACACTGGGTTTTGATAAACTCTTTTTTGCTAAACTAAGCTGTACTCAAGTTTTTCTTAAAAAATATATTGAGAACTTCATGAAAATAATTTGTTTAATAAATATTAGAGCATCTACCACTAGATACTATATTCTATAGTCGCCTCGACGACTGAAATTATATACTCGGACAAAAAGGAAATAAAGCTTTGAACTTTAACATAACACAAAAAGTTATGCATGATACATTAAGACTTGATGAAGTAGTAGAATTTGCTGAGAACCCAGAACCACGTTGTCCTTGTGTACTTTTACTAGATACATCTGGCTCGATGCAAGGAGATCCGATTGAGGCTTTAAATCAGGGTTTACTCAGTTTAAAGGATGAATTAGTCAAAAATTCCTTAGCTGCCAGACGGGTGGAAGTGGCGATCGTAACTTTTGATAGTAATGTCAATGTAGTACAAGACTTTGTGACTGCCGATCAATTCACTCCGCCCATTTTAACGGCACAGGGCTTGACTACAATGGGTGCAGGCATTCATAAAGCTTTGGACATAATTCAAGAGCGGAAATCTCAGTATCGGACTAATGGGATTGCTTACTATCGTCCCTGGGTATTCATGATTACCGATGGAGAACCCCAAGGTGAGTTAGAGAATGTGGTAGAGCAAGCATCCGTGCGTTTACAGGGAGATGAAGCAAATAAACGGGTAGCATTTTTTACAGTAGGTGTCGAAAATGCGAATATGACCCGTTTGAATCAAATAACTGTGCGTACACCTTTGAAACTCAAAGGATTAAATTTCATTGAGATGTTTGTCTGGCTATCAACTAGTATGTCAGCTGTTTCTCATTCGCAGGTGGATGAACAGGTAGCACTACCGCCGATTGGTTGGGGGACTGTTTAATTTAAAAATCGCAGCTTGATGTTTACACAGCGAGCTGTTGAAAAAAAATCTATGAAAATATCAAAACAGATTGCTCAATGGCGGATTGTGGCTGCATCTGTATGTGGTACAAGTCACTTAAAAAACAAGCAGTTATGTCAGGATGCTCATCACTGGCAAATATTGTCCGATAATGTTTTGGTGGCAGCCGCAGCAGATGGCGCGGGTTCTGCTACCCTTGGGAAAGTGGGAGCGATGATTGCTGTGGAAACAGCAATAGAAAGCATTTCCACCAAAGGAATCACCCGAAAAATTTTGAGTGATGATGCATTTGTGCGATCGCTCTTAAATGATGCCATACTAGCCGCCAAAAAAGCTGTGGAGGCGGAAGCGGCTACTTGTGACAAACAGCCTCAAGACTTAGCAACTACCTTAATTATGATGGTTGCCACACCCGAAGTTGTAGCTGTAGTGCAAATAGGTGATGGTTTGGCAGTGGCAAAAGATAGCATGGGCAATCTCCTCGCTCTGACTATACCTGATAGCGGCGAGTACATTAACGAAACCACTTTTTTAACTTCTCCTACTGCCTTAGATACAGCGCAGATGAGATTATGGCGCACCGACATAGTTAATGTTGGTATCATCACCGACGGACTACAAATGCTGGCTTTGAATATGGTTGTTGGAGAACCTCACAAACCATTCTTTTTTCCACTGTTTGAATTTGTAGCTAATACTGAAGATAAGACAGAAGCGAAGGAGCAGTTAGTAAAGTTTTTACGATCAGACCGAATTACACAACGCACTGATGATGATTTAACACTCATCATAGCTGCATTTAACGACTCATGAGCAATCAATTTACAGGTTTCACATCTTAGATAACTTCCGTTAGCGGTAATTTCATTATGCAGGTACTACGTTGTTCCCCTAGAAAAGAAATCCTCAGCCTCAATGTCAGTTTGGGGCGTGGCGGAGAAGCTTGTGTTTATGCAGTGCCATCTGATAACGACTTGGTGGCGAAGATTTACCACAAGCCAACTACAGCCCATGCTGATAAATTAGAGGCGATGCTTGCCAACCCGCCAGAAAACCCTACAGCTAGTTTGGGGCATATCTCTATCGCTTGGCCAGAGGATTTATTGCGGACACCAGATGGCAAAAATAGCATCTTAGGCTTTTTGATGCCACGGATTCAGGGGATGCGTCCAATCATCGACTTTTACAACCCCAGAACCCGTCGTCAACACTGTCCCCTATTCAACTATCAGTACCTGCTCCGCACGGCTCGTAACTTGGCGGCAGCAATTGCTGCTTTGCACGCTAGTGGATATTGTATTGGTGATGTGAACGAGTCCAATATCCTCGTCAGTGATACCGCCCTGGTGACTTTGATAGACACAGACTCTTTCCAAGTACTCGACCCCAACAGCAATGTTGTTTATCGTTGCCCAGTTGGAAAACCAGAGTTTACGCCACCAGAATTACAGAATAAAACTTTTGCCCAACACGATCGCGAAATTTCTCACGATTTATTTGGGTTAGCGGTGCTGGTATTCCAACTCTTAATGGAAGGCACTCACCCATTTTCGGGGATTTTTCAAGGCTCTATTGAGCCACCACCTTATGAAGCTCGCATTGCATCGGGGCATTTCACTTATAGCCAAAAGCGGTACGTACCCTACCTACCTACCCCCATTGCACCCCCTTGGGAAATTCTTCATCCCAGCCTCCAAGAACTATTTGTGCGTTGTTTTGAAGAGGGTCATAACAACCCAGAGTTGCGCCCCAATGCCCAGACTTGGCTCTCAGCCATCGCTGAAGCCGAAGATTCCTTAATTACCTGCACCACAAATCCCCAGCATCGCTACAACAACCACATACGTAGCTGTCCGTGGTGTGAACGTACCGTGCGATTAGGCGGACGCGACCCCTTCCCATCACATCGGGCTATAGAAGCTAGAGAACATCTCCAACCGCGAATCAAAGCGAAAAAGCGCTACACCCAGACACCGCATTTTCCCCAACGAAGTATGTCACCGCACTCAGTTAATTATTGGCAGCCAATAATTACCCCAAGCGGTGCATCTTATAAACCTTCCAAGAAGTCAAAATTGTACCCAGTTATTTGCTGCTTACTGGGTTTCGGTTTATTGGGATATGCGGACGTAATGATTAAATTTACTCAGCCGTTGGTTTCACAAAATGCTTACACTCAACAAACATTAAAGTCTCGCCAGACAATTAATAAACTCAGCTTCGCTGATTACTTTCAGCAGGGTGATGCTGCTTACAAAGACCGAGACTACGAAAAAGCAGTTGCCAGCTTTACCGGAGCAATTGAACAACAACCGACACACGCTATGGCAATTGTAAATCGGGGCAATGCCCGCTATAACCTCAAAGACTACGAAGGGGCAGTCGCAGATTATAGCCAAGCTCTCAAAATCAATCCCAATCAAACCAAAGCCCTTGTGAATCGGGGTAATGCCCGCTATATGCTTGCCGAATATAGCAACGATCCTGATACAGAGTATAACCTAGCGATCGCAGACTATAATCGAGCCATCGGTCTGGATGATCACGAAATTGAAGCTTATATCAGACGGGGGATTGTCCGCACCCAAATGGCTAAATATAGCGGTGAATCTCAACAAGTTTACAAAAAAGCGATCGCAGATTTTACTCAAGCCATAAAACGTAATGTATCCCAAGCAGAAGCTTACTTTCAGCGAGGTGTTGTCTATTATCAAATTGCTCAATATAGCAGCAATTATGAGCAAGAATATAATCTAGCGATCGCTGACTTTAACCATGCATTAACCCTAAGCCCTAAACTAGCAAAAGTATATCTCAAACGAGGTATGGTTCGTTATGAACTAGCACAATATGGTGGTAGTGAATCTAACAAAAATCAGGCGAAAGCTATCGAAGATGTAGAGGTATCTGCCAAAATGTTTCTTGAGCAAGATGATATGGATAATTATCAGCAAGCACTTAGTAACTTATGTGTAGTCGTAGAACGCAAATGCGATCCTTTATTTCAAAGCTCAACTAATTTAGAAAAAACTAACTAAAAACAAGTAAGTTTTTTGACTTGCATATTATCGGTTTTGATTGGAGAAATCAAGCCTAACTAGGGTTAGCATCAGCTAGCCCTAGTTATTTATTTGGTAACATTTTTATTTAATTAAATAATTTAATTTTCATGTTTATAGATATTCATAGAGCTTTTACATAGAAAAGATGTTAATTTATCTTTCCTTTATAATTTCGGGGAAAATTACAGTTAGATTATTGACTGAGAAAAACAAATCAGAAATCAATTTTTCTCAATCTAAGTGCATCCTCTTCATGTCGAAAAGTCAAAAAATAATATCCCTACAAATCTCCGAGGTAATTGCATGAAAGCGGTGATTTTGGCTGGAGGGCTTGGTACACGCCTCAGTGAAGAAACTAGTATCAGACCCAAGCCGATGGTTGAAATTGGTGGTAAGCCAATTCTCTGGCACATAATGAAGACTTACTCCGCCCACGGCATTAATGACTTCATCATTTGTTGCGGTTACAAAGGTTACATAATTAAGGAGTATTTTGCTAACTACTTCTTACACATGTCAGATGTTACCTTTGATATGCGATTTAACCAGATGAACGTGCATTCTGGTTATGCTGAACCTTGGCGTGTTACCTTAGTAAATACGGGTGATAATACCATGACAGGCGGACGCTTAAAGCGAATCAGCGAACATCTTGGTAATGAAACTTTTTGCTTTACTTATGGTGATGGTGTAAGTAATATTAATATCACCGAGCTAGTGAAGTTTCACAAAGAACAAAAGACATTAGGAACACTCACAGCCGTTCAACCAGCCGGACGTTTTGGAGCCATTTCCCTGGGATATGAGCAAACTAAAATTACCAGCTTTCGAGAAAAACCTGAAGGTGATGGAGCTTGGATTAATGGCGGTTATTTTGTGTTAGAACCAGAAGTAATCAATTTGATTGCTGATGACTCTACAGTCTGGGAGCAAGAGCCATTAGAAAAGTTAGCTGATATGGAACAACTATCTGCTTTTAAACATGATGGTTTTTGGCAACCAATGGATACTTTACGCGATAAAAACTATCTAGAGGGGCTATGGAAGAATAGTCAGGCTCCTTGGAAGGTATGGTAAGGAGAGTGGGGGATGAGGGAGATGTGGTTCGACTTCGCTCACCAACCGGGAGATGGGGAGCAGGGAGCAAGGGAGCAAAGGAGAAGAGTTTTCCCCCTGCCCCCCGCCCCTCTGCCTTTTTTCCATGCCCCATGCCCCATACCCAATGACTTTATAGATTTACTGTAATTTGAAGTACGATAATACTAATGTATGATTTTGCGATTATAGGTGGGGGAATAGTTGGACTCTCTACAGCGTTGGCTTTAGGAAAACGCTATCCCAATGCGCGTATTTTAGTACTAGAAAAAGAGAGTCAATGGGCATTTCACCAAACCGGCAATAATAGCGGGGTAATTCATTCTGGCATTTACTACAAGCCAGGGAGTTTCAAAGCTAAATTTTGTCGTGATGGTTCTCGCTCTATGGTAGAATTCTGCCAAGAGCATGGAATAGAACATGAAGTTTGTGGTAAAGTGATTGTTGCAACCGAAGAACAAGAACTACCACGTCTTGAAAATCTCTACCAACGCGGCTTAGACAATGGCATAGAAGTTAAGAGAATCAGCCCCGAAGAAGTCAGGGAAATTGAACCTCACGTAAAATGTGTAGGCGGGCTTCGGGTATTCTCAACTGGTATTGTTAATTACAAGCAAGTTTGTTTGAAATATGCCCAGCTAATTCAACAGCAGGGTGGAGAATTGCATCTCAATACAAAAGTTCTGAAAATCTCCCCAAGCGGTAAAAATCAGGTACTGGAAACAAACAAAGGTAACTTTGCAACCCGCTTTGTAATTAATTGTACAGGATTGCATAGCGATCGCACCGCCAAATTAGGTAAAGTTGAACCCCAAGCCAAAATCGTCCCATTCCGGGGAGAATACTACGAACTCACAAGAGAAAAACGCCATCTCGTCAAGACATTAATTTACCCAGTTCCCAATCCCGATTTTCCCTTCCTTGGTGTCCACTTTACCAGGATGATAGATGGTAGCGTTCACGCAGGGCCAAACGCGGTTCTATCGCTCAAACGCGAAGGTTACAAAAAAACCGACTTTGACTTACGGGATTTTCTTGAAGTCATCACCTATCCCGGTTTCTGGAAATTGGCAGCCAAACACGCGCCTGAAGGCATCCAAGAAATCATTCGTTCCTTTAGTAAAGCAGCCTTCACCAGAAGTTTGCAAAAACTAATCCCCGAAGTCCAAGCAGAAGACTTAGTTCCCACCCACGCAGGAGTCCGCGCTCAAGCCTTAATGAACGACGGCAAACTTGTAGACGACTTTTTGATTGTTTCCGGTCAAAACTCCATCCATGTTTGCAATGCTCCTTCTCCAGCTGCCACATCTTCTCTAGAAATCGGCAAAGCGCTTGTAGCAGAAATTCCCCAACTCTCGCATCTAAATAATGTAGTAACTGCATAGATATCATAGTTATTATTTCCGGGACTGCTGAATTAAGGGATGAATCTTGTATAGTGGGCATCTTTACCTGCCTCGAAATACAAGGGACGGGTAAGATACCCATCCCACAACAAACAAAAAAGTGTCCTGCATCAATTCAGAACCGCTATAGAGTGCTGCTACCCAATGGGTTAGTCGGCAAACTATGTAATGACTGTTAGCAGAGTTATTTATTATATATAGCGCTTCTGGGTTGAGTTCAATAACCTAACCCCCAACCCCAACCCTTGTAGCGTTGGGGAGCAAGATTCAAAGCCTCTCTCCTAAAAGGAGACAGGAATGGAAGTGAGGTCAAGTTATTCCATACAAACGAAAAATATAGCGGTTCCCTTCTGGATGCAACACGCTGTAAGGCGCACATATGTGCATCCCGACTAAACAAAGAATTTAACTCATCAATACAAAGGCGTTAACCACAATGAAAATATTAGTAACTGGAACAGAAGGCTATCTAGGTTCATTATTACCGCCTCTGTTAATCGAACGTGGACATGAAGTTATCGGTCTAGATACCGGTTTCTATAAAGTCGGTTGGCTATACAACGCTAATGGGGTAACACCCAAAACCCTTAACAAAGACATTCGCAACATCACCCCTGATGATTTGGAAGGCGTTGAAGCAATAGTTCACATGGCGGAACTCTCCAACGACCCAGCCGGACAATTAGCACCGAATATTACCTACGAAATTAATCATGTAGGTTCAGTACGTCTCGCTAGCCTAGCTAAGGCTATGGGTGTGCGTCGCTTCGTATATATGTCTTCGTGCAGCGTCTACGGCGTTGCTACCGCAGGTGATGTCACAGAAGAATCCCCGATTAATCCCCAAACAGCTTATGCAGAGTGCAAAACTCTCGTAGAACGGGATGTCAGACCACTCGCTGACGATGACTTCTCCCCCACCTTTATGCGGAATGCCACAGCCTTTGGTGCTTCTCCCAGAATGCGCTTTGATATTGTTTTAAACAACTTAGCAGGGTTGGCATGGACTAGCAAACAAATCAAAATGACCAGTGATGGTACACCTTGGCGGCCATTAGTCCACGCACTGGATATTTGCAAAGCAATAGTCTGTACCTTAGAAGCACCACGGGACATTGTACATAATCAAATCTTCAATGTGGGAGACACAGCAAACAACTACCGCGTTAAAGAAATCGCAGAAATTATTGCTGATATTTTCCCAGATTGTAAATTGTCCTTTGGTGACAACGGCTCAGATAACCGCAGCTATCGGGTATCCTTCGAGAAAATCAACACAATTCTCCCCGGATTTAAGTGTGATTGGAATGCCCGACTTGGTGCCCAGCAGCTATTTGATTTATTCAGTCAAATAGATATGGCTGAAGATACTTTCTTATTTAGAGGATTTACCCGCTTAAAACAGCTAGAGTATCTAATTCGTACCGAGCAAATTGACAAAGATTTCTTCTGGAATAAAAAGTAGATAGAGTTGCCTAGCAGCAAAGAAGAAATAATCTAAGTTTCCGAATCAAATATTGTTGATTCGGACTTATCGAACAGAATTCAGGAGTCGGGAGTCAGAATTCAGTTGGGTATTCTGACCGAAAAAGCGGATGAATAATCGGCGTTTTTGCACCCTCACAAAACAAGAAAATTTGGTGGTCAACAAGATAGTCGCGGGTCTGAATCCCCGACTGATGGCTACTGAGCGTAGCCGAAGTATTGATTCTGACTCCTGAATTCTGACTTCTGAATTCTGAATTCTTCTTCAATTCATCCATCCAACTATTTGTAATCAGTGAGTTGAAAATTATGGCGAACGCAAAATGTCGTTTCAGTGGTCAACCTCTGCACCAAACCTTTATTGATTTAGGAATGTCACCTTTAGCCAATGCTTATCTGACAGCAGAACAGCTAAATCATGCCGAAAAATTTTATCCGCTCCATGCTTATGTCTCCGAAGACACTCTTTTAGTTCAATTAGAACAATTTGAAACTCCCGATCATATTTTTAGCGACTATGCTTACTTTTCTTCTTACTCAGTAAGTTGGCTAAAACACGTCGAAGTTTACACCGATATGATGGTAGAAAAATTTGGCTTGAATCATCATAATCAAGTTATTGAAATTGCCAGCAACGATGGCTACCTACTGCAATATTTTGTAGAAAAGGGAATCCCAGTTTTAGGAATAGAACCAGCCACAAATATAGCTAAGATAGCTCAAGACAGAGGTATTCCTAGTATCAACAAGTTTTTTGGGGTTGAAACTGCCAAAGAACTTGTGATACAAGGAAAACTAGCCGATCTTTTGATAGGCAATAATGTTTTAGCTCATGTACCAGATTTAAATGATTTCATAGCTGGAATGAAACTCATCCTTAAACCGAATGGTATTTTGACGATGGAGTTTCCTCACATTTTGCAATTGATTCAACAAAATCAATTTGATACTATTTATCACGAGCATTTTTCTTACTTTTCACTTCTTGCTATCGAAAAGATTTTTGCGGCGCACAATTTGCAACTTTTTGATGTGGAGGAATTATCAACTCATGGCGGTTCACTAAGAATTTATGCCAAACATGAAGATGCTGATAGTCTTGGCATCAGTGACCGAGTTAGACATCTAAAAGCAAAAGAAATTGCTGCTGGACTGCATCGGATAGAGACTTATATTACATTTTGCGAAAAAGTCAGACAAACAAAGCACAAGCTATTAAATTTTCTTCTGAGTGCAAAAGCAGAAGGAAAATCAATTGTTGGTTATGGCGCACCAGCCAAAGGCAACACATTGCTTAATTACTGTGGGATTGGGAAAGATTTTATCGATTACACAGTCGATTGCAATCCTTACAAACAAGACTTGTATTTACCTGGGACTCATATTCCCATCTTTGAACCAGACAAAATCCGCGAAACTAAACCAGATTATGTCCTAATTTTACCTTGGAATCTCAAGGAAGAAATTATGGAACAAATGGCATTTATTGGCGAATGGGGTGGACAGTTTGTTGTGCCAATTCCTGAAGTAAAAATTTATCCTTCTCCTATTCCGGATAGGCTTTTAATAGCATCGTAATTACTAAATATAACCCAAAAAGCGCCTTTTGTTACTATTTCTCTGTTGTTATTATGAGCATAGACAATAGGTAAAAAGTAATTAAAAGGCGTAGTTCCAGAAAGCTTTTGTTGTCAAATATCAAAAAATTAAACTAGAAAGCAGCTTTTTAATAAATAAGCTGTTGTTAGTAGCCTCTTAACTATAGATTCAAGCTTAATATGAATAAACTGCTGACTATTGCCATACCTACTTATAATCGTGCCGATTTACTTGATAAACAGTTAACATGGTTGGCTCAAGCTGTCAAAGGTTTTGAAGATGAGTGTGAGATTTTAGTATCTGATAATTGTTCAACAGATAATACTCAGCAGGTGATCCAAAAATGGCAAACAACTCTTAACAATATTACATTTAAATCAAATAAAAACTCACGGAATTTAGGCGTAGTCAAAAATATTATGTATTGCCTAAAGTCTACAACAACAAAATATATTTGGACAATCGGTGATGATGACCCAATTCAAGATAGAGCCGTTGCTTATGTGATTAGCAAGCTCAGACAACACGAAGATTTATCATTATTGTTCCTCAACTTTTCCGGTCGTAACCAAATTACTGGTGAACCAGTTCATCCACCAAAAATCGTTGGTAATCGCTGGTTTGACCTTGATAGTGAAGATGGCAAGGGTGATGGTAAATCTATATTTGAGCATTGTTTTTCAAAAAGTGTCGGTGCAGTTATTTTTCTGACTGCTACAGTCTATCGCACTGACTTAGTAAAACGCGCTCTCCAAAATTGGCAAGATGCTGAGAATAACTGGATATCTTTAGCATATTTAGCCGGATATTGCGCTGCTAATGGTAGTGTAATTGTCACTAAAGAGACTTATTTAGAATGTGTTGTTGGTGTGAGTTATTGGCAGAAAGAACCAAAATCAGCACTATTAATGCAATACAAACACATCCCTGAAGTGATTTTGAAATTAGAGCAGAGTGGATATTCTAAGCAGTTTTGTAGACGGATGCTTTTGCAGAACGGTAAAGAAGTTAACTTGAAAGTTTTCTTGGGTGCTTTAAGAAGATGGCCGATGTCCGCCATCAAAACAATAGTTCCATTTTTGGCTTTAGTCAGCTTGTGCGCTTTTGACGTGATGGTTTCTAAAGAATTCAGTTTAGCAGAATCAAGCGAGATATCTACTGAAGAAGTACGTAGCTATAAGTCATAAACTACCAAATTACTAACAAATATATATCAAAAAGAGAGGGATTTACGTCATGTTCAATGCTATTAGACACAAAATAGCTACACTCTCGTCTGACCTTGAATATTACCTAGCTCGTTGGAAGCATAGCAGAAATTTGCCAGCATTGGAAGGGCGCGATCGCAACATCCTTAATGCTCTCAAAAAAGATGGTGTTTACGTCACAACCTTGGCAGATTTAGGGTTCGACTCTAGCTCCGAACTGCTCAAAGCTGCTCACCATCAATTGTCTCAGATGGAAAATCCCACCAATGAGCATCTAGATGAAAGGTTGCCACAAATTTATACAGTTACAGGTTTACCAGAATTTTATGCCTGGGGGGTAGAGAAAAGGCTAGTCAACATCATCGAAAATTATATTGGTCTTCCTATTGCTTTTCATGGTGTACATTTACGCAAAGATTTTAATAATAGGCATCAGTTTGGGACACTACTATGGCATAGCGATGCAGAAGACCGTCGGATTATCAAAATCATTATTTACTTGAATGATGTAGAAGAAAAAACTGGGCCTTTTCAATACATCCCCCGCTCTTTAACTCCCTTATTTAGTTGGAATTATTTTCAACTTTACTACAAACTTTGGAAGTCAAGCTATATGGGTATCGACGATGAACAAGTAAAACCAGTCATCCCTAAATCAGCTTGGAAATCCTGCCCAGGCCCAGCAGGTACTGTCATTCTTGTAGATACGAAAAATACTCTGCATCACGGCACAGTTCGTACAGAAGACCGGTCAACACTATTCTTGTGTTACACCACCAACCCTCCTGAAAGACCAGACCTCTGCACTCAATACTGGGATGATACTTATCCCAGAGTCGAGTTACATTCTGCATCTAATACAGTTAAAGTTTCGACTTAAAAACGTAAATTTAATTTAATTAACCGCAGAGGCGCAGAGAACACAGAGGAAGAGAAAGAAAAGAGTTGCACGCGATGAAATTTGTAGATTACTGACACAAAATATCTCTCAAACTCTCATCTCTCTGTGCCCTCTGCGGTTCGTTTAATTTCTTTACTCAACATTCATCTCAAAGGAATCATAATGATTTTCACCGCAACCGCACTAAAAGACGCATTCATTATTGACTTAGAAGAAAAGCCAGACCACCGTGGTTTTTTTGCTCGGTCTTTCTGCGCTCAAGAATTTGAAGCACACGGATTAAAGCCAACTGTTGCCCAATGCAACCTGTCTTTTAACTACAAAAAAGGCACTATCCGGGGAATGCACTATCAAATTCTACCAGCCGCAGAAACGAAGTTAATTCGCTGTACTAAAGGCGCTATCTATGACGTAATTATTGATATGCGTCCTGAATCTCCTAGCTTTTTGTCACACATCGGTGTGGAACTAACACCAGAAAACCGCCGCGCTTTGTATGTTCCAGAAATGTTTGCTCACGGGTATCAAGCACTGACGGATGAAACTGAAGTTGTATATCAAGTAGGCGAATTTTACACGCCAGGGTATGAAAGGGGTTTACGCTATGATGACCCATTTTTTAATATTGATTGGCCTCTAGATGTGACTGAAATCTCTGAGAAAGATTTAAGTTGGCCTTTGTTGAGAATGATGACTGTTGGCGGTACTTCTAGATAAATATAGGGGGATTCAATGGTTTGTGAATTATTTTTTAAACGAACCGCCAAGAACGCCAAGAACGCCAAGTTAGGAAAGATAAATTAGAATTGATGTATATGCAACTATCAATTACTAATTAAAGTTTGAGATTTTAAGTTAATGAAATTAGGTAGAAATAAATGTCAAATAGTATTCTATCTCGTGTCGCTAATACTATCTCTTTTGTCTCCAACAAAGTACAAGCTCGTATTAATTATGCGAAAACATTAAAGGTTGTTTCTCTAAAGCCAAAACAACTTTCTCAAGGGAATGTACTTCTTTCTTATCGGATTGAACCATTCCTCTTAAAACCTGGTCAGCCAATGCCTAATGACCACACTTGGTACTGGGAAGTTTGGCAAATAGCCCAAACTTTTTTAGACTTGGGCTATAACGTTGATGTTATCCAGTTCCACAATGATAAATTCGTTCCGCAAAAGGACTACGCATTTTTCATTGATATCCGTCATCGGATGGAAGCACTGGCACCAAAACTGAACAAGGATTGCATCAAAATTTTTCATGTTGACATTGCGAATATGGTGTTTCGCAATGCAGCTGAATGCAACAGGCTTTTAGAAGTACAACAGCGCAAAGGTGTAACCTTAAAACCACAGCGATTTGAGGTTCCTAATTTGGGAATTGAATATGCCGATTGTGCCATTGTGTTGGGTAACGATTTCACAACTGATACATTCAAGTATGCTAATAAACCAATGTATCGTATCCCAATTTCTTCGCCTGTTGTTTATCCCTATCCAGATAAGAAAGATTTTGAAGCGGTAAGAAAGCGTTTTCTCTGGTTTGGTGGTAGTGCTTTAGTCCTTAAAGGGTTAGATTTAGTTTTAGATGCCTTTGCCCAAATGCCAGAATACCATTTAACAATTTGTGGCCCGGTAAGTAATGACAAAGAATTTGAAAAAGCTTTCTATAAAGAACTGTACGAAACACCTAATATTCACACTTATGGGTGGATTGATGTTAGCAGTCCTGACTTTATAGAGGTGACAAATAACTGTTTGGGGCTGGTTTATCCTTCTGTTTCTGAAGGACAGTCAGGAGCGGTAATAAGTTGCTTACAAGCTGGGCTAATTCCCATTTTAAGCTACGAATCTGGTGTGGATGTTCACGATTTTGGTGTGATTTTCGATAATCTTTCCCTTGAAGAAATTAAGGCGAAAGTTATAAGTATTTCCAATTTACCTGAAGAAGATTTAAAGCTGATGTCTCGTCAGGCTTGGGAATATGCAAGAGCAAATCATACTAAAGAAAAGTTTGCCCAAGTTTATAGAAATGTTGTGGAGCAAATTATCGAAAATCACAGCCAGAAAAAACATACTGGTTCTATGGTATATAGCAAACAACCAGTTAGTATTTAGCCCTGGCGATTATAAATCGCGGCTATACAAACCAAGTCCGCCTGCGCGGACTGATGAAAATTAAGGGTTTTGCCTGTGTAGCTGTGACTTCTAGTCGCTTGGTGCAAGCTAATCTTAATTCCCATGAAAATGTACTTAATATTTAGTTGTAAAAATTATTAAGTGCAAGTTTATAGAGAATTTGTATCACAACCAACAGTTCCAAAAAGGAGTTTAGTTCATGATTATTATCGATCGCGCCTTACAAGCCCGTGCAGCAGCAGGAAATCCTATCAAGGTGGGAATGATTGGTGCTGGTTTTATGGGTCGAGGAATTGCCAACCAAATTGTCAATTCAGTGCCAGGAATGGAGTTAGTTGCTATCTCCAATCGCCAGATTGATGCAGCTAAACAAGCTTATTCGGAAGCAGGAATTGAAGATATTCAAGTTGTTGCAACTGTCAGCGAATTAGAAGATGCGATCGCAAACGGTAAATATGCAGTCACAGAAGACGCAAAATTACTGTGTCGGGCTGAGGGCATCGAGGCCATAATCGAAGTTACAGGGGCAGTGGAATTTGGCGCTCACATCGTAATGGAAGCGATCGCTCATTGCAAACATGTGATCATGATGAATGCCGAACTCGACGGCACTATTGGCCCCATCCTGAAAGTCTATGCCGACAAAGCAGGCGTGATTCTCAGCGCTTGTGATGGCGATCAGCCAGGGGTGCAAATGAACCTTTACCGCTTTGTAAAAAGCATTGGTTTAACTCCCTTATTGTGCGGTAACATTAAAGGACTCCAAGACCCCTATCGCAATCCCACCACCCAGGAAGGATTTGCTAAACGTTGGGGTCAAAAGCCCCACATGGTGGCTAGCTTCGCTGACGGAACCAAAATTTCCTTTGAGCAAGCGATCGTTGCCAATGCCACAGGCATGAAAGTCGCCAAACGGGGAATGCTGGGATATGACTTCAACGGTTATGTCGAGGAAATGACCCATTTATATGATGTTGAACAACTCAAAGAACTGGGCGGCATTGTCGATTATGTAGTTGGAGCCAAACCAGGCCCAGGCGTATATGTATTTGCCACTCATGACGACCCCAAGCAACGCCACTATCTCAACTTATACAAATTAGGCGAAGGCCCACTTTACAGCTTCTATACTCCTTATCACCTCTGTCATTTTGAAGTTCCCTTGTCTGTAGCGCGTGCTGTCCTGTTCGGTGATGCCGTCATGTCTCCACTAGCAGGCCCATTAGTAGATGTTGTCACCACTGCCAAAATCGACCTGAAAGCTGGAGAAACCTTAGATGGCATCGGTTACTACATGACCTACGGACAATGTGAGAATTCTGATATCGTCCAACAGCAAAATCTTCTACCAATCGGTTTAGCTGAAGGGTGTCGCCTCAAACGAGATATTTCTAAGGATCAAGTCCTCACTTATGAGGATGTAGAATTACCTGAAGGCAGACTCTGCGACCAACTAAGAACTGAGCAAAACAATTATTTCGCCCCAGAAAAAATCTTAGTAGCAGTTGGGTAATATTGGTTTCAAAAACATTTGCAACAAATGAATTGGCTGTAGGGGCGGGGCGTAGAGCCAGGGCGAATAGAATAGAGCCTCCGGCACGCTACGCAAACGCGGCTACACAAACGAAGTCCGCCTGCGCGGACTAAGGAAAAATTGAGGGTTCTTAACCCACGGAGGTGGGTTTTGCCTGTGTAGACGCGGTTTCTAACCGCCGATTTAACTGCGGGGCTTGCTGGGGAGTATTGAAACAAACCCGATCGAAACTTTAGGTCAAATTGATGAAAATTGCTCTAGTCCACGATTATTTAACCCAGCGAGGTGGGGCAGAGCGTGTATTTGAACTGCTTTGTAAGCGTTATCCTGAAGCAGACATTTTCACATCTCTGTACGATCGCCAAAAAACTATTGATCTAGGCGATCGCATAGTCAACACAACCTTCTTACAAAAAATCCCTGGTGCAGCAAAATATTTCAGGGCAATGGCTCCTCTATATTTTCCTGCCTTTCGCGCCTTGGATCTGCAAGACTACGATCTAATTATTAGCAGTAGCACCAGCTTCGCCAAAGCAGTCCGAAAAAACCCCAATGCTCGTCACATTTGCTTTTGCCATAACGTCACCCGTTTCTTATGGGATACAGCAACTTATTTAAGAGAATACGGAGACTATAGATACTTTGCACCTTTAATCGAACAAGTATTTCAAGTAATGAGAAAGGTAGACCTGAAATATGCACAGGAACCTGACCTTTACATTGCTAATTCTAGTGTTGTTGCCCGCCGTATCGAAAATATTTACGGCAAAAAGGCAATGATGGTTAACTATCCAATTGATACGAGTAAATTTCTTTTCTCCGATATAAAAGATGAATATTATCTGGCTTCAGCCCGGATGATTAGCTATAAACGCCTTGATATAATAGTCGAAGCTTTTAACTGGTTAGGATGGCACTTATTAATATCAGGTGACGGGCCAGAACTAGCACGGTTAAAATCCAAAGCATTACAAAATATTGTCTTCTTAGGACACGTAAGTGATAGAACCCGCAAAGACTTGTTTTCCAAAGCAAAATCTATTATTGTTGCAGCATTAGAAGATTACGGATTAGTTCCAGTAGAAGCTAACGCTAGCGGCACACCAGTCATCGCTTATGGAGCAGGTGGAGTATTAGATACTCAAATCCCAGGTGAAACAGGAGTCTTTTTCAAAAGACAAACACCCGAATCTCTACAAATTGCATTACAAGAAGCCAATAGCATCTCTTGGGATTACGATCGCATCCGTAATCATGCAGTAACAAACTTTTCAGAAAATGCCTTCTTTGGAAAAGTTGAGCAAATTATTAGCCAAGTTTGTGGCGGACATCAAATATTCATTTGATAAAGTGGTCATTAGTCATTAGTTATTATTTTTTGGTACAAACCTCACCTTAAAAGTAGCAAAAAAACTTTCTGATATCAGACTAATTTAAACCACCTTCTTTATAAGCGTGGTATTTCAAGGAATAATGCCTCTTGCCTTGCTTATTTCTTAATCTTTTCCCACTATAAAATTACCTATTTGTTTTCTCTCATCCTTGGCGTACTTGGCGCACTTGGCGGTTCGTAAAAAAATAGGCATTCTTCGGGATATCTCTTAGCGTAAGTCTCAAAGACAAGGATAACAAAAGTGGTTCATAGTCTAAATCCTCAAATAACTCCAGCCTCTGAAACTGAACCAAGTTACGGACAATTGTTTGCTGTATTTGTGCGAAGATTTCCTTGGTTTTTAGCAGTATTAATTAGTTCTATTGCTATCGCCAGCATAGTAACTTTAAATACTAAACCAACTTATAAAAGTTCAATGCAACTGCTAGTAGAACCTAACTATCAAGGCAAGAAGGAAGGAGCAGGGGTAGACAGCCAGTTTACTGACTCTAATGTTGTGATAGATACTGCCACCCAACTTAACTTGATGCAGAGTTCAGGACTCATTCAAAAAGCAGTTGATAAACTTCAGTCTGATTATCCAGACATCAGTGCAGGTGAAATTAAATCTTCTTTAGTCTTAACTCAATTGAGAAGCAAAGAAGATAATGTCGCTACAAAAATCTTTCAAGTTGAATACACTGCCGGCGATCCAGAAAAGACACAAAAAGTTTTGGGTGCAATTCGACAAGTTTATCTGGAATATAACAAAGAACAACAGAGTTCGCGGTTACAAAAAGGTCTGCAAATTATTAGAGAACAGTTAAGTAAAGCCAGTGAAGAAGTAAACGCATCTGAGACTAATTTACAAAGATTTCGCAGAAATCAGAACTTAATCGATCCAGAGTCACAAGCCAAAGCCATTGAAACAGCTTTAAATAATATTGCTCAAGAAAGACAGACAACTCGCGCTCAGTATGGCGAAGCCTTAGCACGCCAAAAATCTTTGGAAGAACAACTGAACCGTTCTCCTCAAAATGCTTTAGTTGCTTCTCGTCTGAGTCAGTCTACTCGCTATCAAGGCTTACTAAACGAAATCCAAAAAAGCGAACTAGCACTAGCACAAGAACGCTTACGCTTTACAGATCAGACTCCAAATGTGCAAAAGCTCAGAGAACAGCTTCAGGGACAGAAGGAATTATTACAACAAGAAGTAGGAAGAACTTTAGGCGGAAAGTCTGCTGGTGGATTCACTTCTGGAGACTCTCTTCTCGAAAAAGGACAACTTGGCCAAATTGATCTTAGTCTCGCTGGTCAGTTAGTAGAAACCCAGACAACTATAGTTGCTTTAACTGCTCGCGATCAAAGTTTAGCTCAGAAAGAAAACGAGCTACGTTTGGAAATCAAACGCTTTCCGCCTTTGTTAGCTTATTACAATCGGATGTTACCACAGTTGCAATTTAGTCGTGAAAGATTAGAGCAGCTTTTAAGAGCAGAACAGCAATTACGGCAAGAACTTTCCAAGGGTGGATTTAATTGGGAAGTGGTAGAAGATCCCCAAAAAGGCGCACAATTAGGCCCCAATCTTCAACAGAACTTGCTGTTAGGTGCTGTCGTTGGGTTGATGTTAGGAGGAATTGCTGCCTTTATTCGAGATTCGGCTGATGATGCAGTTCACACCACTGCTGAGTTAGAGAAACAAATGGCTCTACCATTGTTGGGAACAACCCCCAAGTTACCGCCAGCCAAACCCAGAGAATCAATGATCAAATTGCCCTTTGGCAAGCCAGAAGTTCTCGCCCCTTGGACAATTCAGGTATTGCAATCTCCCCCGCGTTGGGAATCGCTGGATCTGATTTACAAGAACATTGAACTTTTAAATACTGTTGCTAACTTGAAGTCTTTGATGATTACCTCAGCTTTACCCGATGAGGGTAAGTCAGCTTTGGCGTTGGGTCTGGCGATGAGTGCAGCCCGTTTACACAAAAGGGTGTTACTAATTGATGCCAATTTACGCGATCCCAGCCTGCACCACCAACTGAATCTTCCTAATGAACAGGGGCTTTCAACTCTACTGGCGAGTGATGCAAGTCTACCCAACCAGATTAGTCTTCAATACTCAGGTTCCTCCTACATCGATATTTTGACTGCTGGCCCCAAACCTACTGACCCAGCTAATCTGTTGAGTTCCCCCCGGATGATGCAATTGATGGCAGCTTTTGAGGAAAATTATGATTTGGTACTCATAGATGCTCCCCCAGTTCTCGGTTTGGTAGATGCCATGCTCACCGCATCATCTTGTCGTAGCGTGGTCATGGTGGCAAGCATTGGTATTGTGACGCGAAGCCAGCTAACTCAGGCTACGGCAATGCTGAGTAAGTTAAACCTGATTGGGGTTGTAGCTAATGGGGTATCAAACTCTAGCAGTAATTACGTACCTTATGTAAAACAACAGCAATTGGCTTTGCGACAAGCTGTAGAAAAATAGCTAGTACCGCAGGGCGTAATTCGTAATTCGTAATTCGTAATTCGTAATTGCTGTACCGTAAGGGTTTCATTGATTTGGAATGGGTGGTTT
Source organism: Nostoc sp. NMS2 (assembly GCF_017115105.1). Lineage (GTDB taxonomy): Bacteria > Cyanobacteriota > Cyanobacteriia > Cyanobacteriales > Nostocaceae > Nostoc. Next base: position 48,844 of record NZ_JABXKH010000058.1, read on the forward strand.
ATTTACGCCGCGCTGTACTAGTACCGCGAGATGTATAGATCCCCGACTTCTTAAAGAAGTCGGGGATCTTGTCTTTTGTATTTATAAACAAAATTTCATTTTATTGCTATCAGGAAAATTTTAGTATATTTATGCGATCTTTATGGGTTTTCAGAGAAATTACTGGCTCTTTAAAGAGTAAATAAAGAATTTATTTGAGCGATCGCTATTTCTAGATAGTCTTATATTCTAGAGATTAAAGCACCTTCATAAAGGCTAGAAGACAAGGGTGGACTGGTTTTGTTAAATCTATCGACACAATAAACACCTCAGTACAATTAAACGTAGATATAGATTTATGGGTAATTTCCCTCTACATATTTCTACTTTCAGTAGTTACCGGAAAATACCGATTGCCCATGAATATTGATAGTAACGTTGATTTATAAACCTCTACACCAGCAGAATCCTGGACGATATGTGCTTTGCTGAGTGGCAAATAGCAATAACATATTTTTGCCCTCAATTATCTCCAACTTTTTGGACTTACAACAAGATTCGGATTTGGGTCTTTGGCATTAATAGCCTTTGATAGCGCCTCAGTAATTCACTCCTGTATAAACCCAAAGACATTATGACAACTTCAATAATTCCAACTCTAGAGAATTTATATGATATAACCCAGGAACAGCAAGATAAGGGTGAGTACTGCACACTCCTGTGGCGGCGGGGTCAGTTGTTGGTAAAGCAGCCTGGACGAGTGAAACAACCATATCTGCCTGTATTAGATAGTAAGCGATCGCTAGTCAAATGCTTACAACATTCTCCTATAAGTTTGGTAAGCATAGATCCAAAGCTGGGTGAGGCTTTGCTCAAGTTTTGGGCAGATGCATGTCAAGAAGCTCAAAAACCAATATTCCTCAGCATACCAGCCGGCAATAAACCTTCTAATCAACCCTGGAGACAATTGCAGCGACTAATTGATTGGATTGCTGCTTTAATATTGCTGCTATTACTCAGTCCAGTCATGCTGGTATTGATTGTACTAGTGCAAGTTTACTCACCAGGATCACTCTTTTGCCATGAATGGCGTGTTGGAGAACGAGGTAAACTCTTTCAAGCAATGAAATTTTGCACACACAATATCACACCGCTAGGTTGGATGAGTAAATACAATCTCGACAATCTGCCTCAGTTATTTAATGTGCTGCGGGGTGACATGAGTTTGACCGGATCTCATTGTTGGACTTTAGAAGATGCAGTACAGCTAAATAAACTACCAGACATTAAAGCTTCCTGGGAAGTAGAGGCACAGTCTCACCTCTTACATCTAGATAGCCAAACACTGTAACTTATCTGTGCGGTAATTGATGATTTCATTTACCGCACTGAGACTAACGCAAAAATTGCTTACATCGCATCTATAACGGTCTATCTACCTTGCCAAACTATTATTCTAAAATCAATGAATTCTCAACTCCCTCAAAAATTCCGCAATCTGCTCAAAGCTTCCAGCTTTTGGCAAGATAACTATTTGATATTGCGAGAATTTAAACACTTTCGCAAAATAGTAATTTTAGCTCTAATATTCTCAATTTTAGCAGCAACCTTTGAAGGAGTAAGTATTGGTTTTTTACTTTCCTTCTTGCAAAGCTTAACTAGTCCAAATGCTCAACCTGTCCAAACAGGAATAGAATGGTTTGATACTTTAGTCTTAGGCTCGAAGTCATCAGCAATTAACCGTCTATACCGCATATCTTCGCTGATATTATTAAGTACTTGGTTACGTGTTGCTTTTAATTATTTTGCACTAGTTTATACAGAATTATCTCAACTGCATTTTGGCGATCGCTTACGCAAGCAAATTTTTGAACAGTTACAATCCTTATCGTTAAGTTACTTTGCTAAAACTCGTTCTGGTGAACTGATTAACACAATAACCACAGAAATCGAAAGAATCAGGCAGGGTTTCAGTGGTGGAGCATTTTTAGTAAGTAGAGGAATAACAACTCTTGTCTACTTAATATCAATGTTTTTGATATCATGGCAACTGACTATAATTTCAGCATTACTATTTACACTTTTAGGTGTAGGGTTATCTAATCTGAATGCCAGAGTTAGAGAATCCAGTTTTGGTATGACAACTGCTAATGCTAACTTTACATCAACAGCCATAGAATTTATTAATGGTATTCGCACTGTTCATTCTTGTGGTACTCAAGAATTTGAGCGTCAGCGTTATTACAAAGCTAGCGATAAGGTAGTAAGCTCTACAACTAAAGTTGTATTCACTTGGACACTTGTCAAGCCAATTGCTGAAGGGGTAGCTACTACCGTCTTGGTGGGAATGATTATTTTAGCATTCACTAGCTTGGTTAGTAATGGAACACTACAAGTTGCTTCTTTACTAACATTCTTCTTTGTACTATTTCGCTTCATTCCGTTTGTTCAAGATATTAATGGTACGCGGGCATTTCTCAGTACCCTACATGGTTCAGCAGACAATATTAAAAGCCTGTTGAAAAGTGATGATAAATATTATTTCCAAAATGGAAAATTGCAATTTAAAGCTTTAGAAAGGGCAATAAATTTAGTATCTGTAGATTTCGGTTACGATGACCAAAACATAGTACTACATAACATTACCCTAACCATTGAGAAGGGAAAAATGACTGCACTAGTCGGAGCATCTGGTGCTGGTAAAACAACTCTGGCTGATTTAATCCCTCGCTTTTATAATGCTACAGAGGGAAATGTTTATATCGATGAAGTTGATATAAGACTGTTTGAAATTAACTCTCTACGTCGTCAAATAGCTGTTGTCAGTCAAGATACGTTTATCTTCAATACTGATGTTTGGCAAAATATTGCTTATGGCACTCCACAAGCCACTAATGAGCAAATTCAAGAAGCCGCTAAACTAGCGAATGCGCTGGAATTTGTTTTAGAAATGCCCCAAGGTTTTAATACCCAATTGGGAGATCGGGGTGTTAGATTATCTGGAGGACAAAGACAGCGAATTGCGATCGCGCGGGCGCTACTACGAAACCCCGAAATTTTGATTTTGGATGAAGCAACTAGCGCTTTAGATTCGGTATCCGAGCGTTTAATTCAAGATTCATTAGAAAAGCTATCTGTTGGTAGAACAGTAATTGCGATCGCTCACCGTCTTTCTACTATTTCTAAAGCAGATAAAGTCGTAGTTTTGGAAGCGGGGCGAATAGTAGAACAGGGTAAGTATCAAGAATTACTTGCACGCCAAGGCAAACTTTGGGAATATCACCAGATGCAATACTATAATTCGTAATTCGTAATTCGTAATTCGTAAATTACGAATTCATTTCCCTACTCAGTTATTGATAATTTTAATGAGGAAAAATAAATGGTAAATATAGGCTACCACACTGCTAAAATTCAGGGTAGATTTAATCGCTCTCTATATAAAGCAGCCCTTTCTCAGATTGTCAGTATTCCCATCAAACAAACTCGGCAAGTTCCGGTAAGTATCTATGCCTTATCATGCGAACGCGATTTACCAGAACAAGTGGCAAGTATTCGGTCATTCATTCGTCATGTGGGCATTCCAGAGACATTTACTGTCGTTTCCGATGGTAGTTATACTGATTCTAGTTGTAATTTACTCCGCCGTATTCATCCCTGCGTTCAGGTAATACTTTTACAAAACTTCTTGAGAACAGATTTACCTCAATGTGTTCTTGATTATGCCCAACTGCATCCAATGGGTAGAAAGTTGTCGGCATTGATGTCGATTCCTGTTAATGGTACTACGATTTACACTGATTCAGATATTTTATTTTTTCCTGGCGGGATTGACTTAATTGATTTGAGTAAGTCGGACGAAAAATATTCTCTTTATCTACCTGATTGTTCTATGTCGCTTGACGAGCGAATTATTTATGATGAGTCTGAAAAGTCAAATCCCGTAAATGGTGGATTTATATTATTTAGGCATGAATTCGACTGGAGTTTTGCCATCGAACGGTTAGCAAATCTTCAAGAATCTCCTACTTATTTTACTGAACAAACAATTGTCCATTTGACCATGCACCACAATCATGGTCAGCCTCTATGCTCAAATAAATATGTTCTCAATGTAGAAGATCAGTTCATCTATCCAGATAAATCTGCAAGTAAAAACATTGCTCTCAGACATTATGTGAGTGATGTTAGACATAAGCTTTGGTTTAATGTTGGCATATAAGTTGATAAAGATAAGCCTCTAATTCTATGAGGAATCTAATTAATAATAAGGTAAAAATAAATGGTGATGAATGCTTAACTCAATTAATGATGCCAAACAAGATAATAAACAATTGCATAGAGGGATTTTTGAAGAAGACCTGATTTATCAATGCTCCAATTTTAATGTAGGTGAGGGCGGAGGTGTTGAAACTTATTTAGCTTCTCTGTTTGAACATCGACCACCTGAAGTTAGCGATCGCGTGATAAAATCGCTCAAGAATGTTGACCAAGGTCAATTCAAGCTGCTGCACATCCACAGCCCAGATTTATTATTGCAGCTTACGGGCGAATGTCCTACTGTATTTAGTGTTCATAATCACTCATTATACTGTCCTAGTGGCACAAAGTACTTAGCAGGGCAACGCACAATCTGCAATCGCAATTTTTCTTACTTAGGTTGTACTTGGGGTAAACTAGCAGATAAATGTGGTAGCCGTAGACCATTAAGAACTCTTAAAGAACTTCAAATTACTCATCAGTTATTAGATACCTTAAAAAAAGTAAAAATTACTTTTGTTGCTAATAGCGAATACGTGCGTCAAGAGTTGATTAAAAACGGTGTACCCCCTGAGCAAACTGTAACGCTACACTGTGGTATCTCTATACCAAAAATAACAACTGCACCCTTAAGTTTAGAAGTCCACCAAAATCATAGAATTTTGTTTGTTGGTCGCATTGTTTCTGATAAAGGTTTGGAATGGCTGCTCAAAAGCTTAATACATACAAACCCGCAAATTCAGCTTGATATTGCAGGTGAAGGCTGGGAACGACCACGGTTAGAAAAGTTAGCAAATACCCTTGGATTAAGTAAGCGGATCTCTTGGCATGGTTGGTGCGATGCTGACAAGATAAATCAACTTTATCAACAGTGTTTTGCAGTCATCTTCCCTAGTATCTGGCCTGAACCTGCCGGTCTTGTAACTCTGGAAGCATACTCTAATTATCGACCTGTAATTGGTAGTGCAGTCGGAGGGATTCCAGAACATTTACGAGATGGAGAAACAGGTATTTTGGTTCCAGGTAATAATATCAAAAAGCTGGTTGATGCTATTAATTATTTGTATGGAGATCACCAAAAAAGCCGACAAATGGGCGAACAAGGCCATGCTTTATTGATGAAGGAATTTACAATGGCTGCTCATGTAAATAATCTGCGAACAATTTATGCAAAAACAATAGCTGAATTTCCTTCGAGAACCAAAAAATTATATAGCATTCCTCAAGTGAAATAAGCTTAAGTCGGTTGGCGCAATTAAAGCTAACTGGTAAGGGCTGTCCTTTGTCCTCCCTTCGGCTCCGCTCAGTGCAAGTTGTCATTGGTCATTAGTAAAGACTTTAAGCCTGTTTACGTTTCGTAACATAATTTGCTTTATTTCTACTAACTTACTTAGTTTGGTTAAAACCTCAAATAAACCTCATCTATGTTGAAACCTAGAGTTTTTTAAAAGATATATTTATGTAGGTTGGGTGGAGTGAAACGCAACCCAACATTATCACCAAATTTTATGTTGGGTTACGCTATCGCTGCACCCAACCTACAAAACTACGGTTCTCAAGGTAGATGAAGTTTAGTGCATCTTTTATCTATGAAATATAAAGGAAAAAAATATGTCATTATCTCAAGAATGCCAACAGCCTTTAGTCAGCGTTATTATCCCCACCTATAACCGACCAGATTATCTCAAGCAAGCGATCGGTAGTGCTATTAAACAGACTTATCAAAATATCGAAATTATTGTTTCAGATAATTGTAGTGAAGAAAATACCCAAGCTATTGTTGCATCTTTTGGTGATTCACGCATTCGATTTTGGCGACATCAGCAAAATGTCGGTATGCTTGCTAATCAGCAACACGGCTTCAAGATGGCGCGAGGTAAATATGTTGCTAGTCTTCATGATGATGATATGTGGAATGAAGACTTTTTAGCAAAGCTTGTACCACCACTAGAAGAAAATCCTGACTTAATTATTGCTTTCTGCGACCAATATATTATAGATGCAAATGGCATTATTAATGATATTGGAACTGAAGAGAATACACGCGGTTATAAGCGAGATAAATTAGCAAAAGGAATTCATCAACCTTTCTACAAAATTGGATTGGTAGATAAGAGTATACCTACTGCTGCATCTTGTTTGATTCGCAATAATCTTGTGGATTGGGATAGTATTCCTCCAGAAGTTGGCGGGATGTGGGATTTATATTTAACTTACCTTTGTTGTATATCGGGTTATGGCGCTTACTACTATCCAGAAAGATTGACGCGATATCGTGCCCACGAGCAAACTGATACTATGCTCAGTGGTAGTCGAGATGTGCAGGCAAAAATCCGCAAGGCTAAAAGCGAAATGTTCTGTTATCAAGTATTCATGGAAGACGCTCGTTTACAGCAATTTAGGACGTATTTTCAACAGAAATGGTTAGAAGCTAATACAACTTTTGGAATTGGTTTGCTACGAAGTGAACAGATAGCGGTAGCACGTCCTTATTTTTGGCAAGCATTGAGAAAGCAAAAGTTTAATACCCGAACTCTAGTCGCACTCGCTCTTAGTTTTACTCCAAAAATTTTGGCAAATAAGTTAATAGGATTTTCTAAATAATAGAGCAATCGTATAAGTTGTTTTTTTCTAGAACCGCAGAGACACAGAGGACGCAGAGAGAATAAAAAACATCCCAAATTTTATTTTGGGATGGGTGTCCGCACTACGTGCCGCTACGCTAACACCCGTTCCATATTCAGGGCGGGCAGGATGTCCACCCCACAAGATGGATAATTTATTTCTTGAAGTTCTTTATGTGTGAGCAAACAAAATATTTATGCAATACGTTTATCTTTAAGGAAGATAGTGAATGAAACTTTGTATTGTTACTCATAAAATTAAGAAAGGTGATGGACAGGGACGAGTAAACTATGAGGTTGCTAATGAAGCAATTCGTCGTGGTCATCAACTGACATTAATAGCTAGTGAAGTTGCACCAGAACTAGAAAATAATAGTCAAGTTAATTGGATTCCAATTCCAGTCAAAGACTATCCGACAGAATTTGTGCGGAATTTCATATTTGCTCAAAAAAGTGCAGATTGGTTGCAAAAACATCGCTCTGAGATTGATTTAGTTAAAGTCAATGGCGCAATTAATCTGGCTGCGGCTGATGTGAATGCTGTACATTTTGTCCACAGTTCATGGTTGCGATCGCCTGTTCATATTTCCCGCAATCGTCGAGATTTGTATGGTTTTTACCAATGGCTATTTACGGCTTTTAATGCGCGTTGGGAAAAACAGGCTTTCCAAAAGGCGCAGGTTGTCGTAGCAGTATCCGAAAAGGTAGCTCATGAATTAGTCAACATTGGTGTACCTCGTTCTCGCATTCGCGTAATCGTCAATGGCGTTGACTTAGAAGAGTTTGCCCCTGGTGAAAGCGATCGCCAAAAGTTGGGTTTACCGGAGAATGTAACCCTAGCATTGTTCGCCGGAGACATCCGCACACCCAGAAAGAACTTAGATACAGTACTGCACGCCTTGGTGAAAGTTCCCGATTTACATTTGGTGGTAGTGGGACACACCCAAAATAGCCCTTTTCCGCAGCTAGCAGCATCGTTAGGGTTAAATGAACGGGTGCATTTTGTGGGATTTCGCCGTGATATCCCCCAAATTATGCAAGGAGTAGATTTATTTGTTTTTCCTTCCCGATACGAAGCTTGCAGCCTCGTATTGTTAGAAGCACTTTCTTCAGCACTGCCAGTAATTACTGCCACAGCCACCGGGGGCGGAGAGTTGGTGACACCAGAATGTGGCATCGTCTTATCCGACTCAGATGATGTTGATGCTTTGACTGTGGCGTTGATGACTTTGGTGAGCAGTCCCGCTCTCATACAGCAAATGGGCAAAGCTGCTCGTTCTGTGGCAGAACAACATAGCTGGAGTACTATGGCACAAACTTATGTGGATCTATTCGAGGAGTTAAGCAAGAATGCGGAACACCGTTCTGATACCAACTTATCGCCGTCCACAAGACCTATCACGCTGCCTTTTGGCGCTACAGGAGCAAATTAAACCCGTCGGTCAGGTGATAGTGGTTGTCCGCGATACGGATGCAGAAACTTGGCAATTTTTGGCGCAATTAAACGCGCCCAATCTGCCACTGCATACTGTGAAAGTGACACAACCGGGGGTAGTAGCAGCCCTCAATGCCGGACTAGCAGCAGTGGAGGGCGATATTGTCTCCATCACTGATGATGATGCCGCACCTCACCCAGATTGGTTAGAGCGCATCGCCGCTTACTTTACCTCAGATAGTCGTCTCGGCGGTTTGGGAGGGCGTGATTGGATACACCACGGCAGCAAATTAGAAGACGAATCCCGTCCAGTAGTGGGACAGTTGCAGTGGTTTGGGCGAGTGATTGGCAACCATCACCTGGGAGTGGGAGAACCCCGCGAAGTCGATATTCTCAAAGGCGTAAACATGAGTTTTCGTAAAGAGGCAATCGGGCAACTGCGCTTTGACGAACGGATGCGCGGTACTGGAGCGCAGGTACATTTTGAAATGGCATTTACTCTGGCATTAAAACGGGCTGGTTGGAAGATAATTTACGATCCTAATGTTGCCGTAGATCACTATCCAGCACAACGTTTTGATGAAGATCAGCGAAACAATTTTAACGAAATTGCCTTTATTAATTTAGTCCATAATGAAACCTTAGTTTTACTAGAGCATCTGCCATTTATCCGCCGAATTGTATTTTTATTCTGGGCAGTATTTGTTGGTACATGCGATAGTTTGGGTTTCGTACAATGGCTAAGATTTTTACCTAGCCAAGGGGAATTGGCGGGTAAAAAGTTGCTGGCATCTTGGCGTGGGCGTTGGCAAGGATATAAAGAGTTCGTAATTCGTAATTCGTAATTCGTAATTCGTAATTCGTAATTGCAGATAGGTTATTTTATTTTGAATTCTTTTTAAGCCTTGAGATTTATTTATTAGGACTTACGCAAATCTACACTTTTTAGGGGCAATTCATGAATTGCCCCTACCTGAAAATCAGGGTTTTACCTATTGTTTATGTAAGTTCCGCTTATCTGAAAATCTAAAATCCAAAATTTAAAATTGAATGAATTCTAGACAGATACTTTTCAATAGTTTTTCACAAGAAAACTATTCTCCCGAAGAGCGATCGCAGCAGGGGTGGATGGCGATCGCAGGCTTTATACTACTAACTGTAGTTTGCTATTTTGCTGGTGCTACTGCTGCACTGCGCCTAATTTACCCGGTGACGGCTTTAGCAGTAGCCGTGTTTTTATACTTGCGGCATCCCATTCTCTACATCAGCTTTACCTGGTGGATATGGTTTCTCACACCCTTAGCTACCCGCTTAGTTGACTATCGGGTGGGTTGGGATGCTACCCGTCAGATGCTCATAGCACCATATTTGGTAGTTTTTGTAACTATAGCAACATTCTTGCGCCACTTTCCCCGCGCCTCTCGTCAAGGGGGTTTGCCGTTTGTTATGGCTTTTATCGGAGTCTTTTATGGCTTTCTCATCGGTCTGATTTATAACCCACCTATCCCCGTAGCGCGAGGACTGATGGATTGGCTCAGTCCGATCATTTTCGCTTTTCACTTATTTATAAATTGGCGAGATTATCCCAGCTATCGCCAGAATATTCAGCGAACATTTCTCTGGTGCGTGTTGATTTTAGGAACTTATGGCATATATCAATTTGTAGTAGCTCCTGAGTGGGATAAGTATTGGCTCATCCAATCAAAACTATTCATGAGTTCTGGAAACCCTGTACCTTTCGGGATGCGTGTCTGGAGTACATTGCACTCAGTCGGCCCCTTTGGTTCTGTCATGCAAGCCGGTTTACTGTTGTTATTTACCAGTTCGGGAAGTTTAATTTTTCCGGCTTCAGCTGTTGGTTACTTGTCCTTTCTACTGACACAAGCGCGGACTAATTGGGGAGGCTGGTTATTTGGAATAATTATGATTGTGGGTTCAGTCAAGACGCGAATTCAAATGCGCTTAATCATTATAATTGTGGTGATGGCAATTTGTGTTGTACCATTGACAACTATTCAGCCAATTGCTGGGGTTGTATCAGCCCGTTTAGAAACTTTTTCTAATCTTCAAGAAGATAACAGTTTTAAAGATAGATCGGGAAGTTATGACAAAAATCTTGGTCTAGCTCTTTCTAATGCTTTAGGTAACGGCTTAGGAAATATCTGGAAAGTCAACGAAAAAACTGGTCAAATCGAAGTAGTGGTAATTGATAGTGGCATTTTAGATATGTTTTTCACCCTTGGTTGGTTTGGAGCCATATTTTATATGGGTGGATTAATATTGTTAATTATTAGTGTTAGCAGTTATGGTGAAGGACGTTTTGATAGTTTTATCAGTGCTGCTCGTGCGATTGGTATCAGTTCTGCTACACAGCTAATTATTGGTAGTGGGATGTTAAGTGTGGCAGGGATGATTCTTTGGGGATTTTTAGCTATGGCTATGGCAGGACATAAATACTATAGCAATTCCAAGATTCCCGACTTTTTAGAGAAGTAGGGGATCTGATAAATCTTACAACTTAAATAGGACTGATATAAATTATGAAAGCAATTATTGTAATGCCACTAGCCGAGCAACGAGGCGGCGGTGAAATGATGCTTTGGGATTTAGTACAGCAAGGACGTAATGCTGGTGTTGAGTGGCTGGTGATATTTTTAGAACCCGGCCCGATGGTAGAACAAGTAAAGTCCCTTGGCATTGATGCGCGAGTTGTAGAAAGTGGACGTTTACGCCAAATCCACCGTTTTATTGGCGCTGTTTTTCGGATAGCTGCGATCGCACGCCGCGAACGTGCAGATATAATTGTCAATTGGATGTGGATTACGCATATATCTGGAGGCTTGGCGGCGATGCTGGCTGGTTTGCCTGCTGTATGGTATCAACTAGAAGTACCTAGCGATAAAACTTGGTTAGTCCGACTCGCCACTTTAATCCCAGCCCAAGCAATTATCACCCTTTCTCAAGATGGTAAGCAAGCACAAGCAGAAATTTGGCCCCACAGGCCAACACCCTTAGTTTATCCTGGTGTCGCCCTAGACCGATTTGAGCCTAATGCTTTGCCAACTCCTGAAGAAGCACGCCGCAAACTCGGCTTACCCTTACACGGGCCGTTGATTGGAATCGTGGGACGATTGCAACGATGGAAGGGAATGCACGTATTGGTGCAAGCAATGCCCAAAATTTTAGAGAAGTATCCTGATGCTCATTGTGTGGTAGTTGGCGGTAAGCACGATTTAGAACCCGACTATGAGGACTTTTTAAAAGCCGAAATTGCCAGCTTGGGCTTGAAAGAGCAAGTAATTATGGCTGGACTACAGCGTAATATCCCGGAGTGGGTGCAGGCGATGGATGTATTCGTTCATGCCTCGGATAAGGAACCGTTTGGAATTGTGATTATTGAGGCGATGGCGCTGGGTAAACCTGTGATTGCTGGTAATGCAGGCGGGCCAACGGAGATTATTACCGATGGCATGAATGGACTATTAACACCTTACGGCGATGCGGATAAATTAGCGATCGCAATTCTCCTCTATCTTGACGAGCAAGAATTTGCCCAAAGTGCAGGAATAGCTGCCAGGCAACGCGCCTTGGATTTCTCAACACAGAATTATGCTCAAAACTTTATTAGTGTAATTCGTTCTGCAATACCAAGTGTTTCATCTGCTGAATGAAGTAGTAAACTTTTTGCAAAAGTCAATTTTATGAAAAACTCCATCCCCTTGTGGGTGGAGTTTTTGAGCATGGGGAGTGGGGAGTGTAGGATGAGGGGGATGAGGAGGAATTATTGGGAGCATCCCGTTTTGGCGGATTGCCCTCAGACTAGCAGTCTGGGGCTATACAAACTAAACCCGCCTTTCCTTCTGTACGAGAGGCTGCGCCAACGGAACGCTACGCGAACGCGGGTTCAGAGAGTCCGCGTTCGCTCTTAGCGTTCTCGAAGAGTAGGCGGACTTCGTTTGTGTAGCCGCGTAAAGCCAACTCTTAGAGACGCTGCGCGAACGGCATAGCTTCGCTTAGCGCGTCAGCGTGCCGGAGGCTCTATTCCAATCGCCCGGTGTTTCTTGCCATTTGTGGATGCTCCCGAATTATTGAATAAATCTCTCCCTTGTCTCCCCCCTCTTCCTTGTCTCCCTTGTCTCTTTTCCATGCACAATGCCCAATGCCCCAAGCGGCGGGGCGAGATATAAAGTGATTTAAATGTTAATAGCTTGACAACAAGTGATTATATGAAATAATTATCATCTATCTTAATAGAGATACCTTGATATCTCTCAATAGGTTTTCACATTGAAGAAGAATTCAGAAGTCAAAATTCTGTTTTGATAAAACTGTTAAATTATTTAAGTTTTACGATCGCGCATGAATATATTGATCATCTTAGCTGAAGTCAGCCTTGTAATCTTTGTTTTTTTATTACTGAACTGGCTTGTAAGCAAGTTATTCAAGCTATTTACAAAGACCTCTATAATAAAAAGCGAAGATAGGAATATCAAAACCTTGCGTCGGAACATCACAGGGTTATTGTTACTTGCTTGCTTGGTGTCATGTATTTTGATTGTGGGTGCTAACGGTTATCTAGTTTATCGTGGCGAAAACCTTCAACAATACAACTTAGCACTGATTGAGCGTATCCCATCAGGATTTTGGATAACTCTAGGAATTGGCATAGCTCAGAGCATTGGCAGTTTAATTTTAGCAGCGATCGCACTGAAATTTCTGAAATATTGGCTGAAGGTAGCTAGTACTCGCGCCAAGAACTTAGAAAAAAATACTGCCGATGATGAAAATATTGATGCTTTCTTTAACGCCCTATATCACAGAATTAGCGGTGGAATGTGGCTGTGGGCTGTCATCTTGTGTGCCCAGTTTCTCAAATTGCCAGCAACGGTTTCGGAATATTTGTACATTGCACTGCGAATCTATCTAATTATCGCCGTTGGGTTGCTGATTCTCAAAGCAGTTGCTGCGATCGTTGATTTTCTGGATGCTCTCAGCGTCAGATACTCCAACCCTGAAAACCTCTTGAGATTCTACGATCGCCTCCGACACCTGATACCCTTTTTAAAGCGGTGTCTAGAATTTGTGATTTATGTCTGCATGGCAACATTGGTGATTCAGCAGGTGCAATTAATCGCCAATATCGCAGCTTTTGGCCCGCGAATAATCAAGATCATCGGCATCATCTTCATTAGTCGTGTGTTGTTTGAAGTCGTTTACTTACTTGTTGAAGAGGTGCTGTTCAAAGACCGAAATCTAACTGATATTCAAAGAAGTAGACGCTTGACACTCGTTCCTCTTTTTCGTAGTTTCTTACAATACTTTGTGTACTTTGCTGCTATTATCTCTATTCTATATACTGTTGACATTGATCCAACTCCTATACTTGCAGGTGCGGGTATTGTCGGTATAGCTGTAGGTTTAGGGGCACAGACACTGATAAACGATATAGTTTGCGGCTTCTTTATTCTGTTTGAAAACTACTACTTAGTGGGTGATTATATCGAAGCTGGGAAAGCCGAAGAGAAAGTTGTCGAAGGTGTAGTTGAAGCAATTGAACTCAGAACCACCCGTATTAGACATCCCAATGGTCAATTGCAGATAATTCGGAATGGGGATATTGGCTCAATTACTAATTACTCCAAACAGTATATCTTTGCAGTAGTGGAAGTTGGTGTGCCTTATGATTCAAACTTAACGCATGTATACAAAGTGATTGAGGAGGTAGGACAACAGTTAAAAACAGATGATCCAGATGTACTCGAAGGTACACAAATAGATGGAGTGGAAAGCCTTGGAGAGTCTAACTTGTTGCTGCGGACATTAACTAAAGTGAAGCCAGGAAAACATCTTCAGATTCAACGTGTACTTCGGAAGATTTTTACCGATGCACTGCTGCGCGAAGGAATTGTAATTCCCATCCGTGCCGAAAGTGCTGAAGGTTAATTTAGCACTTTCTTTTTAACGATTGCGAGTTGGTGTTATATCAGACTTGAAGAAATTTGAAAGCTAGCAAAAATTGTGTCCATTCATACAACAAAACAGTAATGATTGTTATAGGCTTGAAAAGCCCTTTACTTTTATACTTTTGGCGAAACTTCACCGCCAAAAAAGCACCAGAGCGATAGGAAATTACTTATGACCAAATGCGATTGATACTTATCAAACGTAAATCTGGTGAAGTTGAACATATCCCTGTCAGCAGCATAAGTGACTTCCTACGCTCTGGTTATCTCTTTTAACAAACTTCGGCGGGTTTAAGTTTAAGTCCCCGGCTTCTAAGAAGCCGCAAGTATGTAAGTCTTGTTCTAAATCCCCGTTACAAAACTGTACTTCCTCTCTTCGTAGCGGGGCGTAGCCCATTCCGACTTCCGACTTCTTTAATACTAGTTTCGCCCACGAACGCGAGTGCGTCTCGTAGAGATGGGGTGTTAGCGTAGCGGTACGAAGTACAATTTTAAACCAATATTCATTACCCATTCGTACACAATTCATACTGAATTCTGACTCCTGAGTTCTGAATTCTTCTTATTGAAACAATCGGGTCTAAAACCTCGCCTTTTAAGGCGAAAAGTTTTTGGAGCGGGGCATAAATCCCCGTTACAAAAACGGGAGCATCCCAATTTTGCCAAAAGGCACAGGACTGGCACAAAAACCCTGTAAAAACCTCTTTCCTTGGCGCTCTTGGCGTCCTTGGCGGTTCGTTATTTCATTATTGTTCTAAGCCAAAATCCCGTATAAAAATAAACTTGCACATTTGGGATGCTCCCACAAAAACGGCCTCCTGCCTCCGAATTCTGTTGGTTCTGCTAGCGCGAGTAGTTTAATGGGCATAAATCCCCGTTACAAAAACGGCCTCCTGCCTCCTGCCTCCTGCCTCCTGCCTTCGTTAAAAAATTTGTCAGAACGCATTTGAGTGCCATTTCGCCAAACTTCCACCCTTTCAGGGCTGACTAAATAATAAAAACTACCATTATCTGCTCGATATCTGCCTTTACCAATATTCAAAGCTGCTATTTTTATCGGCTTGCTTGAGTCTTGCTTCAACTGCCCAATATAAAATAACTGACCATTTTCTTCACAGACCTTTACACGAATATTTGCAGTCTCACCATCAATAATGGTAACTCCATTGCACTTAGTATCACTGCTTATACCGATTGGAATTGGTAATGAAGGTGAAACTTGCTTTGCTACTGGGGGTGTCGAGACTGTGTGGTTCGGGTTATCCACTTGCTGAACTTTAGAAACAGACGAAACACTTGCAGTTAAAGATGTCAATAGACGAAGGGGATCAACTGCTATTAGACCATTTGGATGGACTTCAAAATGAAGATGAGGTGCTGTACTATTGCCTGTAGATCCCATCTCAGCAATAATTTGACCTTGAATGACCTGTTGATCCTTGCTCACCAGCAAACGGCGATTGTGACCATAAACAGTAATGCTACCGTCAAGATGTTTAATAGTTATGGCATTGCCTAATCCCCAATTATCCCAACCGGCTTTTATAACAGTACCCGATGCAGCAGCAACAACTGGGGTTCCAGATGCCCCTGCAATATCAATTCCTTCATGTTGATATTTGCGAAACCCTTGAGAAATAAACCCTTGAGTCGGCCAGATTAAGTTAGAAGCAGGGATAGGAGTTTGCTCAATTGGAGAATCGCTTGCTAACTGTGTTAGAGCAGATGTAGTTGTACTTAATACGGCGGTTAAAGATATTAACCCAATTAGTCCATAAGTGCGGTATCGAAAAACGGTAAGTTTTTTCATAATTGCAAGCCTATTAAAACAATAATTCAGATAGTTTCTGATTATTTGCTGTTTCAAGCTAACTCGGAAAATATCAGGAAGTTTAGCAGATGTGTCATTTCTAAAACCTTAGCCAAACACTTTAGTGCTAAAAGTATAATAGACATCTCCAGAAATCAAATATGTTTTATCCAGAACCCTTGTAGAGACGTAGCAGTGCTACGTCTCTACATTCATTTTCAAAGATGTCTAATATCTGCCCCGTATGCCAACCATCGACGCATTGAATAGCGGCATACGTTCTTCTACCTCAAACCTTAGTGTAATTATCAATTACTTTAGCTAAGTCTGGAACAGCTTCTTCTACGTGCTTTTTGGCTGAACCGCGAAGTTTTTCATAGGTTCCTCGCACGATTTGGCGCTTGGCGTTTTTGGCTCTAGCATCAGTGACACCCAGTAGCGCGTCTGCCGTATGAGAGCGATTTGCACTCAGGTGTCCAATGGGATCGCCTTTCTCTACACCTTCACTCCAGATAGGATCAAGTGCGGTGAAGCACTGCGGCAGGATCTGCTCAACTACGTAGGGGATATACCCTGGCTTGACTCCTTTCAGGGCAGCGAAGGCAGCTTTCAAAGCGATACCGCTCATACCTGACTTGGATGCAAGCTGTACTTCTATCATGTTGCAACATTCATCTACGACCATAGCTTTTTTGGTCGGGTTCAAAAGTCCTTCGCTCAGTCCCATTTCACTTTTCCTTATCTCAGTACTTAATTTCTATTCGACTAACTTTTTTAGCAAGCAGGAAATTACAGAAAATGGTATCAGAGTTGGAAGATGTTATGAACATTACTTTCTCACTACTTAAGGCTTCGCCCATAATACAATACGCTTGCGTTAAGGCTTGATCATCTCTAACCTTCCTTCAAAAGCTACGGTGTACACACATCTTTGTCTAAAACCAAAATCGTTGGAGATCCCCCTAAATCCATGCCACTTGCTCATGGGAGAAACCACGCCACCTGCTCATGGGGGAAACCCCCAAGACCGCAGTGGCTCCCCAAGACCGCAGTGGCTCCCCAAGACCGCGGTGGCTCCCCGATAAATTGGGGAACTTTGATTCTAGTTCCCCCCTTAAAAAAGGGTGGTTAGGGGGGATCAAAACGATATGGAATCAGGTGAGCAGACTTGTGTGTATACCGTAGCCTTAAAAAGGAGGAATTAGAGCAAGCCTTGTGTTTACACGTTAAAGTTCGGAGAAAAGGAACAGGATGGTAAAAATCAGGTTATCCCGTCTTGCTGAGACCTAAGTTGTGTCTCTGGCTGACTTGAGCCAGCAGGTAAAACCCTATGTTCAGATCCCGAAGCTTCATTAGGATGATCTGGAGGTTTTGAGCCACCCGATCGCTTGCGAGAAAATATAGACTGAGCTAGGGTCTTGACTAAGATATACAAAATTGGCACCAAGAACAAACTCAAGAACGTTGAAAGCATCAGCCCCCCAAAGAGCGCTGTTCCTAAAGACCAACGGCTGCTGGCTCCAGCCCCTTGAGAGATCACCAAGGGCAAAAATCCTAACAGCGCTGCAAAAGAAGTCATTAAGATGGGTCGCAGACGCTCTTGTCCCGCTTTCACCGCCGCCCGCGTGTAGCTCATACCCTGCTCATGCAGCTGATTAGCAAATTCCACGACTAAAATCGCGTTTTTTGCAGCTAGACCAATTAAAGTTACTAGACCCACTTGGCAATAGATATCATCTACTACTTTGGGAAAGAGACTACCTGCCATGAAAATATTGGAACGTAGCCAAATCGCCGTCATCGCTCCCAAGACTGCTAGAGGAACTGTCAGCAAAATAATGATCGGGTCAACGTAGCTTTCATACTGAGCCGATAACACCAGAAAGACAATAACGATCGCTAAAGCAAAAATCAAGCCCGTAGCTCCCCCTGATGTCTTCTCCTGGAGATAAGTCCCTGTCCACTCATAACCAAATCCTTGAGGTAAGACCTCTGCTGCTACTTGCTCCATCGCTTTAATCGCCTCTCCAGAACTAGAACCGGGAGCAGGAGCGCCTTGGACTTTGATTGATCGGTACAAGTTGTAATGGGAGACGGTTTTTGGCCCCACAAAGGGAGTAACTTTCACCAAACTGCTCAACGGAATCATCGCCCCATTGGCAGAGCGAACATAAAGTTTGCCAATATCATCTGGATTAGAGCGAAAAACCCCATCTGCTTGGACATATACTCGATACTGTCGCTGTCCCTGGACAAAGTTATTCACATATTGCGACCCCAAGTAAGTTTGCAACGCCCCAAAGATATCGTTAATCTCGACATTAAGAGCTTTGGCTTGGTTGCGGTTTACCTGAATGTCAAATTGGGGAGTGTCTGCGGTGAACTGAGTGAAAACTCGTTGTAAAACAGGCTTTTTATTTGCCGCCGCAATAAATTTTTGAGCAGTTTCAACCAGGGTTTCAATGGGCGCACTTCCAGTTCGGTCTTGAATGATAAACTCAAAACCACCTGTACTACTTAACCCTCTAACCGGGGGAGCATTCACTGCGATCGCTCTAGCTTCTGTAATTGTAGAGAGCTTTTTGTTCAGCCTCTGAAGTATCCCATAAACTGACTCAGATTCTTTAGCTCTTTCTTTCCAAGGTTTGAGATTAGCAAAGGCAATCCCTAAATTAGAAGCATTGCCATCGAAACCAAAGCCACTGATCATAAAACTAGCTCTAACTTCGGGAGCCGATGTTACTTCTTTGACAACCCGATCCATAACAGATTCGGTGTACTTCAAAGAAACCCCATCTGGCCCTTGGACAATTACAAAGAAGTAACCTTGATCTTCCTCTGGAATAAACCCGGTAGGTACTGCTCTGTACATCAAAACCGTTGCTACTAAACCAGTAATGAAAACCCCAATTACAATCGGCTTGACATGGGTAAGGTAGCTAACAAACCCGACATATCGCCGTGTGAACCAAGAAAATCCTCGATTAAATTGCGTAAAGAACCAACCCAAAGGGCCCCGTGGAGTCTGAGCAGGGCGCATGAGGATGGCTGCCATACTTGGAGAGAATGTTAAAGCATTGAAGGTAGAGATGGCAATGGAGCAAGCAACGGTTAACGCAAATTGTTTGTAGACAATCCCTGTAGTGCCTGGAATGAATGCAACGGGAATGAATACCGCCATGAGGACAAGTGAAGTGGCAATGATTGCCCCAGTCAACTCCTTCATCGCTTCGACAGCCGCCTCAAAGGGCCTCATCCCCTGCTCCAGTTTGACTGCAACTGCCTCCACTACAATAATCGCATCATCAACAACGATCCCGATCGCTAGAACGAAACCAAATAAGGTCAGTGTATTAATCTGAAATCCTAAAACCAACAGAGCCGCACACGTCCCAATCAGGGAAACGGGGATCGCAACAGTGGGAATGATCGTGGTACGCCAGTCTTGCAAAAAGACGAAAATTACCAAGACCACCAAGATAATCGCCTCAACCAAAGTGTGCAGAACTTCTTCTAAAGAAATTTCCACAAATGGAGTGGTATCAAATGCCAACTGTGCTTTTAGTCCAGGGGGAAAACTCTTCTCTAGCGCTACAATCTGCTCTTCAACAGCATGAGCAACATCTAGGGCATTACTACCCGGAAGTTGATATATCCCCAAACCCACGGCTGCCTTGGGAGCATTTCCTGGGATGGTGAATTTGGCATCAGCTAGATAGTTTTCTGCTCCCAGTTCAACCCGACCGACATCTCTAACTTTAACTAGGGTGCTACTAGTAGTACTATTCGTAGTGCTATTTGTAGTGCCATTGGTAGTACTATTAGTGCCACCTTGACTCACCTTCAGCACCATATCCTCAAATTCAGCCGCATCTTTAAATCGACTGGTTGCCCGTAAAGCAAATTCAAAGCTTTGATTATCTGGTGCTGGTTCCTTACCAATCGCCCCTGCACCCACCTGAATGTTTTGTTGTTGCAGGGCAGTTGTGACATCTTGAGGAGTTAGTTGATGTTGGGCAAGCTTGTTAGGATCAAGCCAAAGACGCATGGCATATTTGCGCTCCCCAAAAACCCTGGCACTTCCTACACCAGGAAGCCGTTTGATCTGATCGAGAATATATAGGTCAACATAGTTGCTGATAAAAATGTTGTCATACTCATTATTTTCTGAGTAAAACCCATAAACCAGAAGGAGACTGCTTGATGCTGTTTCAACGGTGACACCTGTTCTTTGAACAGTATCTGGCAATTGAGGTGAAGCAAGTGCTTGTTTATTTTGAACGTTTACTTGAGCAATATCGCTATTAACATTAGTTGGGAAGGAGACAGTTATATTGCTGGAACCATCATTACCCGTGTTAGAAGATATATAAGATACATCTTTAACACCATTAATTTGTCGCTCGATAATATTGGTGACAGTGCTTTCTGTTGTTTGAGCATCCGCACCAATATTGTTAGAGCTAACGGTGATTTGCACCGGAGCGAGATCCGGTAGCTGAGAAATTGGCAAGATGGGAATACAGATGCTTCCCAGCAGCAAGATGATGAACGTACAGACTGTAGTTAAGACTGGACGTTTGATGAAGGTGTTGACAAACATAAATCCAGGAACAGTTTAATTCTGGTTACGTAGAGAGTCGCTTTTTATTAATATAAGAATTTATTAAGGTTTAGTGTTAGATATTGGGAATGGGGAATGGGGAATGGGGCATTGGGCATGAAGAAGAGACAAGGGAGAGGGGGGAGACAAGGGAGAGACTTGTTCAATAATTACCCCTTGTCCCCCTTGTCCCCCTTGTTCCCCTTGTCCCCCTGCTCCCTCATCCCCCTCATCCTCTGCCCAGAATTTGGTCTAATTAACTGAAAAATGCGGTAATGAATCCAAATTTCTAATTAGCTTTGCCATTACTCTGAAAATTTAACAACTGATCGTCATTGACCCAAATCGCTTGTTGAGGTACAGAAATAGAAATTCCGGCTTTGTCTAGAGCAACTTTCAGGCGGCGGCGGAACTCTCGTGCTACATCCCATTGCTTAAGGGGCTGTGTTTTAATCCATACACGAATTATCAAACCGCGATCGCCAAATTGATCTATTCCCAAAACTTGGGGCGGTTCCAAAATTTGACGCTGCCATTGCGATTCTTGATTCATCTCGAAAGCAACTGTTTCAATCAACTTCAAAGCTTCTTCTGTATCTGCTTGGTAAGCGACGGGAACCGTTAAATCGGCTCGTGACCAACGACTAGAAAGATTGGCAACAATTTTAATTTCACTATTGGGAATGGTGATCAAGCGCCCTTCAGAATCTCGCAGTTGGGTCATCCGCAGATTCAGATTTTCTACTAAGCCTCCCACGTTTCCGACATTAATCACATCGCCTAAAGCATACTGGTCTTCTAGAATGATCAAGAAACCGTTAATCGCATCTTTAATTAAGTTTTGCGAAGCTAAAGACACGGCGACACCAACCAAACTCACACCCGCTAGTAAGGGAACAATATCTATCCCTAATGACACCAGCGCTAGCAAGAAGCCTACTCCTATGCAGATACCAGTAGCGATGCTTTTAGTCACACCAGAAAATGTGGAAACTCGCAGTTGCAGCCGTTCAGAACTTTCTGGAGTCAAGAAAGCACCACTGCTAATTAGAGTGGTGGTGAAGCGGTCAATGAGGGCGTAGATGAGACGGATCGATACGTAAGTTACCAGGAACACAACACCCAATCGCAAAGGAAATTGGGCGGCTGTGAGAATCCCTAGCTGAAATGGTCGTGTGTAGGGAAATAGACCCAAGATAAAGAAACTTCCACTACCCCAAATTCCGGCTTGAGTTAGCTGAAACAATCGTCTTTTGACTTCTTGAATATGCCGATGTTGCTGTTGATTCAGTTGTGTTGTAATTGGTTGGGCTGCTGCTGGTGAAATTGGGGAGTTTAGAGGCCATCTAAGGGGTTCGGAGGCAATGGGTTGTACTGAATCTTTTTTGGAACGGCGCTGCCAACTATATATCCCCCAACTCATGATAATCATTGCCAGTCCTGTGCCCGCAGCAATTTTACCTTGGTCGATTAAAAATTGAGTTTGTCTTTCTTGCTTTGCTTGTTGCAAGTCTTCTTGTAACGATTCCGCGATTTGATTTGCCGATGTCGATATATCTACCTCTCGCAATCCAGCATCTTCAGAAGTGATGGTCATCAGGTATTGACCGTTGACATAAATTACTGGTAATTCGTTTACTTTGCGAACTTCTACCTTGACTGCTGTTTTTGCTGGTGACTGAATGTAATTTTGGCTAATTTTCTCCAACTTCCTTTGGATATCTTCTGAACGCTCAAGAAAGTTGCTTTTTGATGCCGCTATCTGAAATAACCGCCGACCATCTAAATAAATCCAGCCTGTAACAAGCCGATTATTTGAATCATTACTCACACTAATGGGAGCTTGCAGTTGTGGTAAAAATGGAATCTGGGCTGTGGCTTTTGGCACAGATATAACGGCTATGGCCATTGAACTGGCGATCGCCAAAAATTGAAAACGCACTCAAACACCTCCTTGAAAAAAATTGACTATTGACCGAATAATTACTAATTCGTAATTCGTAATTCGTAATTCGTAATTAATGGACAGAGCAACTCAATTCATGGATGGAGATAAAAAACATAATTCCTTTTTTCAGAGCAAGCGACTTCAGTTGTGGGGTAACAATTACGAATTACGAATTATCAATTACGAATTATTTTGACTACTTCTATAACCATCCTCCACAATTGCTTTGAGTAAATGTACTTATCTAAAGTTGAGATTTTCTCTTTAGATAATGAAATTTTGATGTTGTTTTATTATTCATCTATCTAAAGGTAGATGACAATATACCCAAAATCGGTAATTAAAGCCGAGAAAAATCTTACTCTTACCAAAGATAAAACAAAAACAAAGAACCTGGGGATGAAGTTGACATTAGGGTAATCAAACGTCAAGCTAGTTTTGAGGACTGTTGACTAGTGATTTGCTTTCTTTCAAGCAAAAATCGCAAGTTGTACAATAACCTAGTAGAGTGCGTAAAATTTACGTAACTTTTTTAATTTTTTGAGGTAACTTTTGATGACCGCAACTTCTCCCCGATTAAAGCACGAGGTTAAAGACCTCGGCCTAGCTGCCTTGGGAAGACAGCGCATTGAATGGGCTGGACGCGAAATGCCAGTTTTGAAGCAAATTCGCGATCGCTTCGCTATCGAAAAGCCCTTCGCTGGTTTACGCCTTGTAGCTTGTGCCCACATTACAACAGAAACAGCACATTTGGCGATCGCTCTGAAAGCCGGTGGTGCAGACGCACTTTTAATTGCTAGCAACCCCTTATCAACGCAAGATGACGTAGCCGCTAGCCTCGTCCTCGATCATGAAATTCCTGTCTTTGCTCAAAAAGGCGAAGATAACGAAACTTATAACCGCCACGTTCAAATAGCTTTAGATCATCGCCCCAACATTATTGTTGATGACGGTAGCGATGTAGTTGCGGCTTTAATCCAACACCGCCAACACCAAATTGCTGATTTGATTGGTAGCACCGAAGAAACCACCACTGGTATCGTGCGGCTACGCGCCATGTTTAGAGAAGGCGTACTCACCTTCCCGGCAGTCAACGTCAACGATGCCGACACCAAGCACTTCTTTGATAATCGCTATGGTACTGGGCAATCAACTCTAGATGGCATTATCCGCGCCACAAACATTTTGTTGGCTGGTAAAAACATTGTCGTCGTCGGTTATGGCTGGTGTGGTAAAGGTACAGCCCTCCGCGCCCGTGGGATGGGTGCTAACGTCATCGTCACCGAAATCGACCCCATCAAGGCAATTGAAGCCGTAATGGATGGCTTCCGCGTCCTGCCAATGGCTGAAGCTGCAACCCAAGGTGATATATTTATCACTGTGACTGGTAACAAGCACGTCGTTCGTGGTGAACACTTCGATGTCATGAAAGATGGTGCGATCGTTTGTAACTCTGGTCACTTTGACTTAGAACTTGATTTGAAATACTTGGCTGCACAAGCTAAAGAAATCAAAGAAGTTCGTCCTTTCACCGAAGAGTACAAGTTGAAAAATGGTAAATCAGTTGTCGTTCTCGGACAAGGACGCTTGATTAACCTAGCTGCGGCTGAAGGACACCCCAGCGCAGTTATGGACATGAGTTTTGCAAACCAAGCTTTGGCTTGTGAATTCCTGGTGAAAAATAAAGGTAAGTTGCAACCTGGTTTGCACTCAATTCCTGTTGAAGTCGATCAAGAAATTGCTCGATTGAAGTTACAAGCTATTGGGATCAAAATTGATAGCCTAACAGCAGACCAAATTGAGTACATCAATTCTTGGACAAGTGGAACTTGATACATTGATTAGTTGATTTTTTCGGGGATAGGCTTTTGGGCTTATCCCTTTTTTTGTGTTTCTCTCGCAGAGATGTAGAGCCATAGAGAGAGGATATAATAGGATAAAGGGGCAATACGGTTCGGATAAGGTTTTTTGATGACACGCCCTAGATCGCAAAGACGCGATAAATCGCCGTCTTTACAATAATTAGTCCTTTGTAGAGACGGCGATTTATCGCGTCTTGCCTTAACCGAACCGTATTAGGATGGAGAGTGTTATTGTAAGTTTGTATGTCAGCAAAAGATTTTTTTCATAGGCAATTTATGAATTGCCCCTACCTGAAAATAAGGGTTGCAGCTATTGTTTGCTTAAGTCTTGTTCACTTTTCGCTGTCCGGCTGAAGACTCGATAGTATAGCGACGTACTAGTTTCTTTTAAGGGAAACAGCAGATAGGTGAGAGGATTTATTGCCACAATAATATTTCGGAAGTCTCGCCGCGCGAAAAATAAAATAGCACGAGCAACTTGTTGTGCAGACATCACTCCATAAGGATTAAGTTGACTCTTAAACGGGCCAAGAATTAACTTGCGAATTACACAATCCCCATCCAAACGCTTGAGAGTAACAATATCACCTAGCGATCTTTTGCTGAGTTCATAAAGCGGACTCAGCGCTGGAGAAACCTCAGCTTCAGAAGTATTTACCCAAATTTCCTTGGTTGCTTTTGCTTGTGGCCCTGTTACAGTTGTCAAAAATATATCCATCAACCGCAATGCTGAAAAAGTATTCACCTCATAAGAGGAATTGATAGCCTCTGGCGTGCGGCTGGCGTAGACATTGATTCCGTGGTTGATAATTAAAATATCTACTTTCTCTAAACTATTCCTCAGTTCAGCTTCATTACCTAATTGCCAGGGAATCACCTTCACCCCAACTTGCTCTACTAATTTTTCTGGATTAGTCGTTAACGCCACGACTTTAGCATTATTCTTTACAAGTTCAGCCGCCAAAGCTTGCCCTAACGCTCCTGATGCTCCGGTTAAAGCGATGGTTTTCCCTTTCAGAGACAGTCCTGTGCCCAGAATTTTATCAACTAAGGGAAAGACACCACTGTAGTAAGCGTTGACATCATCAAAATGATGCCGCCAATGGTAAGACCGATTCACCCACCAAATGGATGGAATTGTCTCTAAAGGTCCGGGTAGGTGGTTGTAGTCTGTATCAATTTTTCCCTGGAAATATCGTACAGACGCGCCATACAAGAAGGTGGAACCATAAGCTACTCCTAACCATAAGCCCTTATGTTGGACAATTAAGGCAATGACTACCAATACCACCAGCAGTAGACTCGATTCTAAAATGTCGTGATAAAGTTGCGATTCTTGGTAAATTTTCATGGAGACTATCGATAAATCGCGGCGATAGGCCATGTGGTGTTTGTTGTGCCATTTAGCAAGCCAATTGACTTGGTGACACAAAGCATGGTAGCTGTCTCTCAAAACCTCAGCGAGTAAAAGTGAAAAAAGTGCCCAACTAGCAAACTGTAAGCTGGCATTTAGCCAAACCCAATTAATTTGTAATCTTGCCTCAATTCCCATCAAGTTTTCAGCGAGCATTTTTATCATATTTGTCTATACTCATTTTTCTTAATTATTCTTCATGATCTGATAAATGTGCGTTAAGGTCGAGTCTAGAGCAAATTAAAATCAAAGGGAATAGGGAACAGGTGACAGGTGACAGGGGAATGGAGATTAGGGAGGGATAGTAAAGTTTCTTTATCACCAACGCCAGCAATTTTCCGTTTGTCCTAATTACGAATTACGAATTACGAATTACGAATTAATTATGATATTCCAGTTGACTCTCAGATAGCCAGGTTCAATGTGGGTAAAGTGTTGGCTCAATTGCTGATGTGCTTTTGGTAGAGCATGAAAGGGAATTGATGCATATAAATGATGCTCTGCATGAAATGGCATATTCCACATGAAAAATCGCACAGGCCAAAGGGTTAGCGTTGTGCGCGTATTTGTGAGCAGATTAGCGTCAAGAGTGCAACCTGTATGTTCTGCTAGCAGAATGAAACGGAGAATCGGCTGACCGATAAGCAGGGGTAGCAGCCAATACAGGAAAAACCAAGGCTGATTAACTACAATTGAAATTGCGATCGCACTTACATAAATACCTAATTGCCATCGAGTAGAGCGCATAACTTCGGCTCGTGCGGCTTCTGGCACAAATGGAAAATCGTCAAATTGACCAGTCGCTACCTGAAAATGCCCGCTTACTTTACCCCACCACCACGGTAAACCGCTAATTATCAACAAGTATTTACCCAGATTACTCGGTTTGAGATCGGTTAGTTCGGGATCTTTGTCAGGAACGCGAGTGTAGCGATGATGCCATTTATGATAACGACGAAAGAATGTGCTGTTGTAAAATGAGAGCAAGCCAGAAAACCAAGCTACAGCATGATTTAATCGATTGTTAGCGAAAGCCGTTCTGTGAACGCATTCGTGCATCGGTGCAAACATGGAAGCCAGACTGAAGCCGTAGATTACCAGTGCTGGTATAGCCAGTGACCAATTGCCAAAGTTTGTTGCCCACAGATAGCCACTGCAAACCATGACTGTGAGGTGCAAAACCAGTTGAACTAGCCCTTTGGAATTGGAGCGATCGTTTAGAACACTTAACTCCTGTACGCTGAGAATCTGACAGAGGTTTTGCTCTTTATCAGCTTTGTCATCCAATAATTCAGATTGAATAATTGCATCAGACATAATTGAAACTTTAGATAGTGTTGCTGAAATTAAGTATAAATTTGCTTCTTTGATAATCCAAAATCCAAAATCGTTCGACTGAGCGACTTGTGCCGAGCGGAGCCGAGGTAAGCCGAAGTCCAAAATCCAAAATGGTATTAGCTGACTACACCAGCGCGAAAAATTTGTTCTGCGGTTAAATTCAACTCTGGGAAAGTTGGTGATTGGATACGGTCATTACCTCGAAATTTATTAATTAGATACTCACCTTCTTCCAAACAGCAAACCAAGATAGTAGGTTGTTTTGGCTTGCCAATGAATTCCCTACCACCCAATGCGGCATAGTCCACAATCCAGTATTCAGAAATTCCCATTTGTTCATAGTCAGCGTATTTTTTGTGGTAATCATCACGCCAATTAGTACTCACTACCTCTACCACTAAAGGAATGGATGCAGCAAGGCTTACAGTAGATGTTTTTTTCCATAGAGGTTCATTTATTAAATTAGGCTGATTTAGGATAAGGACATCTGGTGAATAAGCTGATTCGTTTTCAAGCGGTTTGACGAATACTGTTTTTGGGATGAGATAGGGAAGATTTAAGCGGTCAAATTCTACACTAAGTTTTCTGACCAAAAATCCTGTAACCTCTTCGTGGTCGCCTGTTGGTTGTGCCATCTCAACAATTACTCCATCATGGAGTTCATAACGTCTTTGTGGGTTGTTTGAGTACTGAGCAACAAATTCGTCGAATGTAACTAGTTTGCGTAAGGCTTGAGTCATGGCTTTATTCCTCTAAGCAAAACTGATATGAGCGTGAAGGAAGCAGAGGGAGCAGGGAGAGAAAAAAGACTTATTTTAAGCGTATTGCAATTTTAAGAGAATGTTTGAAAAGTCTCCTTATCGGTATCAAAAGTTCTAGATCCCCCCTAACCCCCCTTAAAAAGGGGGGAACCGGAATCAAAGTCCCCCAATTTATCGGGGAGCCACTGCGGTCTTGGGGTCTCCCCAAATGAAGCAAGTGGCGTGGATTTAGGGGGATCTAAAAGTGCCCAAAGTCACAGCGAAACACTTTTCAAACAACCTCTAAGGCTTGTTCAGCCTTTTATCTCCGTTGGCGAGTATTTGAACTGGATGAATCCACCTCTGAACTCCGATCTCAAGTTCCACAATACGGTTCTTCGATGTTTGGAGACTGGGGATTTACGATCGCACCAAGTACCCAATCCCAGCGATCGCAATTATGGGAAAGTTAATCAAAAATAACTATGATACATAAAAAACTCCCCTCTCAAATGAAGGGAGTGAACAAATGAACCAAGCGTTATTTGTTCAGTTTGGGGAGTGTCAAATTGGCTGTTTGCGCCAGCTGCGTTTTTTCAGCTTGGTTTGCCAAGACTCCATGTAGGTGTAGAAAACGGGTGTTAAATAAAGTGTGAGGAACTGCGAGAACACTAACCCCCCAACTACTGCTAAACCAAGGGGACGACGTGTATCTGCTCCGGCTCCTAAACCGAGGGCAATTGGTAAAGTTCCCATGAGTGCTGCCATTGTCGTCATCATAATTGGACGGAATCTTACTAAGCAGGCTTCATAGATAGCATCATAAGGGGTTTTGCCGTTGTGACGGGCGACGATCGCAAAGTCAACCATCATGATCCCGTTTTTCTTCACAATGCCAACTAGCAGAATAATGCCGACGAAGGCGTAAATATTCAAGTCAACTTGAAACAGCAACAGGGTCAGTATTGCCCCAAATCCAGCAGAGGGTAAGCTAGAAAGGATTGTCAGTGGGTGAATGAAGTTCTCGTAGAGAATCCCCAATACGATATAAATCACCAAAATGGCAATCAGCAGTAGCAGCCCTAAACCCTGAATCGAAGATTGGAATGCCTGCGCTGAACCCTGGAAGCCTGTACTAATAGTCGGTGGCAGTGTTTGACGGGCGAGTTCCTCAATTTTCCCAGTGACGTTACCTAGTGACACTCCTGGCTTGAGATTAAAGGAGAAGGTGACAGAAGCAAGCTGCCCTTTGTGATTGATAGTCAAGGGGCCCACATCTTTACTCAAGGTTGCTACGGCGTTGAGAGGCACAAGTTGTCCATTAGGGGCACGAACTGAGAGTAAATCTAGGGCGTTGGAATTTTGCTGATATTTTGGTTCCACGCCCATAATTACTTGATACTGGCTATCGGGGGCGTAGATGGTAGAAACTTGGCGAGTGCCATAAGCATTACTCAGAGCAGTTTCGATTTGATTAGCCGTCAAACCTAAAGCCGAAGCTTGGTCGCGGTTTATATCTACTTTTACTTGCGGATTTTTGATTTGCAAATCGCTGTTGACATCTTGCAAATCTGACATGGTGCGGAGCTTGTTTTCCAGGGCTGGGGCATACTGGTAAAGTTCCTGAATATTGGGACTTTGCAGAGTAAATTGATATTGCGCTTTTGTTTGTTGTCCACCCACATTAATAGCTGGGGGATTTTGTAAGAATACCTTGATTCCAGGCACAACTGACAACTTCGGTCGGAGTTCCTGGACAACTTCATCAGCACTAAGACGGCGTTGATTGCGGGGCTTGAGTTCGATTAAAATTCTGCCAGCATTGGCGGAAGCATTTGGCCCGCCAGCCCCGACACTGGAGTTGATGGAATCGACATTAGGATCGCGATAAGCGATCGCAGCTACAGCCTGTTGATGTTTTACCATCTCATCAAAGGATATATCCTCTGATGCCTGGGTAGTTGCCGTAATTTGTCCAACATCTGCGTTGGGAACAAACCCTTTAGGCACAATTATAAATAGATACACTGTGGCGACAAGAATCGCTCCCGAAATCACCATCGTTGTGCGGTGATACTTGAGTGATTTCTTCAAACTCCAATCGTAGCCACCCAATATCACATTAAAGACGTTTTCTGAAAAGTTGTACAGACGACGATTAAAGTTTTGGATTTTGGATTTTGGATTTTGGATTTTAGATTGCGAATTAGGAATTTCCCCCTCATCCCCCTCATCTCCCTCATGATGAGGTGGACTCAAAAATCTCGAACACAGCATTGGTGTCAAGCTCAGGGAAATTACGCCAGATACCAAGATTGCAACGCTAATAGTAACGGCAAACTCACGGAACAGTCGCCCCAGAATGCCTTCCATGAACAGTATCGGGATAAATACTGCCACTAAAGAAATGGTCATAGATAAAATTGTGAAACCAATTTCTTTAGAACCATTTAGGGCTGCTTCCATGCGGCTTTCGCCCATTTCCATGTGGCGGACAATATTTTCCAGCATGACTACAGCATCATCTACT
Source organism: Nostoc sp. NMS2 (assembly GCF_017115105.1). Classification (GTDB taxonomy): domain Bacteria; phylum Cyanobacteriota; class Cyanobacteriia; order Cyanobacteriales; family Nostocaceae; genus Nostoc. The sequence goes on from NZ_JABXKH010000058.1 coordinate 79,350, forward strand.
ACGAAACCTACTGAAAGGGTTAACGCCATCAGTGACAGGTTATCGAGTGAGAAGCCCAGTAGTACCATGACTCCAAAAGTCGCTACAATCGAAAGCGGTACTGCCAAACTGGGAATAACAGTAGCAGAGATATTGCGGAGAAACAGAAAGATTACTAGCACCACCAGAGCGATGGTGAGTAGCAGCGTGAATTGTACATCATCCACCGACTCCCGAATTGACTGGGAGCGATCGTAGAGAATATCCATGTTCACAGCCGCCGGAATCTGTGTGCGGAAGCTGGGTAGGAGTTTCTTGATCGCATCCACCACTTGAACGGTATTAGTTCCCGGTTGGCGCTGAATTGCCAGAACGATCGCCCGCACGCCAGAATTTTGGATTGAGGATTTCTCCCCTGCTCCCTGCTCCCCTACTCCTCTGCTCCCCCGGTTACTGAGCGTAGTCGAAGTATGCTCCCCTGCTCCCCTGCTCCCCTGCTCCTCTGCTCCCTTGCTCTCTTTCTTGACAGGAAAATACCAGCTTGCGATCTTGTCATTTTCCACGCTGTCCAGAACTTGACCTAGTTCTCCTAGCTGCACTGGTGCGCCGTTCTGATAAGCCACACTTAGGGAGCGATAGCTGGCGGCATCGTTGAGTTGACCGTTTGCTTGAATTGTAGAATTCTGCTGCTTACCGTAAAGTGTCCCCGTAGGCAGATTGACATTTCCGTTAGCGATCGCATCAGCTACTTCATCAATTCCTATGCCTTTGACACTCAGCGATTCCGGGTCAAGCTGAATTCGTACCGCGTACTTTTGGGAACCAAACACCTGCACTTGTGCCACCCCATCCACCATTGACAGGCGTTGTGCTAGCAATGTCTCAGCGTACTTGTCTACAGTTGAGAGAGGCAGAATAGACGAATTGAGGGAGATGTAAAGAACTGGCTGATCCGCCGGATTTACCTTTCGGTAAGATGGCGGATTAGGCATATTTGTAGGTAACTGCTTTGCTCCCTTAGCGATCGCAGACTGGACATCTTGGGCTGCACCGTCAATATCCCGATTCAGGTCAAATTGCAGCGTCAACTGTGTAGTACCCAAAGAACTGGTAGAGTTCATCGAACTCAATCCCGCGATGCTCGAAAACTGCTGCTCTAAGGGAGTTGCGACTGAGGCAGCCATCGTTTCTGGACTAGCTCCGGGCAGATTAGCTGTTACCTGGAGTGTTGGATAATCTACATTGGGCAAGTCGCTAACGGGTAGCTGTTGGTAACTGATCAGCCCAAATATCAAAATGCCAACCATAACTAAGGTTGTCATGATTGGTCGCCGGATAAATAGCTCGGAAATGTTCATTTTAGTAGTGAGTCATTTGTCATTTGTCATTTGTCATTGGTCATTTGTCATTGGTCATTGGTCATTTGTTATTTTTTCCATCACCTCTGCTCCCCTGCCCCCCTGCTCCCTGCTCCCCTGCCCCCCTGCCCCCCGGTTACTGAGCGTAGTCGAAGTATGCCCCCCTGCCCCCTGCTCCCCTCTCCCTCTGCTTCCTACTTCCGGTTTCACTTCGACTGTGGCACCAGCTACTAGGTTGAATTGTCCATCAGTGACTACTTGCTCACCTGGTTTCAAGCCTTGCTTAATTACGGTTTCGTTCTCAACGGTGTCGCCGACGGTAATTGTCCGCATTTCTGCTGTTTTGTCGGGTTTGACTACATACACAAATTGTCCTTGCTGTCCACTCTGTACGGCCTGAGAAGGCACGGTAATGGCATTTGGTTCTTCGCTTAGTTTGAGGACTACATTAACAAACTGCCCCGGAAACAGGCGATCGTCAGCGTTGGCAAAAGTACCCTTAAGTTGAATTGTGCCTGTTTGGGTATTGACTCCACTATCGACAAAGGTAAGTTCGCCTCGGACTGGCCTCCCTGCGTCTTTAGGAGGTAAAGCATCGACTTCTAACTTGCCGTTATTAGCACTGTATTTTTTGATATCTGGCAGCAGTCGCTGGGCAATGGAAAAGTTAACGTAAATCGGGCGAATTTGGCTGATTATAATTAGCGGATCGGTGGCATTCGTCTCTACCAAGTTGCCTTGATTTAGCTTCAGACTACCCGTGCGTCCAGCAATTGGTGAGTAGATGGAAGTATAAGAAAGCTGAACTTTGGCATTATCGATCGCAGCTTCATCTGCAACTACCACCGCAGCCGCATTTTGTACATCTGCTTGGGCTGCCGCCACCGCAGCCTGAGCATTTGCTACTCCCTCTTGATCTGCTTTCACCGTTGCCTGTTGAGCATCAGCAGTAGTCTGATACTGTTCGGACTGTTCTTTACTGATTGCCCCTTGCTTAAGCAAACTAGCATAACGTTGAGCCTGCACATTTGCATTTGTTGCCTGGGACTTATCCTTCACTACATTCGCTTTTGCCTGGTTCACTTGAGCGATCGCTTTTAGCACATTAGCCTGTGCCTGTTTCACCTGAGCCAAATCTTTAGCTTTGGCAGCATTCGCTTGCATCAGCGCGGCTTGTAGAGGGCGAGAATCAATTTTAAATAACAAGTCTCCTTTCTTAACGTTCTGTCCTTGCTGAAAATAGACTCCAGTCAGCTGTCCACCAACTTGAGACTTGACAGATACCGTAGAATATGCTTCAACAGTCCCCGTAGCCGATAACTGTATTGGAATCGTTTTTTGAGTCGCAGTGGCAACCACCACTGGCACGGCTCGATTTTTTCCTGCTTCTTTTCCACTTGATTGGGCTTCGGAAGCATTACAGGCAGCACACAAGTAAGTTAAACCTAATACAAGTAGTGAAAATCGTCCTCTTTGAATAACGTTATGAAAGCTAAAAATAGTTTGAGCAGCCAAGGACGAAGGCTTTATCGTCTGAATAGGGACTAAATGGCGCATATTAACAATTTGGGGAAAGGGGAAGCACATACACGTACTAGCTTGTCGTTAGACATCGCATTTTTTGCAAAATGGTTGGTTGCGATTAATTCTAATTAGATAAGCAGAATGTTAGTTAAGCTAAACATTAGTGTACTAATAATTGTTTTTTTCGCCTACCCCTTTAGGAGAGAAATTGCTGTTAAGTTCTTGTTACTTTATTTTACGAAGGCGTAGTTTACCGCACTTCGGCAAGCTCAGTGACCACCGTAGACATCGCAGTTTGTCGTTCAGCCAAAATAAATATTTTGACTCATCCTACAGCTACAAAAACATCGCAAGTCTTCCCAACACCTGCCGCGATCGCTCATTTTGATAAAAAGCCGTGGGTAAATCAAAGTCATTAGTACCAATGACTAATGACTAATGACAAATGACAAAATTTAAGCAGCACAAAAAATTGGGGCAGGTGATAAACCCGCCCCGACATTTGATATATTGCGCCCAACGGCTGTTGCTACAGGCTTTAAACTATCAACTAAACGCACCATATCTTCTAAAGAGAGTGCTTGACGGGCATCAGAAACAGATTTTTCTGGTTCTGGGTGACATTCAATAATTAATCCATCTGCACCGCAAGCGATCGCAGCTCTAGCCACAGGTGCTACCAGTTCCCGTTTACCGACAGCATGGGAAGGATCTACAATCACAGGCAGGTGAGTTATTTGCTTAAGTGCTGCCACTGCCCCTAAATCTAGGACATTGCGAGTGTAATCATCGAAGCTGCGGATACCTCTTTCGCACAACACCACATCAGGATTCCCGTGGCTAAGAATATATTCAGCAGCCATGACGAATTCTTCAATAGTCGCGGCTAAACCACGTTTGAGTAGTATTGGTTTACCAGCTTGTCCTAAAGCTTTGAGCAAGTCGAAGTTTTGCATATTGCGGCTACCAACTTGAAGCATATCAGCGTGGGCGGCAACTACTTCAATTTGAGAAATTGACATCACCTCAGTGACAACTGGCATATTGTACTGCGATCGCACCTTTGCCAAAATCCTCAATCCTTCCTCACCCATACCCTGGAAAGCGTATGGAGATGTGCGAGGTTTGTAAACACCGCCACGCAATCCCTGCACCGATGCAGTAGATAGCTTTTGGGCGACAATCTCCATTTGTTCTAAGCTTTCAACGGTACAGGGCCCGCCGATAATTACCAGTTCTTCGCCTCCGAAAGCGACTTTTTCTGAAATTTTAACGATTGTCTGGTGATTTGGATGAGATTGTGCAGCAAGTTTGGCATTAATCATGGTTTCATTCTCCTGAAAAATTAAGTATTGGGCATTGGGAATTGGGAATTGGGCACTTGTACTGAGCGACTTGTGCCGAGCCTGTCCTGAGCGTAGCCGAAG